>CAYYLP010000006.1:0-39091 GCA_964472865.1 uncultured Ruminococcus sp. | reverse complement strand
AAGAGTGGTACCACTCTTAGTAGTAGCATGAAATATGCTACTACTAATGATGTTGTTTGCCGCATGGCGTTTAGCCTACAGTTACATAATTACCTTAAAGATTATATAATTATACCACTATTTTGTAGGTTTTTCAGAAAGGCGGAAATGTAATGAAAATTACAAAGAAAATGGTAGTATCGTTTTTGTGTGTCTTTATGCTCATCACAAGCCCGTTGTTGGCTTTTGCGCAGACGAATATGACCGAAAACAATGCTGTGACGGTGCCCGAAAAAAGCACGGATGCGGATATTGTTGAAAGCCTCGGAACAAAGTCTGTTGATGACGAAAACGCAGAGACAGTGGAAGTAACTGCTGCGGAAATCCCCGCGTGCGACTGTATCGGTGATTCGCTTCCGGAAAATCTTGCTCTGCACGCAGATTCCTGTTCACGAAAGCAGTACATAAGAAAAATGATTACCAATCAGTACGGAGGTATCAAAACCGGTGCCGAAATCTACAAGGATTGGGAATCGTACGATGTTGAGACGCGGGCCGACATTCTAAATATTGTTTCAGCTTATAGCTCCACCTCCTATGACGAGCTGTTGGCTTTGATTGCGGGTGATACCGAATCGGACACGATCTTTGTCAATTATGACGGCGGTACAACAAGCAATGGTATCGAAATCGGTATCTGTGCTCCCGAGGGTGCCTTCCCAAAGGATGCGACCGTCACCGTAAAGGACACTACCGTGAGTAGATCGTCTGTGGAAAACCTTATTTCGTACGATATTGAGGGCATTGTTGCTATTGATATCAGCTTTGGCGATGTGCAGCCGACAGCAAACACGGTTGTGACGATGAATATTCCGGCAGAAAAGGTGCCTAATAGTGCCAACACGGTTTATATTGTCCATTTCGGTTTGAACGGTGCCGAAATTGTTTCTGTTCAGCATTTAAGCACATATGAGGGCGGTAAATCCATTACCTTTGGTGCAAGCAGCTTTTCGAGCTATGCGGCGGTTTTTGTAAGCGGAAAGTATTACTCTCAAAAGATGAGTACGCTTTTGAAAAATGATTCGCAGTATACTATTCGCAAAATCAAGACAACCCTTTTTGACTATGATCCGGTTGAAATGAATAAAAACTTATTGAGAGTTGCCGATAACAACCGGGCTTTTCAATTTAGAGGTCATACGAGCACTTCGGATGTCACAGGCACTGCCGGTATCAACCATTCCGGCAGTACGATGGCAAAGCAGGGTATTGTTCAAAACAAGCTCAGCAGTTCCGGAACGCCCATGTTCAATTATGTCACAGGTAAAAACGGTGCAACGGCAACGGGTGAGCTTCTTTTTGATTTAACTAAGCCTGTAAGCGGCAGAATCGATTATAAGGATGCCGAGCTTGAAATGATTTATGACCAAAGCACCGGTTATTATGAGTACAAGAGTGCCGCAAACCATGCTCAGTACAACCGCTCCAACAATACTATAGAATTGTATGCCGACACACTCTCTATCTATAACAGCTACATCGCAACGCTCGGTTTGGATTCTGCGTTTGGTTTTAATGGCTATAGTACGAGCAGCACAAATGCCAACGGAGTGTTCAAGGGAACGATTGTATCGACCACGCAAAACGGTAAGCAAATATTTGACCCGTATGTTAGCTTTGTTGTGCCGAATGAGGGGACAACCGCAGATAAAGCCGGCAGAGCTGTAGATAATATCGGTCAAATTTATATTAGGGCAAGGGTGCCTGTGATTGGAAAAAATAAATGTCAGGTATTTTTCAATTCCGGCAGCGGTTATAATGAAACGGAATCGTTGGATGTTGAATATACATCAAACGGCGACATAGTTGAATTTGTTTTGGATACCTCGACCTGTGCGGCGTGGACGAACGGTAAGCGCATCACCGCTTTGCGTATCGACCTTTTTGACAGCAACAGGGGCAGTGGCTTGGATAACAACAAAAGCTATAATGTTGAAATTGAGCAGATAAGCCTTATTAGAAAGGATTACGATGATTACACAACCACAGGCGGCTTCTATCCGTTTTCCGAAATTGAGGATTCCTACCCGGGCAACAACACGGCGTTTGATCTTAATTCGTGGAAGGGACTCATTGCTGATGACGATGAAGCTACGGTAAGAGCAAGCCGTTCGGTTTTTAATCCCTCAACAACGCGAGAAGGACTTCGCACGGAGCTTTGGTTCGGTATGGTTGTTGAACTGGATTTTTATATCCCGGTCGGAGGCAGGGTAAACGGAGAGGATTTGGAGTACGTATTCAACGGTGACGACGATTTGTGGGTGTTTGTCGATGATGAGCTGGTGCTTGATATCGGCGGCGGACACGGAGCAATTACAGGTAAGCTGAATTTTACCCAAAAAACAAGCTGGGTTGAAAATGCCATAACCGTAACCGGTTATGATTCGTCAACGGAAACCGTAGGCTCGGTGAACGGAGTTATTTCCGATGCGGTTTGCACGCCGGGTAAGCATACCTTTAAGATGTTCTATATGGAGCGTTGCGGCGGTTGTTCAAACTGCTATATGAAATTCAACCTGCCGCAGATTCCTAAGGGTGCCGTAACGGTTGAAAAAGACGTTGTTGACGAAAACGGAACGGAATTGACCGGTCTTTCGGATGAACAGTTTGCATTCAACATAAATGCAAAATTTAACGAAAGCAACAATACAACGCTCGATATGAGTAATTACAGCTATCAGCTCTTTGACTCAAAAACAGGCTTGACAACTGCCGCAAAAACCGATGCGAACGGTAGGTTTACGCTGACTGCAACCCAGACTGCTGTTTTTGATATTAACGAAAACTATAACCTAACCGTGACGGAAAGCAGTCCCGGCAAGGCTAACACGGGTGGCTATCAATGGACATCAACCACTGTAAACGGCAAGGATGGGCTCAGTGATACGCTGCTGACAGTCAAGGATGAATCGCTGATATTCTCGTTTGTCAATATTTATACGCCTCTTTACGGCAGGCTAAAGGTGGTTAAAACGGGAATTGATAACTGCGACAATACTAATGGCAGAACGCAAAGCACTCTTTACCATATTGAGGGCTATTCGACATCGGGTAAGCATGTTTCGCTTGATGTGGTCATAGTTGGCAATGATTTCACGGTTGTTGAACATATTCCCGTCGGCACCTACACCGTGACGGAAAACACTGACTGGTCGTGGCGTTACGAGCCAACAACAAGCAGCATTACTGTTACGGTTACGGAAGGTGAGGAACCCGCACTGGCAGAATTTAACAATGACCGTACAAATGAATATTATCTTTCGGGCGATTGCTATTGCAAAAATGTTTGGGAAGATTCCCGGAACGATGCGGAAGAAAAAAAGCGAAATTTAAAAAACGGTAAATAAGCCGAACATTGATAAACCCCTTAATCACTTCGTAAAAACGATGTGGTTAAGGGGCTTTTGAATTAATGAAGAATAAAAGTTATAAATATGAATTCAACATATTCAGAATTTTTTCCTTGGATACATAGCCGACGGAGGACTTGGTTGCCTTGCCGTGCTCCAAAACAACAAGCGTGGGAATACTTGAAACATTAAAGACGGAGGCAAGACCGTTTTCCTCGTCAACATTGACCTTGCCGACCTTGATTACGCCGTCATATTCCTCGGCAAGCTCCTCAACAATCGGCGAAAGCATACGGCAGGGACCGCACCATTCCGCCCAAAAATCAAGCAGAACGGGAATATCGCATTTGAGAACCTCGGACGTGAAGTTTTCCTCGGTAATTCTGACTTCGGACATATGATATCTCCTTATTTTGATTTATAGTAAAGCAGACAGTGGCAGAAGCCCTCGAAATCGGGGTCTGCAATCTGTTTTTTGAATTCCTCACACATACACTTGTTTTCGGGTGTGTGCTCACGGCGGCATGGGCAGTAGCCGCCCGTGCGTTCGAGTCCCTCTTTAACAACCTTTACTATATTTTCGTCGGGATTGAGGGTAATATTCATCAATAAATCTCCCTGCCCATCAGGACACCCATAACGGATGCCATCATAAGACCTCTTGTCCATCCGCTGGAGTCACCGAGGCAGTGAAGTCCCTCAACATTTGTGTTGAAATGCTCGTCCATCTTGACTCTGTTGCTGTAAAATTTAAGCTCGGGTGAATAGAGCAGAGTTTCGTAGGAAGCAAAGCCGGGAGCAACGTGGTCAACCGCCTGAATAAAGTTGATGATGTTTGTCATTGCTCTGTAAGGCATTGCCGCAGTGATATCGCCGGCAACGGCATCGGGGAGGGTGGGCTTGAGGTTGGACTGCGAAAGCTCCTTTTCCCAGGTTCTTTTACCGTCAAGAATGTCACCGAAGCGCTGGACAAGAATATGTCCCGTACCGAGCATATTGGTAAGCTCGCCTACCTTTTGAGCGTAGGATATCGGCTGGTTAAAGGGATATGAGAAATTATGGGAGCAGAGGATCGCAAGGTTCGTGTTGTCGGATTTCAGCTCCTTGTAGGAATGACCGTTTACAACGGCAAGGTTGTTGTCATAATTTTCCTGGCTGACAAAGCCGCCGGGATTTTGACAGAAGGTTCTGACCTTGTTTTTGAAGGGCTTGGGATAACCGATAAGCTTGGATTCGTAAAGCACATCGTTTACCTTTTCGATAACCTCATTCCTGACCTCAACACGCACACCGATATCAACAGTTCCGGGCAGATGAGCAATGTCGTGCTCACCGCACATTTTTTCAAGCCATTCTGCGCCTCTGCGTCCGGTTGCGATGATTGTATCGTTTGCGAAAATTTCCATATCAACACCCTTGTTGTTGGAAACATAAATGCCTTCACATTTTTTGCCGTTGAGAATGATGTTTGAACATTCGTAGCCGAAAAGAATTTCAACGCCGTTTGCAATGAGATATTTTTCGATGGCAAGGTAGATGTCCTGTGCTTTTTCGGTTCCCATATGGCGGATGGGGCAGTCAACCAGCTTCAGACCTGCCTGAATTGCACGGGTACGGATTTTTCTGACCTCATCGGAATTGCCGATACCCTCAACCTTAGTGTCTGCACCGAACTCAAGATATATACCGTCGGTATAGTTGATTGTTTCCTGAACAAGATTTTCACCGACAAGGTTCGGGAGATCTCCGCCGACCTCATAGCTCAAGGAGAGCTTACCGTCGGAAAAAGCACCTGCACCGGAAAAGCCTGTTGTAATGTGGCAGTACGGCTTGCAGTTGACACATTTCTTTGTCTTTGACTTGGGGCAATGTCTGTTTTCAACGGACTGACCCTTTTCGACAATGACAATTTTTTTCTTTGTGCCCTTGCGAAGCATCTCAATAGCGGTGAATATACCGGCAGGACCGGCTCCGACAATTACAACATCTGTTTTCATATTCCTGATACCTCCAAAAATAAAAGCCGAGCATTGCCGCAAAGCGACTGATGCTCGGTAATTATCAATCTATTTGCAATCTATTTTATCACTTTGATATGTGCTTGTCAAGTACGGGGGAGTTAATCTTAAAAAATAACGCAAAAGGAGCACGATTTTACAACCGTGCTCCGCTGTGAAAATGCTTATTTGATAATTTCGCCCATGAGACCGGGGGCTGCAAAGGCGGCGTTGGATTCGTCGGTATCAATGTGCATTGCAAGCGCATATTTGGGGCTTACTCTGACAACAACATCTCCGAAAACAAGAGAACGACCGTCGGAATTGATTTTAACGCTGACGATTTCCTTGTCCTCAATGCCGAATTTCTCGGCATCCTCCGGTGTTGCGTGAATGTGGCGCTTTGCGACGATAACGCCCTCGCTGAGCTCAACCTCGCCAACGGGACCTACAAGCTTACAAGCACCGCTGCCGGCAATATCTCCGGACTCACGGCAGGGAGCCGCAACGCCGATTGAACGTGCATCGGAAGCGGAAAGCTCAACCTGTGTTTCCGGACGAACGGGTCCGAGAATTGAAACAGCGGGGAAGCTGCTTTTGGGACCTACAACCTGAACACGCTCGTTGGAAGCGAACTGACCCGGCTGGGAAAGATCCTTTTTCTTGGTGAGCTCATAGCCCTTGCCAAAGAGTGTTTCGAGAACCTCTTGGGTGACATGAACATGACGTGCTGATGTTTCGACTAAAACCTGATTTGACATTTTAACGACCTCACTTTATTTTATTCAACAGTATTATAATCCCATAATCGTCAAAATGCAATAGTTTTTATAATTTGAACGGGAAGATTATGGTTTATTCTGTTTTTGCCGAAATATTGACGTAAAGAAAAAATAATGCTATAATGTTCAGAAAACAGTGGATGTACATTTTGACAGGAGAAGTGAAAATATGAAGAAAAGCTTAAATCCGATTCCGGTAATTCCAAAGTCGCATCAGGTGACATGGTATGTATGCCGAGGTATTGTTTTTGTTTGGGGCGTGGTTATGCTCTTTTCGGGTCACACGACAGAGTTTTTGGAGGCGGTCGCCGCAACGATGCTCACCTTCCTCTGGGATCTTTTTCAGCTCCTCGGCGGCAAGGCGTTTATAACTCTCGTTCCGTATTATTTGCAAACGATAGCGAATATTTTTATTTGCTTCGGTGTTGCCGTCGGTTCAACCCTCAACAAATTCACAACCTTTGAGCATATTGATGTTCCCGAGCATTTTTGTGCCGGCTACATTATTGCCGCAGGCGGCTATGAGCTGGCAGTCATCATTCAGAGTCAGCAACCGAAAAGCCGTAAGCTCAGTCCGGCGTTGGCATCGTTGTTTTCGTTTTCCTTTGCGCTTATGGCTCTCACGGTTTGGGAGTTTTATGAGTTTTCGATGGATAGAATTTACGGACTGTATTTGCAGCGTTCGGAATATTATTCGGAATCCGGTCTTTTGGACACAATGGCCGATTTAATTCTCGGCGCCGGCGGTGCTCTGCTTTGTATGGTTATAACCTCCTTCTCAAAGGCGGGTAAGCTCGGCAAAAGGAGTGTGGCAAAAAGAAAGGAAAGCTCCGAAAAATGAACAAAAAGTTTACAAGAATAATAGCCGTTGTTTTGGCAGGGCTTATTGCTCTAGGCTCTCTGACGGCTGTAATTTCGGTTTTGCTTCATTGAGCAATTTCGATGAAAGGACAGTGAGACGGTGAAAGGATTTTTTAAGCGTGGCTGTGCGATGGCTCTGACCCTCGCGCTTTGCTTTTGCGTTGCCTTCAATGCGGCGGCGGTCAAATATCCCGATTACTATCCGAATACTCACAGGAATACCGGCTCGCACATTGCCGACCTTATCGGTGTGGCAAAAACACAGCTCGGTTACATTGAGCTTGACAGCTCCGGCAACCCGATATCCTCATCAAGCGACGGCGGCTACACAAAATACGGCGCCTCGTTCGGTGAGCCAAACGGCGCATGGTGTGCGTATTTTATATCGTGGTGCGCCTCGCAGGCGGGTATCCCTTCGTCAATTGTGCCACGCTTGGGCAATTGCGGAACGCTGACAAGCTGGTACAAAAACAGATCAATTTACTACACAAGTGCCTCCGGCTATATTCCTAAGCCGGGTGATATGGTGTTTTTTAATTGGGGTGGCGGTTCGAGCGCTCAGCATATCGGAATTGTTACCGGCGTTTCCGGTGACAGACTCTATACAATTGAAGGCAATACCGACGGAGCCTCCGGCTATATGTGTAACGGAAGAACACGCAGTCTCGGTGCCGGCTATGTTTTGGGCTACGGAGTGCCCAACTATAATGATGCAAAGACCTATGTAGGCTCATATGCCTTTGCCGCCTCCGTTTCTTCCTCGGGTGCATCACGCTCCGATTCAAGCGTTTATGCCTCGGGCAATCTTTCCGTTATAACAACAACGGCAACAAGCATCACAAGCACCAATGCCGTTCTAAACGGTTCGGTAAAGAACAACAGCGGCAGGGCTGTATCGGCGGCAGGCTTTTGCTTCGGTACGGATAAAAACAGCTTAAAAAAATATCCGGTTGTGAGCAATAAATCCGAAAAAGAATTCACATTAAGCATGGACGCTGCCGAAAAATACGGCTCTCTCAAGCCGAACACAACGTATTATTACAGAGCATATGTAACCGTCAACGGTAATTTTTTTACGGGTCCGATGTATGCGGTCGTCACGGTCAGCGATAAGCCGCAGCAGCTTGTTTTGAGTGAAAGCTCCGTCAGTGTCGGTGTTGGACAAACTGCGGAAATTATGTGGGCGCAGCTACCTGTGGGCTCAACGGATAAGGGCGTAACATGGACCTCCTCCGATCCCGATATTGCGGTTATCAATGAAAACGGAATTATAACCGGTAAGGGCTTCGGCAGGGTTACGCTTACGGCAACGACGAATTACGGCAATGCTTTTGCCTATCTTGATGTAAATGTTCTCATAGGAAAGCCGCTGAATGTCGGTGTTACCAATCTTTCACGGGATAAAATTCGCATAAGCTGGGATAAGGTCGAAAATGCGAGCGGCTATGTCATTTACCGCTGTGAAACGGCGGACGGCAGATATAAGGAGCACGCAAAGCTTGGCGGTGATAAAACGGAATTTACAGATACGGATGTTAAGGAAGGTCACCGCTACTATTATAAGCTCAAAACACTTGCACACGAGGAAAAGTATGACAGCGATATAACCGATATAATGTATATAACGGCACGGCTTCCGTCACCGAGCGTTACCGCCGCAAATGATGAAAACGGATACATCAAGCTGAATTGGGGCAGGACGGATGGTGCCGAAAAATATACGGTATACCGTTCGGACAGTGTTGACGGTGTATATGTGGCAATCAGCGACGTTAGAGGGACAAGCTTTACAGATTTTTCAACGGAGGAATCGGGAGACTATTTTTACAAGGTTGTCGCTTTTTCTCGCAACGAGAGAGGAACAAGTGCCTTTTCGGAAATTGCAACGGCGCAGGTGAACGGTGCTTATGCAGAGGAAACGGTGATTGAGGCGACAAAAACAATTGAACGCCAAAGAAAAGTCAGTCTCGACAGCTCAACCGTGTTTGTCAGCAGAACCGGTGCAATAGAATTTTATATGTAAATCGGATCGTCGGTACCTATAATGGTACCGATGATTTTTTTATTTTGTTGCTTTTGAGGAGGATATATTATATAATTATATCATACAAATTCGGCAAATCACGACACGGGAGACCGTGCCGATTATCGGAGGGAATATATGCTCAAGCTTGTAACGGGACGAATCGGAAGCGGAAAAACCGCCTATATTTATGATGAACTCAAAAGCTGCATCGAGCTCGGTGAAAGAGTTACTCTAATTGTACCGGAGCAGTATTCGTTCAATACTGAAAAAACAATTCTCGGCTATCTCGGCGCAAGCGGAGCGGACAAGGTAAATGTTGTCAGCTTTTCGTTTCTTGCCGAGGGGCTTTTGAAAAAATACGGATTGAATTCAAAAAAAGCGATTGACGACAGCACAAGGGCGATGCTGATGAGCGTGGCTTTGGAGGAGGTCGGTGATGAGCTGAAAATTTATTCGCGTCACAGGTACAGCAACGCCGTTGTGGTGCAAATGCTCAAGACGATCAAGGAGCTTCGCCAATGCTCGGTAACCTCGGAAATGCTTGATGAGACCGCTTTGACGATGAAGCCGTCGATATTGAAGGAAAAGCTGACCGAGCTTGCAAAAATCGAAAGAGCCTATTCCGCCTTGGTTGAGCAAAATTATTTTGATGATGAATGTGCCCTTGATATTCTATGCGACGTTTTGGAAAAGCACAACGAGTTTGAGGGAACCAAGGTGCTTGTTGATGGCTTCCGAGGCTTTACGGCGCAGGAATTTGCGGTGCTTGAAAGGATATTGAGGCAGGCGAGTGAGGTTTGGATTACGCTGAGTGTTGATGAGACGGCGGATGAATTTGGCGTTTTTTCACATACGCAGAGAACCAAACGCAAGCTTCTTCGTATGGCTCGGTCGTGCGGAGCAGAGGTGGAGAGAAAAAGCTTTGAAATTGATTACGGTGAGCGAAACGAGGAGCTTGCTGCAATCGAGAGAGGTCTCTATTCAAGCGGCACACAGCTTTATGAAAAAAGCACTCAAAGCGTAGCTCTGTGCTCTGCGGAGGATTTTGAAAGTGAATGTGAGTACGTTGCCTGTACCGTCAAGCGCCTTATCAGAACGGAGGGGCTGCGTTGCCGTGATATTGCGATAATTTCGAGAAGTGAGAGCAATTATTCAAGGCGTATTCGCAGTGCTCTTGTGCGTAACGGTGTTCCGGCGTTTGAGGACAAAAGACAGCCGATAACCTCGGAGCCGCTGATTGAATTTGTAAGGAGTGCGGTGGAGCTTGCCGCAGTCGGTTTTTCAACCGACACACTTATGCGAATGGCAAAAACAGGCTTGACGGGGCTTGATGTGGAAGAGCTTTCTCGGCTTGAAAATTATGCACTGATGTGGCAAATTAACGGCAGAAAATGGCTTGATGAATGGACGGCTCACCCGAACGGCTTGGGCGAAAAAATGCTCGATAAGGATATTGCGGAGCTAAAGGCACTTAATGAGCTGAGGATTCGTTTGGTTTCACCGCTGCAACGCTTTAGGGTAAAAATGAAGGAGTTTACCTCCCTTGAGGCGGCTCAGGCAATTTATTCGCTGCTTGTGGATATGAAGGTTGCGGAAAATCTTCGCAGCTTGGCGGCAGGGTTGAGCTCGGCAGCACATCCTGAGCTTGCCGAGGAGCAGGACAGGGTGTGGAGACTGCTGATGGATATGCTTGACCGCATTGCACAGGCGCTTTCCGGGGTTCGTTTAACACCTACACGCTTTAGAAATCTTTTTGAGCTGCTCATCTCAACCTATTCCGTAGGCAATCTTCCGCAGGGGCTTGATGAAATTACAATCGGCAGTGCCGATAGGGTGAAGCTTTCATCTCCGAGGGTAGTCTTTGCCGTTGGGATGAATGACGGAATTTTTCCGATGATACCCGAATCGAACGGCATACTTTCCGAGGCGGAAAAGCGCAGCCTTGCCGAGCTTGAGCTAAAGACGGATGACAGCTATGAGGAAAAGCTTATGGAGGAGCGTTTTATTGCGTATACCACTCTTTGCAGTGCGACGGAAAGGCTGTATGTCACCTATTCACGCAAGGATTTGAGCGGAGCACAGCTTTCTCCGTCGGAAATAGTTTCACAGCTCAATATGATTTTTCCGAATATTAAAACCGTCGATACGGCACAAATACCGGCAGAGGACTACATTGAAAGCAGAGAATCCGCATTTGAGGTGATGGCAAGGCTAACCGGAGATGGTGGCACGCTTTACAGCAGTCTGGAAAGCTACTTCGAGGGGTCAAAGGAATATTCCGGCAGACTGGCGGCTTTGCACCGTGCAACGAGTAAGGAGGAAATTTCCATCAAAAATCCGGAGACGGCAACGGCACTTTTTGGATACGATATGTATATGTCGGCATCGAGGACGGAGGTTTATCATAAGTGCCCGTTTGAATATTTCTGCAAGTACGGTCTCAATGCACAGCCGAGGAAAAGGGCGGAGCTTGACCCTATGCAAAAGGGAACGGCGATACACTATATTCTCGAAAAGCTCATTTCCGCTTACGGCAGTGACGGACTTTGCGAGATGAAAAAAAGTGAGCGTGATGCTTGCGTCCACGATATTTTGGAGGAATATTTTAAGGAAACGCTTACGGCAGGTGCCGAAACAGGGGAGCGCTTCGGCTATCTTTTCCGTCAGCTCGGCTTGACGGTTTGCGAGGTGGTTGACAGGTTGGTTGCCGAGTTTAGGGTAAGTGATTTTAAGCCCGTTGCGTTTGAGCTTGCCATTGATTCCGATGCGGAGGTCAAAACCTATGATATTCCCTTGCCCGATGGCGGCACCTTAAAGCTCAAGGGCTCGATTGACCGAGTTGATGTTGCCGAGCAAAACGGAAAGGCATATGTCAGGGTTGTCGATTATAAATCGGGCGGCAAGAGATTTGACCTCAATGAGGTTTTTCACGGACTGAATATGCAAATGCTGATTTATCTCTTTGCAATTTGGAAAAACGGCTTTAGAGAGTACAAGGAAATCACTCCGGCAGGGATTTTGTATATGCCGGTCAATGCTCCGTTTGTTTCCGCACAGAGAGACGAGGATGAGGGAGAAATTTCTCTCAAAAAGCTCAAGGGCTCAAAAATGAACGGAATGGTGCTTGACGACAGCCGTGTTATATATATGATGGAGAACGAGGGTAAGGGTGTGTTTATTCCTGCATCGCTGAAAGCTGACGGAAGCGGTACGGGGACGCTGATATCCTTTAAACAAATGGATTTGTTGATGAAAAAATGTGAAAGAATATTGTCGGAAATGGCAATGAAGCTTCATAACGGAGCTATACCGGTTCGACCTGCCGTTGCGCTAAATGGTCAGAGCCCGTACCATGAGGTATGCAAATACTGCGATTATAAAGAGGTTTGCCACGTTGATGCGGATACGCCGATAATGGAAATAGACAATATTAATCACGGTGAAAGCCTTGCAATGCTTGGAGGTGACGAGGATGCCTGAATGGACAAAGGAACAGCGGGATGCAATTGTCTCGCGTGACGGAACGATACTTGTTTCTGCCGCCGCCGGCTCGGGAAAAACGGCTGTGCTTGTTCAAAGAGTTATTGAAAGATTGAAAAACGAAGAAAAGCCGTGCTCGGCTGACAGGCTGCTGATTGTTACCTTTACAAGGGCGGCAACGGCACAGATGAAGGAAAGAATTTACCGTGAGCTTAATTCGGAGATAAAAAGAGATCCTGCCAATGAGCATCTTAAACGGCAGATAATAATGCTTCCCTTTGCAAATATCAGCACAATAGACAGCTTTTGCAACGATATTGTGCGTGAGAATTTTCACAGCCTTGACATTGCTCCGGATTATAAAATACTTGACGGCTCACAGCTTGCGCTGATGCGTGACGATGCGGTTTCGGCAGTTTTGGACGAGCTTTACAATGAAAATTCGCCGGAGCTTGCCGAGCTGGTGGGGCTGACCGCCAACGGAGCGGATGACAGTGCAACTGCTGACCTGATTGTACGGCTTTATGAATGCTCCATGGCCTTTGCACGTCCGTCGGAATATCTCAATGCTTTAAGAAATGTTTACAAAGACGAGGTTCCGCTGGCAAAATCGGCTTGGGGCAGAACGATAATAGATTATGCAAGGGATGCGTTGGACTATTGCATACTCCTTTGCGGCAAATCGCAAAAAGCCGCAGCCGAGGATGAAATTGTCGGAGAAAAATACGGCGGCGGAATTGCAGATATGCTTTTCAAACTTGAGGAATTAAAGAGTGTTGTCGAAAGCGGTAGCTGGGATGAGATAAAAAGTACGCTCACCGATGTAAAATTCGGCGGCTCGGGTCGTTTGCCGAGCAAATATTCCTCGGTTCAATCCGAGCTTGTTAAAAGCAACAGAAAAATAATTACCGAGCAGATAAAGAAGCTCGGCACGCTTTTTTGTTCGACGGAAAGCGAAAATCAAGATGATATGAGATATCTTTATCCGGTTGTCAACAAGCTTATTGAGGCGGTCAAACGCTACGGAGAGATTCTCGACAGCGAGAAAAAGAGGGTAAACGGGTATGATTTTTCGGATATTTGCCATTTTGCCTTGGATTTGCTTGTTTGGTATGATGAGGACGGCACGCCGCACAGAACGGAGCTTGCCGAGGGCTTTTCCGAGAAATTTGAAGAAATACTTGTCGATGAGTATCAGGATGTCAACGACCTGCAAAACACGCTGTTTTGGGCTGTTTCCAGAGATGACGGCAATCTTTTCACGGTTGGTGACGTTAAGCAAAGTATTTATCGCTTCCGTCAGGCTATGCCCGAAATCTTTTTGAATCGCAGAGCTTCTCTTGCGGATTACGTTGACGGAAATTATCCGGCACGAATCACACTTGATAAGAATTTCAGAAGCCGAGTCGGGGTTACGGAAAATATAAATTTTTTGTTTTCACAGATTATGTCGGAAAATGTCGGTTCGGTAGAATATGATGAGAGAGAGGCGTTGAAATCGGGCGCTGTCTATGATGAGTGCAGCTTTCCCGAGGCGGAGCTTTATGTTTTGGGCGATATGGAGGAAAAAGTTGCCCGTGATACGGAGGCTCAATTTATTGCTGAAAAAATCAGGGAAATTATCAAAAGCGGAATGACGGTCAAGGGCAGTGACGGTCCGAGAGCGGTATCCTACCGTGATTTTTGTATTCTTTTGCGTTCAGCCGGCAACGGTAGGGCGGATATATACGCAAAAGCCCTTGCGGAAAACGGAATTCCATCCTATGTTGCAACAAAAACGGGCTTTTTTGCATCCCACGAAATAAGTATGATGCTGAGCCTTATGCGTGTGACGGATAACCCTCTGCGTGACGTTCCGCTGCTTGCGGTAATGATGTCTCCGATTTTCGGCTTTACCGCAGATGAGCTTGCTTTGATGAGAATTAAGGAAAGAAAAATTCCGATTTATCATTGTGTAAGACAGGCTGCCGACAGCGGTGATGAAAAATGCCAAAGGCTTCTTGATATGCTCAATACGCTGCGAATGTTGAGTGCAACTCTGCCGTGCGATCGTTTCCTTGAGGAAGCGTATGAGCTTACAGGCTTCAAATCCGTTGCCCTTGCAATGAAGGACGGCTCACAGAGGAATGCAAACCTTAATATGCTTGTTGAATATGCCGCAAAATATGAGGAATCGGGCAAGAGGGGACTTTCCGGATTTATTCGTTTTATTGACAGAATACAGGAGAGAAAAAGTGACCTTGAATGTGCCGCCGATGTCTCGGAGACCGCTGACGTTGTGCAAATTATGACAATACACAAGAGCAAGGGTCTTGAATTTCCGATATGTATTTTGGCGGATTTGAACGCAAGATTCAATGAGGATTTTACCAAGTCCTCCGTGGCTTACCATCCACAGCTCGGACTTTGCTTTGATCGACGTGATCCGAAACGCAAATGCAAATTTGCAACCGTCGGAAAAAATGCGATAAATATCGAAGAAAAACGTGCCGGACGTTCGGAGGAGATGAGGGTGCTTTATGTTGCCATGACGAGGGCAAGGGAGCGGCTTATTTGCGTTACAAGATACGATAATCCTCAAAAAAAGCTTGCCGCCTTTGCCGCAGAGCTCGGTGACGAAAAGAAGCTATGTCCGTTTGCATTGCTCTCCAAGAGCTCTATGGCGGATTGGATTATGCTCGGCTTTTTACGTCATCCGGATGCTGCCGCACTTTGGGGTAACAACCCACCGAGCCTGCTCAAAGCAGAAAGAAAAATGCACTTTGAGCTGGTTGACAGTCTTAGCGAGCCCGAAAAAATTGAAGATGAGACGGTGAGTGCATCGGCTGACGAAGCACTGATTGAAAAAATAAGAGAAAGAGCGGAGTACCGCTATCCCTATGCGGTGTTGGCAAACGTCGCCGCAAAGACCTCGCCCTCCGAGCTGGAGGCTTCATATGCTTCGGCTCAAAAAATCGCAACCGAAAAGCCGCAATTCCTTTCCGAAAACGGTATGAACAGTGCAAATAAGGGTACCGCCACTCATAAGTTTATGGAGTTTTACGATTACAGTGCAGAGAGACTTGACGTTGATGGGCAGATTGAAATGATGCTCGAAAAGCATCACCTGACACCCGATGAGGCTCAGGTTCTTGAACGTGATAAGCTGAAAAAATTCTTCAGTAGCGATATTGCGGAAAGAATCAAGCGGTCACCGCTCCTGCTGAGGGAAAAGAAGGTTACGGTCGGTATTGCCGTCGGGGAGCTTTATCCTCAGCTTGCCGAAATCGACGGCGGTGAAATGATAGTTGTGCAGGGCTATGTTGACTGTGCCTTTGAGGAGGACGAAGAGCTTATTATCGTCGATTACAAGACGGATAGACGTGTTGACGATGAGGAGCTTAGACACAGATATAAAAATCAGCTTAAAATGTATGAATATGCACTTTCACGCTGTACGGGTAAAAGGGTTAGGGAAACAGTGATTTATTCGTTTGAGCTCGGCAGAGCCGTCACCCTCGATTAATCGCAGAAAAAATAAGATATGAAGCTACGGAGCTGTAAAAGAGTTTTTTTACGGTTCCGTTTTTTCTGTCTTAATTGCGACAAAAAATTCGGCTCTACAGTGATATCATTCTCTTTGACAAAGGCTTCGGAGGTGATGCGTTTGGTTGTGTATGCCGATGTGTTGATGACGGTAAATCTTTTTGTCAATTACGCACTGCTGCTTTGCACGTCGCTTATATTGAAGTGCAAAATCGTGAATATAAGGCTTCTGCTCGGTGCGCTGTTCGGGAGCATATACGGATTGGTAATTTTTCTGCCGGATATTCCGACCTACGCCGAATTGCCGTTACGGCTGACGGCAAGCGGAATTATAGTTTTGGCTGCCTTCGGCTATAAAAGTCTGCGCAGATTTTTGCGATGCTTTTTTATCTTTTTTGCGGTAGCCTTTGTGTTCGGCGGAATAATGCTTGTGCTTTGGGTGACGGTTGCCCCAATCGGAATGATATATAACAACGGTGCCGTATACTTTGACATTGATTTATCGGTGCTTGCGATTTCCACGGTTATCTGTTTTACGGCTGTCAGTCTTGCTTCTCGGCTTATATCACGCAGAGCACCCACAAATTCTGTGTATTCACTGACAGTTTTTTACGGCGGTGAAAACGTAAAGGGAACGGCTCTTTGCGATACAGGCAATTCGCTTACCGAGAGCTTCAGCGGCTTTCCGGTTATAATCGGAGAATACGGTGTGCTTGCTCGAATTATGCCGAAAAGCATAGAGCAGTATTATGAAAGCCCAAGTGAAATTTCACAGACGGAAAAATTACGGATGGTTGTGTGCCGAACAGTTTCGGGAGTGAGCCTTTTACCTGCTTTTCGTCCGGAAAGTGTTGAGCTTAGGACATTCAACAAAAGTATAAGGACAGACAGGGTCTATATTGCCGTCACACAAAAAAGTCTTGCAGGCGGTGAGTTTGATTTTATTTTAAATTCTGAAATTTTTAACGGAGAGAACGAATATGAAGCTGATAAAACTGATAAAAAAATTGCTGCTTCAGCTAAACCGAAGCAACACAATACATTATGTGAACGGACCGGAGGTCTTGCCGGCTCCGCTTTCAAAGGAGGAGGAACAGGCGGTCTTAAATGAGATAATGCAGGGGAATGAGACTGTCAGAGAAAAATTGATAGTTCATAATCTCAGACTTGTGGTTTACATAGCAAAAAAATTTGAAAATTCCGGTGTGGGGATAGAGGACCTTGTTTCAATCGGCACAATAGGGCTTATCAAGGCGGTTAATACGTTTTGTCCCGAAAAGAATATTAAGCTTGCCACCTATGCTTCAAGATGCATTGAAAACGAGATACTTATGCACCTCAGAAAAACGGGCTCACAGAGGAATGAGGTTTCCATTGATGAGCCCTTGAATGTAGATTGGGACGGAAATGAGCTGTTGCTGTCGGATGTTCTCGGCAGTGACCCCGACCTTGTGAATCGTGATATTGAGCTTGAGGATGAGAAAAATCTGCTTTTGCGAACTGTTAACTCCATGGGTGAGCGTGAAAGAACGATAATGTCTATGCGCTTTGGTCTGAACGGACAAAGGGAGCGAACGCAGAAGGAGGTTGCGGATGCTCTCGGAATTTCTCAAAGCTATATTTCAAGGCTCGAAAAGAAAATAATCGTCAAGCTCAAAAACGAAATAGAAAAGACTATAATTTCATAAATCTGAAGCTTCCGTTGTAGCAAAGCTCAAGCAGCTCATTGGGCAGATGCGAATTTTCCGCAAAGGCTCGGAAAACCTCCGCGTCGGGAAGCACCGCGCCGATACAGCGAGGAATATTCAGCGCCGCTCTGATTGTTCTGACACGTTCGGCCAGCTTGTCAATAGTATCACCCGGAGCTTCACCCGAACGGTAAAGACCGGTTGCACGTGAAATTTCGGCAAAAATATCATTGCGGTAATAATCCATAATTTCGGGAATACAGATTGCGGCGGCAGCCTGCTTTGAAATGCCCAAGCGTGAGAAGAAGGAGGTCACGTCATCGACCACCGAGGAGGAAAGTGAAAGCATATTTCTGTGGGCAAGGACAGCATAATACATTGAATATTGAAGCTTTTGGATGGATTTGCGGTTGCCTCGGTATGCGCCGACGGCGTTATTGAGAATGTCGGTCGCACTCATCAGAGCGAGCGAGAAAATAACCGTATTGTCGCAGGAAATGAGCGAATCCACGGCGTAAGCAAAGCACGAAAACGCATCGTAGGCGGCGGTATCGGAATTGACGTATTTTATAAAATCCTCGGCAAGGACGGTTTCACAGGGCGATTTTCTGTAGGTTCTGTAATCGGCCTCATCAAAATCGGTCATGGCGCAGGAGGAAAAGAACGGTATTGCGGAAAATTCCACTCCCGTTTGGTAAGAAATCAGCATTGCCGTATCAATTACCGCCGCACTGCCGACAGCTGCTATTCTGTCGGGCTGTGACCTTGAAATGTGTGATATGGCTTGAGAACGCAGATAATCAATATCGTTGCTGATAACAGAACCGATACAAGGGATTTTTTCGGAAAGCTCAGTGCGTATATCACCGATAAGCTGCGAATAGGCGGGTTCAGCCTTATCCGAAAGCATAAGAACGTGTTCAAAACCGCCGTCGGCGTATTTTTTAACAGCGTTTTCTCCGAAAATGATTTTTTGCGGCAAAAAAATTTCCGACATAAACAACAACTCCTTTTGGCTTATTATTATCGTACGGAAATGAAATATTCCGAAAAATGCATAGAATTTTCTTTTTTGCCCAAAATACAAATGAAAGGAAGAATGCGTATGAAATACAAATCGCAGATGCGAAGGATAAATGAGGTTTATATCGGCTTTATCGTGGTTATTATTTCGGCAATGCTTGTTATGTCGGGTGTTGCGGTTTCCAAAATTAATACGGAATATATGGATACGGGGGTTAAGGCGGCAAAAATTGTTGCCGAAAGGGAAAATGAGGAGATTCTTGTCAGTATGAACGGAAGAAAATTTTCCGCACCTCGGCAAATGAATGAATATCTGCAAATGGCGGCGAGGCTTTTGCCCGCTCCGCTGAACGGGATATATTTTTTCTTTGATGAAATCTTTGAATTAATTAAATAAATTGCAATAAAATGAGGCTTCCTACGGATGAAATATTCGTAAGAAGCCTTAGACTTATTTTGAATATATTCTGTTTGTGACAAACTCGGTGACACCCATATCATAGTACTTGGTCATTGTTTGAGCATCGTCCGTTGTCCAACAGGCGAGGGGAATGCCGGCGGCTTGAAGCTGCTTTATTTTTTTCTCTGTGTTCGCCCCGGAGCTGCCGTTAAAGCTGACACCGATGGTTGGGTCGTCGAGGCAGGACTTCATATTGGAGGAATTGAGCTTTGAAACAAGGGCATACAGGGCTATTTTATCGTTACGCAGGCGTATTTCGTCCAGAGCATTGCGGTCAAAGGAAATAATCGAGCAGGATTGCGTAAAGCCGTTTTTTTCAATTATTTCAAGCAAAGCGGTAAGTCCGTCAGAGGTGTAGGCTTTAATCTCAAGCATCGGCTTGAGATTATACCTTAGGCAAAGTGAAAGGGCTTCATCAAGAGTCAAAAGCTTTAAATCGGCGTATTCGGTATGGTTAGCGCCGTTATCGACTGTTGCGGTTATGAGGTCGTAATATGTATAGGAGGAAATTTTTCCTCTTTTGTCGGTCATATCGGAAATATCGTCGTCGTGGGAGACCACCCAAACGCCGTCGGTAGTTTGGCGAAGGTCAATTTCAACGCTGTCAAAGCCAAATTCGGCGGCTTTTTCAATTGCTGCGGAGGTGTTTTCCGGTGCTTGACAGGAGAAACCGCGGTGTGCAATGAGATGGATTTTATCACGGTCGCTCTGCTTTATAAAAACCGAGGAAAGGGCGATGGGAGTCTTTGCGGAATAACGCTTGCCGTCAATAACTGCGGAGGAGATAACGGGGATTGCTATTGCAGCGATGATGATTAAGGCAACAAGGGCAATCGGCCATTTTTTTCTTTTGATAATGCGTAAATTACGCTTAAACACTTCCTTGTTCATTTTGACAGCCTCCGTCGGAATTGATTTACAGCATACACCGTAACATATAGTTTATATTATTCTCGGGCGGATGTCAAATAATTATTTGCCGACGGTGGATATCCGAGGCTGCCGTCGGCACGTATATAAAACGGATATTTGCATATGCCGATCGCGGCTTTTCTGCGGACAGAGTGTCACCGCGGATCATATCCGTTGATTTTATTCTTGACATTCTGTTACATTATATGCCCAAAAAGTCGATCGGGTTTCAAAAAATTCGGTTTTGTATTTAATAAAAACAGGGACTTGCTCGGCTTGAGCAAGTCCCTGCTGTATTAGTTATTTTCGGTTGCTTCGGTTGCTTCCGTATTGGTGGGGTTTTCTTTGTTTTCCTTATATTCGCTGTACTTTTCCGAAACGGTTTCGATAACGGCCTCGGTTGTTTCCTTAACAAAATCGGTTTTTTCCTTGATGAATCTCTTGATTTTGTTTGAGCTGTTCTTCGGGAATTCCTTATCTCGAATTTTAACCTGGCTGATTTGCTTGTAAAGCGGAAGCTCGACACATGCCTTTTTGATGCTCTTGAGCACTTCGGCAGGTGTTTTCTTTTCCTCAAGGAAAACCTCGGCGGTCAGGGAGCTTTCATTACCGTCCTTGTCCTTTTCGCCGCTGACGACAACCTCGTTGACGTAATCAATGTTTTGGATGTAGCTTTCAATTTCCTCGGGATAGACGTTCTTACCGTTGTTGAGCACGATTATGTTTTTCTTCCTGCCGGAAATTACAAGCTGCTCCTTTTCGTTGATGTAGCCGTAATCGCCGGTATAGAACCAGCCGTCCTTGAGAACCTCGGCTGTCATTTCCGGATGCTTGTAATAGCCAATCATAACAATATCGCCCTTGACGCAGATTTCACCGATGCCCTCCTCGTTGGGGCTGTCGATACGCCACTCGATACAGGGAAGCTTAATGCCGACTGTTCTGAAATCATTGTACATATCGTGGTTTGCACAAACAAGCGGAGAGCACTCCGTTATACCGTAGCCGTTGATGAGATCAAGACCGATATCATCAAAGAATTTGGCGATTTCGGGACGAATCGGTGCACCGCCGCAGACAACCTTTTTCAGCTTGCCGCCAAAGCCTTCATGAATGAAGCTGAAAAATTCACGGCGCTTGTCGATACCCTGAGCACGAAGCTCATTACTCTTTTGAATAAGAGCGTTAAACTGCTCCTCCATGCCCTGCTTTTTGATGTTTGCCTTGATTCTCTTATACAGAGTTTCGGCAATTGCGGGAACAACATAAACGTATGACGGCTGATAAATTACCAAATTTTTGAGAATTGCCGGCAGACTTTCGTTGATGCAAAGTGTGGAATGATGGTGGAAAGAAACAAGGATGTCGCTGACCGCCTCATAGGTGTGGTGATAGGGGAGGAGAGAAAGTCCCGTATCATAAACTGTGGAAACCATAAGTCCGTAATAAACGCTACAGACAAGGTTATGCTCGGAAAGCATAACGCCCTTTGAAAAGCCGGTTGTACCTGAGGTATAAACAAGGAGCTTTAGCTCGTTCGGGTCGCTTTGCTCTGCGAGGAAGGCGGAGGGATCGAGCTCTGCGCCCTTTTGGAGCATTTTGTTGTATGAAAGGAAAATTCCGTCGTCATTTTCACGCTCAAAGACAATAATGCTTTTGACCATGGGGAGCTTGTCGAGGTTGTTACGCAGAATCTCCTCATATTTGTCATCGCAAAATACAATGCTTACCTCACTATCGTTCAAAACGTGGATGATATCAGCCTCCGGAAGCTGCTTGTCCACCGGAACGAAAACGCCGTTGCCACGCAGTGAGCTGATATATGCGGTAATCCATACATAGGAATTTTTTCCGATACAGGCAATGTGACGATTATCCTCGGAAATGCTGTTTATAAAAGAGCCGATTTTTGTAACTGTTTCAGAAAATTCGGAGAAGGTGACCTCTCGGATTTCCTCTCCATCCTTGAACTTGTACGCTATCTTGTCACCGGCATCTCTGACGGCAAGCTCAATCATCTCTTTAATTGATGAAAAGGGCTGAACCTCGTAAAGAGGATACTCTGTCTTTTTTTTCATGCTTTTTCTCCTACAAAAAATTATTTTTGTATAATTATCTCACGTTAAAAACAAAATGTCAATAGACAATTTTTAAATTTATTATATACAGGAGTAATTAAGATAGAAGAAAATACATAAAAATAGTGTGAGGTGATTAAATGGCAGAGGTACAGCCGAGGGCAAACGAGGTAGAATTGAAAGAAAATGCGGAGAAAAAAGGGAGCGGAACGACCAACACCGTTATGCTCGTGCAGCTTGCTGTTTGCGTCGTGGCGATACTGCTGGTTTTTGTTCTCGGCAGAGTGAGTCCCGAAACCTTTGATTTTATAAAAAGTGAATACGAGCATATGACGTCAAAAAGCTCCGATACGGCGGAAATTGCCGCCTCTGTTGAGGATGCGGTCGGCAGACTGATCGGCGGTACGGAAAACGCCGAGCAAGCCACCGAAGCGGTGGCTTCCCGAGGTGTCGAAATTCTTCCGAGCGCCGAGGACGGTGAGGCAGTTGCGGTTATGTCACTGTTTAAAAGCGACGGCGAAATAACCGTTCCCGTTCACGGAAAAATAACCTCACCGTTCGGAAACAGAACCAATCCTGTTTCCGGTGAGTACCTTACCCACAGCGGAATTGACATTGCCGCAGACAGCGGAACGCCAATCAGAGCCGCATATAACGGTGTAGTTTCATCGGTCGGCTGTAATGACGTGAGCGGAAATTACATTGCACTTGTACATACCGATGGCAGCGAGACCTTTTATTGCCATTGCAAGGAGATAACTGCCGAAAAGGGCGATGTTGTGCGAGCGGGCGAGAGTATAGCACTGGTGGGAAGCACGGGCAGAAGCACCGGCTCACATCTTCATTTTGAGATAACGGTTGACGGACATTCCGTTGACCCGCTCCTGTACCTGACGGTGAAAGACGGAGCGATATGAGGCTGAAAATCAAAGGAATAAATTTTATTGTGGATTACTATTTTGTTGCATTGCTGACAATGATGATAGTTGTGCTGCAAAAGGAGGAAATCCTGACCTGCTTCCTTTTTTGTGTTCTTCATGAGCTCGGTCATCTTTCGGCAATGCTTTTGATGGGAGAAAAGCCGGCAAGCGTTGAGCTTGGATACTTCGGTATGAGGATTAATTACGGCGATAAGCTTCTGCCTGCCGTGTCGGATATAATTGTTTCTGCGGCAGGACCTGCCGTAAACATAATTTTGGCAATTTTTTTTGGCTTATTCGGCAATACATCAATGATGAGTGCAAATATATCGCTTGCGGTTTTTAATTTGCTGCCGGTAAAAATGCTGGACGGAGGCAGGATTCTGTCGCATCTTGTTGAACCGAGGGGCTTGAGGGTCTGCGGAACCGTGACGGGAGCCTTGCTCGTTATCATCGGATTTGCGGTCGCCGTGATAAGTCGTAGCAATTTTATTATCCTGATTGTTTCGGTTTATGTGCTTTTAGGGGCAGTCAAATAGTTTAATACATTAATTTCCATAGAATATTTTTTGCTGACGGTAAAAAATACTGTTAGGGTGATTCTATGGACTTTTTTTATGCATTTTTGATAGGCGGTTTGATTTGCGTGGTAGGTCAGCTTTTGATTGACCTGACCGATATAACACCGGCAAGGATTCTCGTTTGCTTTGTCGTCCTCGGCGTTGCTTTAGAGGGCTTAGGCTTGTATCAGCCGCTTGTTGACCTTGCGGGCTGCGGTGCAACCGTACCGCTTACAGGCTTTGGCTACACGCTTGCAAAGGGAACGGAGAAGCTGATAGGTGAGCAAGGGTGGCTTGGAATATTGACCGGCCCGTTCAGTGCCGGAGCCGCAGGAATTGCAACAGCGCTCATATCGGGCTTGGTGGTTTCGGCTGTTACAAGACCGAGAAGTAAATAGGTACAGGATGATTGAATGCTGCTTCTTTTGAGGCAAAACGCTTTTTTGGGGTAAGTGTTTCGATTACCTTATCCGATGACAAAGAAAAACGAGAGTAGGCAGAACCTACTCTCGTTTCATCAAAAGTGAAATAAATAAAAAGGTATGAAACGGAAATCGAATTTATTCCGCGGGAACCTCAACGGGCTCCTCGGCATCGCAACAGGAGCAAGAAACATAATCGCTCTCGTCATCCTCGGGAACCTCATTCTTGCAGGGGAGAACCTTGGTAACAACATAATAAATACCGGCAATGGCGCCTGCGATTGCAACAAGGATACCGATTATTTTAAATAATTTTTTAAAGAAATTACACATAATAAAACCTCCATAGATTATCTGCGTTAGCTTGGTTTAATTATAGTATATCCAAAAACCGTTGTCAAGCGTTTTAATTGAATTTTAACAATTTGTAATAACCGTCTAAAAATAAAAGGACGGAATAAATTCCGCCCATTACACCGTATTGGATTAGTCTGCAAGAAGCTTTGCAAGAGCTGACTTCTTTCTTGCAGCATTGTTCTTGTGGATGAGGTTCTTTGCACAAGCCTGGTCTACCTTTTTGATAGCCTCTCTGACGAGAGCTTCCTTATCCGCTGCGTTGGTTTCTGCGGCTACATGAGCCTTTTTGATAGCAGTCTTCATTGCGGAATTTCTTGACTTGTTGCGTGCAGCCTTGGTACGGTTTACGAGAACTCTTTTCTTAGCTGATTTGATGTTTGCCATTGTTGCACCTCCTTTTAATGCTTTACACAGTTAGTTATGATACCATTAAACACGATAAAATGCAAGAGTTTTTTTGATTTTTTATCGAAAAAATGCAATTATTTTTTTACATAGCGGTTAAAGCAGCCGTTTTGTCGGGCATAAGTGTTGAAAAAGTCCGATTTTATTTAAGGAGAAGAAAAATATGGAGCTTCGCACAGACCTTGCACTCGAAAAAAGAGAGGTGCTCGGAACGAATGAAATTGAGGGAGTTGAAAGTCGTCACTTTGCTCGGGGCGATGTTTCATTTACGGAAATCAGAATTTTGAGCGCGGAGGGCAGTGAGGCTCTCGGCAAACCGATCGGAACGTATATAACCGCCGAAATTCCGCGACTGATGAAAAACCCGATAACGGATGATGAAATGATAGATTCAATTGCAAAGCAGCTTGCCACCCTGCTTCCGCAGGAGGGAACGGTGCTTGTCGTCGGGCTCGGAAATACCGATATAACTCCCGATGCAGTGGGACCGAGGGCTGTTTCAAATGTTCTTGCAACCCGTCACATAGACGGTGAGCTTGCCAAGGAGGTCGGACTTGAGGGCTTGAGAAGCGTTGCCGGCTTTGTTCCCGGTGTGCTCGGAAGAACGGGTCTTGAGGCTGCGGAATCCGTCAAGGGTCTGGTGAAGGCGATTGCTCCGTGCGCTGTGATAGCCGTTGATGCACTGGCGGCAAGAAGGCTTTCAAGGCTCGGAACAACAGTGCAGATTTCGGATATCGGTATAATTCCCGGCTCGGGAGTCGGCAATGCGAGAAAGGGCATCACAAAGGAAACACTCGGCGTGCCTGTTATTTCTGTCGGAATACCGACGGTTGTTGATGTTGGAACGCTTGTGCGTGACCTGACCGGCTCGGAGAGGGAAATACCCGACGGAGATGCTCGGGATATGATAATAACTCCCCGTGAGATAGATTTGGTGATTGAGCGAGCCTCCGAGCTTATCGGAATGTCGATAAATCGAGCGCTACAGCCCGATATTTCTGTTGAGGAAATGCTACTGCTCGTTGGGAATTGATTATCGCATTTGGGGTATTTCGTTCAGCCTGATTGCGTGCTCCGAAATTTGAACCGCATCCGTCTCGGTAGGCTCTCCGTCGAAATCAACGTCGGCAGCGTATTTGATGCAGGTATCGGCAGCAAGTGTACCGCTTGCAATACAGCGTGTCAGCACGGCATCGGAGCCGTCGATTTTGCAGTCACCGTTGATGTCACCGAAAAGAACGACGGTGTAGCTTTTGTAAAGTGTTCCGTCAAGCATATAAACATTGAGCGCCGAGCCTGTGCCGTTGCCGAGCGAGGTCGGAATGAATTCGGTTGTTCCGGTGCCGCTTTTGACGGTTATGTAGCTTGCAATGTCGGCATAGCCCTCGTCAAGACCGTAAATGTAGCCTGTTTTGGGGTCGTGAACAATATTCGTTGCAAGGTTGAACTCGATTTCGGGCTTGATTTTGCCGTAATCAAGCAGGTCAAGCGCATTCATCATATCATATTTATAAACCTTTTCGGTTGAGACGGTTGAATTGGAGATGGCTTGATTTTTTGAGGAATTGCGGACAGCCTCGTAGATTTTATCTACCCTGGTGCCCGGGTAGGCGGAAATAAACAAAGCTATGCAGGCGGCAACAAGGGGGGTTGCTTGTGAGGTACCCATCATTGTGGTGAATTTTCCCTTTTGCACTCCGCAGCCGATTATTGAGTAGCCGGGTGCGGCGACATCGTAGTATTTGCCGCCGTCGGTATCGTAATTTGAGAAATAAGTGAGCGATGAGGTGTCTGTTTTATCGGTTGCCATAACACCGATGACGTTTGACTCGGCAGCGGGGTAGCAGAGCTGCTCGGAGGTTGCGGTTGCATTGTTACCTGCGGCGGAAACGACAACTATACCATCGTAATATGCCGTATTGACCGCATTCTTGATTACAGTCGGTGAGGTGCCGAGTAAGCCGAGCGACATGGTGATTATTTGAGCACCGTATCTTTTGGCATAATAAATTGCGGAGGCAACGCTGTCGGCGGTTATCGCTGTTGTGCTTGCCGAATTTCCGCCGGCATTGTTTGCAACCTTGAGAAGCATAAGCTCGGCATTGTAGGCGGCGCCGATTCCGTTGGAGCCGTTGGAGGACATACCGATAATTCCGGCTACATTTGTGCCGTGAGCGGTGTCAAGGTATGTCTCACCGTTGGGCTTATAAACAGGACCGATATCGAAATTATCGTCGGCAAGGTTTTTACCGTGATTTCCGTTTGCATCCGTCCAAAGCTTTGTCGAAAAATCCGTGGCTTCGGTGTAGAAGCCGTTGTCGATTACGGCGATTGTAACATTGTCACCTGCGGTTTCATAGCTCTCCCACGCCTCCGGCAGATGCAGGATATTGTTGATATACCATTTTTGATAATTTTTATAAATGTTGTTTTCGTTTGTTACCTCGGTGGGGATTTCAAAGCTGTCGGTTTGCAGAAGATAGTTGGGCTCGGCGTAAGCAATTCCGTCAAGTTGCTCAAGCTCTCGGCAGGTTTCCTCAACATCACCGCTGATTTTTGCAACATATACTGTCGGCTCGGAATATACGGCAGAGGTTGTTATCTGTGGCTCATCGTAGGTTTCAAGCTCGGAAAGCTCGGTTATTCCGATACAACCGAGCTCCTCAAGAAAATCGTTCCTTGTGCGGCGAGCTCGGGTAAGGCTCGGGTCATACTCAAAAATAACCTCGTCCTCAACGTAGGTTATCGCTTCCTCGGCAGAGCTGTATATCGGTATACAGACCGCAAAAAGAATTGCGGACAAAATAACGCAGAATATTTTTTTGAATTTCATAATATCACTTCCGTCGGTAAAAATAATATGGGGTGATTACATTGAAAAAATTTATTTCGTTATCATTGGCATTGATAATCTCTCTGCTGATGTGCTCCTGCGGCTCGGATATGACCGAGGATATAACGCAGGGAACAACGGCGGAAAATGTTGTTGGCAAAACCGGTCAAAAATCCGCCGCAACCTTTACCGGTTATCCGTCACTTGAGGAGGTAACGCTGAAATGCATCGATCCCGAAAATTCGAGAGGTCTTTCAACGGAGAAAATCTCCCACGCCTACGGTGTGGCAAAGAACGGTAAGCCGCATCAAATTTCGGTTGATTCGCAAAAGCTTTTCACATCGAAAAAATTCAAGGCGGTGACCTATGACGTAAAAAATCAAGACAAGGTGCTTTATCTGACCTTTGACTGCGGTTATGATAACGGCTATACGGACAAGATTCTCGATACTCTCAAGCAGAAGAAGGTCAAGGCGGCTTTTTTCTGCACGGTGGACGAAATGAAATCCGCTCCCGACGTTATAGCCCGAATGATAAAGGAAGGGCATATTGTCGGCAATCATTCTACAACGCATCCATCCTTTGATGAAATAAGTCGCAGTGAAATGACAAAGGAAATTCAGAATTGCGATAATTATTTACGCAAGAATTTCGGTTATACCTCAAAATATTTCCGCTTTCCAAAGGGGGATTACTCGGAGTGTGCGTTGGAGCTTGTCGGCTCGCTCGGCTTTGTGAGCGTTTTTTGGTCGCTCTCCTATGCCGATTGGGACACCAAGGCTCAAAAGGGCGGAGACTACGCCTTTGAAAAGGTAACCTCACGCCTTCATCCCGGAGCGGTAATTCTTTTGCACGCTGTTTCCTCGGACAATGCCGAGGCGATGGGGCGTATCATTGATTATGCAAGGGAGCAGGGCTATGAGTTCAAGAGCCTTGAGGATTTAAATGTATAACATCACAAAATAATTATATCATAGCCGAATTAAAATAACAAGAGGGAAACATTTTTTGAAAAAGGTGTTTTTTTCTTGTTATTTTATATTCTCTATTGACATTTGTGCGAATAGTGGTATAATGTAATTGACGTTACATAACGTACATTACAAAACGATTATAAAAGGAGGATTGCTGTGCCGCCGAAGCCTAAACACACCAAGGAGGAGATTGTTGCCTCCGCATTGGAAATTGTTGCCGAGCAGGGAGTAAACGCCTTGACCGCCAAGGAATTGGCTCATAAGCTGCACACCTCGACCTCACCGATTTTCACTGTGTTTGACTCAATGCAGGAGTTGCTTGATGAGGTTAAAAAGGCTACTGCTGAGCTTTTTGAACAGTACGCTCAAAAAGCGGGAGCGGAGATGCCTGTGTTTAAGAAGATAGGTATGCAGATGATTTTGTTTGCCAAGGAGGAGCCCAAGCTTTACCAGCTCATTTTTATGTCGCAAAACAGCGGTACAACTCCGTTTGACAGTAATTATGCCTATCTCGGTAAGGTTGCCGAGGATTGTCTGACTGCAATTATGGCTGATTACGGGCTGACACTTGAAGCGGCGCAAGAGCTCTTTGAACACGTTTGGATTCATACCTTTGGCATAGGTGCATTGTGCGCCACGGGTGCGTGCGATTTCTCCGAGCAGGAAATTTCAAAAATGCTGACACAGGATTTTACCGCAATGATGCTGTTGCTGAAAACAAAAAAGGAGTGATTTTTAATGAAAAAATTTACAGGTATTTTAATCGGAGCACTTTTGATATGCTGCGGTGTTGTTTATGCCCTGAATATATTCGGAGTTGCGAACATAAGCTTTTCACTTGACGGATGGTGGACACTCTTTATCATCCTGCCTTGCTTGAGCGGATTACTGACAAGCAGAGACAAATTGGGCAGTCTGCTCGGACTTTCCGTCGGTGTGCTTCTGCTTTTGGCAGCGAGAGATGTGATTGATTACGGTATGATTTGGAAGGTTATTATTCCGATTATAATTGTCGGTCTGGGCATAAAGCTGATAATTAAATCCGTTGGCTCAAGCGGAGGCTCGGAGACAGGAGCTAAGGGCGAGCAACGTGAGCTTATGGCGGCATTTACAGAGCAAAATGCCGACTATTCCGGCGAGGAATTTACGGTTGCAAAGCTCGGTGCGGTTTTCGGCGGAGCAAATGCCAACCTGAAAAATGCGAAAATTGTTGATGGTGCTCATATTGACGTGCTGTGCGTATTCGGCGGTGTGGATATTTTTCTGCCCGATAATGTGATAGTCAAAAACAATTCCTTCGCCCTTTTCGGAGGAATAAGCGACAAAAGAGAAAATATAAACACCGACAATTGTGTGACGCTTTATGTGAACGGTTTTTGTATGTTCGGCGGAGCTGATATAAAATGAGCAAATATGAAAAGCTTTGGAATTATATCAAATGTTGCGGTAAAGATTCGCTCTGCCTGAGCTTTGACGAGCTTGAAAAAATTGCAGCAGAGGAGGCGGATTGCTTGCTCAAAATCAAGCATACATAGTTTAAAAATATCTGCTGCCGAAAGGGTACATACAAAGGTTGAAGGAGGCAATATATGGCAACAAGTCAGGATTTTTTGAATTATATTTTGGAAGAGCTTTCCACTCTTGAACAAATTACTTATAAAAAGATGATGGGCGAATATATAATTTATTACAAGGGAAAAATTGCCGCCTATCTCTGCGACAATCGCTTGCTTGTCAAAGCTTTGCCCGTTACCGAGGCGATGCTGCCCAATGCTTCGTATGAGCCGCCCTACGACGGTGCAAGGGATATGCTTTTGGTTGAGGAGGTTGACAATGCGGAGCTTTTGACAAGGCTTTTTGGAGCGATGTATGACGAGCTACCCACACCAAAAGCGAAAAAGAAATAGGTAATCGAGCGTAGGCTTTGATTATAAAAAATTTTTAAGGAGATTGCTTTTTGAAGAAAACAATCGGTACAACGGAGATTGTGGGCTGACCGGGAGGTTCGCCTAAATCAATCTTGACAAGCCTCCCAATATTGCAGTCAACAATTTCAGGAGGAAAAAACAATGAGTAAAAATGACTATATCATTCGTTTGGAAAGAAAAGACGAACAGCGAGAGGTGGAAAATTTAGTAAGAGAGGCATTTTGGAATGTTTACCGTCCGGGTTGCTTGGAGCATTATGTTTTGCATTGCCTGAGAAATGCTTCCGACTTTATTCCCGAGCTTAATTTTGTTATGGAAAAGGACGGCAAAATCATAGGTCAAAATGTGTTCGTCAGAGCAATTATAAAGGCTGATGACGGCAGTAATATTCCTATTGCGACCATGGGCCCTATTTGCGTTGCACCGGAATTTAAGCGCAAGGGCTACGGAAAAGCTCTCTTGGATTTTTCGCTCGAGCAGGCAAGGGTGTTTGGCATTAAAGCACTTTGCTTTGAGGGAAATATTGATTTTTACGGCAAAAGCGGTTTTGCCTTTGCAAGTAAATTCGGTATCAGATACCACGGATTGCCCGAGGATGCGGATTCCTCGTTCTTTCTTTGCAAGGAATTGGAGGATGGCTGTCTTAACGGTATCAGCGGTGAATATTCTACGCCAAAGGTTTACCTTGTTGATGAAGCTGCCGCCGAAGAATTTGACAAAAGCTTCCCGACAAAGGAAAAGCTCCGTCTTTCAAGTCAGACCCTTTAAGAACGAATGAGAATCGGCTACTGCCGAAAAACAGAGCTCACGGTTGATCGCCGTGAGCTTACTTATTTAAGTAGACGATACAATTATTGCAGTCCAATCTAACCGTAAAAAATATATGATTTACACGTTATTTTGCCTTGACTTGCGAAAAAAACAGGAATATAATTAGACGATATAAAAAAACAAGAAGGAATTATCATGATTATTGACGCACATTGCCATATTTATCCCGAAAAGATTGCCGACAAGGCATCCCATGCAACGGGCAGCTTTTACACTCTGCCAACAACCTATGACGGTAAGGTTTCCACTCTGCTGAAAAAGGGTGCGGATGCAGGAATTGACAGATTTGTTGTACAGTCTGTCGCCACAACGCCCAAGCAGGTCAGCTCTATAAATCATTTCATTGCGGATGAGGTCGCAAGGCATCCGGACAAGCTTTACGGGCTCGGTACGCTCCATCCGGATAGCGAAAATATCCGTGCGGATGTTGAGGAGCTGGTCGAGCTGAAGCTCGGCGGCGTTAAGCTGCATCCCGATATTCAACGCTTTAAATTGGACGATTACCGATGCCTGAAAATCTATGAGCTTTGCGAGGAATTTAATTTGCCGCTGCTGATTCATACGGGTGATAAGCGTTATGATTATTCAAATCCGAATCGTCTGATACCTGTGCTTGATATTTATGATAAGCTGACGGTTGTTGGGGCGCATTTCGGCGGATGGTCAATTTGGGAGGAGGCCTCCAAGCAGCTTGCGGACAGAAAAAATTTTTATGTCGATTGTTCCTCTGCGTTTTACGCTCTTTCGGATGATAAGATCAGAGAGATTATTGCCCGATACGGTGTTGACCGTGTGCTTTTCGGAACGGATTACCCAATGTGGAATGTTGAAACCGAGGTGAAGCGCTTCCTTTCGCTCGGCTACAGCAGTGAGGATGCCGACAAAATTCTGTATAAAAATGCGGTAAAGGTTTACGGCTTGACACTTTGATGCTTGCCCAATCTGCCGAAAAATATAAAGTTTTATTTATCTTCTTGACATTCGTATTGACAGTAAGTATAATATGTATTGCTTGCTCGGAGGGCAGATCATTCAACGGAAATGATAGGCCGGATAAGGCACAGGCTGAAATGCCCGTACTTATCCGGTCTTTTTTGTTTTTTGGGCAAATTGTAAAATCTTTTTTATGAGGTGCAATATGATTCAGCTTTCAGACCACTTTAGCTACAAAAAGCTTTTGCGTTTTACTTTGCCGTCTGTGATTATGATGGTTTTTACGTCTGTTTACGGCGTTGTGGACGGCTTCTTCGTTTCCAACTATGTGGGTAAAACGCCCTTTACCGCAGTTAATTTTATTATGCCGTTTTTGCTGATCCTCGGCTCGGTCGGCTTTATGTTCGGAACTGGCGGCGGAGCTTTGATTGCAAAATTCCTCGGTGAGGGCGACAAGGAAAAAGCAAACAGAACCTTTTCACTTGTTATTTACAGCTCATTTGTCTGCGGTGTTGTGCTTGCGGCTTTGGGCTTGATTTTCATACGTCCGTTTGCGGCTATGCTCGGAGCGCAGGGTCAAATGCTGGAGGATTGTGTTACCTACGGACGAGTTATTCTTTATGCGATTCCCGCATATATTCTCCAGTTTGAATTCCAATGCCTTTTTGCAACGGCGGGCAAGCCTACTCTCGGACTTATTGTGACCGTTGCGGCAGGCGTTACCAATATGATTCTCGATGCGTTGTTTGTTGCCGTTTTTTCGTTCGGACTTGTCGGTGCTGCGGCGGCAACGGCTATCAGCCAGTGCGTCGGCGGACTTCTTCCGCTTGTTTATTTCTTTTCCAAAAACAAGAGCACATTGCGCCTCGGTAAAACAAGTATGAATTGGAAAAATCTCGGTCAAAGCTGTCTTAACGGCTCATCGGAGCTTATGAGTAATATTTCAATGTCGGTTGTCAGTATGCTTTATAACACACAGCTTTTGCACTATGCCGGTGAGGACGGAGTTGCCGCATACGGCGTTTTGATGTATGTCAGCCTTGTTTTCCAGGCGGCGTTTATCGGATATGTGACGGGCGGCTCACCGATTGTCAGCTATCATTTCGGTGCTCAAAATTACAGTGAGCTAAAACATCTTTTGAAAAAGAGCCTTGTGATAATTGCAACCTCCGCTGTTTCGATGTTTGTGCTTGCAAATTTGCTTGCGACACCGCTTTCGAGGATGTTTGTCGGCTACGATGAGGGACTTCTCAAGCTGACAACACGCGCGTTCGGTATTTTTTCATTTTCATTTTTGTTTTCGGGCTTTGCAATTTTCGGTTCATCCTTTTTTACGGCACTCAACGACGGCCCCGTTTCTGCGGCGATATCCTTCCTCAGAACCCTTGTTTTCCAGATTGCCGCCGTTTTGACCTTTCCGCTTATCTGGGGCGTTGACGGAATATGGTTCTCAATCGTTGCCGCAGAGCTTATGGCGGTTATTGTCACGGTGATTTTCCTAAAGGCTAAACAAAAGAAATATAATTATTGATAATGCGGTGTTAAGTTTGCTTCGTTTTTGTATTATATTATCTTTATGATTTTTACAATACGAGGTGGGGGAATATGGAGTTTTATACGCAAAACGGAAACAAGCGACCCGTGCGGCTGAGTGAGGACACTCGCAAATTCGCATATGATTCCTTAATGCATAAATACGGCTTGGATACTCTGAAAAGATGGATATTGAGCTGGACGGCGTTGAGGGCTTTGATGAGCTTCCCGATATTCTTAAATATGACATTGCCATCAAAAAAATTGCCGATGGGGCACGTCACAAAAAATTTACGGGTGCTTCAATCGAAATGATAATAAGTAATTTGAAAAAAGCCGACATCAAGGGCGCAAGAACTCGGATAAGGTGCATTTTGGTGAACGGAGTGAATACCTGCGAGGAGCATTATCGTAGCATTGGAGAGCTTGCTCTATCGTTGAAAAATTGTGAGGGAGTGGAGCTTATTCCGTACCACGCCTATGCCGGAACAAAATCGGAATTTATCGGTAAATGCAACAGCGGAAAAAAGGAATGGATACCGACCGAGGAACAGCTTTTGCTTGCCGAGAGCTTACTTAATGAGATGAATATACATATTGTTTGATTTTATTTTTCGTTAAATTTAACTGCTAAAAACATTGGACAAATAGCGTCGATTGGTGTATAATTATTAAATATTATGACTTTTTGATAAAATTCGGGAAACAGGGAGGAAAAGCTATGAATAAATACCGTGCAGGTATAGATATTGGCTCAACAACCGTAAAATTGGTTTTGCTGGATGAAAAAAACGAAATAATTTTCGGTGAATACAGACGTCATCAGGCTCATACGCAGGAAACCTTGGCAGAGCTTTTAAGTCAGGCAAAGAAGCTTGTCGGTGATTGTGAGCTCAAGGTCAAAATTACAGGCTCCGGCTCAATCAATCTCGGCAAGGCACTTGAAATAGGCTTTGTTCAGGAGGTTGTTGCAGTTGCCTCTGCTTTGAAATTTGTTGCTCCGCAGACCGATGTTGCTATTGAGCTCGGCGGTGAGGATGCAAAGATTATTTATTTCAAGGGCGGACTTGAGGAGAGAATGAACGGCGTTTGCGCCGGCGGTACAGGCTCGTTCATCGATCAGATGGCTTCGCTTTTGCAGACCGATGCCTCGGGACTCAATACGGAGGCGGAAAGCTACAAGCAGATTTATCCCATTGCGGCACGCTGCGGCGTTTTTGCAAAGACGGATATTCAGCCGCTTATCAATGAGGGCGCAACCAAGGCTGACCTTGCCGCTTCGGTTTTTCAGGCGGTTGTCAATCAAACCATTTCGGGACTTGCCTGCGGTAAGCCGATTCGTGGCTGTGTAGCCTTCCTCGGCGGTCCGCTCCACTTCCTGCCCGAGCTTAAAAAGGCGTTTATCAGAACGCTTAAATTGACACCCGAAACGACTGTTGACCCTGAAAATTCTCATCTTTTTGCGGCTATGGGTGCTGCACTTGAAAGTGACGATGCACAGGAAATCGAGCTTGATAAGCTGATTGAAAAGCTTGAAAAGGGCGTTAAGGTCGCCTTTGAGATGCCTCGCTTGCCGGCACTTTTTGCCGACGAGGAGGATTACAAAAAATTCTGTGAGCGCCACGAAAAGGCCGTTGTGCCCAAGGCGGAGCTTGCAAGCTATAAGGGCGACTGCTTCCTCGGTATTGATGCCGGTTCAACAACAACCAAGATGGCTCTTATCGGTACGGAGGGTCAGCTTCTTCATTCCTTCTATGCCAACAATCAGGGCAATCCCATCGAAACGGCGAAGCGTGCCGTTGCCGAATTGAAAGAAATTATGCCCGAAACCGCAAAAATTGCAAGGTCCTGCTCAACGGGATACGGTGAGGCGTTGCTTAAATCCGCATTTTCGCTTGATGACGGTGAGGTTGAAACAATTGCACACTGCACCGCCGCTTCCTTTTTTGACCCGCAGGTTGACTGCGTGCTCGATATCGGCGGACAGGATATGAAATGTATCAAGCTGAAAAACGGTGCCGTTGACAATATTATGCTCAACGAGGCTTGCTCCTCGGGTTGCGGCTCGTTTATTGAAAATTTTGCAAATTCTCTGGGCTTCACCGCAGAGAGCTTTGCAAATGAGGCTCTCTTTGCAAAAAATCCCGTTGACCTCGGTACAAGATGTACCGTATTTATGAATTCAAATGTTAAACAGGCTCAAAAGGAGGGAGCATCCGTCTCCGATATTTCCGCAGGTCTTGCTTATTCCGTAATAAAAAATGCGCTTTACAAGGTTATTAAGCTTTCCTCTGCGGCGGAGCTCGGCAGTCACATTGTTGTGCAGGGCGGTACCTTCCACAACAAGGCTGTTTTGCGTGCCTTTGAAATGATAGCCGGTGCGGATGCCATTTGCCCCGATATTTCGGGAATTATGGGTGCGTTCGGTGCGGCTCTTATAGCAAAAAGGCGATATAACGGCACTGCCTCACAGATGCTTTCGCTTGATGAGATAATCAACCTTTCCTATACCTCAACCAGTGTTCGTTGCGGCGGCTGTCAGAACAACTGTATGCTCACCGTCAACAAGTTCTCCGGCGGCAGACGTCATATCACGGGCAACCGCTGTGAAAAGGGTCTCGGTGCAGAGGGCAAGATGAAAAAAGCACCTAATATGGTTGAGTTTAAACGTCAGCGCATATTCCAATATGAGCCGCTTGAGGAAAATGAGGCAAGCAGGGGAGTTATCGGTATTCCCCGTGTGCTCAATATGTACGAAAATTATCCGTTCTGGGCAACCTTCTTCAAGGAGCTCGGCTTCAGAGCAGTGCTTTCTCCGTTCTCATCGAGGAAGCTTTATGAGCTCGGTATGGATTCCATTCCGTCAGAATCGGAGTGCTATCCGGCAAAGCTTGCTCACGGTCATGTTCAATGGCTTATAAATCAGGGGATTAAAACGATATTCCATCCGAGCGTGTTCTATGAGCATCAGGAAACAAAGGATGCTCAGAACCACTTCAATTGCCCGATAGTTGTTTCATATACCGAAAACCTCAAAAATAATGTTGAGGATGTTGCGAACGAAAAGGTTAAATACATTCGTCCCTTTATGGCTTTCACAAGTGAGAAGACTGCCGCCGACCGTATGGTTAGGGTTTGCCGTGAGCACTGGAACATTCCTGAAAATGAGGTTCGCGATGCGGCTCACAAGGCTTGGGAGGAGCAGCTCAAGGCAAAGGCGGATATCCGTGCCGAGGGCAAAAGGATTCTTGAGCTCATGGAAAAGAACGGCGAAAGAGGTATTGTTCTTGCAGGTCGTCCGTACCACATTGACCCCGAAATCAATCACGGTATCCCCGAGCTTATTGCTTCCTACGGTTTGACAGTATTTACGGAGGATAGCTTGCCCATAGATTTTGACCCGGCACGTCCTTTGCGTGTAGTTGACCAGTGGGTTTATCACTCACGCCTTTATTCTGCGGCAGAGTTTGTACTCAAACGAAATGACCTTGAGCTTATTCAGCTTAATTCCTTCGGCTGTGGACTTGATGCCGTAACCACCGACCAGGTGAACGAGATTTTGGACGGCTCGGGCAGACTTTATACGTTGCTCAAAATTGATGAGGTTAACAATCTCGGCGCTGTACGTATCAGAATTCGCAGTCTGATTGCCGCAATGAATATGCGTAGCGAAAAGAACATCGTTTCAGAGCCCAAGCCCGTGCAGTATCGTCGTGCAGAATTTACGAAGCAGATGCGCCGTGACGGCTACACGATTCTTGCACCGCAGATGAGCCCGATACATTTCAACATCATGGAGCCTGTTTTCAAAAAGCACGGCTACAACCTTGTTGTTTTGGATAATGATAACCGCAAGGCGATAGACACCGGACTTAAATATGTTAATAACGATGCCTGCTATCCGTCGATAACCGTTATCGGTCAGTTTATGGAGGCGGTCCTTTCCGGCAAGTACGATACAAACAAGCTTGCCATCATAATGAGCCAGACGGGCGGCTGCTGCCGTGCAAGTAACTATGTCGGCTTTATCCGCAGAGCCTTGGACAAGGCAGGACTTTCACACATTCCCGTTATTTCGCTCAATGCCAACGGTATGGAAAAGAACAGCGGCTTCACAATTTCTCCGGGTCTTATTATCGAGGCGGCACATTCATTGGTTTACGGCGATTTGCTTATGCGTTGCCTTTACCATGTCCGTCCTTATGAAAAAACAGCCGGCTCGGCTAACGAGCTTCATAAAAAGTGGGAGGATATTTGCATTGATTCGCTTACAAATCCTCACTCAAAATATACATACAAATCTGTCTGCCGAGGCATAGTTGAGGCGTTTGACAATTTCCCGATTGACGAAACGATAAAGAAGCCTCGAGTTGGTATTGTCGGTGAAATTCTAGTTAAATATATGCCGCTTGCCAACAATCATCTTGTTGATTTGCTTGAAAGAGAGGGTGCAGAGGCGGTTGTTCCGGATATCTTGGATTTCTTCTGCTACAGCACCTACGGTCAGCAGTATAAGGCAAAATATCTCGGAGTTAAAAAATCAATGTCGGTGCTTTCTCAAGCCGGTATCAAAATGATTGAGGGAATCCGCAAGCCTGCCATTGATGCACTTAAAAACAGCAAGCGCTTCGAGCCTCCGGTTTCGATTTACGATATTGCGGAAATGACAAAGCCGTTCCTGTCGCTCGGCAACCAATACGGTGAGGGCTGGTTCCTCACGGGTGAAATGGTTGAGCTTATAACAAGCGGAACGCCGAACATTGTTTGTATTCAGCCGTTTGCCTGCTTGCCGAATCACGTTGTCGGTAAGGGCGTTATCAAGGTGCTGAAAAAGGCGTACCCGGAAAGCAACATTGCCGCAGTTGACTATGATCCCGGTGCCAGCGAGGTAAATCAGCTCAACAGAATCAAGCTGATGCTTGCCACCGCCAAGGATAAGCTGAAGGAAAAAGAATAAAGCAAAATCTCCTCTTGATTTAGCAAGGGGAGATTTTTGAATAAAAACATTGTAAAGCTGTGCTTGATATGGTATAATAGTCTCACGAAACACACCAAAAATCAGAGATTCGGTGTGTTTCGGAGAACATTTGGTATAATTAAGAAAAGCTGAAATGCTTTTGAAAGGACGGATATTATGAAAAAATTGATTTCGGTTTTGCTATGCATTGCAATGC
>CAYYLP010000005.1:0-91480 GCA_964472865.1 uncultured Ruminococcus sp. | reverse complement strand
AAAGCAAAATCCGAAATGCAAAAGCTTAAAACGCAAAACAAATAATAAACCCAAGCCTCCCCTTGATTGAATCAAGGGGAGGCTTGGTGTGTTAATTGTTCCGAAAACGGTGTGTTTGGTGTTAATTAGGAGTTACAATAAATTTGCCGCTTTGGATTTTGATTTCGTTCACTTCATTTTCAAATTTTGCACCGTGGCGAAGCTTGATTTTGCCGCTCACACCGTCGGGTACGGTAATATCAAGCTCAATTTTGCCGTCCTTACGTTCCCATCTGACGGAAACCTTGCCGGCAGGGGCGATATAGCTGCCCTCGGCATAGCTCAAAGAATTGACAAAGGCAGGGGAAATAAGAATATAATTTGCATCGGTGACATTTGGGTTAGGGATGATGCCTGCAAGATTTTTGATAAACCATGCAGAAAAATCACCGAAGAAATGGTGGTTGTGCGAGCTGCCGACAGGTGGGTTGTGTGTAATGATTTCAAAAATCGTCGTTGCATCAAATTCGGTTATCCAGCTTGCGAAGGATGGAAAGTCGGGCTTGGCTATCATATGCAGGGCAAGCTCGTCATATCCAAACTCGGAAAGCACATGAAAAATTGTTCTTGCACCGAGTGTGCCGACTGTCATACTATCTCCTGCCTGATGAATGAGCTCAAGCAGATGAGCGAACGCCTTTTCTTTTTCATCGTCATTGAAAGCTCCATAGTAAATCGCCGTTGCCTGTGAGGTTTGATGATTGCCGCAAACAAGGAGATCGTCATCAATGAGATGCTTGCGGAAGCTCTCACGGAGATTATCGTGCAGCTTTTGAGCAAATTCTGCCCTCAACGGCATATCACAGGCTTTGAAAATTTCGGCTGCTTTTTTGCAAATATCCATTGAGACGAGTGTGTCCGTAACCTCAAGCGGAACTGCGGGGAGGTCGTCAACAACGCACCAGTCACCAAGCCCGATGTGAACAAGACCCTTCTCGTCAAGCCTTGTTGAAAGATATGAAACGTATTTGAAAATAGCGGCGGCGTTTTCAAAAAGGATTTCCTTGTTGCCGCGGTATTGCCAAATTCTGTACGGAAGCTCGGTTATAATTGCATCCCATGCAGGACCGTTGCCCCATTCTAAGCCCCAACCGCAGGTGGGCACAATTCCCGGAAGTGCGCCGTCCTCGCTCTGTGCCTTTCTGATATTGAAAAGCCACTCGCGCATCGTGTTTTCAACATCGAGATTCATCAAGAATTGCTCGGCGGAAAAATGTGCATCGTCGGTCCAACCGTTTTTTTTCGCGGTGAGGGCAGTCGGTAGGAAAGTAGAAAATATTTCCAAGGTCGCTTCTGACAACACATTCCTGCAGTCTGTTCACAAGCTCATCGGAGCATTTAAAGCTGCCGTTCGGCTTCAAATCGGCGTGAGCGACCACATAGGTCAGCAAATCCTCGGTGACCTGTTCATCTTCAATGCCGGTGACAAAACAGTATTGAAAGCCATGGTAGCAGAACATCGGCTCCCAAATTTCTTCTCCATCGCCCTTGCAGATATACACCTGACGTTGGAACATACCGACGGGCGTATACCTTGCCAGGGCCTCCAAATAAAGTCCACCGTCATAAATTGTGTCGCCGCAGGTGATAACAATTTTTTGACCTCTTTTGCCCTTGATTTTCAGACGGACAATTCCCGTAATATTTTCACCGAAATCATAAATGTAGCCGTCGTTGCAAAGTTCATCCTCGGGGAGGGAAACCGGTGTGATTCGGCTGTCGTGCTCGGGTCGTTTTGAAATACAGCCCTTATAAAACTTGACGGGTTTAAGCTCTCTGATTTTTTTAATGGGAGTGTGTATTCCCTCGCGACATTCGCCGGACGGAGACTCGACCGAAAAGGCATTGCCCCATTTGCTGTCGTCAAATTCGGGAAGTGACCAGCCATCAATTTCGTTGCGTGCATCATAGCACTCACCGCAACGAAGGTCATCAAAATAAGTGGGGGAGGCGTGAACCTTGAAGCTATCGTCAGCCTCAAAGCAAAGCTCCTTGCCCTCACCGAAGCATTCAAAGCAAAGTGCAAGCTTGGGCGCACTCCTGTAGCGTGCAAGCTGGAGATCCCATATTTCGCCGCCGAGACAGTTATGATTACCGTTGCCGAGGCAGAAGGCAAGAGTGTTTTTGCCCTTCTTCAGCTTTTCGGTGAGGTCGTAGCGGTCATAATAAAGCAAATCATCGGAATTTGAAATGTACGGTGCAAGGAAGCTTTTGGTGATGTGCTCACCGTTGAGCCAAAGCTCATAAAAGCCGAGACCGCAGATAAGCATTTCCGCCTTTTCGGGCTTAAAGTCAAGCTCAAAGCTCTTTCTGAGATACGGAGCGGCGACATATTTTTTAAGCTCGCAATGCTCTCTTGTTGCCGAAATAAATTTGGTGCTGTACTTCGTAAAAAACAGTCCTTTCATAAAAAAGCCGCCGAAAAGTATAAATCTATTTTTTTTCGGCGGTTAATTTTTTAAATTTTAACTTCGTGTGTTTCAATACATTCGACATTTTCATCCGGCACTGCCATAATATCGGTATGGTTGACTATCAGCATGGGAATCAATGCACAGGTGAGTACAACGATTTCTGCTGTTCCGCCAAGCCTTACCTTGAGATAAACCGCGGCAACACAGGCAAAAAGGAAAAATGCGGCGGTGAGGTTGCGAAACTTTCTGTTTGTTTTTGCCTTGGTGAAAAGAACGTACAAGATAGCAATTGCGATACATACTCCGAAAACAACGGAAAATGCTGAATGTAGGCTCTTTTTGGAAAGAAATACATTTATAAGGTTCTGCTGTGTGGCTAAGGTTTGTTTGTCGTAATCGCTTGTATAGGACGGTGCGGTGTAGGTTTCAAAATTAAGTATCAGCGTAAAACGCTTCAACTTTTCGTTTTTGCACATTACCACGCCGAACATAGCGAATAACGATATGACAGAAAGTATTCTCGGCAGCTTTTTATTTTTGATTTCAAACCTTTCAAGTGAATAGTTCAGGTTGAGAACAACCGAGCCGGCAATCAATAAGCCCCATATAATAAATGCAATCCAGTGATCTCTGCCGACGTTGCTTGCCGTCGATGCTCTTGCACCGTAGAGAGGGTTCGGCTCAAGAAGCCGATCGTATAACCACATATAAATAATCGTTACAATACCGTAGATTAACGAAACATTTTTTAGAACCCGATTTTCTTTTTTGACCATTGACATACCTCATTTCGTCTTTTTTACAAGTTTAACACTGATTTGACTATTTTGCAAGAGAAAACAGCATTTTTTGTCGATATAAACAAATTGTCTAAAGGGTTATTGTGCTTCCGTGCTTTATTTGATATTTTTTACCCGATGCAAGGGAAAGCATGGGAGCATCCGAGGCAATATTATCAGAAAATGCATTGCGAAAATCGTATTCGGGTAATTCCTCTTTTATTCGCCTGACTTTTTCCTCTCCCTTGCAGTTGTTACCGATGATTTTACCTGTTTCGGGATCCATTTTTGTTGCGATAACCGTATCAACACCGAGCCTGTCGCAAATCGGCTTGATTTGAAAAAGCGGAGAGGCGGAGCAGACAACAATCGGTATGTCTTTTTGAAGCGGAAACCAATCGAAAATTTTGAAAGAATTTTTTTCCCAAAACAGCTCGGACTCTTTTTTTGCGTTGATGCCGGGGAGATACGAATAGAAAAGCTCCTTGGAGCGCTCCTTGGTGATTTTATGAAAAACATAGTGACCGAATAACCCTTTGAGTTGCCGCGGAAGATATTTTATGATTTTGGGATGGCGTTTAAGGCAGAAAAGCCAAAATGCTGTGCCCGATTCGCCGTCAAAAATTGTTTTGTCAAAGTCATATAAATCTGCAAGCAAGCAAATTTACCTCCTTTTTGCCGTCAAGTGTTATCTCGGCGGTTTTTTGATTATAGATTATTTCAAAATTACCCTTACCGTTAAGAACAAGCTTTGTCAGCTTGCCGTTATGCCAGTCGATATCGACCTTGACGTTGCCCTTTGCGGTCAAGCCGTGTATGTAGCCGCTTGACCATTTTTTCGGCAGGGTTGGGAGAATTAAAATCCTGTTGCCGTAGCTTTGCATAAGAGCCTGTGCAATTCCCGAGGTTGCACCGAAATTGCCGTCAATTTGAAACGGTGGGTGAGCATCAAGCATATTCGGAAAGGTTCCGCCTCTGCCCGGCTTGTATTTGGGTGGAATATAGCGAAGCTGATTGTCAATAAGCTTGATGACCTTATCACTGTCACGCAGCCTTGCCCAAAGGTTAATTTTCCAACCGAGGCTCCAACCCGTGCCGTTATCGCCTCTGTTTTCAAGCGTTTTTTTTGCAAAATCTGCAAGCTCGGGAGAGCGGTCAAGGTCTATAAGCTCGGCAGGGTGGAGGGCATAGAGATGTGAAACGTGGCGGTGCTGCATATCAACAGCTGTTTCGTCATAGTACCATTCCATCAATCCGCCGTCCTTGCCCTGCTTGAGGGGGAGAAGCTTGGAAAGTGCCGCTTGAAGCTCTTGCTTTAACTTGGTCTCGGTTTTTGTGATATTGTATGCCGAAATAATATTTGTAAAAAGGTCGGCAATGATTTCCATTGACATATAGGCGGTTTTGCTGACGGAAATTTCGTCACCGTTGCATCTGTATTCGTTTTCGGGGGAAGTGGAGGGGGCAATTATCAGCTTGCCGTTTCCATCGTCAATGAGCATATCGAGGCAGAAACGAGCGTTTTTCTCCATTATGGGGATTGCGGTACGCTTTAAAAAATCGGTGTCGAGAGTATATTCGTAGTATTCGTAAAGGTGGCGGCAGAGCCAGGCACCTGCCATAGACCAAAACGACCACTCCGCTTTGCCTGATGAGGGGGTTGTTTTTCGCCAAATATCTACGTTGTGATGGCAGCAGGTGCCGCCGACACCGTAGATTTTTTTTGCCGTTTCTTCACCGGAGACGGCAACCTCTTCTATCATTGAAATGAGCGGCTGTGCCATTTCAGGCAAGGAGCATATCAGAGTAGGCCAATAATTCATTTCGGTGTTGATGTTTACCGTGTAGCCGGAACGCCACGGAGAACACATTTCAAATGTCCAAATTCCTTGCAGGGTCATTGCCTGTGAGCCTTCACGGGATGCGGAGATAGTTAAATATCTGCCGTAGTTGAAAAGCAGACAATAAAGGTCGTTGTCATTTTCTTTGTTATGTAAAAATTCGTGTATTCTGCGGTTCGTCGGAGTTCCGTCCTTTTTGCTCGGACCGAGATTGATTGAAACACGGTTGAAATAACCGCCGAAATCCGCAATATGGTCGGCTTTGATTGTATCGAAGCCTTTGCTTATTGCCGATGCAAGTCTTTTTTCGCAAATTTTTCGGTAATCCTTTTCTGATTTATAAACAGGCTTATTCCACGCTTCAAAATTACTTTCCGCAGTGAGATAAATAACGGCGTAGGTTGCCTCGGTCAGGTGCAGATGGTTTTTGTTCGCTTTTACCTTGCCGTCGGTTTCGATTGTAAAGGAGCAGCGGAAGCTGATGCCCTGATGCTCACCGTCCTCATAGGTGCAAATCGGTGCTCCGTCCTTTTTTTCAATGTGAGTGGGACAAATTCCGTCAAGGGTGTAGCTGCTGTCGTGAGTTGATACCGTGTGACGAATATCGCAATTAATCATCGCCTTGAAATCGAGCTTGTTTTTGCCCTCGGCGGCAAATCGGTATACAAGAACATTGTCGGGATGGCTGATAAAGCATTCCCTGCGGTAATCCGTTTCACTTGAGCTGTAGCAAACCGAGGCGATACCTGTTTCGAGGTCAAGGTCACGCCTGTAGCTTCTCGGACACATATGCTTCATCGAGGTTATTGTAAGTGCGCCGAGCCGGAGATACCATTCGCTGTCGTCACCGGTGAGCGTTTTCTCAACATAATCGTTCGCCTCGCACTTTTTGTCCTCCAAAATAAGACGGCGAGCCTCCCGAAAATGAGCCGCCTTGTCCTCGGCGGTGTGTACGTTTGAGTAGCCCGACCAGAGGGAGTCGAGGTTAAGACCGACAGTTTCCTTGTCTGTCTTGCCGAAAATCATTGCACCGAGCCTGCCGTTGCCGAGCGGCAAAGCTTCAAGCCACTCCTTGGCAGGATGATTATACCATAAATATTGTGAACCTTTTTTCAAGGGAAAAGCCTCCCATTAATCAATATAAATAAAGTATACAGTATTTATAACGATAAAGTCAATTTATTATCTTGCATTTTTTAAAGTTTTGTAATAAAATATTTAAGTATAGGGTTTAATAACCCTGTGCTTTGGTTTAGTTTAATATGAAGGGATAGTATTATGCCTGAAAGAATTTTAATAATAGGCGGCGGAGCGGCAGGTCTTATGGCGGCAGGTACGCTTGCCGGCAGAGGCAAGGACGTTACAATTCTTGAGCGTAACGAAAAACTTGCCAAAAAGGTTGCAATAACCGGAAAGGGACGTTGCAATGTAACAAATAACTGCAAGGAGCTTTCCGAGCTTATTGCAAATGTGCCGGTAAACGGTAGGTTTTTATACAGTGCTTTTTCAAGCTTTATGCCTTCGGATACAATAGAGCTTTTTGAGGATATGGGTGTTCCTCTCAAATGTGAAAGGGGCAACAGAGTCTTTCCGTGCTCGGATAAGGCAATTGACATTGTCAACGCTTTGGTTCATTACGGAACGGACGACGGAGCGGAAATTATTCACGGCAGAGCCGAGGAGCTGATTATCGAAAACGGCGTGCTCAAGGGTGTAAAAACCTACGAGGGCGATGAAATATTTGCCGACAGTGTAATTGTGGCAACGGGCGGTAAATCCTATCCGTTGACAGGCTCAACCGGTGACGGCTATGAGCTTGCAAGGCAGGCAGGGCATACCGTTATTGAGCCCAAGCCGTCGCTTGTACCGTTGAGCGCACATGAGGGCTTCTGCTCGGAGCTTATGGGACTTTCGCTGCGTAATGTTTCAATGAGGGTTATCGACACAAAGCGTAAGAATAAAGCCGTTTATGAGGATTTCGGAGAAATGCTTTTTACCCATTTCGGAGTTTCCGGTCCCATGGTGCTTTCCGCAAGCTCTGTGATACGTGATATGGAGGCAGGAAGATATTTAATTTCAATCGACCTCAAGCCGGCACTTTCGCCGGAACAGCTCGATGCACGAATTCTCAGGGATTTTTCGGAGAATAATAACAAGGATTTTATAAATTCGCTCGGAGGCTTGCTTCCGAGAAAGCTGATTCCGGTTGTTGTCAAGCTTAGCGGAATCAGGGCGAACGAAAAGGTGAATCAGATAACCAAGGAGCAAAGACGTTCACTTGTGCGGTTGCTCAAGGATTTTCGAGTCACCGTCAAGGGCTTCAGACCGATTGACGAGGCGATAGTTACCTCGGGCGGTGTTAAGACCTCTGAAATTGACCCTAAAACAATGCAATCAAAGCTTTTGCCGGGTCTTTTCTTTGCAGGTGAGGTTATAGATGTTGACGCATATACAGGCGGATTTAATTTGCAAATTGCATTTTCAACCGGCAGACTTGCAGGTGAAAACGCTTAACGGAGGAATATTATGGCTATCAATATCGCAATAGACGGTCCCGCAGGTGCGGGAAAAAGCAGCACGGCAAAGCTTGTTGCAAAAAAGCTCGGCTATATTTATGTTGATACAGGTGCGTTGTACAGGGCGGTCGGTCTTTATTCGATCAGAAAGGGTATTGACACAAAGGATGCCGATGCTGTTATTGCTACGTTGCCGAGCATCAAGGTCGAGCTCAAATTCGTTGACGGCTCACAGCACGTTTTTCTCAACGGTGAGGATGTTTCCGAGGCAATAAGAACGCCTGAGGCTTCAATGGGTGCTTCAAATGTTTCGGCAATCCCAAAGGTCAGAGAGTTTCTTTTTGAGCTGCAAAGAAGCATCGCAAGGGACAATAACTGCATAATGGATGGCAGGGATATAGGTACGGTTGTGCTTCCGAATGCCGATGTTAAAATTTTCCTGACTGCCTCCGCAGAGGAAAGAGCGAAAAGAAGATTTAAAGAAACACTTGAAAAAGGCGAAAAAGCGGATTATAATGATATACTTGAGGATATCAATAAACGTGATTATCAGGACAGCCACAGGGAGATAGCTCCGCTCAAGCAGGCGGAGGATGCCGTTTTTGTTGATAACGGCGGCTATGACCTTGAGGGCGGTGCCGATTATCTTCTTGAAATCATCAAGAAGAAAATTAATTTACTTTAAAATTTGAAAAGGTAGGAGAAAAATATGCCGTATAATTACAACTATGAATCAGGAAAAAGCCATTTGCTTTATCGCATTATGCGACCGCTGGCAAATATCGTCGTAAGAATGAAATATAAAATAACCTATGTAGGACGTGAGAATGTTCCGACCGACAGGGGAATTATCCTTGCTTCCAATCATCTTATGAATCTTGACCCGGTTATTATAAGTGTCGGTTGTAAGACAGATAACCATTTTATGGCAAAGAGAGAGCTTTTCCAAAAGAAAAGCTTCGGCAGCTTCCTTGCTCACCTCAATGCCTTCCCTGTTGACAGGAGCAAGTTTGATATGAATGCAATCGGTCATGCGGTAAAAATTGTCAAGAACGGCGGTGTGCTCGGAATTTTCCCCGAGGGTACACGTTCAAAGACCTTTATTCCTCAAAAGGCAAAGGGTGGTGTTTGCTACGTTGCCAAGGCTTGCAAATGTGACGTTGTTCCTGTTTCGATATATAGCAGCGATATGGGCAAGGCCGGCACAAAGCTCACCGTTCGCTACGGTAAGCCGATCAAATATGAGGAGCTCGGCTTCAATGAGGACACCGATAAGCTCAAGAATTTGCGTTACGGCTCAAACCTGATTATGGACAGAATTACAAAGCAGTGGGAGCTCGGTCATGCAAATTAAGCTCGCAAAAAGTGCAGGCTTTTGCTTTGGAGTTAACAGGGCGGTAGACAGACTTTATCAGATGGTTAGGGACGGAGAAAGGGTATGCACCCTCGGACCGATAATACATAATCCGCAGGTGATTGATGACCTCAAAAGCAGGGGAGTTGTCATTGCGGAGAGCATTGATGATATACCCGACGGAACAAGGCTTGTCTTGAGAACTCACGGTGTAGAAAAGTCCATTGTCGATGAGCTGAAGGGACGAGGCTACGAATATTGGGATGCCGCTTGCCCCTTTGTAAAGAAAATTCACAGGATTGTCACCGAAAATTCGGACGACGGTACACTTGTTTTGATAGCCGGCGATGCCGATCATCCCGAGGTGCGAGGTATCAAAAGCTACTGCAAGGGCGAGGTCAAGGTGTTCAAAAACCTTGATGAGCTTAACAATATCGAAACAAATTGCGAAAAAAGAACAATAGTTGTTGCCCAAACTACTTTTAATACGGTAGAATGGGAAAAATGTTTAAAAAAATTAAAAAAAGACTATACAAACGCTTTAATTTTTGATACAATATGTAATGCTACTGATGAGCGGCAGGACGAGGCTGTTAAGTTGGCCGAGGAATGTGACGCCATGATAATAGTAGGAGGACGGCAAAGTTCCAATACAGTAAAGTTGAAGGCTGTTTGCGAAAACTGTTGTCCGACCTATCTTATCGAAACCGCGAGCGAGCTTGAAAATATCAGCTTTGCAGGATGTCGAAAGGTGGGTGTAACCGCAGGGGCTTCAACTCCGGCGGCAATCATAAAGGAGGTACTTTCAACAATGTCAGAAAACGTAAACACAAGCCCGATTGAAAATGCAGAGGAGGTGGCAAAAGCTTCCGCTGAAGATCTTGATTTTATGGAGGCCCTTGAGGAGTCTCTTAACAATATGAGCACCGAGCAAAAGGTTGTCGGTGTTGTTACAGGCATTTCGCCGAGTGAGATCCAGGTCGATATCGGCAGAAAGCAGACAGGCTATGTTCCTGCCGACGAGTACAGTGCGGATCCCACCGCTGACCCGATGAAGGAGCTTAAAATCGGTGACGAAATCAAGCTCATCATTATGAAGACAAACGACCAGGAAGGCACTGTAATGCTTTCCAAGAAAAGATACGACGCACAGGGTGCTTGGGACAAGATTGAAGCCGCAAAGGAAAACGATGAGGTTGTTTCCGGTACGGTTACCGATGTTGTCAAGGGTGGCATCATTGTCATTGTAAACGGCATCAGAGTATTTGTTCCCGCTTCTCTTGCAACCGCATCGAGAGGCGAGTCACTTGAGGAGCTTCTCAAGACAAAGGTAGACCTCAAGATTATTGAGGTTAAGGCAGAACGTGGTCGCAAGAAGGCTATCGGTTCAATCAGAGCCGTCATCAGAGAGGCTCGTAAGGCAGCAGAGGATGCTTTCTGGGCACAGGCCGAGGAAGGTCAGGTTTACCACGGTGTCGTTAAGTCACTCACAAGCTACGGTGCATTTGTTGATATCGGTGGCGTTGACGGAATGGTACATATTTCCGAAATGTCGTGGAAGAGAATTAAGCATCCGTCAGAGGTTCTCGAAATCGGTCAGGAGATCGAGGTTTACATCAAGAGTCTTGATACGGAGAACAAGAAGATTTCTCTCGGCTACAAGAAGGCTGAGGACAATCCTTGGGAGATTCTTCGCCGTGATTATCCCGTTGACAGTGTTATCGATTCCGAAATTGTCGGTCTCACCACCTTTGGCGCATTCGCAACGGTTATCCCCGGAATTGACGGTCTTATCCACATTTCTCAGATCGCAGATCAGCGCATCAGCAAGCCTGCCGATGTTCTCAAGATTGGCGAGAAAGTTAAGTGCAAGATCACTGCAATTGACTTTGAAAAGAGTCGTGTAAGCCTTTCAATCCGTGCTCTTCTTCCCAAGGAGGATGTAGAGGTTGAGGAGACTGCCGAGGAGGTAGTTGAAGCTGCCGAGACGGTTGAGGAAGCAGTCGAGGAAGCCCCCGTTGAGGAATAATTTCGTATAAAATCAAATCCGTGAGAGGAATTTCCTTTCACGGATTTTTTCTATTATTCGACGGTAACACTTTTGGCGAGGTTACGAGGCTTGTCGATGGGACAGTCAAGCTTTAGCGCAGTATGGTACGCCAAAAGCTGTAGAGGAATTATTTCAAGCATCGGTGCAAAAATATCGTTGCAAACCGGTATTGCTATATCACCGTCTTGAGCGACCGTCACCGTCTTGCCGTTTCGAGCTTTGACCTCATTTATGTTGGAAACAGTCTTGCTTTTCAGCTCATCACAGCAGCAAAGAGCGACGGTTAAGCTTTTGTTGTCAATCAGTGATATTGTACCGTGCTTCAGCTCACCGGCGGCATAAGCCTCACAGGGCAGGTACGAGATTTCTTTCAATTTCAGTGATGCCTCGGCAGCGGTGCAATAATCAAACCCCCTGCCGATAAAGCAGATATAGCTTGAATTTACGGCGGTCTCCGCAAGCTTTTGAATTTCATCGGTGTCCGCCGAAAGAATTTTATCTATTTTATCCGGAATCGCACGCAGCTCATTCAGATATGAATTTGCTTCTCTGTGTCCGATTTCACCGGCAGTCTCGGCAAGGTGAAGCGTGAGAGCGTATATAACGGCAAGCTGTGCCGAATAAGCCTTTGTTGTGGCAACGGCAACCTCTTTACCGGCACGTGTCAGAATAACATTCCTACATTCCTGAGCGATTGTGCTGTTCTCAACATTTACAATTCCGATGAGCCTTGCTCCGCTTTCTTGTGCAATTCTCATTGCCGCAAGTGTGTCGGCGGTTTCTCCGCTTTGACTTATGACAACAACAAGTGTATTTTCATCCAGCCTTGGATGCATATAGCGAAATTCCGAGGCGATAATCGCCTGAGAGTGCCGTCTGTAAAGTCTTTCACAGGCGTAGGCTCCAACCATACCGACGTGATACGCCGAGCCGCAGGCGACGAAAAAAACGTGATTGATGCCGAGAATTTCATTTTTGGTCAGCCGAACATTTTTAAATTTGATTTTTCCGTTTTCACCTGTAACTTCAGAAAGAGTTCGTCTTACGGCGGAGGGCTGTTCGTAAATTTCCTTTAGCATATAATGCTTGTATCCGCATTTGTCCGAGCTGTGCTCGGTTGCCTTGAGCTTGATTTCACTTTTTCTTATTCTGCAACCGTCGAGATCGAATATTTTTAAGCCGTCTTTTTTCAAAATGCCGATTTCACCGTCATTTACCCTGAAAATACGGTCGCATTTGTCCGAAATTGCGGAAACGTCGCTTGCAAGGTAGGCACAGCCGTTTGAAATTCCCGCAAAAATCGGGCTTGATAATTTGGCACATACAATAGTGTCGGGATAATCTCGGCACATTATCGCAAGGGCATAGGATCCCTTTAAAGCCGAAAGCACCGAGCATACCGTACCCTTTAAATCGCCCGAATAATTTTTTTCAAGAAGCTGTGCGATAACCTCTGTGTCAGTGTCGCTTTCAAATATCGTTCCCTCGGCTTGAAGCTCGGACTTTAGCTCGGCATAGTTTTCGATTATTCCGTTATGAACAACTGTAAAAAGCCCACCCTGACTTGTTTGCGGATGGGAATTTTCAACCGTTGGTGCACCGTGAGTTGCCCAACGTGTGTGACCGATGCCGACAAAGCCGCTGATATCGGCAGCTCTTGCACGAAGAACGGACGGACTGCCAACCACTTTTGCGATTTTGATATCAGTCCCGTTACCGACGGCAAGACCTGCCGAGTCGTAGCCCCTGTATTCCAGTTCCTCAAGCCCCGAAATGATTATATCTGTTGCATTTTCGTTGCCGATATAGCCCATAATTCCGCACATAAAAAGCCCTCGCACACAAATAGATTTATTTCTATTGTATGCAAGGGACTTTACTTTATCCTAATTTTATTCGTCACAGCTCAAATTTTTTTCGGCGGTGATGTGGTCATTAATGCGGTCATCAATGATTTTACCGTCACTTATTCTTATTACTCGGTGTGCTTTTTCGGCGATTGAATCGTCGTGGGTAATAAGGATTATCGTTCTGCCCTCCGCCCAAAGCTCGTTGATTATTCGCATAACATCCTTGCCCGAGGCGGAATCAAGGTTGCCTGTGGGCTCGTCGGCAAGAATAACCGGAGGCTTTGCAGCAACGGCACGAGCTATTGCAACACGCTGCTGCTGACCGCCCGACATTTGGTTCGGCAGATGCTCCATTCTTTTGCCGAGACCGACACGCTTTAATGCGGCGGTCGAGAGTGAATGCCTTTCTTCCGCTTTCATTCCTCTGTAAATCAAAGGCAATTCAACATTTCCTTGAGCTGTAAGGCTCGGAATGAGGTTGAAGCCTTGGAAGATAAAGCCGATTTCGTGATTCCTTATTCGGCTGAGCTCATCATCGTCCATATCGGAAACGTCTTTACCGTTGAGGATATAGGTTCCGCTTGTCAAAACATCGAGTAAGCCAAGCATATTCATCAAGGTGGATTTTCCCGAACCCGACTGACCGACGATAGCGACAAAATCGCCGGAATCAATGCAGAGATCTATGCCGTCGAGAGCTCTGACCTCATTTTCGCCCGGGTTGTAAATTTTGTATGCATTTTTCAGCTCAATAAGATGTGACATAGCTTTTCCTCCGCATATCAGTATAGTATTATTTTATCACACGGCGTAAATTATTGCAATAAAATAGGTGAAAGCGAATGTAAAAAATGTATGAATAAAAAATAAACAGATTTCTTGTTGATAATAGACAAAAACAAAAGGCTTTTTTGCAAAATGATTTATTGCTGTACGGTGTTGACAAATATTAATAATATGTTAAAATATAGATGTCGTTCGAGATATTTCGACGGCATAGGAAAATATTTGCCGATATATAGCCGGATGATTGGCCCGGCAGTTTCTACAACAGTGCCGTAACTGTATCTATTGGTGGAGGTTTCCTTAATGTATTGTATACAATATGTTGGGGCAGTTTCGGCAGCGGTGTTTAAGGCTCGGCTGCTTATTTTATTTTGGAGGGTTTCACAGTGAAGCTTCTTGAAGAAAGAATTCTCAAAGACGGAAAGGTTTTTCCGGGCAATGTTTTGAAGGTCGACAGCTTTCTTAACCACCGTATAGATGTTGAGCTTATCAATGAACTCGGCAAGGAGTTTTATCGTCTTTTTAAGGACTGTGGAGTGAATAAGATTTTTACAATCGAGGCTTCCGGAATCGGCATAGCCTGTATCACTGCACAGTATTTTCATGTTCCTGTGGTATTTGCAAAAAAAACGCTCGGCAAAAATATTGCCGCAGACGTTTATTCAACGCCGGTCAAGTCGTTTACTCACGGCAAGACCTATGACGTTATCGTTTCACAGGAATTTCTTAATAAGGACGACAAAATTCTTATTATTGATGATTTCCTCGCACAGGGCTGCGCCTTGAACGGACTTATCAACCTCATTGAGGCTGCCGGTGCGGAAATTGTCGGAGCGGGAATAGTTATCGAAAAGGCGTTCCAGCAGGGCGGAGAGCTTATCCGCAGCAAGGGCGTCAGAGTTGAGTCGCTTGCCAGAATCGAAGCGATGACAGACGACGGACAGATAACCTTCTGCGATTAATTCAGGTAGCAAAATTTGCTATATAAAAATTTTTTTGGAGGAAGAATGTATGAAAAAGATTCTCGCAATTCTCTTGGCAATCGTTATGGTCTTTTCGTTGGCTGCTTGCGGCAATAAGACAGACGACGACAGCTCTGCAGACAATGTGAAGGCAGTTAAGGTTGGCTTCATTTTCCTGCACGATGAAAATTCCACCTATGACAACAACTTTATGACCGCGGCTGAAGAAGCTTGCAAGGCAATGAATGTTGAATTCCTCAAGAAGATTAACATCCCTGAGGACAACTCTTGCTATGAGGCAGCAGCAGATTTGATTGACAGCGGTTGTAATGTAATCTTTGCTGACTCCTTCGGTCATGAGGATTTCATGATTAAGGCTGCAAAGGAATTCCCCGAGGTTCAGTTCTGCCATGCTACGGGTACAAAGGCTCACACTGAAGGTCTCAAGAACTATCACAACTCTTTTGCTTCCATCTATGAGGGACGTTACCTTGCAGGTGTTGCCGCAGGTCTCAAGCTCAATGAGATGATTGATGCCGGCAAGTTCGAGGCTAAGGATGCAAAGATGGGTTATGTCGGTGCATTTACATATGCCGAGGTTATCTCCGGTTATACCTCATTCTATCTTGGTGCAAAGTCTGTTTGCCCGTCAGTTACAATGGAGGTTCAGTTCACAGGCTCTTGGTATGATGAAACAGCCGAGAAGGAGGCTGCTCAGAAGCTCATCAACAACGGTTGTAAGCTCATCAGCCAGCACGCCGATTCAATGGGTGCTCCCACAGCTTGCGAAACTGCAGGCGTTCCCAATGTTTCCTACAACGGAAGCACACAGTCACAGTGCCCGAACACCTTTATCGTTTCCTCAAGAATCAATTGGGAACCGTATTTCGAGCATATGATCGAGTGCGTTCAGCAGGGTAAGGAAATCGAAACAGACTGGACAGGCTCCATCGCAACGGGCTCCGTCGTTCTTACAGATGTAAACGGCAAGGCTGCTGCTGAAGGTACCCAGGATAAGATCAATGCTGTTAAGGCTGATCTTGAGGCTGGTAAGGTTCATGTTTTCGATACCAACAACTTCACCGTAACAGTTGCAGACGGTAAGAATGCAAACGCTAAGGTTGATGCCGACGGCAAGCTCACGAGCTATATGGCAGACGTTGATACAGATGCCGCATACACAGCAGACACCGAGGTTGTTAAGGATGGTTACTTCCACGAGTCAGAGTTCCGTTCAGCTCCGTACTTCGATGTACAGATCGACGGTATCACTCTCCTTAACTCCAAGTTCTAATCGCATTATTAATCTCAAGGCGGAGCCTTAAAAGCTCCGCCTTACTTTCCTTTATTAAACAATTTTATCTTGAGAAAATTGCTGAATTTTTCAGTGCTTTTTTGAAAATAAAAAACAGGAGGGCATAAGGTGAGTACACAGGTTGCTATCGAGTTAAAAAACATTACAAAGACCTTTGGCTCCGTCGTCGCCAATAAGGACGTCAATCTCACCGTTAACAGGGGCGAAATTCTTTCGATCCTCGGTGAAAACGGAAGCGGAAAAACAACGCTGATGAATATGATATCGGGAATTTATTTTCCGGATCACGGTCAGATTTTTGTTGATGGCAAAGAGGTTGTCATCAAGTCGCCCAAGGATGCTTTTGATTTAAAAATAGGTATGATTCATCAGCATTTTAAATTGGTCGATGTCTTTTCCGCAACGGAAAACATTGTTCTCGGCTTTGATGACGGTAGATATAATTTAAAAAAATCCAAGGTGAAGATTCAAGAGATTCTTGACCGCTATGGCTTTGAGCTTGATTTGAATAAGAAAATTTACCAAATGTCGGTTTCGGAAAAGCAGACGGTCGAAATCGTTAAGGTTCTTTACAGAGGTGCGGATATCCTTATTCTGGACGAGCCGACGGCGGTTCTCACTCCGCAGGAAACGAAGAAGCTTTTTGACGTTCTCAGAAATATGCGTAAGGACGGAAAGGCCATCATTATTATCACCCACAAGCTCAACGAGGTTATGGAAATATCCGATAAGGTTTCGGTTTTGAGAAAGGGTGAATATATCGGTACCGTAAATACGGCTCAAACGAGCGAATCGGAGCTCACAGAAATGATGGTCGGCAAAAAGATTGACCTCAATATTGAGCGTACCGAGGTTGCCGATAAAGAGGACAGGCTGGTTGTCAACAATATGTGCTATGTCAACCGTGAGGGCGTCAAGGTGCTCAACCACGTTTCCTTCACCGCAAAATCGGGCGAAATTCTCGGCATTGCCGGTATTGCCGGTAGCGGTCAGCGTGAGCTTTTGGAGTCGATTGCCGGTTTAAGACATCTCAACCACGGCTCTATAATTTATAATAATCCTCAGAACGGCAAGCAGGACAATCTGCGTGATAAAACTCCTGTTCAAATCAGAGAGCTCGGTATCAGGCTTTCCTTTGTTCCAGAGGATAGACTCGGAATGGGACTTGTCGGCAATATGGATATCGTTGATAATATGATGCTCAGAAGCTACAAAAAGGGTAAGACCGCTTTCCTTGAAAAGAAAGAGCCCAAGGAGCTTGCCGAAAAGATTATTGATGAGCTTGAGGTTGTTACACCGAGTGCAAGCACACCTGTTCGCCGTCTTTCCGGCGGTAACGTACAAAAGGTGCTTGTAGGTCGTGAAATTGCGGCATCTCCGACAGTGCTTATGGCAGCTTACCCTGTAAGGGGACTTGATATTAATTCCTCATATCTTATATATAATCTTCTCAACGAGCAAAAGGAAAAGGGTGTTGCCGTTATTTTTGTCGGTGAGGATTTGGATGTTCTGCTTGAGCTTTGTGACAGAATTGTTGTTATCAGCTCGGGTCAGATTTCGGATATTGTTGATGCGAGAACTGCAACCAAGGAGCAGCTCGGTATGCTTATGACTAAGACGAACGGAGGTAATGATGACAATGAGTAATAATCCCTCAAAGGTTCATGAGCCTTTGTTTCATATCGTCAAGCGTTCCAATATGCCCAAGTGGGAAAACTGGCTTATTCGTATCGCTTCAATCATTGCCGCTTTGATAGTTTGCGGCGTTGTAACCGTTCTTCTTACAGGCGAGAATCCGATTCAGGTTTATGTCAAAATGGTTGACGGTGCCATCGGCAGTGAAAGACGAATTTGGATGCTTCTTCAAAACACAGCAATGCTTCTTTGCGTTGCGCTTGCCGTAACTCCTGCATTCAAGATGAAATTCTGGAATATCGGTGCGGAGGGTCAGGTGCTTATGGGTGGTCTTGCGACAGCGGCTTGTATGCTTTACCTCGGCAATAAGCTTCCGACAGGCATTTTGATGATAGTCATTATTGTCGCAAGTGTTGCGGCCGGTGCGATTTGGGGCTTGATTCCCGCGTTTTTCAAAGCACTGTGGAACACGAACGAAACACTTTTCACTCTTATGATGAATTACATTGCAATGTGCATTGTTTCCTATTTTGCTTACGAGTGGTCTGTTCCCAAGGGTTCGGGTCATATCGGTGTTATCAATGATGCGACCGAGGCAGGCTGGTTGCCGGCAATCGGCGGACAGAAATATCTTTGCAACATCTTAATTGTTGTTGCCCTTACTGTGTTTATGTATATTTATCTCAAATACAGCAAGCACGGCTACGAAATTTCCGTTGTTGGCGAGAGTGAAAACACCGCAAAGTATATCGGTATCAACGTGAAAAAGGTTATTGTCAGAACAATGCTTCTTTCGGGTGCTCTTTGCGGAATCGCAGGCTTCTTGCTTGTCAGCGGTACAGACCATACCGTAAACCGTGACACGGCAGGCGGCAGAGGCTTTACTGCGATTATGGTTTCGTGGCTTGCTCATTTTGACCCGATATATATGATAGTCACATCACTTCTGCTTGTTTTCCTCGAAAGGGGAGCGGGTGAAATTTCGACCACCTTCGGTCTTAACGAGTCTTTCTCGGAAATTATTACGGGTATCATAATTTTCTTCATTATCGGCAGTGAATTCTTCTTGAATTACAAGCTGAAATTCCGTGAGAAGGAGGCACAGAAATAATGTTAGTTGCATTTATTCAGCGTGCGGTCGTTCAGGGTATACCTCTTTTGTTTGGCTCAACCGGTGAAATCCTCACCGAAAAGAGCGGCAACCTTAACCTCGGTACGGCAGGTGTTATGTATGTCGGCGGTATTTCGGGCGTTATCGGAGGCTTCCTTTATGAGCAAAACGCCACGCAAATGAATACCTTCCTGACAATACTTATTCCTATTCTTTCCACAATTCTCGGTTCACTTTTGATGGGACTTATTTATTCGTTTCTCACCGTTACGCTCAGAGCAAATCAGAATGTTACGGGTCTTGCACTGACAACCTTTGGTGTCGGCTTCGGTAACTTCTTCGGCGGTTCGCTTATCAAGCTGACAAACAGTGATGTCCCGTCGGTTACTCTTTCCGCAACAAGTCTTGCATTTAAAAAGGCGCTTCCCTTTGCCGATAAGCTCGGCTGGTTCGGAGAGGTTTTCCTTTCCTACAGCTTTTTGGCATATGTTGCAATTGCTGTTGCAATAATCGTTTCGTTCTACTTTAACCGTACACGTTCCGGTCTTAATCTGCGTTCCGTAGGCGAAAATCCGGCAACAGCGGATGCGGCAGGTATCAATGTCGGAAGATACAAGTATGTTTCGATTTGCCTTGGCAGTATCATTGCAGGCTTTGGCGGTCTTTACTATGTTATGGATTATGCCTGCGGTGTATGGTCAAATAACGCATTCGGTGACAGAGGTTGGCTTGCAATCGCACTTGTTATCTTCGCAATTTGGCGTCCTAATCTCAGCATAATCGGCTCGATTCTTTTCGGCGGACTTTTCATAGTTCACAACTATATTCCGAACCTCAGTATGAGTGCTCAAGAGCTTTTCAAGATGACGCCGTACCTTGTTACGATAATTGTCCTTGTTGTTATCAGTATGCTTCGCAAGAGGGAATTCCAGCCGCCTCAGAGCTTGGGACTTTCCTACTTCCGTGAGGAGCGCTGACCTTAAGCTTAATCAAAAAAGACTTCCTACAGATGCTTTTCCGTAGGAAGTCCTTATTTTTAAGGGATTTATTTAATCATTGATTCGCCTGTCATTTCAGTAGGCTGCGGAAGACCCATTATCTGAAGCATTGTCGGAGCAAGGTCACAGAGCTTGCCTGTTTCCTTGAGCTCGCAATCATAGCCGACAACGCAAAGAGGAACAGGATTGGTGGAGTGGGGTGTAAACGGCTTGCCGTCCTCACCGATCATCTTGTCCGCATTGCCATGGTCTGCCGTAATAAGAACAGCACCGCCCATACCGAGAGCAGCATCGCAAACTCTGCCGACACACTCGTCAACTGCCTCAACAGCACTTACGGCGGCATCAAAGATACCGGTGTGACCGACCATATCGCAGTTTGCAAAGTTGAGAATAACAGCATCGTACTTGCCGGATTTAATCTGCTCGCAAACGGCATCGCAAACCTCATAGGCGCTCATTTCGGGCTTGAGATCAAAGGTTGCAACATCGGGGGAGTTGATGAGGATTCTGTCCTCACCCTCAAAGGTCTTTTCCTCGCCACCGTTGAAGAAGAATGTAACGTGAGCGTATTTTTGAGTCTCGGCAATTCTGAGCTGAGTTTTGCCCTGAGAAGCAAGATACTCACCCATTGTCATTTTAAGCTCCTCAGGCGGGAACGCAACGCTTACATTGGGCATTGTTTCGTCGTACTGGGTCATGCAAATGTAGGTGAGGGTGAAGAAGCCGTTCTTGCGCTCAAAGCCATCAAAGCTTTCATCAACAAAGGTTCTTGTAATCTGTCTTGCACGGTCGGGGCGGAAATTGAAGAATACAACGCTGTCGTCAGCCTTAATCATACCGTCCTTGTTGATAACGGTGGGAACGATAAATTCGTCCGTAACGTCGTTTGCATAGGATTCCTCCATGCTCTTAACGGCACAGTCGGCCTGTATTCCCTCGCCGTAAACCATTGCGGCATAAGCCTTTTCAACTCTGTCCCAGGCAAAGTCACGATCCATTGCATAATAACGACCCATAACCGTTGCAATTTCACCGACACCGAGCTCCTTGGTCTTGTCGTAAACATCCTTGATAAAGCCGACACCTGATGTTACGGAAACATCACGACCGTCCATAATGCAATGAACGTAAACCTTATCAAGTCCGTTTTTCTTTGCCATTTCGAGCAAGCCGAAAAGATGCTCAATGTGGCTGTGAACGCCGCCGTCGGAAAGAAGTCCGACAAGATGAAGTGCCGTACCCTTTGCTTTGCAGCTTTCCATAGCCTCAAGAAGTGCCTTGTTTTCAAAGAAATCGCCGTCCTGAATGGACTTTGAAATCTTGACAAGCATCTGATAAACAACCCTGCCTGCACCGATATTCGTATGACCTACCTCGCTGTTGCCCATCTGACCGTCGGGCAAGCCGACATCAAGTCCGGAGGCACCAATCGAGGTGAGTGGATTCTCCTTAAAGAGCTTTGTAAGGTTGGGAGTATTAGCGGCTTCAATCGCATTTCCGTTTGCACCGGGATTGATGCCGAAACCGTCCATTATACATAATACAACCGGTTTTTTCATATATGTCACCACTTTCAATTCTTAAGGGACGCATTTGAGCGTCCCTTTTGAGTTTATTTGATTATTTGCTTGCTGCTTTTACGATAGCCGCAAAATCGGGAGCCTTGAGAGATGCGCCGCCGATAAGTCCGCCGTCAACATCCTCCTTGCCGAGAAGCTCATCTGCATTCTTGGCGTTCATTGAGCCGCCGTACTGAACAACGAATCTGTTAGCCGCTTCACTGTCATAAAGCTCTGCAATAAGCTCACGAATAGCCTTGCAGACCTCCTCAGCCTGGTCAGCGGTTGCGGTCTTGCCCGTGCCGATAGCCCAAACAGGCTCATAAGCGATGATAATTCTATCAAGCTCCTCCTTGCTTACGCCCGCAAGAGCAATTTTAACCTGAGAAGAAACAACCTCCATTGTGATGTTCTGCTCACGCTGCTCAAGATATTCGCCAACGCAAAGGATAACTGTCATACCATTATCAAGAGCCGCTCTTGTGCGGTTGCGAACCGTAACATCGGTATCACCGAAGTAGGTTCTTCTCTCGCTGTGACCGGTGATAACAATATCAACGCCGCAAGCCTTGAGCATTTCTGCCGAAACCTCACCGGTGAAAGCACCGCTTGATGCCCAGTGGCAGTTTTCCGCACCGATTTTGATGTTTGAGCCCTTTGCAGCCTCAAGAGCAGCAAAAAGGTCAACATAGGGTACACAGCAAACAACGTCACAGTCTGCATCTGCAACAAGAGGCTTGATCTCGTTGATGAGAGCTGTTGTTTCTGCCGGTGTTTTATTCATCTTCCAGTTACCTGCGATAACTGCTTTACGAACTGATTTGTTCATTTTAACTACCTCCGATTATTTATCGTTGAGAGCAACGATACCCGGAAGCTCCTTGCCCTCAAGGAACTCAAGAGAAGCACCGCCACCGGTTGAAATGTGTGACATCTTGTCTGCAAAGCCAAGCTTCTGAACAGCCGCAGCGGAATCGCCGCCGCCGATGATTGAAATAGCGCCGGACTCTGCAACAGCAGTTGCAACCGCAATTGTGCCCGCAGCGAAGTTATCCCACTCGGAAACACCCATAGGTCCGTTCCAGATAACAGTGCCGCTGCCTTTAATAGCGTTTGCGAAAAGCTCCTGCGTTTTGGGACCGATATCAAGACCCATCCAGCCGTCGGGAATAGAATCACTGTCGATTACCATAGCCTCTGTGTCGGGGGCATATTCCTTACCAACCTTATTATCAACGGGGATGAGAAAGTTTACGCCCTTTTCCTTGGCTGTTTTCATCATATTCATAGCATCCTCAACTCTGTCTTCCTCAAGCAGAGATGTACCGATGCTGTAGCCGAGACCCTTCATAAAGGTGTATGCCATACCGCCGCCGACGATGATTGTGTCACACTTGTCGAGAAGGTTTGTGATAACGCCGATCTTGTCGGAAACCTTTGCACCGCCGAGGATTGCAACAAGGGGACGCTTCGGGTTTGCAAGTGCACCGCCGATAAACTCAATTTCCTTCTGGATGAGGTAACCGCAAGCTGCCGGAAGATAGTCAGCAACGCCTGTTGTTGAGCTGTGAGCTCTGTGAGCAGAGCCGAAAGCATCATTTACATAAAGCTCTGCAAGGTCTGCAAGCTTCTTGGAGAATTCGGGGTCGTTCTTTGTTTCTTCCTTGTGGAAACGAACATTTTCAAGGAGCATTACATCGCCGTCGTTGAGAGAAGCGGCAAGCTCCTGAGCACTTTCGCCGACAACGTCCTTTGCCATCTTGACCTCCTTGCCGAGAAGCTCGGAAAGGCGAGCGGCAACGGGAGCAAGAGAAAATTCAGGCTTGAATTCACCCTTGGGTCTGCCGAGGTGAGAGCAGAGGATAACCTTTGCGTTGTGGTCGATAAGATATTTGATTGTGGGGAGAGATGCGACGATACGCTTGTCGCTGGTGATGACACCGTCCTTGAGAGGTACGTTGAAGTCGCAACGAACAAGAACCTTCTTGCCGTTTACTTCAAGATCTTCAACAGTCTTTTTGTTAAGAGCTTCCATTATTAATCTTCCTTTCAGAAAAATATTTATTTTTTTATCCGTACTATTCTATAACAAAATGAAAAATTTTTCAAGTACCAATAGCCAAAATATTAACAATATATCGGTATAAACATAAATTTGGCAAAAAATCAGAAAATATTCACCATTTTGTTGCTTTTTGTATATACATATTAGGAGGTGCTTTTCATAAGGCGGAGCTTAAATGAAAAATCATTGTTGACAAAAATATATCATAAATGTATAATTGAAAAGTAAAAATGTTTATAACGGAGGTTATTATTATGAGCAGAGTTTATAATTTTTCGGCAGGTCCGTCAATGCTTCCCGAATCGGTGCTTAACAAGGCTGCCGCAGAGATGCTTGATTACGGCGGAACAGGCACTTCCGTAATGGAAATGTCACACCGTTCAAAGGCTTTCCAGGGCATTATCGACGGTGCGGAGGCACTTGTCCGTGAAATTTACAAGGTTCCCGACAACTACAAGGTGCTTTTCCTTCAGGGCGGTGCATCCACTCAGTTTGCCGCAATCCCGCTCAATTTTATGAACGGCAGCGGTAAGGCCGATTATATCCTTACCGGACGATGGGCAAACCAGGCATTCAAGGAGGCAAAGAAATACGGTGATGTTGTTGCCGTTGCTTCCTCTGAGGATAAGACCTATACCTATATTCCGAAAACCAAGCGTGAGGATTTCCGTCCCGATGCCGATTATGTTTATTATTGTATGAATAACACAATCTACGGAACAACCTTTAAGTATATCCCCGATGTTGGAGATATTCCTCTTGTTGCCGACGTTTCCTCCTGCTTCTTCTCCGAGCCGCTCGATATATCCAAATTTGCGGTTGTATACGGCGGTGCACAGAAGAATGTTGCACCGGCAGGTCTTGTTATTGCAATTATCCGCGAGGATATGCTTGGTAACGCACGTGACTACACTCCGACAATGCTTGATTACAAAATCCATGCAGATAACGGCTCAATGTACAACACACCGCCTTGCTACACGATCTATATGTGCAAGCTCGTTCTTGAATGGATTAAGAGCCTTGGCGGACTTGAAGAAATGAAAAAGAGAAATGAAGCAAAGGCAAAAATTCTCTATGATTATCTTGACGAAAGTAAGTTGTTCAAGGGTACTGTCGTAAAAGAGGATCGCTCTCTTATGAATGTTCCGTTTGTTATCGGTGATAAGGATATGGAGGCAAAATTCATTGCCGAGGCTGCGGAGGCCGGCTTCATCAACCTCAAGGGTCACAAAACCGTCGGAGGAATGAGAGCATCCATCTATAACGCTATGCCGATTGAGGGCGTTGAGAAGCTCGTTGAATTTATGAAGAAATTTGAAGAAGCTAACGCATAAGGTGATAACTATGTATAATATTCTTACTCTTAACAAAATTGCGGCTTGCGGAAAGGCTCGCTTTGATGAAAAATATACCTGCTCCGATAGCTGTGAAAATCCGATTGCGATAATGGTAAGGTCGGCATCAATGCATGAAATGTCGCTTCCCGGCGAAACCTTGGCAATTGCCCGTGCAGGAGCCGGTACAAACAATATTCCCGTAGACAAGTGTGCCGAGGCCGGTGTCGTTGTTTTCAATACACCCGGTGCAAATGCTAACGCTGTTAAAGAGTTGGTTGTTTGCGGACTTTTGCTCGCTTCAAGACGTGTTACGGCAGCCTATGACTGGTGCAAGGCTCTTAAAGGTGAGGGTGAAGCCGTCGGTAAGCTGGTTGAAAAAGGTAAGTCGCAGTTTGCGGGACCGGAAATTATGGGCAAAACGCTCGGCATTATGGGTCTTGGTGCAATTGGCTTCAAGGTGGCTCAGGCAGCAGATGCGCTCGGAATGAAAATCGTAGGTTATGATCCGTTCGCTTCCGAGGCTGTAAAAGCAGCACTTCCGGCAGGAACGGAAATTGTTGAGGATATCAACGATATTTTCAAAAAGAGCGATTATATTACAATTCACGTTCCTCTCAATGACTCAACCAAGGATACCTTCAATAAGGATACACTTGCACTTTGTAAGGACGGCGTACGAATCCTTAATTTTGCAAGAGGCGGACTTGTTAACAATGCCGATGTAATCGACGCACTTGAAAGCGGAAAGGTGGCGGCATATGTGACCGATTTCCCATCGGACGATGTTATCGGCGTTGACGGAATAATTGCAATTCCGCACCTCGGTGCTTCCACACCCGAAAGCGAGGACAACTGTGCGATTATGGCGGCGGATGAGCTTATTGCTTACATTGAAAAGGGCGAAATTGTTAATTCCGTAAATATGCCCTCAATGCCGCTTGACAGGGTAAGCGGTGCGAGAACCTGCGTTATCCATAAGGCTGATGTTGCCGAGCAGGTCAAGGCTCTGTTGGGTGATGATGCCAAGTGCGCTGTCAGAGGGGCATACGGCTACAGCGTTGCCGATAAAGAGACTGATGCAGCTGCACTTGAAGCTCTTGACGGAGTTATCAAGGTTAGAATAATTAAATAAAAACATATTTTATAACACTACTTCCCAAAATCAATTTCTTTGATTTTGGGAAGTAGCTGCATCAGAAGATGTAATTATTTATTCTTTGCGGAATACGGATTTTTGTTTTCCTTTGGCGGATCGGGTGTGTTGCCGCACTTGACGACCCAGCCAAGCAGGAGCATACGAATTATGAGCCACAAAATCCAAACAGCCGCCGCAAGTGCTGCCCACCAAAGTGACCAGCCGAGGACAAAATGCAAAAAAATGAGGGCAATCGCTGGCAAAAATCCCTCTGGATTCAATAAAATATTGATTAAAAGTGAGAAGAAGAAACTGCCCTGCCGCTTTGTTCTACGCATTATTTCAGCTCCTTTTGACATATATATTACAATTCAAGTATATTACATTGGGGTGTCTTTTTCAAGCGTATTTCTTAAATTTTTAATGTTGATTTAATTGGGATGGCTGATGGCGCTTGACTTTTTTTATATGTCGATATATACTGTTCAAAACGAGGTGAGATTATGAGTGATTGGAACTCAAAACAATATAAAAGATTTGAAAAGGAAAGAACGCAGCCGTCTGTTGACTTGATAAGCAGAATTGACATTAATCCGAAATCTGTTCTCGATATCGGTTGCGGACCCGGAAACAGCACAAATCGGTTGTATGAGCATTTTCCGTCGGCGGAAATACTCGGAATTGACAGCTCTGAAAATATGCTTGAAACGGCAAGGGAGAGCTACCCTCAACTGAAATTTGAAAAATGCTTTGTGCCGGACGGTTTGGAAAATTTTAACAAATTTGATTTGATTTTTTCTAACGCCTGCTTGCATTGGATTCCAAATCACACAGAGCTTTTGCCTAAGCTTGTCCAAAGGCTGAATGACGGTGGCGTGCTTGCTGTTCAAATGCCGCTTGTACAAACCGCCATGTTTTATAAAATGCTGAATGACCTGATTTCGCATGGTAGGTGGGAAAAGCTCAAGGTAATACAAAATTTCCATAATTTAATGCCCGATGATACCTACGATATTCTTGCTCAATGCTCAAAAAGTGTAGAAATGTGGGAAACGACATATTATCACATTGTTCCGTCGCATATAGCGGTAATCGAGTGGTACAAGGGTAGTGGTCTTCGACCGTATCTCGAAATGCTCGGTAGTGACGAGAGGGAGAAGTTTATTTCCGATTTGCTTAAAATGATTGAAGAAAATTATCCTGTGCAGATGGATGGGAATGTGATTTTACAAATGCCCAGACTTTTCTTTGTTGCAAAAAAATAAAAATGAGATGCGATTTCTGTGTTTGGCAAAAATCGCATCTTTTTTATTTGAGAATATTTTTTTTGACGTATTTTGAGGTCATTGCGTTGAGCAGACAGTTGTAGGTCATCTTAAATTCAACAACCGAGCCGAGTGAGTAATCGTCGCCGCAAGAACCGATATCAAGAACAACGTGGTCACTGCTTCCTCCGAGAACCTTGATTCGCCCGTCAACGCAGGAAAGTCCGGGCAAATAAATATCCTGCTTTCCTATTGCAACAAGTGCTCGTTTCAGCATACGGTCACTTTCTTCGGGGAAAACGTCGGGAACGGACGGCTTTTCTTTAACCTCGATTATTTCAGCCTTGAGGATAAAATTATCCTCCCTTGCATTTTCAAACGGAATATCGTAGCAGGGGATATTTCCGAGAAAAACAGCCTCACCCATACGCATATTATTTATTATCGCAGGCAGTCTGTTTTCAAAAAGCATTTTGACCGAGCTTGAAGCTCCGCCGGAAATAATCGGGAATTTGATTCCGAAATGTGCTTGTACGGAATTAACGACTTCCTCAAAACGAGCCATATTCCTGTCGCTCGGTAGAACCTCGTTAAGGCAGCCAAGATTTGTACCTATTCCGAGAAGCTCAACGCTTTGCATTTTCAGACATTCACCGACAATTTCGGTAAGCTCAGTCTCATAGCAGCCCTCACGAAGGTCACCGCACTCAAACATCAAAATAATTCCGTGATGCTTATGCTGACGACACGCCTCGTCGTTTAAAGCACGAATGACTTTAAGCTCGCTGTTGAGGCTGACATCGGTAAACTTGACGGTTTCCTCAATTTGTGAAAGCATCGGGGAGCGGATGAGCCATTTTTCTGCTTTGATATCGACAAATTCACGAAAATTTTCAACTCGCGAATCGCAAATTGCGGAAATTTCGCCCTCATTGACAAGGTAGCGTACCAAAGGCTCGTAGCCTACAAGCATCTTTGTGACAAGGGAGAGGGATATACCGTGCTCGGCACAGGTCGATTTGAGAATTTTGAGATTATGGAGAATACCGTCGGGTCTGATCTCAATACAAGGATACATAATTTTACTCCGTCTTTTGGTCTATAAAGCGTCTTACTGTTTTGAACGAATTACGTTCAATCTCAAAGAAGCTTTCATCAAGGGGCTTGCAGGGCTCACAGCCCTTTGCCTTGAGCGCCTCGTTAATGATTTTTTCGGTATACCACGGATTTTTAACAAACACGGGACCGAGCGCATTGGTGAAGATAACATTTTTGTTTTTTGCACCCTCTGTCCTATCCTTGCCGTTGTTGCCCATACCGTAAATTACCTTGCCCAAGGCTTGTGAGCGGTCATTGAGGAAGAAATCAACAAGGTGGATTTGAACACCCATAATTTCCGTCTTTTCATCCTCACAAAGGGAAATTTGCAAATCGTCGCCGTAAATTTCCTCACGCTCAACGCCGTTGACATCGAGAAGTCCCAGACCCTCAATCACGGTTCCGTCGCAGCGCTTGGTTGATTTGATAAGCACCATACCGCTTGTTCCGATCGCAATAATCGGCTTGTTGCTGTTTGCAAAGTCATATATGGCGTTGCCGAATTTTTGAATGTTTTTAACTATTGAGCCTGCCGTCTTGATTTCACCGACGTTCATAAAAATCATATCGGAGCTTTCAAAGTCGATTTCCTGAGCGAAGGTGTCAATTCGGTTGATTTTTACATCAAGCCCCATCGCTTTTCCGACACGCTCAAACGCCATAATATTTCCGCGGTCGCCGTGAAGATTAAGCAAATCGGGATAAAGCCATGTGATATTCAGAGTATTCATTATTCATTACCTCCGTATTGCTTGGTGGATTTTTCGAGTTCATGATATTTTTTGAGCCATGTAATAAGATAAACATTGTCAACATCGAATTTATCAAGCTCGGAAAGAATAGCCTCGTCGCTGTCGTTCGGGAGAATAGATATATCGTTCCTGTCGATTCCTGCATAAATCATTCTGTTCGCGGTGTCGTAGGCAACAGCCTCCGAGAAGCAGATATAATGCTTGATATTGTTCTTTTTGAGCGACTCAAAATCAACGTCGAAGGAATAGAAGGTGTTGGTATAGTACGGGGAGAAATCCTTGAGCTCCTCCAGACCCATAAGCAGAATTTTCGGGCTTTCGTCCTTTGCAATATAATCAAGTGCAGTTTGGAGAGTTTCGGGATTTTCCTGCTTGATGCGGATATATTTGAGAGTTTTGGTTTTATATTTGAGAATTTCCATACGTCCGCTGATATTTTTGAAATCGGAGAAGCTCTTTTGAAGCTCCTCGTTGGTCATACCGAGCTTTGTACATACTGCGATACAAAGAGCATAGTTGAAAATATAGAACGGCTCCTTGTTCGTTACCGAAAAGCGGTAGCCGTTGCAATCAAAGCTGCATTCGGAGAAATCGACGTTTTGAGCGAAGAAATCAACCTTTTTCTCGGATGAAAAGTCGCAGCCCTCACAATGGAATTTGCCGACATTGTCAACATTGTAGTATTCAAAGGAAATTTTGTCGTTGCACTTTGGGCAGGGCATTGTAACGTCGTAGAACTTGTCCTTAACAAAGGAATACTGCGTTCTGTCAACTCCGTAATAGCAGACCTTGTCCGAAAAATCCTCAAAGGACTTTGCTCTCGGCTCGCCGTCGTTGAGGAAAAGGGTCATATCGGAATTGATAACCTTGCGGAATTTTTGCACAATATAGTCGGGCTCACCGTTACGCTGAACCTGATCCTTTTGAAGATTGGTTATACAAACATTTTTGGCGGGAATATATTTGTAAATTCCGGCAAGTGAGCGTTCGTCAATTTCAAATGAAAAATATTCCGTTTTCATTTTGCCTGTAAAGGTTGAATTTCGGATAAGAGCGGTTGCGATACCGCCGATCATATTTGCACCCTCAAGGTTTGAGCAGACCGTTCTGCCGGAATGTCTCAGTGCGTGAACGACCATATTGTTTGCGGTGGATTTTCCGTTTGTTCCCGTGATAAAAATTACCTTTTCGGGGTCAAGTCCCTTAAATTGTGCGATAAAATCAGGCATAATTTTGTTTGCCTTGGCACCGGGCATATTTGTACCTCTGCCCTTAGCAAAAAGGTTGCAAAAGAGCATAAGTCCCTTGCCCAGAAGCAGTGTGAATAAAAATTTGAGCTTTTTCATTTCAGTCCTCCTGATGAATTTAAGTAAAAAATCTTTGCTACATTATTGTAGCACATTTAAATATAAAGTCAACAAATTAAAGGTAAGAATTTCAATTTTTAATTCAAAGAAAAAACAGTATTTCTCTTGACAATTCCGATGTATTGGGTATAAAATATGTTTGTCAGTTCAATGGAATTGCAAAAAATTATGTGAGGTGAAATTAAGTGAGCGGCGACAGTAGCTACGGGCAACGAAGTTTGAACAAAATAATGATTTGCGCGGCAAAAATGCGTTGCGGTTATCTGCTCACATAATTTGAGACAGGCATCTGCGGCGTGACTTTTCGTCGTGCCGAAAGGGGTGCTTTAAAATTGAACACTATGGTTGAAATCATCAGCAAAATGCTTGCCAACAACAAATTTTCCGCAATTAAGGAAATGCTCGTCGAGATGAACATCGTCGATATTGCTTCCTTGATTGAGGAAATGACCCCTGAAAATCAGGTGCGTCTTTTCAGAGTGTTGCCCAAGACATCCTCGGCTGATGTTTTTTCTTATCTTTCAGGCGATATTCAGGGCAATATTGTTGAAGCAATTACAAATTCCGAGCTTGAATTTCTTATTGAGGATATGTTCCTTGATGATGCGGTTGACTTTTTGGAGGAGGTTCCCGCCAATATTGTCACAAGAGTTTTGGCTCATACCAAGCCCGAAACAAGGAAGCTGATAAATAAGTTCCTCCAATATCCCGAAAATTCTGCGGGCAGTATAATGACGATTGAAATGGTTTCCTTTCCCGAAACCTACACGGTTAAGCAGGCTATTGAAATGATACGCCGAACGGCACTTGACAAAGAAACGATTTATACCTGCTATTGTATGGATTCAAAGCGCAAGCTTGTGGGCACAATTCCTCTGCGCAGGCTGATTTTGGCTCCCGAGGAGCAGCTTGTCAGGGAGATTATGGAGGACGATGAGCAGCTTATTTTTGTAACAACGACGGATGACCAGGAGGAGGTTGCGGCAAAGGCAAAAAAATATGACCTTTTGTCAATTCCGGTTGTTGACAAGGAGGAACGGCTTGTCGGAATAATTACGATTGACGATATCGTTGATGTTATCGAGGATGAAAATACCGAGGATTTTGAAAAGATGGCCTTGCTTTTGCCCTCGGAGGAGTCATATCTCAAAACAGGAATATTCACTCTTTACAAAAACCGAATTATTTGGCTGCTTATTCTTATGGTTTCGGCAACCTTTACGGGGCAGATTATAGAGGGCTTTGAGGATAAGCTTTCTATGATAGCCGGACTTACCGCAGCTATTCCGATGCTTATGGACACGGGCGGAAACTGCGGCAATCAGGTTTCAACGCTTGTAATCAGAGGACTTGCACTCGGTGATATCCATATAAGAGATTTCTTTAAAATCCTTTGGAAAGAAATCAGAGTTGCCGTGCTTTGCGGTATTACGCTTGCGATAGTCAATTACGGCAGAATGTGGCTCATAAAGCTTGTCACACACAACGATACATCAAGCAACACCTTTATTGTCGTTTGTCTTGCAATGGTTTGTGCGGTTATTGTTGCCAAGGTTATCGGCTGTGCGCTGCCGATTTTGGCAAAGCTTTTGCACCTTGACCCTGCATTGATGGCGGGACCGATGATAACAACAATAGTCGATGCCTTGACCTTGCTTATCTATTTCGGCTTTGCGACGCTTTTTATAAACAGCGGCTTGCTTGTGTAAAAAAATCAGCTTCATCATTTGCTTGATGAGGCTGATTTTTATATTAATTCATAACATATTCAGAGTTGAAAAGCTCAAAAATTGCGGCGTTAAGATTTTTATTTTCCGGCAAGGAAAGCTCGGGGTCACGCTCAAGAGTTTCCCTTGCAAAGCGGTGGGACTCGGTCAAAATTTCGGAGTCGGTCAGCGATGCCATTTTTAGGTTGGGCAGACCGTGCTGACGGGCACCGAAAAAGTCACCGGGACCTCTCATTTTGAGGTCTTCATCTGCTATTTTAAAACCGTCCACTGTGCTTTTCATTATATTCATTCTTCTTTTTGTGTTTTCACCCTGTGCGTCGGTTATCAAAATACAGGTTGATTTGTGCTTGCCTCTGCCGATTCGACCCCTGAGCTGGTGAAGCTGCGAAAGTCCGAAGCGTTCGGCATTTTCAATAACCATTATTACGGCGTTTGGCACATCGACACCGACCTCAATAACTGTTGTTGAAACAAGCAAATCAATTTCTCCGCCAACAAATCGGGACATAACGTCCTCCTTTTGTTTTGGCTTCATTTTTCCGTGAAGAAGTCCCACGCTGTAGCCGTCAAAGAAGCCCTTGGAGAGATTTTCCGCATAGCTTTCTGCTGCGGCAATATCGGAATTGTCGCTTTCCTCTACAAGCGGACAGACGATATAGCCCTGTCTACCCTCATCAAGGTGTTTTTTAACATATCCGAAAGCACGCTCTCTCAATTTGCCCGAAACGCAGTAGGTTTCTATCGGCTGACGACCCGGAGGAAGCTCATCCAAAACAGAAACATCAAGGTCACCGTATACCATAAGGGCAAGTGTTCTGGGAATCGGAGTTGCCGACATAACAAGAGTGTGAGGTCGGTCTCCCTTGTTGCTGAGCATTGCCCTGTGCTTAACGCCGAAGCGGTGCTGCTCGTCGGTTATCACAAGACCGAGTGCTTTGAATTCAACATCCTCCTGAATGAGTGCATGAGTTCCGATGATAAGGTCTGTTTCTCCGTCACGCAGCTTTTGCTTTATCTTGCTTTTGGAGGCTGCTGTTACCGAGCCGGTCAAAAGCTCCGTTCTTATCGGTGTGTCGGCAAAAAGCTTGCAGCAGGTTGCATAATGCTGCTGAGCGAGAATTTCTGTGGGAGCCATAAACGCGCATTGATAACCGTTTTTGATAACGGTATAAAGCAGTGCGGCGGCAACGGCTGTTTTGCCCGAGCCGACGTCACCCTGCAAAAGCCTGTTCATCGTCGTTTGCGAGGTCATTTGCTTTATGCTTTCATTGACGGCTCTTTTCTGGGCTCCCGTAAGTTCAAAGGGGAGGGTACGGCAAAATTCCTCGGTATAGTCGGCTTTTATGCAAATCGGAGTTTCCTCACGCCTGTTGCCCTTTAGCTTCATAAGACCGAGCTGGAAAACAAAAAGCTCCTCAAATATCATTCGCCGCCTTGCCTCATACATATGGTCAATGGATTTCGGCATATGGAGCTGATGTATTGCTTCATTGATTTCCGCAAGGCAAAGTCGGTCACGCAAGGGCTGCGGCAGACAGTCCTCAAAAAAATCAATTCTGAGTGAAAAAGCCTGATTTATAAGCTTTTCAAGATATTTGGAGTTGATTCCTGCGGTGAGTGCGTAAATCGGGTGTATTCTTCCGCCAAGGGAGGCTTTTTCAACAAGCGGCGAGGTCATTTCACGCCGATGAAAATTTCCTCCGACCTTGCCGTAAAAAAGATATTCTTCACCCGCAACAAGTGACTCTGCTGTGTATTTATTGTTAAAAAAGGTTAAATTCATAAGACTTTGACCGTCTGTAGCGACGGTCTTGTATATTGTCATAGAATTTTTGATTTTAGCTCCCTTGGGCGTGTGGTCAACCACGGCACGTATACAGCACGGCTCGTCAAACGGAGCCTCTGCTATCGAAACCGTTTTGCTCCAATCCGTATACTCACGGGGATAATAATGCAAAAGGTCTCCGACGGTGAAAATTCCGAGCTTGCTTAAAAGCTTTGCACGTTTTTCACCGACACCCTTTAGGTATTGTATATTGGTGTTTTTATCCATATCAAGCAGTCCATTCATTTATATTGGCGAAGCAGTCACCCGGGAGCGTTTGTATTTCGTTTTTCAGCTTTTCCGAGGCTGTGGTTATACCCTGTCTGAATGCTATCGGGATAAAGGGCAGCTCATCGGAAAAAGAATCCACAAAGCTTCTCAGTTCAAGCTCACCGTTTTGATATTGCTTGTAAAGCTGTGCCGATTTACAGCTTAAATCAATGCCATACCTAAGTGCTCCGGTTTCGGAGAAAAAGCGTGAAAGCCCAAACGTGTTGGAAAGAATCACTTCACCTATATAAAGATCAAAGCTCTCACCTTGGATTGAAGAAACGTAGCTGTTGTACGATACCTCACGGATTGATACCTTAATATCAAGCTTTTCGAGTGCTTGCTGAATACCTCTTGCAAGTGAGCGGCGGAAAGCATTGTTGTTATTAACAAGCAGGGTCAGATTTAAGGATGAGCTTTCGGAATATCGAATGCCCGAATCGCTGACCTTATCGAAGCCGTTATCTTCAAGAAGCTTGATCGCCGACTCGTTTTTGTTTTTCAGTGTGGGTTGCGTAATTCCGTCGAGCTTGCTGTAGGAGGGGTGGAAGGGCAGAGCGGTTGCTTCGGCACAGCTTGCGTACGAAACCGAGGAAAGCTCCGTTCTGTCAAGGGCAAGTGCAATTGCTCGACGAACCCTTGCATCGGAAAGGGCTCCGCTGCCGGAATTTATGCCGAGGTACACAAAGTTTGTCAGGCTGACCTTACTGCTGTTTTCGGTCGTTTTGCCGTATGTACCCTCATCAAAATTATCGCAGTAAAAATCAATCTCGTTCATCTCAAAAAGATTTCCGAAGGAGGCTGTATCGGTAACATCGACCAGACCGATTCTGTTATAAATCGGGTGATAGCCTCCGAGACGGGCTTTGTTGGCGGAAAGATAGCGTTGACCGTTATCGCTGATAACGGTATACCTTCCGCTGCCAATCGGAAGGCTTTTGAGCGAATTGGATTTGTCATCCGTGCTTTCGGAGTCTTGCTCACCCTCTGCGGAGCTTGCTTTGACAATCGGAAAAATCAGATTTGCCGTTTCATCGGCATTTTTGCAGCTCATGGTGAAGATGATACAGCCTGTACCGGATGCTTCCGCTTGAACAAAGCTTTCGAGGTAGGGGATATAGGTGGGACATTTTTGGGCAAGCTCATAGGAATAAACAACATCCTTTGCGGTAAGAGGTGAGCCATCGGTAAAGCTCAGACCGCTTTTTATGTAAACGGAGAGCTTATTCCCGTCAAGAGAATAGCTTTGTGCAATTTGGTTTATTGCCTCAAAGCGGCTGCTTACGGTAAAAAGAGAATCATAAAGCAGCTTTGAAATATATATGTTCATGGCTTCGGTTGCCTTATACGGGTCAAGTGAATCCGTTCGCAAAAACGGCACGGAAAAATCTGTGCGGTCGATTCCGGGGTCAACCGTGTCCCTATCACCTATGCCGAGCGTGTCTATAACACTCTGCGCCTCCTTACATGAGCAAAGTGAAAAAAGAATTGCAAGGCAAAGCAGAGAGGATATAATATTTTTCAGTGTCCTTTGCATCAGTCAAACTCCCTTATCGTAATTGTGCGGATGCTTTTGGTCAGTCCGCTTTTTTCGTCAATTTCAAACATACAGCCGTTGATGGAAATCTCGGCTTCCTTTGCTTTAAATTGGGTGGGCATACCGGTTTTTAAGGAGCGGATTATACATTCCGGCTCAATGCCCAGCACGGAGACTTCACTGCCGCACATACCAAGGTCGGTTATGTAGCCTGTTCCCTTAGGCAGAATTTGAGCATCTGCGGTTTTAACGTGTGTATGAGTTCCCCAGAGGGCAGAAATACGTCCGTCCGCATAAAAGCCGAGGGCTCTTTTTTCTCCGGTTGCTTCGGCGTGAAAATCAACAACCTTAATTTTGCAATCCTCAATTTCGGCAAGAGCTCGGTCGAGCGAATCAAAGGCGTTGGCATAGCTCGCATTAAAAAAAGCATTGCCCATCAGATTGATTACACCGATCTTGTAACGTCCCATATCAAGTTTGCCCACGCCGCTTCCGGGGCATGAGGGGTGCATATTGTATGGTCTGATAATATAATTGTGCTCGTCAATATAGTCGGAAAATTCCCTGCGCCGAAAGACGTGATTGCCCGTTGTTATCAAATCAACTCCGGCAGAAATCAAGGTCTGTGCCGAGGAGGGAAGTATACCGTTGCCCGGAGCGGAATTTTCACCGTTGGCTATGCAAACATCAATTTCGTTCATTTTTTTTATTCGGGGCAGGCAGTGTGTCAAGGCGTTACAGCCTCCATCACTCACCACGTCACCGAGAGCAAGCAGCTTCATTCCTTACCATTCCTTTCAGCTCGGCAGATTATATATGTATATATTATATCAAAGCTCCGATAATTTGTACAGAAAAAATAAAAATAAATATTGACATATTCGCCGTTAAATATTAAAATCATAGTATAAAAATAAAAAAGGGAATGTGTTTTATGAAATTATTGAAAAAATTTACGGCAATATTGCTTGCAGCTATGCTTGTTATCGGTGGAGCGGCTGTTTCTGCCTCCGCAGCGGTGGAAAATCCGGTATTCAGCCTCGTTGTTAAAAGCTCCGATGCCTCCTCCGTTACTCTTGAGCTTTCACTCACAAAGGGTTCAATCAGCTCAATGGATGTTCGCTTCGATGCCTCATCACCTCTCGGTGTATGCAAGGAGATTAAGGTAACAAGCGAATTTTCAAAGCTCAAAAGTGATTATTCTGATAAATACCATTCTGTGACCAATGCATCAAACATCAATACAAGGATGTTTTCAATGGCATCCTCAAAGCCGATTGACGGACCGATTTCAATTTTGAACGTCACCTTTGCAAAAAGCGGTAGCGGCGATATTCCGACCTCCGCATTCAATGCCTATTTTGATAGCTGTGTTGTTATATCCGGCTCGCAGAATATAAATGTTGCCTCCAAGGTAAAGGTTGTTAAAAGCGGCGGCTTTATCACATTTTCCTCGGATGTGCTCAACGGTAATTACAAGGATGTCAAAAGCATTAATTATACCTCCAGCTACGGCAAGGAGCAGATAGAGTGGGAAACCTCAAACGCAAAGGTTGCAACGGTTGATGATAACGGCAAGGTTACAATGACCGGCAAGGGAACAGCAACGATTACAGCCAAAAGCGTAGATGGCACGGCAGAGGCAAGCTGCAAGGTAACGGTCAGCTATTCGAGCCTGCAATGGATTATCATTATTGTCCTTTTCGGTTGGATTTGGTATGTTTAATACAATAAAAACGGACTGTCGTTTCGGGCGGCAGTCCTATTTTTTATTTTATAATTTCCTTAACTCTCGCTTTGATTCTGCGGAGCTTTTTTTCTCCGTCGTTAAGCATTGATTTTGTCGCAACGGCGGAATAGCCCTCACATTGACCTATTTCCTGTGTGGTGAGCTCCTCAAGCATCAAGACCATTTTGATAAACGAAACAGTCTGCTCATACATAAGCTCGCAATCAAATTTTTCTGTTTCGTGACTGTTGCTTATAACGCAAAGACAGTCGGGCGCAGGGACAAGGGCAATTTCCGGAATACCGCAGTTAAAAAGCGGCTGACCCTCACCGAAATGAAGAAGATTATGACCTCTTAATGTGAGAGTATGAACCTTTTTTCTGCCCTCAAGCGATTTAAAATATATATCGTCCATCGTTTGATTTCCCGTGTAAACGAGCTCGGTTTCAACATCGCCCACCTGCTTGTATACTCCGTCCTCGGCTTTCCACATTTTGCAGCCGAGATGCTCAACGGAAAGTGCGGCAACGGCTTTCAGATGACCCTCCTTGCCGTCCCAGTGACTTTTGTGAGCGGAAAGCCATTTGGATGTTGCCTGAACGCCGCCTCCGTCAACATTTTTGAAGCTCGGCAATCTGAAATGTCCGGTTGCGAAAACAAAAATATGTGTTCTTTTAAGCGGCTTATCCTTGAGATAGCGAATCATTGCAAGCAGGGCAATCGAACCGTTTTCCTCAATGCAGTTTGTGCCGTCGGTGTGCGTGTTGATGATAACACTTTCGCCTTCCTCCTCACCGTCGAGGATGCACCAGAAGGATTCGGTTTTTGCATATTCGTCGATTATGCCATCAAGGGTGAGGGTTGCCGTTTCTCCGTTTTTAGCAGCCTCAATGACCCTTGCACCGTTTTCGGAATTTACCCAAACGGCAGGGATTCCTTGATAACCGAGGATAAACGGAAGGTACTGACCCTCAATACAGGCATCGTTTATTCCGTTCCAAACACAGATTACACCCTTTGCGCCCGCTAATTTAGCCAGCTTTAAAAACGGAAAATTGACAAAGGTTGTTGCGACGGGTCCCTTGTAATGCTCGGGCAATGTCAAGCCCTCCGGGAGGCTGTGCTGCCTTTCGTTAAAAGCTATTTCGCTCGGGAAAAAGTCAAGCTCGTTAATTTCAACAACCGCAATTTTGTCGGCGGCGGAAAGGTAGCCGACGTGCTTTTCTTTAACAAACGTCAGCTCTGCCGTAACGCCCTCGGACGGAGTTCTGCCCGAGTAGGGAAAGGCTGACGAAATAGGTATGTTGATTTCACCGTTCGGGTCGTTAAGGGTAAGGCTTTTGTTCGTTTCCTCCCAGCGCATAAAGCGGCTCGGGTCGGAAAAGGTTTCGATGCCCATATCGTGTATTTGAGCTTTTAGATATTTTATAAAATTCCTCTGCGCCTTTGTGCCGGTGAGACGAACACCGAAGGAATTCATTTTTTCAACCTCTTGCCGTAAAAGCTCGGGTGAGGTTATTCCTGTCATATCAATTTCCAAAATCAGTACCTCCTACAGTATCTAATGCTTTATGCTTTAAATAAAATACAGTTTAGACAAGCATTTCTTTTTCCTATGTATTATACTTTTCGCATAGTGTTTTTTCAATCAAATTGCTTACTACAATCATTATGATATGTTCAAAATATTGATTTTTTATACCTAATGTAGTAAACTTTATTTTAACAATTGAGGAAAGGAATGTGTTTATGCAATATACAACCCTGCTTTTTGACCTTGACGACACACTTTTTGATTTTGAGGCATCGGAAATGCGAGCAATAGGGCTTTTGATGAGGAATTACGGAATTGAGCCGACACAGGAACAGTACCGCCTTTATTCCGAAATCAACGCTTCAAAATGGAAAAAGCTTGAAAAGGGCGAGCTGACAAGAGGGGAGCTGGGAGTTCAGAGATTTGCGGATTTTTTCGGATGCTTGTGTCTGAACGCCGACCCGACGCAGGCAAATCGAATGTATATGGATTACCTTTCCTTGCCGGGAATTTTACTTGACGGAGTGCTTGAGGTTTGCGAAAAGCTGAGCGAAATTTACTCACTTTATCTCATCACAAACGGAACCGGCTTTGTTCAAAGGGGCAGACTTTTGAATTCGCCGCTGAATGAATATGTGAGCGGAGTGTTTATTTCTGAGGATATCGGCTTCAATAAGCCTGCCAAGGGATTTTTTGACTACGTTTTTGCTCATATTGACGAAAAGGACAAAAGCAAAATGCTTGTCATCGGTGATTCTCTTTCCTCGGATATTGCCGGAGCAAGGAACAGCAACCTCGATGCCTGCTGGGTAGACCGCGGATCACTCGGAAAGGGCGATGAAGCAAAATTTGTCATAAAATCCGTTACAGAGCTTCCGGAAATACTCAAACGTCAAACGAAAAGCATTTAGCTATTGATTTATTATGAAAAAGATGGTATTATATTGTCATTAAATGTGGAAATGAGAAAAATATGAAATGTTTGAAGCTTAAAACAAAAAATATCGGTGCGGGTTTTCTGTATTTTTATATTCATTTTGTAACGGAAGTTGTATGTTTTTTTGTCCTGGGACGTTATATCGAAAGTGCTCCGATGATGTGGCTGATTTTTTTCATCTATGATATGTTGGCTTTTGTTCCGCAGTCAATTATCGGATACATAAACGATAAATTTCCGAAATTATGCTTTGGAATGGTTGGCTTGGTGCTTTTGGCGCTTGCCCTGCTTTTGCAAAACAGTATAACCGGATTACCGCTGCTTTCGCTGGTTATCCTTTGCTTGGGTAATGCCTTTATTCACGTCAACGGTGCGGAGATTACTCTGAAAAGCTCCTGTGGAAAGCTTTCTCACAGTGCAATTTTTGTTTCGGGAGGCTCGTTCGGTGTAGTTTTCGGCAAGCTACTCGCCACTACAAGCTTTCCCTATTGGCTTCTTTTTGTTTTGATTTTATCTGCCGTTCCGTTTATTCTTTTGGCACAAACCTATTCGGATAAAGAATGTCCGAATCTGAGTAAGAGCTTTAATTATGAAAATCAAAGCATCAGCAAGGCTTTGATTGTGATTTTAGCCGTTATGGTCGTCGTTATTCGTGGATATATGGCATACGGTATCCCCACCTCGTGGCGAAAGACAACAATTCAAACTATAATCTTTTTCGTCTTTATGGGTATAGGAAAGGCTATGGGAGGCATTTTGTCCGATTTATTTGGAGTAAAAAGGATTGCAATGCTAAGTGTAGCAGTAGCCTGTCCGCTTTTGATGTTTGGCGACAAAAATATGATAGTTTCGCTTATCGGTGTTATGTTTTTCAGTATGACAATGTCGATTTCGCTTGCATCCTTGGTATCTGTTTTGCCTAATAAGCCCGGACTGGCTTTTGGCTTGACGACGATCGGTCTTTTCATCGGAGCCGCTCCCGTTTTCTTTTTTAGGCTGCAAGGCTTGACGGCAAATTGTATAATGCTATTCTCTTTGACAGTGGTTTGCCTTATTTGCTTTGGTATAACATTAAGAAAGGATGTTGTTGATGAGTGAATGGCTTGAATTTGTGAATTTTGCAATTGTAAACAACGTAAAGATACCCTTGCTTGTGAGTGCAGCAGTGTTTGCTTTGATTGTAATTACTACGGGAGTGCTTGTTGCACGCGAGCTTAAAAGACCGGAAAAATGATATTAAAGAGAATCCTTTTTAAATTTGTGAGCTGTCTTGTGCTGACAGTTGTTATTGAAGCTTTTTGTGCATGGATAATAGGAGTGAGGAAAAGGAGCGATCAGCTAACGGTTTTTCTTTCCAATGTTATAACCAACCCTCTCCTAAACAGTTTTCTTACCGTTGTCAGCTTTTATATTTCACAATCGCTTTATTATTGGTTTTTAATTCCGCTTGAGATTGTGGTTATATTGGTTGAGGGCTTGATCTATCGAAAAATGCTTTCGGTAAAAATCAATCCGTTTTTGCTTTCATTAATATTGAATTTTTGTTCCTATTTTATTGGGACAGGAATAATAAAAATTTTATTTTAGACAGGAGAAATTAAAATGAAGAAAATTATTGCAGCATTTTTAACCCTTTTGGTGGCCGTGTCAATGGCTGTAACAGCTTATGCCGATTTGGGTCAATCGGATTTTGTTGATTGGTATGTCGTCTGCGGACCGCAAGGCTTTGATTTTGAGAATCACACCTATGAAGGTTATAAACCTTTTGATGACAGAGTTGAGCCGGGAATCAAATTATTTGTACATACTTTTAATGGGGAAACATATAGGCTTGTAATAGACGATGACAGATATGATAGGAGCAGTGCTTACGGATTTGTTGATGTTTCCGAAAGTGATTTTGAAAAGTATTTTATTGAAGAAAACGAAACTGTTAGCAAGGATGTCGGCAAAAAGCTGGCAAAGTCAGTTAACGGTACCGTAACCTCAAAAACCGGCGTTATGCTGCGCCAGGGTCCCGCAACAACCTATAAGGATTATGCGGTTATTCCGCATAATACAAAGCTGTCGTATCAATATACCTATAATTACGGTGGACATGATTGGGGCTTTGTCACATATAAGGGTCGCTCAGGCTGGGCTTGTATTGACTATATTAAGGCGCAGAACACAAATACGAATACAGGTACAAAACCAACCTCGGCTGTCAGCGGCACCGCAGTGGTGACAACAAGTCAACCGTCTGCAATACAGTCGAGCACAGATGTGACGGAAGGAAGCTCTGCCGAGGCAATAGCTCTGCCGACGGAGGATGGTACACAGCAGGTAATGGCTGTTCCCGAGTATTCAACCCCGCAAAGTGAGGCAATGCAGCAGGAAAGCTTTTTTGCCAATACAAGAAATGTTATTGTTGTTTGCTGCTTGGGTGCGGTAATACTTGCTCTCAGTGCGGCGGTCATATTACTTCTTATACAAAAGAAAAAATCAAATTAAACATTGGGTATTCTGCCGAGCCTATCCGATTAGGCTCGGCTTTTATGTTCAAAGGCTGTTTTGAAAGGGAAAAGCTTTAATCTGTGCGAGGTAGCCATATTTTTTTATTTGTATATTGATTTTTTCGGCGGTTTTTGTTATTATATTATCGTACTAAATTTTTGGAGGTTATTTTATGAAATTTTCCAAGAAGCTTCTTGCGATTCTTCTCAGCGTCGTTATGGCTTTCTCTGTTTCTGCGGTCGCTTTTACGGCGAGTGCCGAGGAGGATGTGACACCGATTATCTTTATTCCCGGTATCGGTCAGTCACAGACCTACAAGTATGATGATGAGGGCAATCAAATTGCAAGCTGGAATATGTTCCATATCAATGATGATTTTGGCAGCTATTCCGTTTTCGACTGGATCAAGCTTTTGAGATTTGTTGCCGGCTTTGTCGTAACAATCGTAACTCAAAACGACGTTATCTCCGAGGATGCCATCAAGGGCATTATTGAGGTTCTTTTTGTTGACCATCTCAGAGATGCCGACGGTAACTACATCAACAATGTTGAAACTCCGAATTATCCTTGTCCGCTTTCCGGCTATACGGATGAGGCGAGGAATATTTTCAACAGACGTATTCCCTGTCAGGAGCTTGTTAACGAGGTTGGAGCGGATAATGTATATTGCTACAACTATGCAATTTTCTCCAATACCTATGAAAACACCAAGGGTCTCAACGATTACATAGAGAACGTTGTTATTCCTCAAACGGGCTCGGACAAGGTTATTCTTGTGCCGATGAGTATGGGCGCAAGCGTTGTCAATAACTATTTCAACCTCTATCCCGATTCAAACAGAATTGAAAAGGTTATCAGTATTGTCGGCGCATGGCAGGGCAGTGATGTTTTTGCTGACCTTATGCTTGCGGATTTTGACGAAAATGCTCCCGATTTGGTTTATACCGAGGCAATTCAGCAAATCGGTGTTGATTCAATGACGGGCTCTCTTATCAATATTGCCGTAAGAATTCTCCCCAAGCAGGAGATTGACAATATCCTTTATGATTTTATTTCGGCTTTTGTCAAAACGCTCATCGTTCCGAATACCTCTTTGATTTCTCTTTGTCCTCCGACAAGATATGAGGAATTTGCGGAGGAATATCTTTCGGATGAGTCTCTTGCCGAAACAAGAGCACAGACCGACAGCTATGCTGCCGCACAGACCAACCTCAAGGAAAGACTTGAGTATCAGAGAGATACCTATGGTACAGAGTTCTATTTCATCGCAGGCTATAATCTCGGCTTCGGTGACGGAAGCGGCGATTTCGGCTTCTTCAAGTTCTTTGAAACTCAGGATACGACAAATTCCGACGAGATTATCGAAATTTCCTCAACCGCTCCCGGTACATCCTATGTTGCCGCAGGCACAAGCTTTAGCGAGGAATATATGGCTGACCCGTCTCACCATATGTCACCCGATGGTTCAATTGATATCTCAACGGCATATTTTGAGAATACAACCTGGTATTTCAATAAGCAGTTCCACGAGCTTATCAACAACAACGTAGCTCTTTCACTTGCTTTTGATATCGCTACCGATAAAATTAAGAGCGTTGACGATTGCAAGGATACCTATCCGCAGTTCAACAATGTCAGAAATCTCAAAAAGCTCAATCGCTATCTTGCCGATGCTCAAAAGGCTCTTACGCTCAGCGTTTTCTCGGCAGAGGACAGAGCAGCTCTTGAAGCTGCACTTGCAAAGGCGAACGCTCAGGTTGCCAATACAGTTATTGACCCTGTGACCGATGAGGCTGTTACGGAAAATCTTCGTTCGGTAATGGCAGAGCTTATCACAAAATATGACCTTGCAACAGATGAAATCAAGGAGCAGCTCAGCTATGACGGACTTCAGCGCGGCGATTACAAGCCCGCCTCCGAGCCTGACAAGACAACCGCCGCACTCACCTCTGTACTCGGCGGACTTTCAAAGCTTATGCTTCTTGTCTTTGGCAAAAAGGGCTTTGCCGACCTTTTGCTTCCGCTTCTTTGATTTGAAGAAATTTTTGTAAGACTATTGACATATGCGTATACAGTGATAAAATATCTATAACAGAATATCTTCGGGGCGGGGTGAAATTCCCCACCGACGGTAATGGGAGGAAAGCTCCACGAGCCCGTGAACGAAAGTTGATTCGGTGAGAGCCCGAAGCCGACGGTACAGTCCGGATGAGAGAAGATGTGGTTTCGCTAACCAAAGCTCCGTGCATTTTGTACGGGGCTTTTTATTTTTTAAAAAGGAATGATGTTTATGAAATCCGTACAGCTCAGAAAATTAACAGTCACGGCAATTATGTCGGCGTTGGCGGCAGTGCTGATGTTCATTGAAATTTCCGTGCCGATAATTCCGTCCTTTATCAAGCTTGATGTTTCCGAATTGCCGGCGCTGATTACGACGTTTGCGTTTGGTCCCGGCTGCGGCGTTGCGGTTTGCTTTTTGAAGAACCTGATACATTTGCCGTTCAGCTCAACCTTTTGCGTCGGAGAGCTTTCAAATTTCATCCACGGTGCGGTTTTTGTGCTTGTTGCCGGTCTTTTTTATAAATACCGTCACAACCGTAAGTCTGCTTTTATCGGAGCTATGGCAGGAGATTTTGCGATGGCGGTTATGTGTTTTTTTATAAATTTTTTCCTTGTTTATCCGATATATATAAAGCTGCTTCTGCCCGAGGAGGCGATACTCGGAATGTATCAAGCAATTTTACCGAGCGTGGATTCCCTTTGGAAAGCGATATTGATTTTTAATGTGCCGTTCACATTTGCAAAGGGGCTTATCAGCGTGGGCGTGACCTTTGCGGTTTATCCGAGGCTTTCGCCGCTGATGAAGGGTAAAAAATAAGCAAAACCGAGAGCTTTAATGAGAGGCTCTCGGTTAATTTTATTTTGTGTTTTGCTTTATCAGATTGTTGATAATTGCTCGCATTTTTAAAATATCGGCGGTTGTTTTCGGATATTCGGTAAAGGTGATTTTGCCAAAGGTATTTTCAAGCTCTGCGATAATTTCATCCTTGGGCATATATTTTTCGAGAAGCTGTAAGGCACGCATATCCTGCAATGCCTCATAAAAAGCCTCACTTCGTATTGATTCAAGTGCTGTATCCTTTCCGGGGTACACGGTAAATGCATCGCCCGAGGGGAAGGAGCCGCCTGCATCGGTTATGCGGTATGGGTCGATGCTTTGGAGCGACTGTTGCGAATTATAAAAATTATAGCCCCATTGCAAAAAGCCCTCAATACCGAACTTGTATAGCTGAACACCTATTGCACGGGTTATGGCAAGCGGCATACCGAAAAATCGGTTGCTCAGCGGTGCTTCCTGCCCACAGCAGTAATATGTCCACGGGTGCTCAAAGCCCTGCTCAATAAAGCTCTCAATTCTTGATGTGCAGGGGATGGGACGGCTGACGATTCCGTCACGGTAAAATTCATAGTCGGAAAGTGCATCAATAATCGGGAAGCCCTCAACCAACGGTGCAAGGATATTTTTTGCCCTTGAATAGCTCTCAACCTGCTCCTTGCTCGGCTCGTCCGAAATGTGGAAAAAGCTTTTGTCGGCAATTCCCTCGGCACGCAGAACATTTATCAGCTCCGGCAAAAGTTCTTTAAGAAAATCGGAATATTCGGGTGACGAGGAATCGGTTTCCCAGCCGAATATTCTTTTTTCCTCACCGTTGACTCTTGCAATAATTTTCGGAGCGGCAACGGCACCCCATTGGGAGAAAAGATGTGACATTTCAAAATATTTGAAGCCGCAGTTGAGTGCAAGTCTAATCCAGCTTATAAGCTTTTCAAAGCCAAAGATGTATTTTCCGTTATTGACCGAAACATCGACAAGCTGCACCGTCAGCCTTTCGCCGCCGATAGCGGTATCAAGCGGAGGCGTAAACAGGGGAGTCAGTATCATATTAACGCCCGTATGTACGGCGGTTCTCATAAAGCTCTCTGTCAGAGACCAAAATTTTTCGCTGAAAACAGGCACATTGTAGTAATTGGCTATCGAATCGCAGTGAAACCACTGCGTGTAAATCAGCTTTTGCTCGGGCAAGGCAGCATCAATAACCTCAAGGGTGAAAATATTTTTTGATTTCTCATCATTATTGTTATCTTTGAAAAATACGGTAATGGGATATTTACCGGCTTTGATGCTACTCGGCAGCTCAACCGTAATCATAACAGAATGATAGCGGCTTTTTTGTACAAGAAGCTTGTCACAAATGGGGGAGAGCACATCGGGAAAAAGACCCGGCTCGGCACGTTCAATGTAAAGTGGATGGTCTTTATTGCGAATCGGCACCTCCGAGGGGACATTTTCGACTGTCCTGACGGTGATAAAGCTCTTTAGCTCGGAATCGACAATAATATCCGCAAGGAAAATTTCATTGCTTTTGTATGCGATTTGGTAGGAAAAGCGTTCGCCCTTGAGAGCGGTGGCACTGTTAATTTCGCTGAGGTTGTTTTCTCCGTTCAAAAAAATTCTTTGAAGTGATGACACCTGATATGCTTCAAAGCAAGACAAGCTATCCGCCTCCTTTTTCAGATATAAAAAATCATAATCTATTGTTTCAATTGGTTTATATCTAAATAATACCATATAGGAGCGGAAATGTAAATTATTTTCTTTTGTTTGCTCTGACAATTCCGCCGATTGCGGAAAATAATGCCATAAGACCTGCGGAAATCCAGCCGATGACGGCAATTCCGGATTGACTGGCAATTGAACATATTAAAAATATTATTGAAAAGGAAGGAACCGCACAAGCCGCACCGAAGATGAGACCGTTTTTGCGAATCCTGCCGATTGCGACCGTACCGCCCAAAAAACCGCTTATGCAGCTGATTACCATAACCGGATATTTTAAAATTTCGGGTGCAGTATCGGTTTTAAGACATATCAGAGAGGTGACGGCGGCGAGTGCGAAAAAGGCAACAAGGCTCGTCAGTGAACCCATCAAAAGACCGGTTATAATGCCGAGCGTACTGCTGTCGGCTGTTTTTTTACCTTTGGACATAAAAATCCCTCCTCATCAAAGCTTATGAGGAGGGTGATTATTATATTACTGATTTCGTTTGATTTTGGAGGTTGTCGTTTTTTCAAATTCCTTGTCAACAATTTCAAAGCGCTTGATTGCCTTGTAGCTGACAACCTGTGCGTTGACCCTCTTAACCGCATCGGAAATAGCGGAACTGATATCCTTTTCGGTGATTTTTCTGTTGCCGAAAAGCTCACCGATTGCCTTTGTATCGGGGAAAATTCTTGCAAAGACAATGGTTCTGCCTTTTTCGTCCTCACGTCCGGTAACAATACATTCCTTAACGGCGCTCTCCTTGACCAGTAGGCTTTCAAGCTCCTCGGGATAGACATTTTTGCCGTTGGTGGTGACGATGACACTCTTGCAGCGTCCGCAAATGTAATAGTGACCGTCACGGTCTGTATAGCCGAGATCGCCGGTGTGATACCAGCCGTCGCCATCAAAGGCTTCATTGGTTGCTTGTGTGTTTTTGAAATAGCCGAGCATAACCATGGGACCCTTGACACAAATTTCTCCGACCCCGTTTTCGTCCGGATTGTTAATTTTTGCCTCAACATCGGGAATCGGCTTACCGATAGAATCGTATTTATTATCCTTGTCGCTGTTGCAGATGACGATTGGTGAACATTCCGTCAGACCGTAGCCCTGGAAGGTTTGTATTCCCACGCGGTTGAGATTTTTGATTATTTCGGGATCGACACCTGCCGCACCGGAGATTATAAGCCTGATTGAGCCGCCGAATGCTTTTTTGATTTTGCCGAAGAAAAGGTCAGAGACATCAATCCTTGCGGCCTTTGCCGTCCTTGTAATAACGCTGCCGACCATAACCTTGGCGAGTCCGCCGCGCTCCTTTTCAATAGCCTTCATAATTCGCTTGTAGAACTTTTCGATAATCAGCGGAACAACAATTAAAATGTGTGGCTTGTATTCTTCAAGATTTTTAGTGATATATCTCAAGCCGTCGCAGAAGCAAATCATAACACCGCCATAGATACAGCAAAGGAAGGTAACGGTACACTCATAGGTATGATGGAGCGGAAGAATGGAAAGTATTCGCTCACCCTCATTGATTTTAACAACACCCATAATCGAGCGCACATCGGAGCAGATATTATCGGCACTGAGCATAACTGCCTTGGACATTCCCGTTGTGCCCGAGGTAAAGAGCAGAACCGTCATTTTGTTGCTTGCAGGTGTTATATCCAAATAATAGGTATAGCCCTGTGCAATGAGGTGATAGCCCTTGTTGAGAAGACCATCGAAAGAAAGAATATCGTCCTCATCCTTGGCAAGATCCATACATATATAGATTATGTCTCCGGGCAGAGAATTGCGGTGCTCAAGCAGCTTTTCACCGAATTTTTTATCAAAAATAATTGCCTTTGCCTCTGAAACCTCAAGTATGCTCTTTATATCGTCAAAGGGCAGCTCTTTATCCGTCGGAACAACAGCGCCGACACCGCCGCCGACCGCCATATAGCTTGTACACCACTTGTAGCTGTTAGCACCGGCAACGGCAATTCTCGCACCCTTCAGACCGAGCTCAAGCAGGGCGGAGCCGAGAGCCTCGACGTCACCCTTAAAGCGGGTATAGCTGATATCAAGAATTTGACCGATTTGGTTTTTTACCTTGAATGCAGGCTTATTTCCGTAAAGCTTTTCGCTTTGCTCCAAAAGCTCTCTGAAATTGCGAAATTTTCTTACTTCATAGGTTGGTTTACTCAAATTCATCACTCTTTAATTATTTTCTCTATTGCGGCGATTTTTACACATACACAGAGTAAATCAACCGCTTTTTTAAGCTCGTCAACGTCTGGGTAGGAGGGGGCGATTCTGATATTGCTGTCATCGGGATCAATTCCGTAGGGATAGGTTGCACCTACGGTTGTGAGTGTAAGTCCCGCATCCTTGCAAAGTTGACCGACACGCTTTGCACAGCCGTTCATAACATAAAGGCTGATGAAATATCCGCCGTTCGGATTTTTCCAACGTGCAATGCCTGTTCCGTCAAAGGCCTTTTCAAATCCGCTTGTTACGGCTTCAAACTTTGGTCTGAGCAGAGCGGCGTGTTTTTTCATATGTGCCTTAATTCCGTCAAGGCTCTTAAAATATCTTGCGTGTCTGAGCTGGTTAATCTTATCATTGGAAATAATCTGTATGCCCATTCTCTTTTTGATTTGAGCGATATTGCTGTCGGAGGCGGCAATTGCCGAAATTCCGCCGCCGGCAAAGCTTATCTTTGAGGTTGAAGCAACCTCGATAAACATATCTTCACTGCCGCATTTTTCGGCCTCGTCAAAGATGTTGAGAAGCTCGTCGGGGGTGTCGTTGATATCGTGAACAACATAGGCATTATCCCAGATAACACGGAAATCCTTGGCGGCGGGCTTGAGCGCGGCAAAGCGACGAACCACCTCGTCGGAGAAGGTTATACCGTCGGGATTTGAATATTTTGGAACGCAGAAAAGACCCTTGACACTCTCATCCTTGATATATTCCTCAATGCTGTCCATATCCGGACCATCCTCATTCATTTTTATATTTATCATTTTGATACCAAAATGCTCAAGAATGCCGAAATGTCTGTCATAGCCGGGGCAGGGGCAGAGAAATTTGATTTCACCCTGCTTAACCCACGGCTCACCGCCGCAGCCGAAAATCATACACTGTGCAATGTAATCGTACATAAGTGTAAGGCTTGCAACGCCGCCGATGATGACGTTGCTGCTCTTAACTCCCATAAGCTGAGCCATAAGCTCACGGCATTCGGGGATTCCGGGAAGAATACCGTAGTTTCTGGTTTCCGTACCGTCACAAGCGGTCATATCGCTTTGAGAATTAATTATATCAAGCATATCGTTGGAAATATCAAGCTGTGCCTTGTTCGGCTTTCCTCTTGACATATCGAGGCTGAGACCCTGAGCCTTGAACGCCTCATATTCCGCTTCAAGCTCCTTTTTAAGCTTTTCAAGCTCATCCTTTTCCATTTTAACGTATTCCATATATACCTCCGAAAACAAGGGATACCTAAGCATCCCGAATATATCTTGATTATTTACGCAGAAGCAATGCTATCGTCTTTATCCATATGCTTTGCGATGAAATTCTTTATTTTTTGCTCATACTCATCCTTTGCGTTATAGTAGCTGAACGCATGGGGAGTGTTGGGAACCCAAAGGTAATCCTTGGGCACGGGGCAAGCTTCATAGAGCTGAACACCGTATTTGAAGGGGACATAGACATCCTCCTCACCGTGAATAAAGAGAACCGGATTTTTGGATTTATCCATATTCTTCAGCGGATCGCTTTCGGAAAAGAAGTAACCGGCTTTAAGCTTGCTTGCAAGGCTGAAAAGCTTGACAACGTGCGGTGCCTTGAAGCCGATCATATCTCCGACGGTGTTGCCGATGACTGCCTCGGCATTTGTAAAGCCGCAGTCCTCAATAATGAGCTTTACCTGATCCGGCGGTGACATTTCGTTGCAATTCATAACCGTTGAAGCGCCCATAGAAATCCCGTGGAGTATTATTTCAATATCTTCACCGAAACGATTGATGAGGTAATCTACCCAAAGGAGAATGTTCTTGGCATCGTAGGTGCCGAAGCCGATGTATTTTCCCTCGCTTCTGCCGTGAGCCGTGAGATCGGGGAGAAGATAATTGTAGCCGAGCTCATAATGATAAAACGGCATAAGATGGCTCATTTCGTCCGGACCGTTGCTGCGGTGACCGTGGACGCAGATGACGAATCTTTTTGTTTCCTTTTCGGCAGGGAGATACCACGCCTTCATATTAAGACCGTCAACACTCTTTAAGGTGAGATCCTCCGGGTTGAGGTCGTAAAGGTTTTGATTGTTTTGCTTTCTAAGCTCGGCACGCTTCAAATACATTTCACGTGTTTCGGGCTTATCGTTTTTAATAGGGTTTACACGGCGTATAGCGGAATTACAGCCGAAATTTGCAAGGTAGCATAATCCTGCCGTCATTCCGAGACCGATGGCGACTTTAGCGCCTGTTTTTTTTTTCAAGGGGATCATCTCACTTAGCTGTTTTTCTCGCCGAGAAGCTTTGCAAGCTCATCCATAAAGGTGTTGATATCCTTAAACTGCCTGTATACCGAGGCAAAGCGGACATAAGCGACCTCATCGGTATCCTTGAGCTTATCCATGGCAAGCTCACCGATATGGATTGAGGTAACCTCACGGTCAAGTGAATTCTGTAATGTTGTTTCAATGTCATCAACAATTTTTTCAATCGTTTCAACGGATACAGGGCGTTTTTCGCAGGCTCGGAGCAGTCCGTTAAAGAGCTTGGCTCTGTCAAAGGGCTCTCGCGATTTATCCTTTTTGACAACGATTATGGGAACGCTTTCAATGATTTCGTAGGTTGTAAACCTTTTGGCACAGTTCATACATTCCCTTCTTCTGCGTATACGCTCACCCTCATCAGTCGGGCGGGAATCTATAACCTTGCTTTCGGAGTAGCCGCAAAACGGACATTTCATCGAAAATCACATCCAATACTTTAAATAATTATTTACATTATAACACAGGTTGATAGTGAATTTCAACAAAATATTATACTTTTTCAAATATCTTAAATATTGCATTGATTTTTTGCCGCAAATATTATATAATTGAGACAGTATAAAACCCGAATGGAGGTCATATTGATGAAGGATATTAACTTGGGTACATTTCCTACGATGATAACACCGTATCACGACGACAACACCGTTGACTATGAGGCGGTTAAGAACATCACGAAATGGTACATAAATGAGGGCTGCACAGGTATTTTTGCCGTTTGCCAGTCCAGTGAGATGATTTACCTTTCTCTTGACGAAAAGGTTAAAATTGCAAAAACGGTTGTTGAAACCGTTAAGGAGAGCGGTAAGAATGTTTCGGTTGTTGCCTCCGGTCATACCTCGGATGATATGAACGAGCAGATTGCCGAGATGACCGCAATGGCGCAGACGGGCGTTGATGCTATCGTATGGGTAAGCAATCGCCTTGATTTGCATAATGACGGTGATGATGTTTGGATAAAGAATGCGGAGTATCTTCTTTCAAAGCTCCCGGAGGATATTGCCATAGGTATTTACGAGTGCCCCTATCCGTACAAGAGACTTCTCACTCCGAAAATTCTCGATTGGTGTATTTCAACAGGCAGATTTACCTTTATTAAGGATACCTGCTGTGATCCCGATATGCTTTATGCAAGACTTGAGCAGCTCAAGGGAACAGGTGTTAAGCTCTATAATGCAAATTCGCAGACACTTCTCTATACGCTTCAAAACGGCGGAGCGGGCTTTTCGGGAATTATGGGCAATTTCCATCCCGACCTTTATGCATGGCTTTGCGAGAATTATGACAAGGAGCCGGAAAAGGCGCAGCAGGTTCAGAATTTCATATGCCTTGCGGCGTTTACGGAGTGCCTTGCTTATCCGCAGACTGCCAAGTATCATATGAATAAGGTCGGTGTGCCGATGAGCCTTTGGTCACGCTCCAGAGACCATAAGCAGTTCACAAAATATCAGCAGATGATTATTGATGATGTTATGAAAGCCGAGGACGACATCAGAGCAATTATTAAATAAACATTTCTTTTCTTATACATCCAAAAAATGCAACGGGTCTGCCGAAAGGCAGGCTTGTTGCATTTTGGCAGCTACACCGCAAGGTGAGCGGCAACAAAGCAATTGGGGAAAAAAGAGAAACCGTTGATACAAGACCGAAAGTCTTATATATCAACGGTTTCATCTGGCAAAGTATGATAATTTTGCTCCGTTTCATTTCGGTTTCACAGAGTTTCAAATACAAAGTGAAACTCTGCGAAAACTGTGAAACTCTCCTCGCAAATGAAACCACCGAATCGGGTTCTAAAATAGTCATTCTCCACCGTCATGACATAAAGGGTACATATTCGAGAAAGTCAATGATGCAAGTGCCTGTTCTATGAATTCGATTTTCTTTAGCTTATGTACCTTCGAATCAATTACGATCCTGCCTCGATAAACCTTATCTGTTTGCGCCGATGTATCAGCACGACATAAAAGAAGTAGGTTCCCCCACACTTGATGGATTTCATTTGTCTCAAAACACGTATAATCTTTCATCGTTTCAACAATATGCGTTTTTAAGTTTGGTGGTGAAATCTCAATCAAATATGGGTTGCTTCTATCATAGGGTTCAGAAGGGAGCACCCAAGATATAAAGTCATCGTGATGCTTGATGAAAAAACAGACTCGCTCAATCTCGGACAAAGCATATCCCATTCGCAGTAAAAGCTGATGCGCAATCTCTGCAGATTTGTTAGCATGACCATAGAAGACGGTTCTGTTGTGTTTTGGGGTAGCAACAAAAGGTTTTCCTATGTCGTGGAAAAAGGCTGCAATTCGCAGGGCATCTGATGCGCTATTGCCCAGATTCTCCACTGTATGGAGAGTATGCAGAAATAAATCATAGCAGTGATGCGGGTTGTTTTGGTTGTATTTAATCATTTGTGCAACCTCTGGACCCAGCAGCCGATTGACATTCGCTTTACTCATGTTACCCCAAAATTGAATAGGCGATTTGAGTGAAATTTCGAATTCAATTCTGTCTATCATCTGTTATCACCAGGCTCTTGTACATTGCTGTTTTTGCGACGCTCCTCAATCAGTTCCATTTGCTTCGTCATTCGCAACTGTATTTCCTTGAAAATCGGATGTTCTTTATCAACAAAACGAAGATAGGATCCATACCCCAACAGCCGGACTACAAGGTCTAATTCATCCGGTTTCTGATAGAAGATGGTTAGCCTGTACCTTCTTGTTTTGGCATCATAAGAACATCGCTTTTCCCACGGGGAAAACTCAGTCAAAATACGATCTACAATGTTTTTGACATTTGAGAACTCAATTTCAACCGATGTCGTGTTATTTTTTCTGTAATCTGCCAATGCAATTTCTGCAGCGGAGTAATCAAAGGCAGTGCTCGTTTCGGTCGCTGTTTCAATTTGAGCTATGTTAATGGTAAGAATCGCATTGGTTTTACAATTCTGGAAGTACCCCTGGAAACGATTATTGCGCTTAGAGAACTCTAATACAATCGGTCTGAACTCTCCGCGTCTGGGGCCTTTTTGATTGGTGTGGTATTTCAGGCGAACCGTTCTTTGATCATAGATTCCTTCTAAGATTTTTGCAAGCACAGCGGCTTCTCGTCTTGCGTTCTTTTCAGTGAAACGGAATCGATCAAAAAATACCACCTTATTCATCGGGAGTGCCTTTATACTCGGTGCGTTTTCATCTAGTAGATTTTGCAACAGAGTAATTTCGTCCTTGGAGAAGAACAGTTTCATCTTTTGATCTCTGACAATCGTCTTTAGCCAACGAAGCTCCAATGTGGTAAGGGGCACAACATCCCGATACAATTCGACATCAGGAGCACAGACATACTTAGAAACATAAGCTTTCTCTGTTTTCTGACGCTTGACATACCCCGTTCCGGCATCGTTTCTCACAGTTTCGTAAGCACCGGGGATAGCTCTATCGATCCTTTCAAGGAAACCTCCATCAATTAACAATTTCAAAATTTCATCTGGTAGAAGAGATTCCGTTTCTTGACCTATCAAAAGGTAAAACTTATTGAATGAATCCTCAATTGCCTGAAGAATTTCCTGCTTGTTGTACGATTTTTCCTTAGCGCTGGAGCTTAGCCGAACAAATACGTCTGCAATAATGTAGTAATAGATACAGAAAACTTCGTTGAACAGCAAATCATGCTCCCGTGCTTTGGCTCCGGAGCCGAGCAAGTTTTTTGCATCATCAGGGATTTCCCATCTGGGTAAGATCCTCTTGGGTGTGTTTTGCCTTTTTGGGGGCAATTCGTCTCGAATGAGAGCCCTAACAACATCCTCAACATCATTATCCAAGGAAAAGGCATCCGTCTCCATTCCATCGCACGATGCAATTCTGGAGTAAAAACTCCGCATCCAAGGGCGAAGTTCAGTCTCGTCAGAAACGTTGACAGAGAAATGCAGGTATGTACTACCATCCGGTTTTTCCAAATACCCAATTCGGCATTCACGGTACAGCCGATTAACGATGAAGTAATCTTGTTTAGGTGTATACGCAATTTTGAAGTTTACCGGGTGAGGTACAGCGATTGATTGAGCATTACCAATTGGTTCTTTTGTACTGGACACACCCCAAGAGTATTTTAATGACTCTCTCGCATTGGATATATCAGTATCGACCGTTTCCGACAGTAGATGATATCCGGTTTGTGCTAAAATACGTTTAACCTTACTGTCATCAAAAAACTCAATTGCGTCAATGAATTCAATCCTAAGAGCTGTATAGCTTCGCTTAAACGGCTCATAACACATAAGGAACTCACGACCGTTCATATTGCTGATACGGATTTCAAGCGGATAGCACAGAATTTCTCTTTCTGCATTTCGGATTCCGTGCCGGTATTTAATTTTACACCACTTGTTATGTTCTATTGCATGTAGCAAATCGGCAATATTAAAGTCGTTCAGTGCTTGCATGAAATATTCGTGCTTAAATCTGAATGGACTCACATCATCGCTGTATATACGGTCGAGAAGGAAAGTTCCAACTTCGCCAAGCAAATAATACTTTGAGAAGAAATCCAGTGCTGAGTGCAAGTGATGCTCAAAATCCTTACTCACTTTATTGCCAGCATCAAGGATCGTTCCAATTGCAAATAAAGGCAAACTCCACCGCCGGTCGCCTTTTCCGCCTTTCACTCCGCCTTTTTGTCTGCACGATACTAGCCTGAGCCGCTCCAAATCGGCAAGTCTGTTATTTGGGGTTTTGTTCCTATCGTCCCCAGCAGATGGAGCAAGTTTATCAGTATAGAAGTAAAGCAGATCGGATGTTTTTAGATCTTCTTGGCGTTCAATAACATCTTCCAGGTGTATTCGCTGGTCGTCATCAAGACCGAGTGCATCCACGCCGCCACGCAATTGAAATGATTTGCTCAGGGCAGCCATTGTATGCAGAAAGTACGCCGGATATGTTAACGGATTGTATTTACAAAACCGATAAATTCGATGGAATGGGTTTGTTTCCATCGATTGGGAGTCTTCACTCGCAAACATTACATCATTGTGATCCTCTGACCATTTCATATAGTCTGCAATGATTCTGTTCAAGCGAAGCCAATCCTCCGAAATTGTTTGATGTTTTTTTGCATCAAAAGAGCCAAGACATTTAAAGCCGTAGCTATAGTAGTCCAAGAGAGCCCTCTTGAACTTTTCGTCGAATTTTCCGGCTGTGATCAGTTCCTTGTGTGTTGCCATATGTTTCTCCTCCGAAAGCTTGATGAAAGGCAGAAGTAAAAACCCTTCTGCCTTTCACCGTGTAGACTTAAATGGGTTTCTTAACTAATCGAATAAGCCTCAAAAAGCCTCCGTCGTCAATAAGTAACTTAGTTACATTTCTAAGCTGTTCTTCTGTTATTCGGTGGTTTTTGTTGCCGTGAGCGGAAGGATTGCGGATATCTCGTATTTCCTTGATGAACGAAGCGTGCTGTTTCCATTCACCAGTCGTTCCTTCGGTATCAGTGGCGAGATCAGCAATATTTTCAGATACCACAGCAGAACTCACGCCCTTCGATACGACGATGGGGAATGCAAACGAACCTATTGTCAGCTTTTGTTGCTGATATTGTGGAAGTTTTCGAATGTCTCCCCACAGATACTTCTGCGGACGCTGCTTAATATTGACCATATCAGTCTCAACGCTGGATATAGCCTTGCTGTAAGGAATAATATGATATTCCTTCAACATACTTTCAATCAGCTTGCAATACATAATTGTAACAGGACTATAATCAATATCTGTTGCATTTCTTCCTAGCGAACCATTCTCGAAGAGCGAACCTAGCTGATAGGCAAACTGTAACGATTCTAGGAAGCATTGAGGAATCATATATTTGTCCATAAAACCGTTAAATTCATCCTCAGAAATTTTTAGAATACTCCACAACGGGGTAAGAGTTGCGCCGCTCTGCTCAATTGATGTTTCCATGCCTTCTTCCAAATCGGCAACATAACCATCAATGGCACGAGACAGCCTTGCTTCGGTTATCTCTTGATTTTCTTCACCAGAACCGAGTTGCGGCAGATAAGAATCGAGTCGAGGTAACGAGCGCAACCCTTCTAGCATCTTGCTAGGATCGTCAGTTGCTGCAAAAATGCCGTTTAGAGTGTTTGTAATACTTTGAACATTGACCTGAACATTATTTTGGGTTGCAATGTTGGTTCCAGTATTTTCGCCTATATATGTTCCAGCATGAATTGTAGGCCCTCCACCATAAAGTTCGCCAATTCCCGTCTTTAGCTTATCATCTTCTCGTGCATCAATGATTTTAGCGATATCCGCACGATCAACTATTGGCTGTCGCTTAACAATATCGACGACCTGCTCCAGCCAAGGTATAGTGATAGCCGGGGAGACATCATCTTTTTCAGTTTCCCTTAGCTTTTGCATTACCGAATCAGTTGCTAAATCCTTAAAGAAATCGTAGTAGCAGAGATGGAGGACCCTTCCAGTATCGCCGCAGTACTTTGTACAACTGGTAGTATAGACTCTTCAAAGTTAACGGACATTCAATGTCTCCATGTTTCTTTTGCTGATGTAACAGATGAGTCAAGATCAGATGCGTTTCGGATTGAACAAGCAAGGCAGATTCGGGCATTCTTGGATAATCAAAAGGAGGCTACAGAGATATACTTCTGTTGTGATAGCGGAGAAAGCCGTAGTACAGCACTTGCGGCAGCTTGGATGCACTATTCCGAACAAGACGAAATGAGAATTTGGAAGATCATCAAGTACCATCCTAACGAGTTGGTCTATTACCTCCAATCAGTTGCCTGCGGATTGCCGATTACAAGAGATGATGCGCACGAACTTGCAGAGTACAATCGTTTGCTTTTTCACAATGCTATCTCAAAACAGAGAAGTGACGGGGTGTTATGACCACAATGACACTTTTCTTCTGACAATGAAACTTATCTCCCCACAATGAAACTAACTCAATCACGCTGACACTTTTCTGAGAGGAAGAGTTTCAGCGTAATTTGCTATATAGCCCCAAAACGCACTCAAAGGAGGGGAAATTTCCACTCTCACGGCTCACAATGAAACTTACCCAAAGTACCAAAGGGCAAAAAAGCCTTGTGCCACGGGCATTTTTTACAAAAAGAATAAGGTCGATAGTTTCAGATACTCTCGTATCAAAACTATCGACCTTATTTGGTCCGAGTGGCGAGACTCGAACTCACGGCCTCTTGAACCCCATTCAAGCGCGCTACCACCTGCGCTACACCCGGATACCTGAATTATTCTACCACATTTTTTTGAAATGTCAAGCCTTTTATAAAAATAATTCTTGAAAAAAGAGATTATTTTTTAAGTTTTTATTTTATATTGCATTATGAGCATTTTCGGTATAATTTTTATTTGCAAACGCATAATAAAAATGAGGTGATGATAATGATTGAACACGATACAGTCAGACTTTTGAGGGAATGTGATGCCGGTGTGAAGATGGGAATTGCGGCAATTGATGATGTTCTCAAGGATGTTACAAATGAAAAGCTCAAGGAAAAGCTTGTTGACCTCAAGGATGACCATCAGCAGCTTAATGCAGATGTTCAAAAGCTTTTGGGCAAATATCACGATGAGGGAAAGGACCCCAACCCGATTGTTAAAGGAATGTCGCAGATGAAGACTTTGTTCAAGGTTGCGACGGATAAATCCGATGAAACCATTGCGGATTTGATGGTTGACGGCTGCGATATGGGCGTTAAGTCCTTGAGCAGATACCTCAATAAATACAAGGCTGCCGATGAACCGTCAAAAGAACTGACAAAAAGACTTATAAAAATTGAAAGCGATTTTTCTGCGGAAATGCGTGTTTTTTTATGAAGGCTTGCCTGCAAAAGGCAGGCTTTTATACATAAGTTAAATATTGTATAGTGTTTTGTATAGATGTTTGTCTTGAAAAATGTCTAAAAGAATGATAAAATATTAACCATCAAATTACAGGAAGTGATTAAAATGGCGTATCAGAGGTCAAGTGACAGGACAAAGCTCATGCTGGCAGAGTCGTTGAGGGATTTAATGAAGAAGAAAACATTGGATAAGATCAAGATACATGAAATAGTTGACGCGTGCGGAGTCAACAGGCAAACATTTTATTATCATTTTCAGGATATCTACGCGCTTATCGAATGGATGTATCAGAATGATGCAAAGCAGCTCATCGAAAAAAGCTCAAGCAGCTTTATTTCCGAGGATATTGAAATCGAGGACGTTTGGAACGGAGTTATAGTTGATCTTTTTGGATATATAGAGGATCATCGCAACGAAATTCTCTGTGTTCTCAATTCAAAAGCGAATATCTATTTTGGAAATTTTGTCTACGAATGGTTAAAGGAAAGCTTGGGCTACATAATCGAAGGAAAATCCAAGGATTTCAACGTTGACGAGCATTACAAAAGCTTCATTGCCAATTTTTATGCAATGGCACTTTGCGGTGTTGTTCAGGATTGGCTTGAAACAAGCGGTGCGGTAAGAATGTCCAGCCGTGAGCTTATCAATATGATTAAGCTGACAATAACGGGCAATATCGACTCGGCATTGAGACGAGCTTCTGAAGAATAATATTACCGGAAGCAGTGGTTACTATAGGAGACGCTTTCAATCGAGCGTCTCTTTTTTATTAATAGGTTGCATTTAAAAGGTATTTGCGGTATAATTCTTACGGTGGATTTTATGCGGAAGAAAAATTATATTTTAAGAGCCTGTGCCTTTGGGTTCGTTATCAATTTAGTGCTTTTTTTCGTTAAATTATATATCGGACTGGGTACGAATTCCATAAGCGTTTATTCCGATGCGGTGAACAAATTATTCGATTCGCTTTCGGGCGGCTTGACTTTTGCGGTTTTGTCGGTTGTCGAAAAATCCAACGGAGCTTTTGGCGGAACGGTTAGAAAAACAGAACAGCTTTTTTCATTTTTAATCTCTTTGACCGTCATCGGAGCGGGTCTTTACTTTTTATACAATTCCCTTGAAAGGCTGATGTATCCGACCCCGATATGGTTCAGTACACTGTATGCTTGGATAATTGCCGGTACTGCGGCTTTAAAGGGCTTGATGTACGTTTATTACAGGCATTATGAAAAAAAGACGAAATCGCCGGTTGTCGGTGTGATTAAAACAGACTGTATGCTTGATATGTTCATCACGCTGATTACATTGGTCACGCTGATTGTTTCAAAATACGAAACCTATGCCGTTGATGCGGTTTGCGGAATTGCTGTAAGTATTATTATCGTTGCCGTTGCAATCAAAACGATAATTACTTGTGCAAAAAAGCTCGTGGATTATGTTCCGACGGGTACAGAGGATGAGCTGAGGGCAATTCTTGCCTCGTATGAGCTTGAAATTATCGAAATTGATTATAAAAATGATGGCTTACGGCTCAAGGCTTTTGTTACGGTCAGTGGAGAAACCGAGGCTTTGAAAAATGAAATCCAAAGAAAATGCCGTGATAAAACGGACGTTGAAGTTTTTTTGTTAAATGAGGTGTAAAAATGTCTAACGAAAAAAAAGGAAAGGCATTAAAGGCTTTAATTTCAATTTTGGTAGCTTTGGTGGCTTTTGTTGCGGTAACTGTGGGAGTAACGCTTGTCGGTAACAAGGCAAATCTTGAAAAGGCAAAATCATTTTCTACCGTTGAATTTGAAAAACAGCTTGTGCCCGAAAAGGACAAAAACGGAAATTGGACGTTTACGACGGATGAGTCTTTTAAGGTCTTGCAGCTCACGGATGTTCATATTGGCGGAGGCTGGATGAGTCTCAAAAAAGACGGTATGGCTCTCAATGCGGTTGCGGCAATGGTTACGGCGGAAAAGCCGGATTTGGTTATTGTCACGGGCGATATCGGCTATCCCGTGCCATTTCAATCGGGTACATTCAATAACAAAGCCTCCGCAAGAATTTTTGCCGAGCTTATGGAAAAGCTTGGCGTATATTGGACACTCGGCTTCGGCAACCACGATACGGAGGCGTACAGCTATTATTCAAGAGAAGATATGGCGGAGTTTTATTCCTCGGAGGATTTCAGCTATTGTCTGTTTCAGTCGGGTCCGGAAAACATTTCCGGCAGTGGAAATCAGATAATAAACATCAAAAAATCCAACGGTGTGATTTCGCAGTCGCTTTATATTTTGGACAGTCATTCCTATACCGACGGTGATATTTTCGGCTTTATGTGGAAATACGATAACATCAAGCAGGATCAGATAGATTGGTACAGGCAGACGGTTGAAGAATACAATGCGGAAAATGCACAAACCTGCAAATCTCTCGGAATTAAAGAATCAGACGTCAAGTCAACAATGTATTTCCATATTCCGCTGACGGAGTACCGTGACGCTTGGTACGAATATGTTGATAACGGCTTTGAGGATACAGAGAATGTCAAGCTTGTTTACGGTACGGCAGGGGAGAGTAAAAAGGTAGTTTACTGCGGAATGGGCGAGGATGAGCTTTTTGAAACAATTCAAGAGCTCGGCTCGACCACGGGAATCTTCTGCGGACACGACCACAAAAACAATTTTTCGCTCTACTACAAGGGAATACGCTTGACCTATGGCAAGAGTGTCGATTACCTTGCCTATCCCGGTATATATAAGCTCGGCTCACAGCGTGGCTGTACTGTAATAATGTATTCGCCCGACGGCACGTTTGATTGCACGGCGGAAAGCTATTATCAAGAAAAATATGCCTCTCAATATGAAAAGGAAAGCGTCACCATGCAGGATATTATCCCCGTTCAGCCCGAGAAATGAGAAATAGCTATTGACAAAAAACGCTTGTAATGATAAAATATTTCTAAGAAAAAGGCAATGACGGAGAGGATTTGCACTGCTCGGTTTTCAGAGAGCCGTCGCTTTGGTGAAAGACGGTAAGCCGATTTGCATTTTGTAGCTCCCGAGCCGAAGGGAAGAAAGCCTTTGCCGTAGACCCCTTCCGTTAGACTGCGTTAAGGTTTATGAGTGGCATTTTATGCAACTTGAGTGGTACCACGGGTTTTGCTCGTCTCAAGACTGATGTTTTGAGGCGAGTTTTTGTTTTGTTATACAATATCATTTAATTTATAGGAGGAAAAATCCAATGGCAAAAGATCTTGCTAAACAGTATGATCCGAAAGACGTTGAGGACAGAATTTATAAATTCTGGCTTGACGGAAAATATTTTCACGCAAAATGCGACCCCGAAAAGAAGCCGTATACAATAGTTATACCGCCACCGAACATCACGGGTCAGCTTCATATGGGTCATGCACTTGACAACACACTTCAGGATATTCTTATCCGTTACAGAAGAATGCAGGGCTATGATGCGCTCTGGCTTCCCGGAACGGATCACGCTTCCATTGCAACAGAGGCTAAAATCGTTGAGGCTATGCGTCAGGAGGGTATTTCAAAGGACGATATCGGACGTGACGGCTTCCTCAAAAGAGCATGGGAATGGAAAGAGAAGTTCGGCGGCAGAATTATTGAGCAGCTCAAAAAAATGGGCTCATCCTGTGACTGGGACAGAGAGCGATTTACAATGGATGAGGGCTGTAGCAAGGCTGTTAAAGAGGTCTTTGTCAATCTTTATAACAAGGGTCTCATTTACCGCGGAGAGCGTATTGTAAACTGGTGTCCTCATTGCTTGACATCAATTTCGGATGCAGAGGTTGAATATGAGGATCAGGCAGGTCATTTTTGGCATCTTCGCTATCCGTTTAAGGACGGCAGCGGCTATCTTGAGCTTGCAACAACCAGACCGGAAACAATGCTTGGTGACACCGCCGTTGCTGTTAATCCGAATGATGAGCGTTATAAGGATATTGTCGGTAAAACACTTATTCTTCCGCTTGTTCACCGTGAAATTCCCGTTATTGCCGATGATTATGTTGAAATGGATTTCGGAACAGGCTGCGTTAAGATTACTCCTGCCCACGACCCGAACGACTTTGAGGTTGGTTTAAGGCATAATCTTGAGGTTATTGATACCTTTACCGATGATGCACACATCAAGCCCGAATGGGGCAAGTATGCCGGAATGGACAGGATGGAGGCTCGCAAGGCGATTGTTGAGGACCTTGAAAAAGAGGGTGCAATTGTCAAAATTGAGGACTATTCCCATAATGTCGGCGTTTGCTACCGTTGTCACAGCTCAATTGAGCCAAAGGTTTCCAAGCAGTGGTTCGTCAAGATGGAGCCGCTTGCAAAGCCTGCGATTGAGTGTGTAAAGAGCGGTCAGGTTAAGTTTGTTCCCGAACGCTTTGATAAAACATATTTCCACTGGATGGAAAATATCAAGGACTGGTGTATTTCACGTCAGCTTTGGTGGGGTCACAGAATTCCTGCATGGTACTGCGATGAGTGCGGAGAGGTTGTTGTTTCAAAGGAAACACCGTCAGCTTGTCCGAAATGCGGCTGTACGCACCTCACTCAGGACCCCGATACCTTGGATACTTGGTTTTCATCGGCTCTTTGGCCGTTCTCAACCCTCGGTTGGCCGGATAAAACTCCGGAGCTTGCACATTATTTCCCGACAAGCACCCTTGTTACGGGCTATGATATCATCTTCTTCTGGGTTGCGAGAATGATTTTCTCCTCGGTTGAAAATATGGGTGACAGACCCTTTGACACCGTATTTATTCACGGTATTGTCCGTGATGCACAGGGCAGAAAAATGTCTAAATCGCTCGGAAATGGTATTGACCCGCTCATTGTTATTGACCAATACGGTGCAGATGCTTTGAGATTTACGCTTGCAACAGGTAACAGCCCCGGAAACGATATGCGCTTCTCCGACGAAAAGGTTGGTGCAAGCCGAAACTTCGCAAATAAGCTTTGGAATGCCGCCAGATTTATTCTTATGAACCTCGGTGAGGATGAAAAAGCACCGCATATTCCCGATGAGCTTGCGCTTGAGGATAAATGGATTCTCAGCCTCTTTAACAAGCTTACAAAGGAAGTAACGGATAATCTTGATAAGTTCGAGCTTGGTATTGCAGTTCAGAAGCTCTACGATTTCATTTGGGATGTATTCTGTGATTGGTATATCGAAATCGCTAAGATTCGTCTCAATTCCGGCGACGAAAAAGCTGCTCAGACGGCAAGAGATATGTTGGTTTACATTATGTCCAACACCTTGAAGCTCCTTCATCCGTTTATGCCGTTCATCACAGAGGAAATTTGGCAGACCTTGCCGCACGACGGTGAGTCAATAATGATTTCCGAGTGGCCTGTATTCAGTGAGGAGTATGATTTCGGAGTTGAGGAGCAGGAAATGGACAGAATTATGGAAGCTGTCCGTGCAATCCGTAACCGCAGAGCGGAAATGAATGTTCCGCCGTCAAAGAAAGCAAAGTATTTCATCGCAACCGCCCACAAAGAAACCTTTGAGAAGGCAGGCATCTTTATGCAAAGACTTGCTTCCTGCTCGGAGGCTGAAATCAGCGACAGCTTTGAAATCGACGGTGCGGTTTGTATTGTTACCACCGACGCCAAGATATACATTCCTCTCGGTGAGCTTGTTGACTTTGAAAAGGAAATTGCAAGACTCAACAAGGAAAAGGAAAAGGTTCTCAAGGACCTTGAATTTATCGAAAAGAAGCTCAATAATGAAAGCTTTGTTGCAAAGGCTCCGCAAGCGGTTGTTGACGGTCAGCGTGAAGTTGCTCAGAAGCTTCACGACAAGATTGCAATGATTGACGAGAGCATTGAAAGGTTTATGAAATAATTTTGACATTTAAATCTGACAGAAATATTCTCCCCTTGAATTTTTCAAGGGGAGAGAAGCTTTAACAAAAGAGGCGTGAATATGAATTATAATGAAGCCTTAAATTTTATACATTCAAGGGATAAATTCGGCAGCCGTCCCGGTATGGAGCGTATTGAGGCACTTTGCAATGCCTTTGGAAATCCGCAGGATAAGCTTAAATATGTCCACGTTGCCGGCACAAACGGTAAGGGCTCAACCTGCTGTATGATAGCCTCGGTGCTCAAGGAGGCGGGGTACAGGGTCGGTCTTTTTACATCTCCGTTTGTTGTTGATTTCCGTGAAAGAATTCAGCTCAACGGCGAAATGATTTTGCAAAATGAGCTTGCCGAGATAATTGCAGAAATAAAGCCCGTTGTTGAAAAGCTTTCCGACGATGGGATAGAGCCGACGGAGTTTGAAATTATCACCGTTGCAGCTTTTTTATATTTTCTCAAGAAGAATTGCGATATCGTTGTTCTTGAGGTCGGCTTGGGCGGTCTGCTCGATTCAACCAATATTATCAAAAGCTCCGAGGTCAGCGTAATAACCTCTGTTTCGCTTGACCATACGGATATTTTGGGCGACACTCTTTTGAAAATTGCGGAGCACAAGTGCGGAATTTTCAAAGAGGGCGGCAAGGTTGTGAGCTATCCGCAGCCCGATTTTGCCGTTGAACGCTTTATTAAAGAAAAAGCAAAAGAAAAGCATTGCGAGTATTTTCAGCATGAATTGAGCAAAATTCGCCTTGTTCGCGAGGAGCTTGACGGCTCAACCGTTATTTATGCCGGCTGCACGTTTAAAATTCCGCTGACCGGAAGGCATCAGATTTATAATTTTGCAACGGCGGCTGCGGCGATAAATGTGCTCAAAAGAAACGGCTGGGGCATTACGGCAAAGAGCTTGATTGACGGAATTTCAAAGGTTAAAATGCCGGCAAGAACAGAGATTGTTTCAACCTCACCGCTTGTTATAATAGATGGTGGTCACAATGCCGAGGGTATAGATGCGCTTTGCTATTCTTTGAAGAAATTTTGCTCGGACAAAAAAATTATTGCCGTCTACGGTATGATGCGTGACAAGGATCACCGTTATTCCGTGGAAAAGCTTGCACCCTTGTGCGAAAGAATTTACGCAACCGAGGCATCGAATCCGAGAAGCCTTGATGCCGAGTCACTTGCCGAAGAAGTCAGACCTTTTTGCAAAAAGGTTAAGGCCGAGCCATTTGCGCAAAAAGCTTTTCAACGTGCTTTGAAAAAAGCAAAAAATGACGATGCAGTGCTTGTTTGCGGTTCGCTTTATTTGGCATCCGACATTAAATCGTATTTAAGTGACAACGGTTTACAAAAATAAATTTATTTCTTTGCAACAGTTCAACAAAATATTTCAGGACGATCCTTTATCATTAACGGTAAAGGATCGTTTTTTTGGAGGGTGATTATATGCCTGTAAAAATTATTGCAACAACGCAGAGAGTGACGGCTTTTCTTGACGGTGAGATTGACCACCATACAGCCTCGGCGTTGCGTATGGAGATTGATGAGGCGATACAAAAGTACAAGCCCAAGGTTCTCAAGCTTGATTACGGTGACGTCAGCTTTATGGATTCGTCCGGCGTAGGTCTTGTTATGGGGAGAGTGAGAACGATGTCGCCGTTCGGCGGTAAAATAATCGTTTCAAATTTATCGCCGCAAACATATCGGGTTATGCAGCTTGCGGGGCTTGAAAAAATTGCGACAATAAGCAAAAAGGAGGAAGTCGGCAATGAAGGTAAGCAATGATTTCAGAATGACGATAGATTCAAAATCTGTCAATGAGGCTTTTTCTCGGTCGGCGGTTGCGGCATTTGCAGCCCAGCTTGATCCGACGGTAGATGAAATTACGGATATCAAAACGGCGGTGAGTGAGGCAGTTACAAACTGCATTGTCCACGCCTATCCGAATTGTGTGGGAAAAATTTACATATATGCGGCAATTTGTGATGAAAATACCGTAAGGATTACTGTTCGTGACAGGGGAGTAGGCATTGCGGATATCAAAAAGGCGATGGAGCCGCTTTTCACAACACTCGGCGGCGAACGTGCCGGTCTCGGCTTTGCCGTTATGGAAAGCTTTATGGACAAAATCACGGTGAGGTCAAAGGAGGGAAAGGGCACATCGGTCACAATGGTCAAAAAAATCAATGGGCGTGATCGGTTATGATTTCTTCAAAAACGGATAGGGATGAGATGATTGAAAAAAATATCGGTCTTGTTCATTCCTGTGCTCATCGCTTCACAGGAAAGGGTGTTGACTATGATGACCTTTTTCAAGCCGGTTGTGTCGGTCTGATTAAGGCGGTTGACAACTTTAACAGTGAGCTTGGTTTTTCCTTTTCCACTTATGCCGTGCCTGTTATTCTTGGCGAAATTAAGCGGATTTTTCGTGACGGCGGCACAGTCAGCGTCAGCCGTTCACTAAAGGAAAAGGGACGAAAAATTGCTGCCGAGAGAGAAAAATACATCAAAAAATTTGACCGTGAGCCAACTGTTGGAGAGCTGAGTGAAATCCTCGGCTATGATGAGTTTGAAACGGCACAGGCGATTGCCGCCTCAATGCCTGTTTTGAGCCTGACCGCCGGTGATGATGAAACCGACACGCAGCTTGATATCCCCGTTCCAAATCACGAGGAAAGCGTTTCGACACGGCTTGCGGTTGAACAGGTTATAGATCGTCTCGCCGAAAATGACAGAGAGCTGATTACCCAAAGGTATTTTAAGGGCAAAACCCAAACTCAAACGGCTCAGTCGCTCGGAATGACACAGGTGCAGGTCAGCCGACGTGAAAAGCAGATTTTGAAATATATGAAATCAAAGCTCACTTGACAAATGAGCCGAAAATGTGTATCCTTATACAAAAAGGAGGGTGCACAGGATGACGAATTGCGAGGATTGCAACAACTTTGTCTTTGATGAAGAAAGTCAAACCTATTACTGCGAAATGGAGCTTGATGAGGACGAATATATGAAATTTCTCAGTGCGTCCTTTGATAATTGCCCATATTATGTTTCGGGCGACGAATACAAGATTGTCAGAAAGCAAAACTGAAAACAGCCGTGCTTCGCTCAACGCAAAGCATGGCTGTTTTTTTAAAAATTGATTACACCCAAATGCTCCAGCAGTATCTTTGTGCCGATAAGAATGAGGATTATTCCTCCGGCAAATTCCGCCTTGCTTTTGTATTTCATTCCGAAAATATTACCGACCTTGAGACCGAGTGCGGATATGATAAAGGTTATTGCACCGATAAACGAAACTGCGGCAACGATGTTGACTTCCGGCAGGAGGGCAAAGGTTATTCCAACGGCAAGTGCATCGATGCTTGTTGCAACAGCAAGAACCGACATTGTTTTGATTGAAAACGAGTCATTTGCTTTTTCTTCTTCCTTGGAAAGTGCTTCACGAATCATATTTCCGCCGATAAAGCCGAGCAAAATAAAAGCAATCCAGTGGTCATATGCGGTTATGTATTTCTCGAAGGTTGAGCCGAGAAAATAGCCGATGATGGGCATAAGAGCCTGAAAACCGCCAAACCACGCACCGATAATAAGATAATGCTTGACGGCGAGCTTTTGTGTTGAAAGTCCCTTGCATACAGAAACGGCAAAAGCATCCATCGACAGACCGACAGCTATCAAAAACAATTCAAGTAATCCCATAATTTGACCTCCGTAAAATTAAAAATCAGACACCGTTGTGCCTGAAAAAACCGGCACGGCAAAGCCACGCCTGAGTCTCGTTATTTAAGGCAAGCCGGATGCATTATACAACGGTATGTTGACTTGCCACTCTTGCGAGCTATCTACTCCCTCAAATCTTACGCATTATACCATAAATTTCGGTGAAGCCGTATAATGGCGGCTTTAGCCGCCCTACCTTAGTAATATATGATACAATGTTCTCCGAAACACACCAAATATCTGATTTGGCTTGTGTTTCGGTGGATTATTATATCACATTAAATCCTATGTGTCAACTGCGGCTTCTATTTCGATGAAAAAGCAAAAAGTGAGTTTAATTGTAAAAATTTATTGTATATTTACATTTTTTCGCCAATATGAGCACCTAAAACTATTGACAAATACCATTAAATCAATTAAACTTAAATGGTAATAAAAGCAAAGGAGTTTTTTATATGCTTTCAAAACCTCAATATGAAGAAGCGATCGCCGCAACCAGAGATCAGCGTATCCAATGGTGGCGTGAAGCAAGATTCGGAATGTTTATACACTACGGTCTTTATTCGCAAATCGGCAGAAACGAATGGATGATGCTCTGCGAGGATGTTCCGCCCGAGGAGTATGAGCCTCTTGCCGACACTTTTTGCCCCAAGGAGGGCTGTTGCCGTGAGTGGGCAAGGCTTGCCAAGGATGCAGGCTGTAAATATATGGTGCTCACAACCCGTCATCATGAGGGCTTCAGCCTTTGGGATTCCAAGGTTAACCCCTATAATTCGGTAAATTACGGTCCTCACAGAGATATTGTCAAGGAATTTGTTGAGGCTTGCCGTGAATTTAACCTTAAAATCGGTTTCTATTCCACCTGTATGGAATGGCATCACCCCGACAGCGGTATTGCCGCATATGACACCGCGGCAAGAAAGCGTTACACAGATTATCTCAAGGCACTCAATACCGAGCTTCTCACGCAGTACGGAAAAATCGACATACTTTGGTATGACGTTCCGGAACCGATGGATTCCTGGGAGGGCTGGGATTCGCTTGAACGTAACCAGTATCTCAGAAGCTTACAACCGGATATAATTATCAATAACAGAAGCCGTCTTGATGAGGATTTCGGCACACCTGAGGAGCATATCACTCCCTCCGAAAGCGATTGGGAGGCTTGTATGACCTTTAACGGCATTAGCTGGGGCTATGTTGATTCGGATCAGGCACGTCCTTACAGCTACACGCCGCAAAGAATTGTCGGTATGCTCCAGACCTGCTGTGAAAGAGGCGGAAATTTACTTCTCAACGTCGGTCCAAGGCCTGATGGTTCAATTCCCTATGAGGTTATCGAGCCGCTTCACAAGGTTGGAGAATGGCTCAAGGTAAACGGTGAGGCTGTTTACGGTAAGCTCAAGAAAACCTATGGCAACCAAAACCAACTCAACGGTGTTTCACGTCCTTCAACCAAGGGCAACACTATCTATATGTGGAACAAGATTTGGGCACCCTACAAGGGCAGAATGATTCTTGCCGGACTTCTCAATGAGCCGAAAAGCATTTCGTTTATTGATGGTACGCCGATTAAATTTGAAGTTAAGGGCGACAGGATAATTCTCTTTGATCTTCCCGAGGAAAATCCCGATCCTATCCTCAATGTCCCTCTTATCAAGGTTGAATTTGATTGTGAGCCGCAGTACCGCTTCGGCTCGTATTTCCCGCAGATCAACAAGGGCAGAGACGACAGAGAAATTGTTCATATTGACGGACTTTGGGATTAAAACATAATTAGGGGGCATAAAAATGCTTGAAAATCCTGTATTTAACGAAAAAAATGAAAAATTACTTTGTGAAATAGGCGGCAAAAATTCCGATATGCTAATGACGATTTGGGTCAAGAGACTGCAAAGGGGCGAAAGCTATAAAATTTTCAGCTCCGAAAATGAAACCGCCGTCCTAATCCTCAAGGGCGATGCGGATATAAGCTGGAACGGAAACACGCAAAATATGAAGCGTAAAAATCCTTTTGAAAAAACACCCTATTGCTTGCACGCTTGCAAGGAAACTTCGATTGAGCTTTTTGCAAATGCCGAGAGTGAGGTCATCATCCAACAAACAGAAAACGAAAAGACCTTTGAGCCTGTTTTCTACACACCGGCGGATTGCCTTTATCAGCACTTTGGTAAGGGTCAATGGGAGGGCACCGGATACAGAATTTGTTCGACGATATTCGACTATGATAACGCTCCGTATTCAAATATGGTGCTTGGTGAGGTGTTTAATCAGCCCGGCAGATGGTCGAGCTATCCGCCGCACCACCACCCACAGTCGGAGGTTTATTACTATCAATTTGACCCACCGCAGGGCTTTGGCGCTTGCTTTAACGGCGAAAATGTTTATAAGAGCACGGATGGAGCGTTTTGCACGATTACCGACGGCGAGGATCATCAGCAGGTAACCGCACCCGGCTATACCATGTACTATGTTTGGATGGTTCGCCATCTTGACGGTGACCCGTGGTACAAGACCTCACGCTTCTACGCAAAGGAGCATGAGTGGCTTGTTGATGCCGATTGATAAAATTGCATAAAAGAGAGAACCGAGGCAAGCGCTTCGGTTCTTTTCATAGCTGTATTTGCTTATTTAATCTCGGTAACCCTAAAGTCAAGCTCCTCAACCGCGGCTGTGAGTATGGCGTTGTCAACATCCTTTTTGAGCTTTACGGTTGCTTTTTTTGCGTTGAGGTCAACCTTGGCATCGGCAACACCGCTGACGGAGGAAAGTGCCTTTTCCACCTTTGCGGCACAGTGCATACAACTCATACCGTCGATATAAATTTCCTTTGTGATTTTTTCCTTACCGAATAACATTATAAGCTCCTCCTTTTATTTTTTTCTTGCTTTGAGCCTGAGTGCATTAAGAATAACCGTTAGGCTCGAAAGTGTCATTGCTAAGCTTGCAATCATCGGATTTATTGTAATTCCGAAGCCGGAAAGTGCTCCCAACGCAATCGGAACCATAAGACAGTTATAGAAAAATGCCCAGAAAAGGTTTTGCTTGATGTTTTTGACCGTTGCCTTGCTGATTTCGATTAGCTCGGTGATTTTTGTCAAGTCGTCATTCATCAAAATAACGTCGGCAGAATTAAGTGCAATATCCGAGCCGCTGTTGACGCTTACGCCGATATCGCTGAGCGCAAGGGCAGGAGAATCGTTAATTCCGTCACCAATCATCATTACCTTGTCACCGTTTGCCTTGAGCTCGGTTACTGTTTTTCCCTTTTCGGCAGGGAGAACACCTGCTATAATTTGCTCTATTCCGGCTTGTGAGGCAATTTTTCGAGCGGTCTGCTCGTTATCGCCCGTCAGCATAATCGGCTCAATATGAGCCTTTTTGAGCGATTTGATAAGCTCGTCTGCACTGTCACGAATAACATCGTTAACTCCGATTAAGCCGAGAATCCTTTCACTTTCCGCAATATAAATAAGTGTGTTGCCATCATCGGCAATTTTTTCGGCTTCATTTTGTCGGTCGTTATTAACGCCGAATTTTTGCAGAAGCCTTGAATTGCCCAAAAGGTAAACCTTCCCGTCGATAACGGCACGGATGCCCATTCCGTCAATATTTTCAAATTGCTCCGCTTCGGGTATTTCAAGCCCGTTAGTCTGTGCATACTCCGAAAAAGCCTTTGAAATCGGGTGGCTTGACCTTGCTTCGGCACAGCAGGCAATTTTCATAAGCTCTGCTTCATCAATTTCGCAGCTTGTAAAGATTCTTGAAATTTTTAAATTGCCGTAGGTCAGGGTACCTGTTTTGTCAAAAATAATTTTGTTGATTTTGGATGCCGATTCAAGAACCTCACCCTTTTTGATAAGGATACCGCTTTTGGCACAGCGTCCCTCCGAAACTATAATTGCCAGTGGCGTTGCAAGACCCAGGCTGCACGGGCAGGCAACGACAAGCACGGTAACAAAGGTGTTGAGTGCTCGGTTAAGGTCACCCGTTGCAAGCATATAGCCTATAAAGCCGAGTGCCGCAATTCCGATTATCGTGGGAACAAAATAGGAACTGATTTTATCGGCAATCCTTGCAAGCGGTATTTTTGCGGCGGATGCCTCTGTAACGATATGGACAATTTCGGAGATTGTTGACTCCTTGCCGATTCGCTCGGCTGAGTATTCGATATAGCCGTCATAGCTTATGCTTCCGGCAATTACCTTGCCGCCGATTTCCTTTGCGGCAGGCTTGCTTTCACCTGTTATAAAGGATTCATCAAGGTGAGCTTTTCCAAAGGTTATTGTGCCGTCAACGGCAATGCGTTCACCGGGGCGGCAAACAACGATATCGCCCTTTTGAATTTCGTCTATTGTAACTCTTTTTTCACCGTCGGCAGTTTTTATAACCGCATCCTTTGGTGTGATTTGAACAAGACTTTGCACGGCCTCTTTGGTTTTATCCTTGCTGACCGAGTCGATATATCGACCAAGCTTAATAAAATAAATAACTATTGCAGAGGATTCAAAATAGAGCTTGTGAACGTATTCGCCGTGACCCATAATCAGCATAACGACTGAATAAACGCTGTAGGCAAAAGCAGTCAGCACGCCGAGAGTGACAAGGGTATCCATATTGGGCGTGCGGTGGAGAAGATTTTTGAATCCGCTTTTTATAATATCAAAGCCGTAGCCGAGGAAGGGTACGGTCAAAGCCAAAAGTGACACCGCAAAGGAAACTCCGTGGCTGTGCATTGCAAGGAACGGTATTTCGGGCAAGCCGATCATTGAGCCCATTGAAATATACATCAATAATACAGCAAGGACGGTAAAGCAAATAAATTTGAGCTTTGATGCCTTGGGTGAAGCTTCATCCTCAAATTCATCATAAAGACCGAGAGAGTTGAAGCCGGCCTCTTTAACAAGCTTTTCTATTTTCTTTCTGTTGAGAATGCTTTCGTCGTATTCAATCAAGGCGTTTGCCATAACAAGATTTACACTTGCCGAGGTAACGCCGTTTTGCTTGTTGAGATGTTTTTCAAGACCGTTTGAGCAGGCGCTACAGCTCATTCCGCCGATTTTTAAATTAATTTTCTTCATTTATTAGCCTTCAATATCCTTTAACGCTGCAATTTCGGATTTGTTGACGGTAATTTTTTTATCTTTAATAAGCTTTACGTCGTGCCTGTGAAATGAAGCGGGAGCTGCCTCGGGATTACGGTCAAGGCGAACCTTGAGCATACCCTTGAGCATATCGACATCAACAACCGTGCCTCTGCCCGAGCCGGTTTCGACAATTGCACCAATCTTGGGTGTAACACGCAGAAGATGCTCATAGGCATCCTGCTCATATTTAAGACAGCACATAAGTCTGCCGCAGGTACCGCTGATTTTTGTAGGATTAAGCGAAAGACCCTGCTCCTTTGCCATCTTTATTGAAACAGGCTGAAAATCCCCGAGAAAGCTGTTGCAGCAGAAGGGTCTGCCACACATTCCGAGTCCGCCCTTCATTTTCGATTCGTCTCGAACGCCGATTTGACGCAGCTCGATTCTGATGCGGAAAACACTTGCAAGGTCCTTTACAAGCTCACGGAAATCAACTCTGCCGTCGGAGGTGAAATAGAAAATGACCTTGCTTGAATCAAATGTATATTCAACGCCGACAAGCTTCATATCAAGACCATGTGCCTCAATTTTTTTAAGGCAGATGTCGAACGCATCCTTTTCCTTTGCTTTGTTTCTTTCAACGGTTTTGAGATCCTCTTTCGTAGCCGTTCTGATAATAGGTTTAAGCGGCTTTGTTATCTCATCATCGTTTACCTCTTTGTTTTTTAATGCAACCTCGCCACATTCGATGCCTCGAACAGTTTCTACAATTACGCGGTCACCGGTGTTTAATTTGAGTCCGACGGGGTTAAAATAATAGATTTTGCCGACCTCCTTAAAACGGACTCCTACAACCTCAGACATACTTTACCTCCTTTTGTTTATCTGTTGTATGCCGCCCCTCTCATACAAGCGGAGAAGCGTGTTATAAGTAAATTTTTGTTTGCATTTCGTTCAATACTTTTTTTGATTGAATTTATTTCCTCAGCAGCTTTTACAAGCGAATTTATTGTAAGCTTTGCCGCTGCCGCTCGGCTAATATCGGTATGCCCGGCAAGAGTGACTTCACTGCCTGCCTTGATAACAATTGCATCACGGATAATGAGCTGTAATGCGGAAAGGACGGGCTCAAAAAGCTCCTTATCCTTTTCAAATTCTGCCGTGATTTTCATAAAATCAAGCTCCGTCGGCTGAAGCAACGCTTGCATAAGTCTTGCTGCCGTTTCATCGGCACGCTGCTCCGTGTCATCCGACAGCGTTTGAACCGCATCACCGATATCAAAAAGCGTAACCCTCGACATAACCGTGCTGAGCATTGCGGCAGAGGATTCACATTCGAGAATGAATCTGGCATATTGCGGCGGTTCTTCAATCAGCTTGAGCAGGGCATTTTGAGCCTGAATATTCATTTTGTCTGCCGACTTGAGAATATAAACCTTGCTTCGAGCCTCATTCGGAATGATGTAGGCATCGTCCTTTAATTCTCGAATGAGTGAGATTTTGAAGGTTTTTTCACCGTCCGCAATCGGGTCAAGGGTGATTACATCGGGATGCTTGCCTTTTTGCGCCTTCATACAATGGGCACAGCTACCGCACGGCTTATCCTCACTCTCGCACACAAGGGCGTATGAAAGGAATGAAGAAAGCCGACCTTTCAGCTCCTCGCTTCCGCCTCTGATAAGAATAGCGTGGGGGAGCTTATCTTTTTTTATCAGACCCTCGATGTTTTGTGCAAGGGTGTTTTTAATTCCGATTTCCGTTAAATTGAGCATCACATTTTATGGAACTGCTCAACATCGAGCACGAAAACGGTTGCACCGCCAACAGTGATTTTAACCGGAATTGCATTGACCATACCGGAGGAATATGTCGGTACAATCGGAGTGAGCTCCTCACGCTTGCGGCAGTTGGTTCGGAGAATTTCAAGCAGCTCGTCAACCCTGTCGTCATCAACACCCATAAGAAGTGTGAGGTTGCCGGCACGCAAAAATCCGCCGCTTGTGGAAAGCTTTGTTGCGTAAAAGCCTACCTTTGTGATTTCATCGAGGACAATGTGTGCATCGTCGCTGTTGATAACAGCAATTAAAAGTTTCATATGACTACCTCCTGTAAGAGTTTATTCTAAAATTTTAAGGTTACGTTCAATAACCCTTTTTCCTCGCCAAGCATAGGCTCTGTCAGAAATATTATCTGTTCTTGCAGTCATTTCTATTCCGTTCAGGAAAATTTCGGATGGCTTTATTTTGATGCTCTTATTCATCGGGCATACGTTCTGGCATATGTCACAGCCCCAGGCACAGCCTGATTTTTTGATGAGCTGTATTTGCTCCTCCGTGAGGCTTCCTTTGCGCTGAGTTATATCGGAAAGGCAAAGTGCTTTGTCGAAGCCGTCGTCACTTATGGCGTGAGTAGGGCAGGCGGCAATGCATTTTCCGCAATTCAGGCATTGACTCTCGATAGGCTCACACACAGGTAGCTTCATTGTTGTGACAATTTCGGAAATAAAGAACCAGGAGCCGTATTCCTTGTTTATCAGCAATCTGTTTTTTCCCATGACGCCGAGACCGGCAAGCAGCGCCGCCTTGACCTCCGGTATGGGTGAGCTATCGGTAAAAAATTCAAATTTTTCGTTTGGATAATGTTCTCTCAAGCGTTCGAGTGCAGGAAGAACGACGTTGCCGATAGCCAAATGATAATCGGGAACAACGGCGTAGCGTGAAATGTTGCAATCGGTATATTTTTCCTCACCGAGATAATAAGGGAAAAGCATAACGATGACACTTTCGGCTTCTTCGGGCAGGCGCTTTGCTGCTCGGCAGTCAAGGAGCTGCTCCTTGATATCAGAAAAACGGCAAAATCCGTAAACCGGGGTCAGCTCGGCAATGATTTTGTTGAGCATTTTATCAAATCCTAATTGTATCGTCTAAGCAATGCTTTGAACAGCCGCAATAATAATCGGCATTGTTAATATGGAAATGAAGCTGACCGTTGCGACAAGCTGGGAGGCAAGACCTGTATCCTTACCGTATTTTGCGCTGAAAAGAACGGTGTTGTTTGCCGAGGGAGCACAGGATGAAATTGCCATTGCCGTCAAAAGCGTTCCGCTCAAGCCTATTAAACGGTAAAAGCCTATCATAACGGCAGGAAGAATTATCAGCTTTGAAAGAGCAACGAGAAAGATTTTTTTGTTTTGAAAAATGTTTTTCAGCTTTGTGTGGGAAAGAAAGGTTCCGAAAATCAGCATCGCAATCGGTGTTTGTGTATCTGCAATAAAGCTGACCGGCTTTGAAAAAAATTCGGGCAAATTAATCCCTGAAAGGAAGAAAGGCAGACCGATGATTACGGAGATAACGCCGGGGTTCAGAATGAGTTTTTTGGCATCAAAGCCTTTTTCCTTATCCATCATAAATACGCCGTGAGTAAAGGAAACAACATTGAACGCCATTACAACGGCAGAGCAATAGAAAACACCCTCGCTGCCGAGCAGTGCCTCGGTCAGCGGCAGTGTCATATATCCGACATTGCCGTAAATTGCACCGTATTTATAGACGCAGTTTTTATTCTTATCGCCCCTTGAAAAAAGCGGAGTATTTATTGCAATGGCAACAAAGTGAAGCAAAAAGCCACAGCCAACCGCTATGAGAAGCTTCATTCCGCTTTCCTTGGTAAATTCCCTTGTCAAAAAGGAATTGATTATAACGCAGGGGGTGATAATGTAAAAAAGCAAATCGGTGCAAGCCTTGCCTGCTTTTTCTGTGAAAAGACCGATCCTGTCACAAATGATGCCTACAAGCACCATAATATAGAGTATTCCGACCTGATTTGCCGCAATAAGAATGTTGTCAAGAAACATAAATCAGAATCAATCCTCCGAGCTGTTAAGCTGTGCTTTAACTCTTGTTATAAGACTGTAGGCAATGAACAGTGCAACGGCAAAATCGCTGTAGGCTATGCCGTGGTGCGGTGAAAGAAGCTCGGAGCTTCCTGTTATTGTTACGATGAATCTCGGCAGGAAGCATACAAGAGCAAACATAGCTGCCGGAATTCCGTAGGCAAAGAGCTTCCAGAATACTGCCGATGTCTCGATTTTTGAAACAACCTGAGCATAGACCAAAAAGAAAAGCATAATAAAGGCTATTTCAAAAAGCTCAAGGAAAAGATCCGATACATTTATGAAGCTGATTGTGCGCTTAAATCTGTAGAGCAGACGGAATATCATCCAAGCGACGGGGGAAAGGGCAAGTACCTTGAGCTTTGAGCCGTCGGCGTTGCCGATTGTTGTTGAAAGACCCGAAATGAAGAAATATATTGCCGTAATCGCACCGAAAATCGCCTGAAAAAGCAGGAGGGAGCCGCCTTGATTTTTGACGTAATCGCTGACGGACATAGATGATGAGGAAACCGCTTCCTCATAGAGGTCAAAGTAGCTCATAAGCTGACCCGCCGAATCGACTATTACCGTAACGGCAAGAAGAATGGATAGGATAAGAAAAACGGGAGATTTTTTGACGCCTGCAACCGGAGCGAGCTTTTTTCGCTGAACGGCATACATAACAATGCTGAAAACCGTTGCCGCTCCGAGAACAAAATAAAGCAGATAAACGGAAAAGTCGATGATATTGTAAAAGCCCGTTGCGGGATCGAGAACCTTAAAATATTGATATACTCTCAACGGAACGGAAATTATAACCGCCGCCAAAGCCGCAAAAAGAGGCAGCTTGTATACAAAATCTTTTTTTGCGTTCACGTCTTATTCCCCCTTGATAATTCTTTCTTCGTAAGGCACATAGCTTTGATCCGGAGTATATTTCGGAATTCTTTGATCTATTGTAACATAATTACGCTTTGCCATGAGACTCTTATAGGCAGGACGGATAATTCTTCCGCCCGTTGCGATTTCTTCAAGTCGGTGAGCTGTCCAGCCGGCAATTCTTGCGGTTGTAAACAGCGGAGTGAAAAGATCCTCGGGAATTCCGAGCATTTCGTAAATAAAGCCGGAATAGAGGTCAACATTTGCACAGATGGGCTTTTTGTTACCCTTTTCCTTGAGGAAAATTTCGGGGGTGAGCCTTTCTACTGTTTCGATAAGCTTATATTTTTCGCTGAAGCCGTTTTTCTCGGCATATTTGCGAGCCTCCTCCTTGAGGATGACCGCACGGGGGTCGGAGAGTGTGTAAACGGCGTGACCCATTCCGTAAATAAGACCCGAGCCGTCACCGGCCTCCTTGCGAATAATCTTTGCAAGATAATCGGCAACCTGACCCTCATCGGTTGTGTCGGCAACGTGCTCCTGAATGTCGCGAAGCATTTCAACGGTTTTGATGTTGGCACCGCCGTGCTTGGGACCCTTGAGCGAGCCGATGCCGGCTGCTATAGCCGCATATGTGTCGGTGCCCGAGGAGGTGAGAACTCTTGTTGCAAAGGTTGAGTTGTTACCGCCGCCGTGCTCCGCATGAACCATAAGGCAGAGGTCAAGCAGCTTTGCCTCATCATCGGTAAAGGTCTTGTCCGAACGAATTGTATGCAGTATTGCCTGCGCCGTTGACTGGTTGGGCTTTGCGGGATGAATATACATACTTTTTTTGAGATAATGACGTCTTTTAACCTGATAAGCATATGCCATAATTACGGGAAGCTGACCTACAAGCTGAATCGACTGACGCACAACATTTGCGAGTGAGGTATCATCGGGAGATTCATCATAGGAATAAAGAGCCAAAACCGTTCTTGTGATTTTATTCATAATGTTCGGAGAGGGAGCCTTCATCATTGTATCCTCAATGAAGTCCTCGGGAAGATTTCTGCTGACAGCAAGAATATCCTTGAAATTTTCAAGCTGGTCCGCAGTCGGCAGAGAGCCGAAAATCAAAAGCCAGGCAACCTCCTCAAAGCCAAAGCGGTTTTCACTTTGGCAATGCTTGACAATTTCCTGCATATCAAAGCCTCGAAAATAGAGATGACCCTCCTTGGGGACTCTTTCACCGTCTTCAATGTAGTAGCCGTCAACTGAGCTTATCTTTGTAAGACCTGCCATAACACCGGTTCCGTCGGCATTACGCAAGCCTCTTTTTACGTTAAAGCGATTAAAATAATCGGGATTTATGTTGTAGCTCTTGTTAAGCTCCTCAACCAAGCTTTGAGTGGTTTGGTTGGCAATGGGATTTATATATGAATTCATTTTTTCACCACCATAGTATTTTCAGATTATTATACAATATTATATATAGTAAAGTCAAGAAATCAAAATTAAATAAACTGTAAATATGTAATTTTTTTGAAAAAAATCCTTCGCCCCCTTGAACAGAGGCGAAGGTAATTTGTTTAAAGCAGGTTAATTCCGTTTGCTTTGCAGTCATCAACCATTTTTTCGGGCCAAAGCGAAACCTGAACCTCACCGATGTGAGCCTTTTCGAGTATGAGCATACTCAATCTCGATTGACCGATTCCGCCGCCGATTGTAAGCGGGAGACTGCCGCTTGCGATTCCCTTGTGATATTCGTACTTCATTCTGTCCTGTGCGTTTGCGGCATTGAGCTGATATTCAAGACTCTTGGCATCAACACGGATGCCCATTGACGAAACCTCAAAGGCTCTTTGCAAGGTTTCGTTCCAATAAAGGAGGTCGCCGTTGAGAGCCCAGTCGTCGTAGTCCGGTGCTCTGCCATCGTGCTTGATACCGCTTTTAAGCAGGTCACCGATTTGCATTACGAACACAACGCCCTTTTCCTTTGCGATGATATCCTCTCTCTCCTTCGGCGTTTTATCCGGATACATATCCTCAAGCTCCTGTGTTGTGATGAAATAGACCTCGGTTGCGAGCTCCTTCTTGAGCTGAGGAAAAGTCTTGTGAGCAAGCTTTTGAGTGTTGTCTATAGCCTTGACTATCTTTCTTACAGTTTCTTTAAGGAATTCAACGGTTCTGTCCTCCTCGGAAATCACACGCTCCCAATCCCACTGGTCAACAAAGATTGAGTGAACATTGTCGCAATCGTCATCACGGCGAATAGCGTTCATATTGGTGTAAAGTCCCTCACCGATGCCGTAGCCGTAGGCCTTGAGTGCGGTTCTTTTCCACTTGGCAAGCGATTGAACTATTTCCGCTGTACCCTCAATCTCCTTGATATCAAACTCTACCTTGCGCTCGACACCGTTGAGGTCGTCGTTAATTCCGCTGCCTTTTTTTACAATAAAGGGGGCGCTGACTCTTTCGAGGTTAAGTGCCGAAGCAAGCTCGCCCGCAAAGGTGTCCTTAACGAGCTTTATTGCTTTTTGTGTTTCTCTGAGTGTAAGGACGGAGCGGTAGCCGTCCACTGTTTGCAATCCTCTCATATGGTGTCATTCCTTTCGTTGAATAAAATTAGTTATGGGAGTTATCGGATATTTCCGACTGTACGGGGATAGAGCTGAACATCGCGGATGTTGCTCATACCCGTCATATACATAAGTATTCTTTCAAAGCCGAGACCAAAGCCGCCGTGAGGCACAGAGCCGAATTTTCTCAGGTCAAGATAATCGCTGTATTCGTCCTGTGTCATTCCTCTTTCATTCATTGCGTTGAGCAGCTTGTCAAGGTTTTCCTCACGCTGACTTCCTCCTATGATTTCACCGACGCCCGGAACGAGTAAATCGGTTGCGGCAACGGTCTTTCCATCGGGATTCTGCTTCATATAGAAGGACTTAATCTCCTTGGGGTAATCGGTGACAAAGACAGGCTTGTTGAATACCTGCTCGGTGATGTATCTTTCATGCTCCGTTGCAAGGTCGCAGCCCCACTCAACGGGATATTGGAAATCAACATCGGCTTCCTCAAGAAGCTCAATTGCTTTTGTGTAGGTGATTCTTTCAAAATCGCCGCCGACAATCTTTTCAAGCTTTTCACGAAGTCCCTTTTCAAAGAATTTTTCAAAAAATTCAAGCTCGGACGGGCATTTGTCCATAACGTCCTTGATGACGTATTTAATCATAGCCTCCGCAACCTCGATGATATCGTCAAGCTCGGCAAAGGCGATTTCGGGCTCAACGTGCCAAAATTCGGCAACGTGGCGCTGGGTATTACTCTTTTCGGCACGGAAGGAGGGGCCGAAGGTATAAATCTTACCCATTGCCATTGCGGCAACCTCACCCTCAAGCTGACCGGAAACGGAAAGTCCGGCTCTCTTGCCGAAGAAATCGTCGGCATAATATTCTTCTTCATTCTTGTATTTATCGGAATAGCCGATGGTTGTTACCTTAAAGACCTCACCTGCACCCTCACAGTCGGAGGCGGTGAGCAGGGGAGTATTGATATAAACAAAATTATTCATCTGGAAAAAACTGTGAATTGCCGCTGCCGCAACGGAACGAACTCTGAACACCGCATTAAAGGTGTTGGTTCTTACTCTGAGGTGCGGAATTGTGCGGAGAAATTCGAGTGAGCAGCGCTTCTTCTGAAGCGGATAATCGCCCGGGCAAGTACCGAGAAGGCTGATTTCCTCTGCGTTGATTTCAACGGCACTGCTGACAGCACCCTTGACAACCGTACCCTTAACCATAATTGCCGTGCCGCCGGGCATAAAGGCGGAAATATCACTGAGCTTTGACTTGTCAATAACTATTTGAAGATGCTTGAGAGAGGTTCCGTCGTTAAGCTCGATGAAAGCCATATTTTTGGAATCTCTGGAGGTTCTTACCCATCCGCAAACGGTAACATCGGTATTGATGTAGTCTGCATCGGTCAAAATTGCTTTGATATCGGTGTGCTTCATAATAAAAATTCTCCTTTTGGAAAATGATTTGACGAACAAAAAAGGCTATTCGTCCTTAAAGCATAGGACGAATAGCCTTGTATCCGCGGTACCACCTAAATTACTCTTGCGAGTCCCTTAACGGCTCTAATAAGCCATACACCTTAACGCTGTGTCAACGTCGCACCTAATAACCACGCAAAAGCGTAATGTTCAGCTTGAAGCTCCTAAGTGTTATTCATACAGACTCTTTTACGGCGTTCACACTCTCTGCCGCTCACTGAAAACGATCTCCTGTACTACTTCTCTTAATCATCGCTTTTCAATATGAGGGGATTATATCACTTTGTTTTTGTTTTGTCAAGCGTTAAAGAAGCTTTTTCTTTTTAAAAACAAAAATACAAATCAAAACTACCGAAATGCTCACCGCAATTACGGCAGGGTAGCCGTGTGGCGAGGTCAGCTCCGGCATATCGGCAAAGTTCATACCGTACCAACCCGTTATCAGAGTCAAGGGTAAAAAAATCGCCGTAATAACGGTAAAAAGCTTCATTGTGCTGTTCATTTTCATATCGAGCCGAGATTGATACGCCTCCCTGAGCCTAACCAGATTTTCCCTGAGCAAATTAATTTCGCCACAGAGACGTGCCGCCTTATCCCGAACAGTTTTGAAATAATTTGTTCTGTGTGAATCGAATATTTCGTTTTCGCAAAGCTGCTCATTAATCTCCACAAGCTGCTCGTAATAATTTCGCAAAAGCATAAGCTTTTTATTGTACCTCAGGATTTGTTCATTTATGTTTGTTCCGCCGCTGTCGTTGACAATTTCCTCCTCAAGCTCATTTATGCTAAGCTCGGTTTGTTCTGCTTTTCTGCCGTCGTTTTCGAGGAGAAAATTAAAAAATGCACCGATGAATTTTTCAACGTAAGCCGTTTCCGATCTAAATGAATTGACGGTGTTATAAAATATTTTTCGCAAGACATTGTTTTCGTCCTCCGTAACGATAATCAGCACAAGCCTTTCCTTGATGTAAATGCAGCAGCGGCTTTCCGCTTTGTCCGAGCTGTCAACATTTATCACCTTGAGCGAAAAGCAAACTCCGTTGCCGACATTGATTACCGAGCCTCTGAAGGAATCGGCATCAAGCTCAAATAAGCTTTTGTCAATCGGGTCAATTCCGAGCTCGACATAGTGCAAATCAAATTCGCCCTTTGAAATAATACCGACACTGAAATCTGAGCTTGTTATCTCGTTATATTTTATATTATGCGTTATTCCGTCAAATGACATCAGCATATCATCACCGTCGAAAAAATTATGACCGAGAGCTCGGTCTCGGTCATAGTTTATGCATTTTAATTCTTTTTCTTCTTTTTCTCGGAGGATTTTTTTGAGGAGTTTTTTATCACGATTGCCGCAACCGTCAATGCGGCGATTGAGCCGAGTGCCGCACCTGCGATTTTGAGCTTCATATCCTGCCGGTCGGATACATTACGCATATACGGGTCAAGACATCTGCATTTGAGCTTGAAATCCTTGAAGTGATACATTCGTGTTTGAAAATTTTCAAGATTGTTTTCATCAAGGGTTATCAGTCTTACGCCGCTGCGGCAGCCGTCGGTGTAGACATTGAAGCCGGCGGTTTTGCACTGTGCGAGCATTATTCCGTCAACATAGCCCGCAAAATCGTTCATATGGTCGTGACCGAAGAAGGCTCCGAGAACGTCACCGATATCTTTCCAAGCGGCAAATTCTCCGCTGTTGTAGTCGGGAACAGCGGGACCCTCACCGAGATAGCCTTCAACCTCGGTCTTGAGCTTATAGAATTTGTCGTTATAGCTTCTGTGTCCCTGAACGCTGTCAAGTCTTTCGCTTGCTTTCGCCTCTCTCAAAAGCTTGTATTCCTCTGGTACGGGAATATGCTGAAAAACAAGTGAAGGGAGGGGCTTACCGCCGTTTTTCTCGGCAAGCTCCAGTGCTGTTTTTTTATACCATTCAATTTGATTGGTGTGTACCCAATCGTAATATGAAACGGAGCGATCGTGGGAAAGGCTGTTGCTGTCAAAGAACCAAAGGTTAAGTATATCTCTTGTTCCGTCGCTTGATTTTATCAGAAGATTATGATTGCCGCAGCCCTCGATATCCTCCTGTGTGTCAAAGGCATAGCAATTCTCATTTTCGGAATAAATCTTCAATTGAGTCGGCAAATCGACACCGCACTCACGGTCATGATTGCCGAAAACAAGGTCAAAGGGAGTGTCGCTTATGGTAACGGGGTAGGTTATTCGGCTGATAACCGAGCGCATCTGATGCTCATTATCCGCTTTGGCATTATCGCCCATATAAATAACAAGGTCGGGCTTCAGCTCCTCGACTGCCTTGCCGATAAGGGCGAGAGTATCCTCGGCCTTGCCGATGGCGTTGTTCGCACTCATATCGTATCTGTCGTGCAGATCACCCAAAAGCATAATTTTAAATTTGCCGTTTTTAAAACGCAGAGCTTCTTTTTCCATAACGCACCTCACGCTCAGGCATTGCGAGGCTTTTAACGCAGTGTCAGCGAAAATCAGCCTTTACAACCGAAAATTTTCGATTACTTTATGCCTGTATTATACAATTATTATACAGCCAAGAAAAAGCTTTGTCAATAAACAGATCGCAAAACATTTTTGCGAAAATGCTTTGCGATCTCCGATCTCTTATTCATCCATCGTTGTGCCGACTTCAAGCTCCGTTCTGTCCCTGAAAAGCATTGAAATGCACCAGATTCCGGCAAGTGCAACAACCGTAAAGATTATTCGGCTGACAATTGCATCCTGTCCGCCGAAAATCCAGCCGACAATATCAAACTTAAAAAGACCGATTGAGCCCCAGTTGATAGCACCGATGATTACTAAAATTAACGAGATCTTGTCAATCATATTCTTCATCTCCCAAAATGTTTTACAGGCATATTTTTTCCCAACAAAATTTTTTTATTCACTTTTGTTAACAAAAATTATATTTTTTAAACAAATCAAAAATGATATTTTTATACATTTATCCTAAAAAGTAGAATTTTGTTGACTATTCAACGGTCAGATGATATAATTATCGAAAGATGGGCAGATATTTTTATCTTTAAGGAGGATGAATATGAAAAAGACCATTATGAGGGGCAAAAAGCTTCTTTCCGTGCTTCTTACATTGACCCTCATGCTTACAACATTCATTTGCTTTGATATCGGTGTGCTTTTCGGCTCTGCGGTCGATGTCAGCGCTGCTATCACGGTATCCGACAACACCATACCCGACGTGTATTTCTTTGCGCCGGAGCAGGTTTATCTTGAACCCTCGATTTCGGAACGAACGGCACAGGATAAATACAATTTCCAATGGTTTGTCGATTCCGAATTTAATGAGGAAACCAAGCTTGCAACCCCGAGAAAGGGCGAAAATGCGGAGGGTAACTTCTATTTCTATTATGAAAATGCAAGCAAGGTTACTATTTCTTACAAGTATTTGAACAGCGATTTTACGGATATGATTGCTTACACAAGCTCATCTGTCAAAAATGATTCCGCAAACTACGTCAATTCAAGCTGTTCGGTAAAATTTTCGACTTATTCCACTCCGTTGAGAGCGTTGAATTCAAGCGGCTCAAGCACATACACCTACTATACCGTTGAGGGCAATAAAATCAATACGATGCTTACTAACGAAAGTATTTCGCCGTATCTTCTTGCTTCGACAAGAGGCTGCTACATCGAATGGAGAGCCACATTTGTCGATAAGCTTGACGGTCAGACAAAGGTAGCTTATGCGTATACCTATGTTTACAAGCCCTATATTCAGCCGGCGGGTGTTGTTCACCGTACAAAGAACTGGGCAGATTCAAGCCATTTCGGACAGGATATTGGATGGGTATCCGGTGTTCACAGCGTTGATTCAACCGGTACGGATTATCCCAAGGCATCACTCGGCAGCAAGAGCCTTCTTCCTTTCTCATCAACAAACCCCAAGGGCGTTAAGGTTGGCGTGACGGAAACGAATTATTATGCTCAATTCGCAAATGCCAACCAGTCAGAGGGATATTTTTATTACAGTGACCCGTATAAAGAGAGTGCGGTCGGCTGGATTACTTCCGACGGCAGCCAATATTTGCCCGTAAAATCCATGGTTTATTCCGATTGCAGTGAGGGCGGAACGATGAAGACCTATTCGGTTTACAACCTTGCAACAGCTCCGACCTCTCGAATGACGGTTGATGTCAGCCGTTACACAAACCTCAACCAAATTCCCAATGTCTCCGGCGGACTTTTGGTTACCGATGACGATTCCTCGGAAAAGGGTGCATGGTATGTTGCGGACGGCACCGGAAAAACCGACAGAAGCACCGCCTACAAGGGCAAGGAGGGCGGAAGCAGCAAGGCCTCCGAGATGTTCTGGAATTATAAGTCCATTATTGCAAGTCAGGGCGATTTTGACAATAAAGGCAAATATCAAGCCGGCGGCGTTAAGTACAACGGAGGTCTTAACATTCAGCTCCTCAGCACGTCAAACGGCGTAAACACATACAATTTCAGAACCTGTTATCACAATGTTCAAAGCGGCGACAGAATCACCAATGTAGCCGTTATGCCTATTGTTGTTACTCAAACAAATAAGGAAGAGCTTCGTGAAATTGTCACAAGAGCTACGAGCCTTGTTGCAAAATTCGGCTTGAAGCTTGATGGTTCGAGTACATATTACAATTGCGCAAGCTGGTCAAAATTTACAACACTCTATAAGCTTGCCGGCAGAATGCTTGCCAATATGGAGCTCAGCTCAACCATGTCGGTTTCCGGCTACAATCTTTCAACGATTGTTTCCGAGCTTGATTCCGTTATTTCACAGATTTCGTCGGAGGAAAAGATTTCCTCCACTGCAACGGTTCGCTTCCTCACCTTGAGCAAGACCGCCTCCGGTTATAAGCTCACCGAGGTTTACGACCTTGAAACAGGCGACAATGTACCCGATGCAACAAAGAGATTTTCATACGGACAGAGCATTGATTTCAAGGCTATAGAGTTTAAAGGCTACAGCTATGTCGGTGCCTGCACCGGTCTCAAAAAGGTAGGTACAAAAACAGGTGAGGATTATTCCTCGCTTATCGGCACGGAGGATTCGAGCTTTAATGTTGGCTTTGCAACCAAGACCTCCACCGTTCAGTACACCTTTCTTTATCTCCAGCTTGAATATTCCGCTATCATTGACCCCAGAAGCGGTGATTACAACTATCTTCACATTATCAATGAGAATTTCCCCTTAATCGGCGGAATGGGCTTCCCAACCTATTCGGCAGATCCGTTGGTAGAAACCGATTTCAACTATATCGTTGAGGGCAACGATGTTACCGCATGGACCTCGGAGGAAACCACTCTCGCAAAGTATCAATTCCTGCCTTATGCAGCAGAGCTTGAAGGAAAAACGGAGTATAAGCTCAGCTATAAGGTTACGGGAACGGATGCGGCAAATGTTTCACTTTCCCTCTACGGCGAAAGCTTTACCGGTGGTAACGGTGAAAGCTCATCCTTCTATCAGTTTGACGGCAGTGCTTCTACAATAGTCACTAATGCAGTGGATAAGGGAACAGCTTATCTCAGACTTGAGCTTCTCGGCGGTGCAAGAGACGGTCAGAAGATAATGATCAGCGATATTTGCCTTAGCAAAACGAACAGGAATGAGCTTTATATTCAAACCTCAACACAGTATCCGCTTTCATTTACGGCAACAAGAACCGATAAGATGGGTATGAGCTATTCCGTAAGCTCAAATATGGATTTCACCGTAACCTCACAGTACAATTCAAGCACCTATGACCAAAGGCAGCTTCTTCCGCTTTATGTCAACTTAAAGGCGAACAGCACCTATGTCATCACCTATGAGGTTGAGGGTACGGATGCATCAAATGTTCTGCTTGATTTTGTTAATGATTCATTTACGGGCGGCAACGGAACCACGGCAACGTCATATTCCGTTATAGAAAGCGGAGCAAAAATTGTTATCGGTGCCGCGGATGACGGCATCGGTCAGCTCAAGGTTTCTTATGCACGAAGCGTTGCGGCAAATACAACCGCAAAAATCAAAAAGCTTTCCGTTGTTAACCTTGATAACAAGATTACCGTTTCGGGCAGTTTTAACGATAGCTATCCGCTCGGTATTCCCGTCAAGGAGGGCTATAAGTTTGCCGGCTGGAGTGTCAAGTCAAATGACGGCAAGGCAATGCCCTACGGTAGCGTTACCGAAAGCTATAGGGATAATATCTATAACTACAGATTCGGTATCGGAACCGATATTATAGAAGCAAAATGGGAGATTGACACATTTAAGGTAATTTTCCGTGACAGCGACGGAAGCGTTCTCGATGAGCAAATCGTTGCCTACGGAAAATCGGCACAGGCACCCGCAAAAAATCCTTATCTTTTCGGTCACACCTTCAAAGGATGGGATACCGATTTTTCAAAGGTAACAAGCGATTTGATTATTGAGCCGATTTTTGATGAAATTGATATTGAGGTTATTCTTGATAAAACTACGGCTTCTTATTATGAGGATGCGGTATTTGACATTCAGGCAAGCTTCAATCCGAATGAGCCGGAAATAAGCGATGTTGTATGGACAACCTCCGATCCGAAAATCGCAATTGTTACCGGCAAGCCCGGTGATGTTGGTACTGTGACCTGTCTTTCCGCAGGTACCGCAACGATTACCGCAACCGTAACCTACGATAAAAAGACCTATTCAAAAAGCTGCACGGTAACCGTCAAGGGTAAATATCCCGTTTCGATGGAGATTATTTCCGACCCGGCAAAGACGAGATATTATACCGGCGAAAAATTTGATCCGACCGGTATGAGCATACAAATCACCTACAATAACGGCACTGTTTCGGATTATATCGAATATCCGTTCACGGCGCTTCGCGGTACGGTCAATATCGCTCACGTTGATACTTCCACGGCGGGCACAAAGACCGTAGAGATTTCGTATACGGATAACGGAGCAACAGTAAGTGATACAACCTCCGTAAACGTAATTTCACTCACTCCCAAAAAGATTGTATTCTCAGGTGAGCCGTTCCGTGAATACTATGTTGATGATGAGTGCGAATTTGACCCGACAGGTCTTGTTGTAACCATTACATACAGTGACGGCAATTCCATCACCTATGATGCAAGTCAGCTTGACATCACCTACGGTGGCTTTGACACCTCGGAGGAAGGCGTAATTATGATGATTGGCGTCTTTCAAAATCTCAGCGGCAGATTTTATATTGAAATTCTTCCCGTTGAGTTTGTCGGAGTTGAAATTTACACCTTACCCGATAAGACAGAGTATTTTGTCGGTGAGGAATTTGACCAGACGGGTCTGTCCCTTTATGCTGTATTCAATAACGGCAGAAAGGATGCTGTCGATGCAGGCATAAGCTGCACGGGCTTCAGCTCGGAAACAAAGGGTGTCAAGACAATAACCGCAACCTATGAGGGAGAATCGACAACATTTGAAATTGAGGTATTTGAAATTGAAATGACCTCAATCGAAATCAAAACGATGCCGAATAAGCTCAGCTATTATACCGGAGATACCTTGGAGGTTGACGGACTTACGCTCACCGGTATATATAACAACGGCAATACCGAAACCATAACCGAGGGCTTCACCTGCGGCGGATATAATCTCGACAAGTCGGGCAAGCAGACTGTAACGGTTGACTATAACGGACTTACCGCAAGCTTTGATATTTCCGTTACCGCCGTAAAGATGACATCGCTCAAGGTTAACACAATGCCGAATAAGGTTACTTACTATATCGGTGAAAGCTTTGACCAGACAGGTCTCACTCTCATAGCCGGCTATAATAACGGAAAAACAAGCATTATTGAGAGCGGCTTTAGATTTATCGGCTTCAATTCGCAGGAAACCGGTACAAATACAATCATTGTTTCCTATGGCGGAAAAGCAACGACATTTAAGATTGAGGTTCTTGATGTTATTCCTATCAGCATTTCACTTAAATCGCTCCCGAAAAAGACAACATATTTCGTCGGTGAAAGCTTTGATATGACAGGTCTTACCGTCAATGTTGCTTACAACAACGGAACTGACGTTGATCTCACGGAGGGCTTTGAGTGCTCATATGTTGACCTTTCCGAGGCAGGCACAAAGAAAGTTACGGTAAGCGTTGATGAGCTTACTGCCGATTTTGAAATTATCGTAAAAGCAATTGAGCTTGTCAGCGTTGAAATTACGACCTTGCCGAATAAGACAGCGTTCCACACAGGCGATGAGCTTGATACAACTGGTCTTGTTCTCACGCTCAGCTATAATAACGGTGTTACCGTTCCGGTAACCGACGGCTTCACAACGGACGGCTACGATAAGAGCACTGCAGGTGCGCAGACAATTACCGTCAAATACGGCGGCTTTAGCGATACTTATTCAATTACAGTTCTTCAAAGCTATGCAAACTATGATGAGGTTGATGCTGCAATTACGGCGGCAAACGCAAAGCTTGCCGAGGGCATCTACACAGAGGAATCTGTAGCGGCACTCAACGAGGCTATCAATGCTGTTGTAAGAAACCTTACGGCGGAGGAGCAGTCTACGGTTGATGCTTATGCCCTTGATATTGTTGAAAAGACCGAGGCTCTTCTGGAAAAGCCTGCCAGCTACACGGCACTTGATGCAGCTATCGCAGCACAGAATACCGAAATTGCAAAGAAC
>CAYYLP010000004.1:0-98213 GCA_964472865.1 uncultured Ruminococcus sp. | reverse complement strand
ATAGATTTCTACCAGATACCAGAATTGATTTTGCGCATAACTCTTGACATTACCGGTCGATTTTCATGCGAATGAACACGATGTTGACAAAGACACGATAAGCTTAATCAAAAAGCTGATGCTTATGATTTACAACCGCAGCGACGAGCTTCGTGAGGAACTGTTATCCAAAAAGTTTTTCTCCGGCGATGAGCTTTGAAGCGTAAGGCCTCCATAATATTCGCCAAGAGTCCGAATAAGGCTGTAAGCGTTCCAATCCAAGACATTTCATCAACCATAGAATCACCCCTCACAGACGGCTGTGAGGGGTATTTTCGTGCCATGCAATTTAATTAGTCAACGGCGACATGGGCAACAGGCACATTAAAACGCTCCATGTGCCAATTATTGAAAGCGGCTATGGGAACAAGAATGTTTTTGGTATAAGGTACGGTTGGGAGTTTTTCTTTTTCGATTAGTTTTCTTGCTGTGGCGATTGATATTCCGAGTATTTCGGCTATATCAGATGAAGAAAAAACGCCCGAATTGATTTTCGGCTTTTCCTTCTTTGAAGCAAAATAACCGCTGCTGCCTTTTACCTTTTTTGAATCCTTGGCAGTAGACTTGGGTGCCTTAGTTGACCTGTAGTTAAAATACAAAGGCTGTGTTTCTTTTTTCACTGAGTTTATTGGGTACATATTATCTTCCTCTCTTAGAAATTGATGCCTGCTTTTTTGAAGGCTACGGATAATATGTTCGACAAGAGACTCAACTTTGTAAAACTTTTTAGACTATAAAAATTAAACGATTTCATTTACAAAATATTTACAAATTTTTTGTAAATGATGGCCTTTTTTGACGTAAAAAGAGGCTTAGATAGGAATTATTTTTGGGCATAAAAAAAGCCCGGAATCCTTGATAAATAAGGACTCCGGGATGGCGCGCTGCAAGGGATTCGAACCCCTGACCTTTTGGTTCGTAGCCAAACACTCTATCCAGCTGAGCTAGCAGCGCATTTCTTAATGCTCATATATTATATCACAGAGTTTGAAAAAATCAAGTGTTTTTTAGAAAAAAATCAAAGTTTTTATAATTTTTTATAAAACTCGAAATTTTTAATGAGTATTATTACTTTTTGTAAAATTCGCAGACTGTCGCAATTTAATTTACGTGTAAATATACAATACAACTCTTTCGACTGTTGACAATTTTTTGTTAAAGTTATATAATATTAAAAAAATAAGGATGTGTGGATTATGATTTTATCAAAATTCGTCCTGTCGTTCATTCGCACCGTTACATCAATTGTAACCGCAGTGATTTTGCTGATTGTTTGCGTAGACGAAAAGGACGTACCCAAGCCCGACGGTGCTGAAATTGTCAGCCAAAAAAGATACACCCTGCTCGAATATGAGGCAACCAATCAAGGCTTGACAAATGACGGTACATATTTCTATTTCAGTGGCAAATGGAAATTAGCAAAAGCAAGCATTGAGACAGGCAAAATCGAGCTTATGAACACCGAGGCGATTCCCGAGGAGCTTCAGGAAATCGGCTGTGACCATATCGGCGGTCTTTCATATTACAACGGTATAATTTATGCCGCCATTGAGGATGGTCCCGACTACGAAAGATCTTTCATCGGTCTTTACGATTCCGAAACGCTTGAATTTACCGGTCGTTACTATGAAGTTCCGCATGAGCTTCATCTTGAGGGCGTTCCGTGGTGTGCGGTCGATGTGGAGAATAATATGCTTTACACCGCAGAATGGAGCCACGCAAAGGTTCTCAACAGATTTAACCTTGACACATTGGAGCTTGTTGACACACTTCCGCTTACGGGCGGCGACGGCGAAATCGACCGAATCCAGGGCGGCGAAATGCATAACGGAAAGCTTTACCTCGCCTGCGATGAGGAAAACGATCAAAAGCGTATTTTGACCGTTGATGTCAAAACCGGTAAAATAGAAACCGCCTTTACCAGAAATATAGGCGTTGTTTTTGAAGCAGAGGATATGACGGTTCTTGAAACAGATGACGGACCGATTTTCTATGTGCTCGACAGAGGTGAAAGACGCAAGACCATCAATCTCACCGGCTACAAAATGACCGAATTAAATTAAGCAATTCAATATATAGTTTCAAGGCTGTCGCATTTGCGGCAGCCTTGCTTGTTATTTCTGTTCTGTTTTGATTATCTCAAGCCGAGCCATTTAAGGAATTTTTTGGAAAGACGTTGGAATTCATCGGAAAGATAGCGATAAACATAATCGAAAATATACTTAAATCTTCTGAAAAATGCCTTAAATCCGCTTTCCTCCTCATATTCCGTGTCCGTTCCCGTGCCACAGTAGCAGCCGATATTGTTGCTCTCTATCTTGTTACCGTAGAAATCCTTTTCGCTTCCCTCAACCTCAATTCCGGCACCGATAAGCGGAGATGACTTTGAAAGCTTGAAGCTGTTCGGATCATTTATATCGTCGGAGGCAAAGCCCGGGTCAAGGTTGAGCGCATCCTTTTCGACGATGGGATTTTTGATATTGTAGTAGCAGTTGTTGGTAAAGGTCGTGGTCAAATCCTTTAGCTCATCTCTGTTGAATTTGATTCGACGATTATCTTGGAAAACAAAAATGTTGTTTGCTATAAGCGAATTCTGCGAATGTCTGAAGCTGAAATCACAGCTTCCGATTATCGTATTGTTGTGAAATTTCAAATTGTATTCAACATTGTCGTTGCTGAAATTATTGTTTGAGCCTGCAACATTATCGTTGACCGAAAGGCAGAAACGAACCGTATTGTCGTAATTCGGAGCATCTTCCTTGGAATTATCAACCATAAATCTCATATTGTCGTGAGAATATATGTACTCATAGGTGCAGCCGTAGGAATGATGGTCAAAGTCAACCGTCATACCATCACCGATATTTCTCTGACCTGCGATTTCGCAGTTGCGGAAGGTACTGTTTTTGGAATAGTGGAACCACATTGCCGCAATATAATAGAGAACCTTACCGTTTTCGTCAACGCCCTCTCCCTGACAGCAGTTTATCGCACGGCAATTGTCAACAAGAGCACCGTCACAGCCCTCCAGAACAACAGCCTCGGCATCCATATCATGGAAGTAGCAGCCCTCAATAAGCAAATTTTTGCAAAGCTCGGGCTGACCGGTTACGAAAATACCGTTACCCGTGTCGTAAATTTCGCAGTTGATAGCTTTGAAATCGTTAACCGGATATGCGGAGCTGCCGTAACGCTTGATAACAATACCGGCACGACCCGAAATCGGTCCGTTCGTGAAATTGTCACGGGTGGTGACCTTGTAATTTTGCATATCATGCATTATGACGTTTTCAACGGTAACGCCGTAGGATGCCTTTGTAACACCGTCAACCCAAATTCCGCCGCCGTTGTGCGCCGTCATTTCGAGCTCGGAAACAGTAACATAATCGCAATCAAAAAGCTTCATCACAGCATCGTGCTCGTTCGTCATAAGAATCGGTCTGGCTCCCTCTCCGTATGCCGAAATGAGAATCGGATTTTCCTCCGTGCCCGAGCAGGTCAGCTCAATTGTACACTCATAAATACCGTCACGCTTAAAAAGAACCTTGTCGCCCGCTTGCAGGTCAAGAGCCTCAATGTTTGCGGTCGTTTTCCATGCGTTTGACGGCGAATTACCGGAGGCACTGTCGTCACCGTTCACGCTGTCGATATAATAGGTGACGCCCTCGGCAGCAAACGCCGTAATGGGTACAGTGAAAAGAATTGCAATGCATAGGATAATTGACATAATTTTTTTCATAAACGTATCCCCTTTTATGTAAATATTCACATCTTTATTATACATTTTTTTGAAGCAAAGTCAATATCATTCTCAAATTTATCAAAGAGTTTGATACATCAGAGCCGCATCATCCTTTGTTGCGTGTTCGGTGACCCTTGTTACACGGATTTTCGTCGTGTTTGCGCCCATTGTGATTTCAACAATATCGTTTTCTTTAACGTCATACGAAGCCCTTGCCACCTTACCGTTGACAACAACATGACCGGCATCGCAGACCTCATTGGCTATTGTTCTGCGTTTAATTATTCGGGAAACCTTTAAATATTTATCAAGTCGCATTTTATACCTCCAAAAAAGTAAGGCAGGAACAAAGTCCTGCCCGAATGGAATAGAGTAGCCTGTCAGCGTCCAAAAATACGCTGCGGATACAAAGAGAGAATTATTTTACAGCGTCTTTGAGAGCCTTACCGGCCTTGAAAGCAGGAACCTTGCTTGCCGGCACTGTCATTGTCTCACCTGTTCTCGGATTACGTGCCTGCTTCTCTGCACGCTCTCTGAGCTCAAATGTACCGAAACCAACGAGCTGGATCTTTTCGCCTGCCTTGAGTGCGTCGGTTGTAGCAGCGATAACCGCATTAACTGCCTTCTCGGCAGCTTTCTTGTCGATTTCACCCTTAGCGGCAACTGCATTGATAAATTCTGTCTTATTCATTGTAATTCCTCCAGTTTTTTATTATGAAATCTTTAACCTGAACGGTTCGGAAAGAGAAGCATTATAATCCGTTCCGCTCATATTAAAGCAATTCATTTCTCAATTATTTTTGGCTTCATCCCAAAGCCTGTCAAGAGTTTCCAAATCCGATTCATTCATATTGATTCCACGCTCGGCGGCAAGCCTTTCCACCGTCTTGAAGCGTGAAACAAACTTATCGGTCGAGACGGTAAGCGATTCCTCCGCATCGATATCGACAAAGCGCGAAACATTGACCGCCGAAAACAGCACATCGCCGAGCTCCTCATTGATATGCGCCTTGTCGCCCCGTGTCATTGCCTCTTTTAGCTCCGCAATTTCCTCGGTAAGCTTATCGAGCGCACCGGCAACATCATCCCAATCAAAGCCCACCTTGGCAGCCTTGGATTGAATCTTGCTCGCCCTCATAAGAGCCGGAAGCTCGCGAGGAACGGAATCAATCGCCTCGGAGGTCGATTTTTGACCCTTTGTTTTTCTTTTGATGGCATCCCAATTTGTCAGAACATCATCAACCGAGTCAACATTGACCTCACCGAAAACATGGGGATGACGTTCAATCATCTTTTTGCAATTTTCATCGGCAACGTCGTTTATATCGAAAACGCCCTTTTCGGTTTCGATCTGCGAATGAAAAATGACCTGCATAAGCACATCACCGAGCTCCTCACGAAGCATATCGGGGTCATTTTTGTTGATTGCCTCAATCGTTTCGTAGGTCTCCTCAATAAGGTTTTTCTTTATGCTTTCGTGAGTCTGCTCAATATCCCAAGGACAGCCGCCCTCGGAACGCAGAATACGAATAACCTCCACAAGGTCATATACATCATATTTTTCTTTAAAAGTAAAGCTATTATTCATTTCCATAATATTTTAACCCAAAAATCCTTTTTTTTCAAGAGCTGCGGCTATTTTTTCGCCTTTTGGAATCATCATAAGGTCATCCTTGGAAATTCCCTTGAAAAGAAGTATCGTGATAACGTATGCAACCACCGCCGCAATAACCGCAATAACCATTGCAATTGTGTTTCCGTTTATCATACTGTCGGGGTTGCCGATATTGCCCAAAAACTTGCCGAAAACAAGGTTGGTGAAAAACGCAACCGTTGCACAAATTGCCGAGCAAATGCAGGGCTTTACAAATACCGAGCCAAAATTGATTTTAACACCCGTAAGCTTGATAATACTGTACATATTGATAATAACAACAACCAGATAACAAGCAATTGATGCAATGGGCGCACCGTTGATATTAATGCTCGGATTGCCTATGAGAACATAGTTGAGAATAATCTTGATTACCGCACCGACAATCAAGGATTTCAGCGGAATATCGGTTCTACCCAAGCCCTGAAGCATACTCGTTATCGGTGAAGATACGGCAAAAATGAATATCGTACAGCCGTACACAGCCATAATGCTTGAACCGATGCTTGCCGTTGCCGCAGGGTAAAAGGTATCGAGCAGCGAATATGAAACTGCCGCCATTCCGAAGCCGGTCGGGAGAGATATAAGCATCGTCACTCTGATAACGGATTCAACGGCAACCTTGATATCGTGTGTTCGATGATTTGCCCACGCTGCGGAAAGCACGGGAATAGCACTTATTCCGAGGGTCATTGTTATTGTCGGAATGAGGTTTTTGAAATCGAGAACCTCGTTGTAAATTCCGTAAATGTATTTAACAATCTGTGCATCGGCTATCTTCATCGCTTCAAACTCCGCACCGTACAGATTATGAATTACATCGGGAGCTTTTTCAACCGCATATTGAAGTCGATTTTGAATGGTTGCGGCATCTATGAGGTTTGTAATATTTGTAACAAGTGAGCTTGCGGCAATCGGCAAAGCCGTCATAATAATTACCCTTGCCAGCGACTTGCTGTCCGCAGGCTTTGGTGAGGCAAGAAGCTCTGCCTTTGTTATGCCGTCGCCCTTAACCTTATGCCTAATCATAAGGAAAATCAGTCCGAATATCGTACCGGAGGTAACGCCGAGAACAGCCGTTGTTGCGGCAAAGGGATAAATAGCCGCAAGTGCCTCCTCCTGCGTTGCTCTGACAGCACCAAAAACAGGCTCACCGGCTTCAAACTTTGCAAGCTCGGTTTTGAGCAAAATATAGCTTGCGCCCAAGCCGACTATAAGCTTTCCGACAACCTCGGTAACCTCCGAAATTGCAGTGGGGAGCATATTCTGCAGGCCCTCATAGTAGCCTCGGTAGGTTGACATACAGCAGCAGAAAAATATCGACGGTGCAATGGCAAGCACACAGTAAATATTCTCTACATAGCCGACAACGTACTTGGTGTACGGATAGGCAATTGCCAAAAGCAGCAGGGTTCCGAGCGCACCCATCATAACAAACAGTCGTCCCGAAACACGCCGTATCATCCGCACGTCACGGAAATGACCGAGCGAATGCTCCTTGGCAACAAGCCTTGAAACCGCTACGGGCAGACCTGCCATAGAGATTGAATAAAGCGGCGTATAAATTTCATACGCTGTGCTGAAATATCCTCTGCCAACCTCGCCAATGAGCATGGAAAGCGGGATTTTGAACAACGCTCCGATCACCTTGACAAGAACCGTTGCAACAACAAGCACAAACGCTCCGCTCAAAAGAGATTGAGACCTTGTACTCTTTTTTTCTTCTGCCATCAGCATATCCTCCTGTTCAATGTAACCGGTGACCGTATCCGCCATAACTCATTTCCACCGAACGAAGAACGCACGGCATCCATTAAATATTACCATATTAGTCTTTTTTTATCAATATATTTTATTAAAATTTTCGTCAAAGCTTCAGATAAATTCCCTTAAAAGCGAATTTTCGGGGATATTTTCACCGTTTATTGTCTCAAAAGCAGAAAAAGCAGTGATTAATCTTCTCGAAGATGCGTAAAACGTACTTTCTCTTTCTATACCCTCCAGAAGCTCAACCGCCTCATTTTTGAAAACGCAGGGCTCATACGGATGAAATGAATCAACCCTGCAATCGGCATTCCCCTCAAACGGAAAAATATAGCTATCCTCTCCCCGGAGAACCTCCTGCCACTGCATAAAGGTTTTTTCGACCGAGGTGTTTCTGTATCGGTTATCCCTCACCATTCTGCGAATAAACCGCAAATCTCTTTTGCCGAAAACAACATTTTCACTGTCGTCAAGAACCCTCGACGAAACACTTATATACACCTTCAGAATATGCTTTTCATTGATGCCCTTTGTTATAACGGGATTCAGTGCATGAATGCCCTCAACGATGATAACATCCTCGTTGTCAAGCGTAACAAGCTTTGTTTTGTCATTCCTTGTGCCTGTTTGAAAATCAAATTTCGGAATGTACGCTTTTCTGTTTTTGATAAGAGTGTCAAAGGTTTTGTGTATCAAATCAAGGTCAAGCGAATTTACATTTTCAAAATCCTTGACACCGCTTTCGGTCATCGGTATTTCGGTGACATTGCAATAAAAATCGTCAAGCGAAAGCACATAGGCATTTCTGCCGCTTTTCTTGATTTTTCTCGCAAGCATTGCCGCAGTTGTTGTTTTGCCGGAGGAGCTCGGTCCCGCAAGCAGCACAATATCGCAGCCTCGCTTCAAAAGCCTTTCGGCAAGCAGCCGTTCGAGTAATGCATCAAATTCTCTTTCGGTACGGTCGATAAATTCAGCGGCACCGCCGCAAGCACTGCGATTAATTTCATTGGTTGTAATGTATGCCATCTGCACACCCCGTTGTTCAGAGCTTATATTCGTTGTAAAATTCCTTTATCCTGTCCTTACGCTCACAAAGAACATCATATCTTGCATTATATTCATACGGATATTTATAATTAAATATTCTTTCTATATTCTTGCCGTTTGGCTCCTTGAGCTTTGTAACGGCTCCTGCACCGACGGCAAGCACCGTGTGGCACTCCTCCATCATAAACACATTGTAAAGACATTCATACCCGGGCTTGCACCAACCGACATTTTCAAGATTACCGAGCGAACGGGACTGTCTGTACATATAATACGGTCGGTAGCCCTCGGAATAGAACCGATTTTGTGCATATTCCAGCATTTTATTTGCGGTTTCTCCGTTTTCAACGTCAACGCCGTTTGTAACAATGCTCGACGAACGCTTCAAGGCAAGTGTATGCAGGGTTATATTCTCGGGCGACATCTCAATCGCCCTGTCAACCGAGCCTTTAAAGCTTTCAAGAGTATCGCCGGTCAGACCTGCAATAAGATCCATATTTATATTGTCAAAGCCGAGCTCCCTCGCCTGTTGATATGCGTTTACAAAATCTCCGACCGTGTGACGTCTGCCGATTTGAACCAGCACATCGTCGTTAAAGGTCTGCGGATTTATGCTTATTCTGCCAACTCCTGCCGATTTTATCACGCCGAGCTTTTCGACTGTAACCGTATCGGCTCTGCCTGCCTCAATCGTGTATTCACGAAGCCGGGAAAGGTCAAAATTACTGTTAATCTCACCGCAAATTTTCTCTATCATCTGTGCGGAGAGCGTGGTCGGTGTGCCTCCGCCCCAATAGATTGATTCAAGTCGTAATCCGAGCTCGTTTGCTATTTTGGCTGTTAAACGCAGCTCATCGCAAAGTCTTTCGACATATTCCGGCAAGAGCTTTTTCGCCTGAGCGATTGAATGAGAAACAAAGGAGCAGTAATTGCACCTTGACGGACAAAACGGCACCGAAACATAAAGGCTGAAGCTCTTTTCGTCGGAAAGTGACATAATTTTCTTTTCGGCTTCCGCCACCGAGTATGCAAGCTCGGTCTTGCTCTCACTCACAAGCAGTCTTTCGTTGAAATTTTTTTTTGCACCGTCCTCGCCGTAGCTGTCAATCAGAGTGTTCATCAGCTTTGACGGTCTTACACCGGTAAGTATGCCCCATTTGGGAGTGTAGCCAGTTTCCACACAAAGCAGAGAAAAGAGCAAAATTGCCATTTCGGTTTCGCAATCCGCATAGTCAGCAACCGCCTTTTCGCGTTCGGAGGTTTTTGCTTTTGTGCTGATTTTTACGCTGACCCGGTAGCCCTCCTCCAACACGGTGGTAATCACAAGGCTGTCGTCGGCAGGCTCATCTGCGTGAACGACCTTTATTTTTTCATAGGGATAGAAAACCCGGCACAAATTTTCCATTTCATAATGAAATTTGTGATTAACAACCCTGAGTATCATTTAAATCTCCTCATATATCTGTTTCTTCTGCGTTCGTAGTCCATTGTTGTGGCTCTGTTGTGACCCGGATAAACCGTGTATTCACCCTCCATATCGTAAAGACGCTTAACCGAGGTATACATCTCCTCCTCATCTCCGCCGAAAAGGTCGGTTCTGCCCACAGTCAGACAAAAAAGAGTGTCCCCCGTAAAAAGCGTTCTTTCTCTTTCCGCAAAATAGCACACACCGCCCTTGGTGTGACCGGGTGTATGCATAACCTTTATTTCGATATCACCGAGTGAGAGCGAATCGCCCTCCGCAACCTTGATATCCGCCTCTATGCTTTTCTGCGTGTTCGGCTGAATATCCGGTGCAAGACTGTATTTTTCATCACAAAGGCAAATCGCATCCTCACCGTGTATAACAATTTTAGCCTCGGGGTGCGCCTGCTTGAGGTCATAAACTCCGAGAATGTGGTCGGCATGACCGTGAGTGAGCAAAATATACTTAAGATTTTTGCCCTCCAGCCTTTGTGCAAGCTCGTTTGTATATTCTCCGCAATCAACAACGGCTGTTTCCGAGCTGTTTCCGTCTGTGATTATATAAGTATTGGCACCGAACGGTCCCAATTCAAGTGTTTCAACAGTCATTTCAGTCCCTCTTGTTCCAAATCGTAGTATCCATCAAAATCGTAACGGGTCCATCGTTATTAATTTCGACCTTCATATCGGCACCGAACGAGCCCTTTTCGACCTTTTTTATGCCGTTAAGCGTAAGCTGCTCGGCAAAATACTCATAAAGCTCATTTGCATAATCGGGCTTTGCCGCTCCGATAAAAGAGGGACGGTTGCCTTTTTTTATATCGGCACAGAGTGTGAATTGAGAGATAACAAGCACCTCGCCGTCAATATCGAGCAGGGACATATTCATTTTTTCGTCCTCATCCTCAAACACACGCAGCTTTGCAAGCTTGGCGGCAAGAATTTCCGCATCCTTTTTAGTATCATCGGGGAAAACTCCCAAAAGCACATTGAAGCCCTTGCCGATTTTTCCTATTACCTCGCCGTCAACCGTGACCGACGACGAGCTTACTCTTTGAATAACTGCTTTCATTTTAAAAACCTCTTAATAATTTGCACGTTCAACGTCAAGAACGCCGTTTATTTTTTTGAGCTTTGCCATAAGTCCGTTCAGATGCTCAATTCCGTTAACACCGAGTGTCAATTCGATTGAAGCCCTGCCGTCCTTCTTACTCTTTGTGCTGAGTCCGTATATCATAACACGCATATCGGCAATCATTTTGGAAATATCCGCCATAAGTCCAACTCGGTCAAGGCAGGTCATTGAAACCGTTGCGGTAAAATCCTCCTTAGCGGTGTTATCCCAGCTTGCGGCAATCCACCTGTCGGGCTCGTCGGCAAGCTCAATAACCTTTGGAACATTGGTGCAATCCCTTTTGTGAATCGAAACGCCGTGTCCTCTTGTGATAAAGCCGATTATATTGTCGCCGGGCAAAGGACTGCAACACTTTGAGAGCTTGATAAGGCAATTATCAATGCCCTCAATGACAACACCGTCCTGACTTTTTGCACGCTTCTTTTGAGTCTGCGTTGAAATTTTGATTACATCATCCTCGACGGGCTCGGGCTGCTTAAATTCCTTAACATATTCATCCTTGATATGCGGCATCATCTTATTAATCGAAATTCCGCCGTAGCCGATTGCGGCATAAAAATCATCAACACTGCCCAAGCGTTGGCGTTGAGCTATACCGAAAATGAATTTTTCAAGCTCCTTTTCGGTAAGACGGATAAAATTACGCTTAAACTCACGCTCAACCTCCATCTTGCCCTCAAGGATGTTTTCCTCACGTCTTTCCTTTTTGAACCACGAACGAATTTTGTTCCTCGCTCCGCTTGTCTTAACAAATTTCAGCCAATCACGGCTCGGGCCTTTATTCTGCTGTGAGGAGGTTATGATTTCAACAATTTCACCCGTTTTGACAACATAATCAATGGGAACAATCCTGCCGTCAACCTTGGCACCGACCATTCTGTTGCCGACCGCCGAGTGAATGGCATAGGCAAAATCGACAATGGTTGCGCCTGCCGGCAGATTGATAACAGTTCCCTTGGGAGTAAAGACAAAGACCTCCTCCTGAACCAAATCAGTCTTTATCGTGTTGACAATATCCTGCGGATTTTCGGAAACATTCTGACTTTCCAAAATCTGCCTTATCCACGAAAATTTTTCTTCAAACGGCTGTCTGCCATTCATTCCGAGCTTATATTTCCAGTGAGCGGCAACACCGTATTCAGCGGTGCGGTGCATCTCCCACGTTCTTATCTGAACCTCAAACGGTATACCCTCATCACCGATAACCGTGGTGTGAAGCGACTGATACATATTCGCCTTCGGAGTTGAAATATAATCCTTGAAGCGACCCGGAATTGACTTGAACATATCGTGAATAATTCCGAGGCAGTTGTAGCAGTCGATAACGTCATCAACAATTATTCTGACGGCATAGATATCATAAATTTCATCAAAGCTCTTGCCCTGCATATACATCTTTCGGTAAATACCGTGAACACTTTTTATTCTGCCGGAAATACTGCTGTTGGGCACGACCTGCTTAATTCTGTCACTGATTTTTTTCTGAATACTGTCAAGATATTCCTTACGCTTGGTCTGCTGCTGTTCAAGCTTATCGCGAATTTCTTTATAGGCTATCGGGTCAAGAAAGCTGATGGCAAGATCCTCCAGCTCCTCCTTAACGCCTCTGATACCCAATCGGTGTGCAATCGGGGCATATATTTCAAGAGTTTCCTGGGCTTTTTCACGTCTTTTATCCGGTCGCATAAAAGACAAGGTTCTCATATTGTGTATACGGTCAGCCAGCTTGATGATGATAACACGGATATCCTGCGACATCGCCATCAGCATCTTGCGAACATTCTCCGCCTGCTGCTCCTCCTTTGTGAAAATCGGTACCTTGCCGAGCTTGGTAACGCCCTCAACAAGGTTTGCAACATCCTCACCGAAATCGGTCTGTATATCCTCCTTGGTGATTTCGGTGTCCTCAACAACGTCGTGCAGCAATGCCGCCGCCATTGATTCGCCGTCCATACCCAAATTGTAAAGGATTATGGCAACCGAAACCGGATGAATTATGAACGGTTCGCCCGAAAAGCGGAACTGACCCTCATGAGCCTTTTTTGCAATAAAATAGGCTCTTTCAAGAAGTGCAACGTCGGTCTCGTTCATATTTTCCCTCACCAAGGTGATGAGCCTTGTATAAAGCTCATCCGGTGTCGGAGGTGCAGGCTGTACCTCACTGTTTTCGGCTGTTGGTTCATTTGAAAAAGCCTGTGTCAGCTTGTTTTTTTCGTTTTCTTGTGACATTTTTTTACCACTCGACATTCTCTGCCGATCCCTTTACTAATTCTGTCAATCTCTTTAAAATGGGGGCGTCCTGCAAATTGACCTTTTCGCTCGTTTTCGGAGCAATCAATCCGCCGTTTTCATCCCTTGAAAGTATGCCCATTTCGAGCATAGCTTCAACCGAAACCGCCACCTGTCCGTAATCCTCCGCCCACAGATCAAGCCTGTGGCAAAGTGTTTCAATATCATAATTCCACCTGCCGGCAGAACGAATAAATTTGTATATCTGCACCGAGGTTTCACGCTGAGGAAGCAGCAGCGAAGCATCAAGACCTTGAGTTTTGCCCCTCATCAGCATTGAAAAATCCCTCATTGAAGCAAGCAAGTCCTCCTCCACCATATCGTGGAGCTTTAGGTTTTTCAAAAGTATGTTGACCCTCACCTGACCGAGATATTCATTCGCCTCAAGCTGAACCGCCGCATCAACAACATCGCCTCTGCAAAACGGAAGCTGCGCCTGAGTAATTCTGAATTTCACGGCGGTAAGCGACACACCGTTACGTTCAAGCGTTATTCTCAAATGCTTTCCGTTGCCAATCGGCTGAATATCCGTCACCGTCATATTGTAAAGTCCGAAAACAGGCTGTGGATTCCCTGCTCCGAACGGCTCAAGCTGCTCAACCGTTTCCAACATTTCCGTGTTTACGCAAGCAGGATTGAGCTTGAAATCAATCGTCTGAATCGGGAAGGGCATTTCTATACTGTCGGCATAGCGGTTGATTTCTTCTCTGAAAATTCCGATGCTTTCGGTTTTCAGTCCAATACCTGCTGCCAGCGTATGACCGCCGAAATTAGAAAGACTTTCCGTGCAGCTGCTCAACGCCTCATACAAATTAAAACCGTCAATGCTTCTGCCCGAGCCCTTTGCGTTTTCGCCGTCAACAGAAATAACAAGGGTGGGCTTTCCGTATTTTTCGACAAGCCTTGAAGCGACAATTCCCACAACGCCATCGTGCCAGCCCTCACCCGAAACAACAAGTACATTTTGATATTGCCAAATCGGATTATTCTCTATCTGCTCAACCGCCCGGATAAGAATTTCCTGCTCCGTCTGCTGTCGCAGAGAGTTTTCTTCATTGATTTCCTGCGCAAGCATAACGGCCTCGTCATAGTCCTCACTCAAGAGCAGTCTTATTGCTCTTTCCGCCGAGCCCATACGTCCTGCCGCATTAATTCTCGGACAAATTCCAAACGCCACGGAAATTGCAGTCAACTTCTTTTCGGATAATCCCGAAACCTCCAGCAAGGCCTGTATTCCTACCCTGTTCGGGTCTGCAAGGCTTGCCACTCCCCTGCGCACCGTTTCACGGTTTTCCTTAATAAGCGGCATAACGTCGGCTATCGTGCCTATGGCTACAAGGTCAATAAAGCTTTCCGTAATCTCATTTTCTCCGCCCTCAAGTGCACATATTAATTTATATGCAACACCGACACCTGCATAGTCTTTAAATTCGAGAGAGCAATCCTCTCTATGTGGGTCAACCACCGCAACCGCCTTTGGCAAAGTATCCGACGGAAGATGATGGTCGGTGATAATAAGCTCCATTTCGAGCTCGTTTATGTATTTTGCTTCTTCAACGGCACTTATTCCGTTATCCACGGTGATAATAAGCTTTACGCCCATTCTGCTGAGCTTGTCAATCGCCTCATAGCCGAGACCGTAGCCCTCGGTATGTCGATTCGGGACATAATAAACAACGTCAGCTCCCTGCATTTCCAAATATGAATAGAGAAGTGCGGTCGAGGTTACGCCGTCGGCATCATAATCGCCGTAAACGACAATACGTTCAAATTCATCAAGTGCCCTTTGGATTCGTTTTACCGCAAGATACATATCGGGAAAATCCATCGGGTCAACCGCCTTAGGCGTTTCCTTGCCGAAAAATTCCCGAGCCTGCTCAACGCTCTGTATTCCTCTTGTTGATGCGATAAGTGCGGCATATGGGCTCACGCCGAGCTGTTCGGCTATTTGAGTTGCCGTTTCCTTGTTTCCGCTTTTGACAATCCATTTTTTCCTGCTCATACCGCATCTCCTTTCGTTATTTTATCCTAATTATTTATCATAAATTTGTTCAAGCTGACGGACAGTATTTCCAATATCAAAAAGGGCAATTTTATCCGCATCCACCGTTTTTTTCGGCTTATCGAGTGTTTTGTTCACAAGCTCTGCCCATTTAGCGGCACCATCCTCAAGCGGAATATACTCCGTCAAGCCGACATTCGCCTCCCTGGTCACAACATCGGAAACCAGACATGGCAAGCCTGCCGCCTGAGCCTCAATGAGTGAAAACGGTAACCCCTCAAAAAGTGACGGCATCAAAAAGCAATCACAGCAGGCAAGAATCTCCTTAACGTCGGTTCTGACACCCGTAAATATAATTTTATCCGATATATTCAGCTCCTCGACTTTTTGCCGAGCCTCGGTCTCAAGCTCTCCGCCTCCAACCCATATATATTTAAAATCATCTCGAAGCCTTGAAAGCTCTGCGGCAATCTCAATCGCAAATTTAGGATTTTTCGGCATTGAAAGTCTACCGACCGAAACTATTACCCTTTCGTTTCCTTCAACGTCCAATTTTCTGCGATATTCCGCTCTATCAAAGCTGCTCGGCATTATAAATGCCGCCGTGTCAATTCCGTTATAGACGACCGTAGATTTTTTGTCACCGTAGAAATACTCCGAAGCAACATCGGAGCACGCCAAAAGCTCGGTGGACGAAAGTTTTATTAAAAATTTCATTGCCGTGTAATAAAGCTTTTGAATAGCTTTTTTCAAAAACGCAAGCCTTCCACTCGGAGAATATTGGCTTTTCGAGGTATGTGCGTGGCAAATTCGCATCGAAATTCCGCAGCTCTTTGCTATTGAAAGCGTTATTCCGTTGAGCAAATCCATATTGGAATGAGCAATGTCAAAATGCTCGGAGGAAAGAATTTTCTTTACGTTTCTGATGTAAGCTATTTTCTTTTCGGGTCTGTCGAGATCACCTGCATGGATAACACGGATTCCCATATCCGTAACCGTTTTTTCGTGCAGACATTCAACGCCCTCATCAATGGCAATGATTACCGTTATATCGTATTTTGTTTTGTCGATTTTTTCCAAAACATTGACAAGAAAGGTTTCGATTCCGTTTGCACTCAAGCCGTGAGAAAAGAATACAAGCTTTTTCACGTCGGGCACCTCCGTTTTATTCTTTAATCTGCGGAACTATGCTTTTGCGAAACAAATTCAAGAACTTCTCTCTTAAATTCGCCGTAAATTTTGTATTTCTTTGAAAAAACAATAAATGATGCAATCACAAAAACAGGCGGCACAATAAACATCAATGCGGAAATTGCGTCCTTTGCGGCGGCAGTCTGCTCAATCGCCTTTCCGTCATAGCTTGTGATGCTGAATGAAAGATACATAATAATACACTGCACCGTGTACGCCATTTTCTGCAAAAAGCCCTTCATTGAAAAGGTCAGACTTTGATTCCTTTTGCCGAGCTTAAACTCACCGTAATCAACAACATCGGCAAGCATAACGGTTTGATTGACGAACATACTGCCGATACCGACCGAGGCAACAAGGTAGCAAAGTCCGAGAGCCGTGATACTTCCGCCGAAGCAGTAGCCAACCACCGCCATACCGATATATCCGCCTGCCGCCAAGCCGAGCGAGAGCTTGTAAATAGAGCGGTTATTCATAAATTTAGAGCAAATCGGGATAACAAGAATTCCGAGCACCGAGCCGACGGAGCCAAACAAGTTGAACCTTGACTGCAAGCTGAAATCACCTGCAACCGCCGTAAAATAATAGCTGCTGATGCCCGAAGTCATATAATAGCCGGTGTTGGAAAGCATAGCAAAAATAATAAATGTCAAAAGCTGGTCGTTTTGCTTGACAACATTAATTGCCGCCTTAAAAGAAAACCTGTCGCCGCCCTGCACAACATTTCTCTCTTTGGTTGAAGCAACACATATACACGCAAAAATAACAAGAAAAGCAGCGGCAATTATCGACCATTTTCCGAAGCCGGTCATCAGACTTTCGGAATCCATTTCTTTAAGCGCACTGCCGCTCTTTCCGGCAAGATAGGCAACAATTACGGGTGTGAGAATATTGACTATACCCTGACCCAAGCCCGAAAAAGCTCTTGCAACCGTCGAAATGAAATTTCTATCCTTTTCCTCGGTGGCGAACGAGGGAATCATTGACCAGTAAGGAATATCCGCCAATGTATTCGTCATTCCCCAAAGCACATAAAAAACGGCAACATAGACATACATCCAAGCAGAATCGGTTTTTATGCCCGGATTGTTAAACAAGAAGCAAAGGACAATAGCATTGAGAAATGCACCCCGCAAAATCCACGGGCGATATTTGCCCATTTTGCTGTTTGAAATATCAACTATAGTGCCCATCATCGGGTCGTTTATTCCATCCCAAACTCTTGCAATCGGTGCAAGAATGAGAAGAAAAAGTGAGCTTATACCGAGAGCGTTTGTCAAATAAAGCGACAGATAAGAATAAAACAGTCCGTAGCTCAAATCAAGACCAACCGCACCCACACCGTATCCGATTTTCTCTCTGAAAGATGTCTTTTTCTCCATTTTTCGCCCACCTTCTTTTTTCATACATTATATAATAACACAATTTTACTTTTAACACAATAGCAAAATGACGTTCCCAACAAAAGGAACGTCATTTTTTGAGCAATGTATAGCTTAAAGCTTTATTGTGCCGACCGCAATTTGCAAAATAGTGAGCGCATCGTACGAATTTACGGAATTATCACCATTGGTATCTGCATTCATAAACTGGTTTTCGGTTTTTATAATACTGCTATCACCCACCGCATACTGAAGCACAAGTAATGCATCTGCGGAATTGACACTGCCATCACCGTTAACATCGGGATAAGACTTATCCAACAAAGTAACCTGACACTTTTCGCCGCACCTTACGCAGGTTTTATACTTTGAGCCGGTCGCATAAATCGTGGGTCTTACCGCAATTGTCCAGGTTGAGCCGCCTCTGTGACCGGTTGCCGGAATAACCTCTTCAAACACCTCGCCGCAGTTTTTGCAGGTACACTCTCTGATTCCGTCATCCTTGCAGGTGGCGCTCTTTGTTACCTTTTTGGTAAGCTGGGTATGCTTGCAGGAAATATCATATTCCGCTGAATAACCCTCTCCGTAGCTGTCAATTCCCACAACAAAAAGCCTTGCGATTCCCGCTGTTTTATTTCTGCGGTAAACAATTTTGTAATCCTTATCAAGCTCAACCTTCTCGCCGCTGTCGAGTGTGACAGTAACCTCAGGTACTTCCGCAGAGCTGACAAAATTGTGATCCGCCGCCGTTTTCATTTTACCGAGAGAAATGTCCTTTACAAGCTCAACCGTGGCAGTGATGCCGCTTTCCGCGATATAGCTTGTAACATTGGAAGCATCGGCAACGGTAATAAATTTGAGTGAGCTGTCACAGTTTGCAAAAGCATTTGCGGCAAGCTTTGTGTTCTTTGAGATTTTAACCTCATTGAGCAGATAGCAACGTCTGAATGCGGCAGAGCCGAGTGAGGTTACCGTAAAGGGAATCTCAACAGAGGTCAAGCCGTAGCAATCCAAAAAAGCCGAAGCTCCTATCGACGTCAAGCCGACGGGCAGACTGAGGCTCTTTATGCTTGAACAGCCGCTAAATGCAGAATCACCGATTTTTGTAACATTTTCGGGAATAACAAGCTTTTCCAAGCCTGTGCAACCGCCAAAGCTGTTTTTGCCGATAAATTCAAGCGTTGAGGGGAGCACAAGTGTTTTGATTTCCGCATGGTTGTAGAAGGCTTCCTCGTCAATACCGACAATCGGAAGACCCTTGTATTCCTCGGGAATGGTAATGTCGTTGACATAAGCACAGTTGTATGCCTTAATTATGTAACCTGTCTTTGCGGTATTCAAGGCAAATTCAAGATCCTTTGTAATGTTTCGGATAACATTGATTTTTGCTCCCTCAACGGCAATGCTTGAGGTGATATCAACACGACCCGAGTTTGCGGCATTGACAACCTCGAGCTTGAGCTCCTTTTCGCCATGGCTTGCGTAGCTCCTAACCCTAAAGGTAATTGTCGAAAAAACACCGGTAAACTCATAATTATTGCCTCCGGCAAGTGCCCATTTTACCTGACCGGCAGTTTTCGCACTCTGCGAGTAGACCTCACCGTTGACCTGCTTATCTCTTGCCGCGCGGAGCTCCTTACTCTGCTTAACCTCCAAAACCTCCAAGGAGGAAGAATCGTAGGTAAGACGTAGCTCAAGTGAAGCGGCCTTGTTGTAGTCAGCCGGGAAATACACCTCGGCGGTAAACGTATCGCCCTGAAGATAGTTTGTTTCATCAACCCTTACGGCAATATCTGCCGAAGCGGCAAACGGTGTAATGCTCACCGTTCCGACAACGAAAACAAGCGTAATAAGTATGGCGACTGCTTTTTTGAATAAATTTTTCATTGTTTATCACCCTTTCGTTATTTTTCAATTAAATACATTGTATATTATTTGAACTCAAATGTCAAATCAAAAATAAAAAAAGCATAAAAACGGAATTAAATATTGAAGAAGCGGAGGTTTTATGCTATAATTATTTAGAAATTTGCAATCAAGGTCAAAATTACCGCCCGTAGCATAATTGGATAATGCATCAGATTCCGATTCTGACGACTGGGAGTTCAAGCCTCTCCGGGCGGGCCAACAAAAGTCTCTTTTAGCTACAGAATAAAAGAGACTTTTTTATTTATGTGTTCCTTACAGAATGTTATGCACAATGTGTGATGCAAACCTCGCCCGTGCTGCACAAGACAAGCCGTCAGGCGTGATTTAATCGGTGTTTACTATATGTACATCTTTAAGAGAAATGCTAATTGCTTCTTGTCACACCGCAAAGAAGAATGGAAAACGAAAAAGACCCAATGCCTTTAGGAGTGGCTATTCTGAATATAGGAATACTTCTTGCAAACATTTTCTCCATTGGTGTGCAATTTCGGAATAAAGAAGTAACACGGGAAGAATGCAGTAAAATCGAAACGCAGTTTGTGTGATGTGAAAGTTTCAGTCACCTAAAGCGACCTGCTAAAATCAAAGAGATTGCAATTGATTGTGCAAATGGAAAGCGGTATTTTATCAATGGTATATACATAAATTCCGAGTTACTTAAAAGCATTGACGAGCTCGCTTATGGTGAAAATATTACAATGTTCATTCACCCCAACAGAAATGCAATAGTGGAACTATCAACTTCACTTTTCTTTGCCCCGCTTACACACCGTTTTGCTACTCTTTCGCAAAAACAGCACGCCGCAGCGTGCTGTTTTAATTTTTACATAACACATTTGTCCGCAGGACAAATATTTCATTTTGCAAAGCAAATATCTCATTGCAACAACATTCAATGGCGTTACCTATAGGGGGGGAGGGTGGCAAAAGCTTATGTATAGTATAAATTTTTTATGTTAGGTCATTTCCTACAATAGCACCATATTTTTCAAATTAATCGTTATCGCTCACCATTTTTTCCTGCTTAACCTTGTGGTCGATAACGTGACGGGAGGCAAGCTCACGGCGTACATCGTTGACCGAAATTCCATTTTCAACCATCAGCACCATAATGTGATAAGCAAGGTCGGCTATTTCGTAAACCGTTTCCTTTTTGTCGTGATCCTTGGCGGCAATCACAACCTCGGTGCATTCCTCACCAACCTTTTTGAGTATCTTATCAAGTCCCTTACCGAAAAGGTATGAGGTATAAGAGCCCTCCGGCATTTGTGCCTTTCTGCCCTTCAAAAGCTCATAAAGACCATCAAATGAAAATTCAGAAAGCTCGTCGCTCTGCCAAACAGCCTCGGTAAAGCAGGAATCAGTTCCCTTGTGGCAGGCAGGTCCATCCTTTTCAACAACAACTGTCAGGGCATCTCTGTCACAATCGGCGGTTATCGTCACAATGTGCTGATAATTTCCGCTGGTTTCGCCCTTGAGCCAAAGCTCATGTCTTGAACGGCTGAAAAAGCAGGTCAAGCCCTTTTCAATTGATATTGCAAGGCTTTCCTTGTTCATATAGGCAAGCGTAAGCACTTTTTTCGTCCAGGCATCAACCACTATTGCCGGAATAAGTCCTCGCTCGTCAAATTTAAGCTCGTTTATATCAAAATCAATATTCATAATCAAATCCTCACTAAAATTCCGTTTTTGCTCAGTTCTCTTTTAAGGTCGTTTATTCTTACCTCTCCAAAATGGAAAATTGAAGCAGCAAGTCCTGCCGAGGCTCTCGGCTCTTTTTCAAAAAGCTCGCAGAAGGAGTCTATTCCTCCGGCACCGCCCGACGCTATTACAGGCACGCTTACAGCATCGCACACGGCAGTCAGCATATCAATGTCAAAGCCGTTTTTCACTCCGTCGGTATCAATCGAATTGACAACCACCTCGCCTGCGCCGTTTTCGACGCCACGCCTTATCCATTCGATTGCATCAAGCCCGGTGTTCTCACGTCCGCCCTTTGAAAAAACGGTAAACACGCCGTCAACTCGCTTAATATCTACCGAAAGCACAACGCACTGGTCGCCGTACTTTTTTGCCGCCTCATTTATAAGCGACGGATTTCTTATAGCACCGGAATTTACACTGACCTTGTCCGCACCGCATTTCAAAACCCGATCAAAATCTTCAAGGGTGTTTATTCCACCGCCAACGGTCAGAGGAATGAAAATTTTTGATGCAACCTCGGTCAAAATATCTGTAAAAAGTCGTCTGCCCTCGGCGGAAGCTGTGATATCGTAAAACACAAGCTCGTCCGCTCCGGCATCGCTGTAGTATGCCGCAAGCTGCACCGGGTCGGAGACATCGGAAAGTGAGGCAAAATTAACACCCTTTACAACTCGACCGTCCTTGACGTCAAGGCAAGGAATAATTCTTTTGGTTATCATTTTGCCGCCTCCAACGCTTCACTTAAATCTATTGCGCCCGTGTAATAAGCCTTGCCTATTATCGCACCGTAGACACCTATATTCTTCAGACGTTTGATATCCTCAAGGCTTGATACTCCGCCGGATGCCGTAATATTGAGCGAAAGCTCGGTCTGCAATTTTTCATAAAGTCCAAGATTCGTGCCCTGCATCGCACCATCCTTGGAAATATCGGTACAGATTATGCAAGAAACGCCAAGTCTCTCCAGCTCACGGCAAAACGCAACTCCTTCAAGCTCGGATTTTTCAACCCAGCCCTTTATTGCAACCATACCGTCCTTTATATCAACTCCAACGGCAATTTTCTCACCGTAACGCTCAATCGCATCAACAAGAAATTGACGATTTGTTACTGCCGCCGTGCCGAGAATAACACGGTCAACACCTATCGACAAATATTTTTCAACCGTTTCGAGGTTGCGTATACCTCCGCCGATTTCAACAAACATATCGGTGGATTTTCTGATTTTTTCGACCGTTAAAAGATTGGGTGTATCACCGTTTTTTGCTCCCTCAAGGTCTACAAGATGTATATGTGATGCCCCTGCCTCGGCAAAGCGCTCCGCAACAGCGGAAGGGTCATCATCGTACACTGTCATTTGGCTGTAATCGCCCTTAAAAAGTCTGACGGCCTTGCCGCCTATAATATCAATGGCGGGAAAAACAATCATATGTCTTAAACCTCCTCCATAAACGCTTTTAAAATCGCAAGTCCGGTTTTGCCGCTTTTTTCCGGATGGAACTGGCAGCCGAAAACATTGCCCTGTCCGACTGCGGCGGTAATCGGTATCCCGTATTCGGCAGAAGCGGTAAGACTTTTTTCGCAATTCTCGGCAAAATATGAATGAACGAAATAAGCACAATCGCCCTCGTTTATATATTTAAAAATCGGTGATTCGTTGTGAAGCTTGAGAGCGTTCCAGCCCATATGCGGAACATCAAGCTTGCTCGGTATTTTGCCCTTCATCGGAACAACCTGTCCTTCTATCAGTCCGAGTCCCTTATGAAGCCCGTATTCATAGCTTTCCTCAAAGAGAAGCTGCATACCGAGACAAATTCCGAGAAGCGGAACGCCCTCCCTTGCCCTCTCTTTGATGACGGCATCAAGTCCGTCCGCAGAAAGCTTTTCAACAGCATCTCCGAATGCACCGACACCAGGCAAAATCAGCTTATCCGCCTTGGCAATTTCCTTGGCATCTCCCGTGACGGTCACATCGGCGCCCACCGCCCTCAGAGATGAGCAAAGCGAAAAAAGATTGCCCACTCCGTAATCAATAACCGCAGTCATCATAATACTCCCTTTGTTGACGGAATTTCGTCGGCAAATTTCGGGTCAACGGCAACCGCCGCCGAAAGTGACCTTGCAACGGATTTGAATGCACCCTCCAAAATGTGGTGGGTATTGCACCCCTCAAGCTGCTTTATATGGAGCGTAAGTGCAGCAGAACGTGTAAATGCCGCAAAAAATTCGGCAACAAGCTCGGTATCGAAATCACCGACCTTTTCGTTAAGACCCTCAAAGCGACAATTTAGGAAGCTTCTGCCCGAAATATCAACCGCAGACATAATCAGTGCCTCATCCATCGGCAAAATACAGCTTCCGTAGCGTACAATGCCTTTTTTGTTGCCGAGTGCCTCACTAAAGCATTGACCGAGCACAATACCGATATCCTCGGCAGTGTGGTGATAGTCAACCTCCGTATCGCCAACGCAGGTCAGCTTCAAATCAAAGCGACCGTGACGTGAAAAAAGTGTCAGCATATGGTCAAGAAAGCCGCAGCCGCTTTTTATATCGGCAGCTCCCGTACCGTCAAGACAAAGCGACATGGCGATATCGGTTTCGTTTGTTTTTCGTGATATGGCTACAGTTCTCATTGTAATTCCTCCGAAATCTGTTTGACAGATTTTATAAGCTCACGCATTTCTTCAATGCTTCCGATGGTAATACGGTTAAAATTCTTTATCCTTTCCGAATCAAAATGCCTTACCAAAATACCCTTTTCCTTGAGCCTTGAATAAAGCTCCGCACCGTCTATCCAAGCTGACTCCGCAAACACAAAATTCGCCTTTGACGGTATCACTCTAAAGCCGAGCCCCTCAAGCTGTGCAACGGTGTACTCACGGTTTTCTATAATTCTTTTGCAGTTCTCGGTGTAATAGGCATCATCCTCAATCGCCGCCTTGCCGGCAACAAGAGTCAAACGATTGATGTTATACGGATTGGTGGAATATTTGATTCGCCTTAAATCGTCAATGATTTCCTTATCGGCAAAGCAAAAGCCGAGCCTCGCACCTGCCATACTGCGTGATTTTGAAAAAGTACCCGTTACAAGCAGGTTCTTATATTTGTTAATAAGAGGCAAGCAGGATTCGCCGCCGAAATCAATATACGCCTCGTCAATCAGCACAACTCCGTCGGGATTGTTTTTTACAATTTGCTCAATTTCTTTAACCGAGAGGCAAAGTCCTGTCGGAGCATTCGGATTGGCGATAACGGTCAGTCTGCCGTTGAAGCAATATTTATCCGCATCAATCGAAAAATCCTTTTCAAGGGGCACGGTTATGTAATCCACGGCGTGAAGCTCGGCAAAAACCTTGTAAAAGCCGTAGCTGATTTCGGGAAATACCGCACCGTTTTGACCGAACGCCATAAATGCAAAATTCAAAATATCGTCCGAGCCGTTGGCAACATAGACATTTTCGGTTTTCACGCCGTAGCTTTTAGCCATGGCAATTTTCAGCTCCGTACATTCCGGGTCGGAGTAGAGCCGTAAATCTCTAACCTCATCGGCGTTCACCGCCGCCACAGTTTTTTCTGACGGCGGAAATGGCGACTCATTTGTGTTGAGCTTGATATATTTTTTATCCTTGGGTTGTTCTCCCGGAGTATACACCTCAAGTGAGGAATAGCGGTCATTCAAAAATCTGCTCATTTCTTGCCCTCACTGCGTATAATCGCACTCCTTGCGTGTGCGGAAAGTCCTTCCTTTTCGGCAAAATATGCAACATCTGCCGCAACACTGCCGAGAGCCTCCTCCGTATAATATGTATACTGTGATTTTTTGACAAAATCATCCACCGAAAGAGGACTGGAAAATCTCGCCGTGCCGCCCGTCGGCAACGTGTGGTTCGGTCCTGCGAAATAATCTCCCAAGGCCTCGGGGCAATACTTGCCCATAAAAATACTTCCTGCATTTTTGATTTTATCAAGATAGTCAAACGGATTATCAACGCATATCTCAAGATGCTCCGGAGCAATTTCGTTGGCAATGTCAATCGCCTTGGATAAATCGTCGGCAACAATTATTTTTCCGTTGTTGTCAATCGACGTGCGTGCTATCTCCTCTCTGGGAAGCAACGGAAGCTGACGTTCCAACGCCTTGCTTACATTTTCGGCAAGCTCGGCATCGTCCGTAACCAAAACAGCACTTGCCATTTTGTCATGCTCGGCCTGTGAAAGAAGGTCGGCGGCAACATATTCGGGATTACAGCTTCCGTCAGCAACAACCAAAATCTCGCTCGGTCCGGCTATCATATCTATCGAAACCTTGCCAAAAACCTGTTTTTTTGCCTCGGCAACAAAAGCATTACCCGGTCCGACTATCTTATCAACCTTCGGAATCGTTTCTGTACCGTAGCTCAAGGCGGCAATCGCCTGTGCGCCGCCCACCTTGAAAATTCTATCAACACCGGCAATTTTTGCAGCGGCAAGAATAACCGGATTGACCTTGCCGTTTTGTGACGGCGGAGTGGTTATGCAAATCTCGTCGCAGCCCGCAATTTTCGCTGGTATGCTATCCATCAAAACGGTGGAGGGATACGCAGCTGTACCGCCCGGAACATAAAGACCGACCCTTTCTATCGGGGTCACCTTTTGACCTGTAACAACACCGTTCTTTTCGGCAATAATGAAGCTGTTACGCACCTGCTTTGAGTGAAACCGGCGTATATTCTCTGCGGCACTGCGTAAAATTTTAAGGAATTTTTCGTCGACAGCGGCAAAAGCCTCGGCAATTTCCTCCTCGCTAACCTCAAGTGAGGAAAGCTGTGCCCTATCAAATTTTTCGCAGTATTCAAAAAGTGCCTTATCGCCGTTTTGACGAACATTTTCAATTATTTCCGAAACAATTTCGGAGACATCGGTATCAGCCGTACCTCTTGCGAAAATTTCCGAATTGGAAACCTCGCCGTATTTTAAAATTTTAATCATTATTATTCACCTGCTCCGATAATCCCGCACGTATGCGTTCTATCATCTCGTTTTTAAATTTGTAGCTCGATTTGTTTGCAATAAGCCGTGCGCTTATCGGCATAATTGTTTCAAAGGGGCAAAGACCGTTTTCGAGCAAGGTTGTTCCCGTTTCGACAATATCCACAATAACATCCGAAAGACCCAATATAGGCGCAATTTCTATTGAGCCGTTGAGCTTGATAATATCTATATCACGACATTTTTCGGCATAATAGCTCGCCGCAATTCCCGTAAATTTGGTTGCGACCCTAAGAGTTGTGTCGGTGTTATCTCTAAAATCCTTTTTGGCGGCAACCGCCATTCGGCAAACACCTGTTTTCAAATCCAAAAGCTCGTACACATCCGGCTTGTACTCTGCAAGAATATCCTTGCCGGCAACACCGATATCGGCAGCACCACGTTCAACATATATCGCAACATCGCTCGGCTTCACCCAAAAATATCTGATGCCTATTTCGGGATTTTCAAATATCAGCTTACGGTTGTTTTCCTTAATCGACGGACATTCAAAACCGCTTTTTTCAAACATCGAATATACCCTTTCGCCAAGCCTACCCTTTGGCAAAGCCACGTTAAGCATTTTCATAAACGGTTTCCAACCCCCTCTTTGACAATTTGACCGCCCTGCGGTATCTGATATTTTTCGGAATTTCTCGGCAAAGCAGCACGGAGCTTCCTCCGCCGGAAAGCATTTCCGAGGTGCTGATTGCCGCCGCAACATCGTCACCGCATAAAAGCACAGTGTCAACGTCATATTCCTTTTCGGCACGGTCAAGTCCCTGCAATGCATCAAGGTAAACGGCGAAGCCAATTGCACCTGCGTTGCGATTAAGCTTTTTCATAAGTCGGTCATATTGTCCGCCGGAAAGCACCGCCTCGGGAATCCCATCAATATAGCCCTTGAATACAACGCCGCTGTAATAAACCATTCCGCCGATTGCCGAAAAATCAACTATCAAGCGAATCCTTCCGCAGCAATTCTTTATCGCCGTCACCGTTTCTCGCAGCTCATCAAGGGCTGTCATAACCGCCTCTGACTTGAATTCCGTCTCAATTTCGGCAAACGCTAGCTCCGGAGCGGTATAATTTTTGGTAAATACCGAAAGTGAATGTGCATCAAGCCCGTTTTCTTGGGCAAGAAGAAGCATATCGTCATTGCTTTTGCGATTTATGCAGGAAATAAATTTTGGATAAAGCTCACCCGGAACGCCTACCTCACAAAATGCAGCTTCTATAATTCCGACGTGTGAAAGCTCCATAACTCCGTTTTCGGCAACGGTTTCAAGGCTCTTTGCGGCAAGGCTCAAAACCTCACACACCTCAAGCCTACCGATATTTCCGATGCACTCAAGTCCCGTTTGCATTATTTCCTTATAGGTATGAGTGCTGCCGGAAATGCGATAAACATTCTCGTTATAATAAAGCTTTTTCACCTCGCTGTCATCCTTGATATTGTTGATAATGGATAGCGTGACATCGGGCTTCAACGCCTTTAGGTGTCCGTTGGTATCGGTGAAGGTGATAATACCGTCGGAAACAAGAAAATCCTTGTTCTTTACATACAAATCATATTCCTCAAATTTGCTCATCTTGAAGCGAGAATAGCCAAAGCGGCAATAAAGTGAGCGCAAGGCAAAGACCGCCTTTTCATCACTTTTGAGCAGTGTTTCATCAATCGTCATAGGATACTCCTTTCGGAAGCTCAATTTCTACTTTAGTAGTTTATCACAATATCACGCTAAAGTCAATACATCTTTAGCATATTTCAGCAACAAATTTTTTGGCTATGATAAAAATACGGTTTTCCAACAAGGTAGCCATAGCAATCAGCAAGAATTAAAATCGAAGCTACTCCCCTATCTGTACCATAAATAAAAGCTTTACAATGATTATATAATTGTCTTGCCGCAATTTCAAGACACCTATAGCAAGTTTCTGTTTGCTACACAAAATATTAATTGCCGATTTTTTAAAATCGGTTGACAAAACACAAAATTTTCTATATAATATAGCAGTTAGCAAATTCTTTGCCGGTGTGGCGGAATAGGCAGACGCAAGGGACTTAAAATCCCTCGGTGGCAACATCGTACCGGTTCAAGTCCGGTCACCGGCACCATAACGGACACAGGCTTTGATGCAATGCATTCCGAAGTCTGTGTCCTGTTTATTTTAGAATAGAGGTTACAAAGTCGTCAACTGCTTCCGATGACTTCTCGAAGGCTATCACGCAACGTCTATTGCAAACCTTTTCAGCCAAAAATTTACAGCACAGGACCGATAAAGCCGAATTTAGTGCTAAAATTCAAAAAGGTGGTAAAAACAGTGAACATTCTTGCGTATCCAAAATTTATAAGACCAATCATTTCCGTGTTTCTTTGCATTATTTCGCTTTTTCTTTCGCTTGCCGGCAGACCGACAATCCCTCACGGCAAGCAGGTTGATATGAGCAAATTCGAGTTAACGTGGGCTGATGAATTTGACGGAGACAGCCTTGATTTGAGCAAATGGAGCGGTCATAATTACGCAAACGGAGCCACCGTTATCAGACGGGGCGGATATTGGAACAATAAGCTGGCTACGGTTGAAAGCGGCAGCCTGCACATTGCGACAAAATATTTCCCCGACGGTGTTGACGGCAACGGAAAGCCCGGCTGGTATTCCTGCGGAATTAATTCAAAAAACAGTTTCAGTCAGCAATACGGCTATTTTGAATGCCGCTGCATTTTGCCCAAAGGCACAGGACAATGGGCGGCGTTTTGGATGGGCTGCGATGGCGTTGCCGATACTCAAAGCAACGGTGAAAAGGGTGCTGAAATAGATATTTTCGAGTCAGCGTATTATTACCTCGGCGGTAAGGACAAAAATTCCGTTTCATCAAATCTGCACATTAACGGCTACGGGCCGGAGCTTAAAAGTGAAAATGTCAGCTTTGCGAGAATTACGGGAAATGACCCCTATGAGGAATACAACACCTATGGCGTTGAATGGAATGAGGACGGTTATATTTTTTATATAAACGGAGTTGAAACGGGCAGAAGTGATTTCGGAGTTTCAAAGGCTCCCGAATGGATGATTTTGTCTGTTGAGGTGGGCGGCAATAACGCTCGGCCGGAAAATAGCTGGGCAGGTGCCGCAATTGATACAAATGCCGACGTGCTCAGTGATTTTATCATTGACTATGTTCGTGTGTATCAGTACAAATAATACATTTTCATCACAAACAAAATAATATCGCAAAGAAGCTACAAGCACACCTTTTCGGCGGACTTGCAGCTTCTTTTCTGTTTGGGCTTGTAATGTTTTTTCTGCAAAACTATTTTTCAAGCCTTCGTTCAAAAGCATACGCTGTATTTTTGAGCAAAATATTTGTACTTTTCCTCATAGGTCTTACTGCTGTCTCTGACCTGACTGAGGGTTTTGTGAACATTCAAATTGTGGTCGAAGGTATCAATTATACAACCGGCAATATTTGAGCAATGGTCTGAAACACGCTCAAAATCAGTGAGAATATCGTTCCAGACAAAGCCCGTTTCCATCGTACATTCGCCGTTTTGCATACGCTTGACGTGACCCGTTCTCATATCCTCCTTGAGCTTGTCAATAACCTGCTCAAGCGGTTCAACGTCGGCGGCTCTTTCGCGGTCGTTATTCACAAAGGCTTCAAGTGAAATATCGACAATTTCATTTACGGCTGCGGAAATAATTTTGAAATCCGCCGCAGCACTGTCGGTAAACGAAATTTTCTTTTCGTTGAGCTCCTCTGCCGCCTCAAGAATATTTACGGCGTGGTCGGAAATTCGCTCAAGGTCACCCGTCAGCTTCAAAAGCATTGTTGCAAATTCGCTGTCGGAATCGCTTAATCGCTCCGCACTTAGTTTAACAAGATAGGTTGCCAGCATATCCTCATAGCGGTCGCACTTGGATTCGTTTTTCCTGATAAGCTTTGAATTTTCCGCAGAATAGGCGTTTATCGAATCAACGCTCAATTTAAATGCGGAAGCTGCAAGCTGTGCCATTTCAAGCTCCTTGGATTTACACTGCTGAAGTGCAAGCGACGGGGTGACAAGCAAGCGCTCATCAAGGGAAGCATCCTTTTCCTCCTCCTTTGAATCCGGAATGAGCTTGCAAATGAGCTTTTCAAGCACACCGGAAAGAGGCAGGAACAAAATTGTATTCAAAATCTTGAAGCTCGTATTAATAATCGCAACGCCGACATATGATGCCGGAGAATCCAAAATATCGGGCTTGAAAATTGTCTTGATAAGCCAGTATACGCTAATCCAAATAACCGAGCCGGCGGCATTGATAATCAAATGCACCGTGGAGGCTCTCTTTGCATCTCGCTTTGTTCCGACACTCGAAATCAAAGCCGTTACGCAGGTTCCGATACCGTCACCCATAACGATGGGAATTGCCGCACCGACAGAAACCTGCCCCGTCACGGTCAACGCCTGCAAAATACCTACAGAGGCGGAGCTTGATTGGATTATCGCCGTCAAAACCGTACCGACAAGCAGTCCGAGAATCGGATTTTTGAACGCCAAAAAAAGCTGTCTGAATTGCGGCACCTCCGCAAGTCCGGAGACCGCCGAGGACATCGACTCCATACCGAACATCAAGACGGCAAAGCCGAGCAAAATCGCGCCGCTGTCCTTTTTCTTTGAATCCTTCAAGAAAAGGTAAAGAATTATACCTATCAGTGCCAGCACGGGCGTAAAGGAGGATGGATTGAGCAGCTTTATCCAAACATTATCACTGCTTATTCCGCCGAGTGAAAGGATCCAACCGGTAACTGTTGTACCGACATTGGCACCCATAATAACATTTATCGCCTGCTTCAGGTTCATAATACCCGAATTTACGAAGCCGACTACCATAACCGTGGTCGCTGACGAGCTTTGAATAATCGCCGTAACTCCAAGACCTGTCAAAAACCCGGCAATTTTGTTGGAGGTCAATCTTTCGAGTGTTCTTCTCAGACTGTTACCTGCACGTCTTTCAAGAGCCTGTCCCATAATATTCATACCGAAAAGGAACAGACAAAGTCCACCAACCATAGTCAGTAAATCAAAAAAATCCATATTTACACCGTTTTAAAGATTATTTCAATCTTATTGTTTCCTTTCTATTTGACATCAATACCGATTTCATCGGTGATTTTTCCCGAGGCTCTGTCTTGAATATATGTTGAGCTTTTCGGGATAACGAAGCTGAAGGCTGACGGTATAATTTCAAAGGTGCAATCATTTACCGTATCACACTCTCCGTCAACATTAACCGATGCGGCAACGTCACTGTGAACCGTCATCCTTTTTCCCCTCAGATATGTTGTTTCCGGCCATTTGTAATGGCGACCCTTCTTATAATTTCCGATTTGCGGAAGTAATCTTGGAATATTCATCGTTCTGACAAGGCTGAAATCAAGCAAGCCGTCATCGGGAACAGCGTATGGTCCCGCCTGATATCCACCGCCGTAAAACCGACTGTTTCCGCAAAAAGCAAAAAGGAAATCATCGGTTATCGGCTCACCGTCGTCAATCGTGATTGTAAAACGGTTCTTTCTTTTGGACATAAGGCAATAGAGCAGTGATGCCGTATAAGCAGATTCACCGCTGAGCCACGGAAGCTTTTTAAAATCGGACTGCTTTGCACAAACCTCTGCATCATAGCCCATTGAGCACTGATTTACGGCAATTTTGTCACCGCACCTTATGGCATCTATTCTTATTGCTGTGCCGTCAATTTGGGCATCAATATCGCAAAACTGTTCCTTTGTTCCGAAAAGACGAATGAAATCATTGCCCGAACCGAGCGGAACAGCGGCAAGCTCAACATTGCCAAAGCCGTAAATCGCATTAACAACATCAAAGATTGTACCATCACCGCCGCAGGCATAAAGCCTGACAGGCTCGCCCTTTTCGCCCGCACCCTTGCAATAATCGTGTGTGTCTTGGGTTGACTTACTGACATAAACCTCATAGTCGATGTCACGGTTACTGACTGCCGCCTTAATCCTCGGCATAACAGTTTCAAAAGCCTTTCCCTTGCCCGCATTCGGATTGATTACAAAAAGATGCTTCACCAAAAAGACCTCCCGAAAATTATTTGAAATACATAAACAACTGGCACTTGATCATACCGTTATAGAGCTTACGTCGCTTATCTGCCTTTCTGCCGAATTCCTTTTCAAATTCCTCAGAGGGACTTATGACGTAATACGATCTGCCACGCTGTGCGGTAAATTTTTCGCCCATTATTTTATAAAGCCTTTGAGCCTCCTCAATGTCGAGAAGTCGCTCGCCGTAGGGAGGGTTGCAAATCACCGTTCCCATTTCGCTCTTGAACTCAAAATCACGAATATCCGCTTTTTCAAATTTAATTTTCCTCTCAACCCCTGCCCTCTTTGCATTAATCCGAGCAATTTCAAGGGCAACCTCATCAATGTCCGAGCCGTATGCGATAAAATCCGAATCGTAATTTACAAGCTCTCTCGCACGGTTACGCTCCTGTGTCCAAACATTTTCATCAATAACATCCCATCGCTCGGCGGAGAAATTTCGGTTTACGCCCGGTGCGATATTGTGAACCATCATCGCACCCTCAATGAGTATCGTGCCGCTGCCGCACATCGGGTCATAAAGCGTATGATAGCTGCGAAGCTTGGCAAGATTACAAAGCGATGCCGCAAGTGTTTCTTTAATCGGAGCGGCGTTTGCCTGCGGACGGTAGCCCCTTTTGTGAAGCCCCACACCGGTTGTATCAATCAGCAGACTGACCTTATCCTTCATTATCGAAAACTGAATCTGATGCACAGGTCCCGTTTCTTCAAACCAGCTTATTCCGTACTTTGATTTAAGCCTTTCGACAACCGCCTTTTTGATTATCGACTGGCAATCGCTGACACTGAAAAGCTTGGAATTCAGAGAATAGCCCTTGACCGGGAAGGTATCGTATGCACCTATCCAATTTTCCCATTCCAGAGCCCTTGTGCCTTGAAAAAGCTCCTCAAAGCTCCTTGCGTAAAATTCTCCGAGAAGTATCTGCACTCGCTCCGAATAGCGTGAGCAGATATTCACACGGGCAAGAATATTTTCATCACCCTCAAAAAGCACTCTGCCGTTTTCGGACATTACATTCTCCGCTCCGAGTTCTTTCATTTCGTTTGCTATTATGGATTCAAGACCCAACAAGCACGGTATTACAAATTTAATATTCATTACAACCTCTTAAATTATATAGTTTTTGACATATGACGTGTTACATGGCAACCGAAATTGACCGCAACGGGAAGTCCGGCAATATGTGTCGGTGCCGTCTCAATTGCAACGGAAAGTGCTGTTGTTGCTCCGCCGAAGCCCATTGGTCCAACATTTGTTTCGCTGTTGATACGGGTAAGAATTTCTTTTTCCATTTCCGCGTAGAATTCATCCGAGTTCTTTTGAGAAACAGGGCGGCAAAGCGCTTTTTTTGCCAAATATGCACACTGCTCAAAATCACCGCCTATGCCTATTCCGAGAACAATCGGCGGGCAGGGATTTCCGCCGGCTGTTTTTACACATTCCAGAACGTATTCAATGATGTCCTCTCTGCCTCTTGCCGGTGTCATCATTTTAAGGCAGCTCATATTTTCACTGCCAAAGCCCTTGGGTGCAACGGTAATTTTGACATTTTCTCCGTCTACGATGTTTGTGTGAATAACGGCAGGCGTGTTATCCTTTGTGTTTACACGTCTGAGCGGATCACCGACAACCGAGCAACGCAGATAGCCGTTAACATAGCCGTCGTGAACACCTGCATTAACCGCATCATAAAGGCTGCCGTCAACAAAATGGATCTCCTGACCGATTTCCAAAAAAACGACTGCCATACCCGTATCCTGACAGATAGGAATATCCAGCTCCTTGGCGGCATCAAGATTTGCCTCAATATCACCGAGAACACTTTCCGCAAGAGCATTGCTTTCGCATTTGCGGCATTCACCGATCTCCCTTGCGAGGTCACTCGGCAAAAGCTTGTTTGCCTTTACGCAAAGCTCGGCAACAATATTTCTTATTTCGTTTACACTGATTTCTCTCATTTTATCACCTGATTAACAGCCCGTTATAAAAAACTGCAAGTCCATCAAAAGGAGGGCTTGCAGTTTTGTAATTTGCTGTATTTTATTTAGGCAAAGCAAAAAAGCTCCAGCCCAAAGCCTATCAAAGTTTGTTTGTTCCACGACGATTGTATCCGCCGCCGTGCTTGGAATCACGCTTCAGGTCGGACATTTTTTCGTCGCTTTCCTGCTTAAACTTTGCCATCATGCTTTCAAAGGATTGAGGCTGATTATCCGTGGTTTTGTTACCCTGCCAAACATTTGCGGACGATCTCCTCGGTTGAGAAGGTCTCTGCCTCGGCTGCTTGGGCTGTTCAACCGCCTTGCGAATAGATAAGCTGATTTTACCTTCCTCGGAGATGGAAATAATTTTAACCTTGACCTGCTGACCGATTTTCAGGTGGTCTTTTATATCCTTGACGAACTCGGTCGAAACCTCAGAGATATGTACCATACCCTTTTTGCCGCCGTCAAGATCAACAAAAGCTCCGAATGACGTAAAACCTGTAACTTTTCCCTCAACTATTGAACCCACTTCTAATTGCATACAATGCGTGCTCCTCTAATTTAATTCCGAACCGTTAATCGCTCACAGAAACATCATAATAAATATGCTCCCCCGGCTTGACATAGCCGAGCTCGTCTCTTGCGACCTTTTCAACGTATTCATCTATTTTACCGCTGTTAAGATAGCTGTTGAGCTGCTCATTTTGAGCAACCTGCTGGTCATAAGCCTGCTGAACAGCGGCAATTTCCTCATTGACATTATCAATTTTGGCGAATATTTGTATCATAGAAATGGCTAAGTACACAAAAACAACAACAAGCGTGAAATACACGATAAGACTTTTTTGATGCTTCTTTTTTTCAGCCATTTCCGTCACCTCATTTCTCTTTATTAATCATTGGATGTTTTTCTACGGATTGATTATACACTATTTTATGTCTGTTATGCAAGACCTTTTGTGAAATTTTTTTGGCTTTTTCATTGTTTTTTTCATCATTTTGAAGCTTTGTGACAAATTTATGCTTTAGGGCTCTTATTTTACGAATAACCGCGATAATTCGTCCCCTGATTTTACGCAGCACACGCCCCATAAAAAGCGAAACCATTGAGTCGAATGACCTGAGTGCGGCAATACCTCCTACCGCCTCGCCCAGAACCGCATAGAACGTGACGTTGCCGTTATACTCCACCAGCAAAAACATAAAGGAAGCCGTAAAGAAAAGCAATAAAAATATTATATCCCTAAGCAAACCGAATTTTTTATCACTTCCTGACAGTGCATAAAAAATAATTCTGATAAATTCATATGCAATCCCCATTGCAAAGCCGAATCCGACGGAATAAAGGAAGCCTGTGAGCTGCCCCGAAAAATTCGGCAAATACTCTATCATTTAAACACCCTGCTCAAAAAGCTGCCCTTGACCTTGGGAGCGTTATAGCTCAACGAATCTATATTTCCCTCAACCGTCATATCCCCCGTTTCGACTGAGAGCCGCCCGATTTTCAAATCGTGACCCTTGATTATAAGCTCGCCGCACTCACTCTGTGCAACAATCAGGTCATCCTCATAGCTGTCAACATTTTCAATTCCCGATGCCGTCAAGCGTTGACGATTTTCAAGCACGATATCATGTAAAATAGCTTCTGACATAAAAACACCTCATATAAGCATATGAAAGAAGCTTGCGGTTTATTACATTCGTTATTTCCGCTGTCGAATATCAAACGCATAAAAATCAGCACCCGACTACATTTCTGTAATCGGGTGCATTTATTGTTACTGTTTATCAAACATTCTTCAAAAGGTCGCTGAGAACGCTTGCGGTGTGCTCCTGAGTCGGCTGAAGCTCAACCTCGGAGTAGCACTTCATACCGGTACCTGACGGAAGAAGCTTACCGATAATAACATTTTCTTTAAGTCCGAGCAACGGGTCTGTCTTGCCCTTGATAGCGGCATCGGTAAGAACTCTTGTTGTTTCCTGGAACGATGCTGCCGAAAGGAACGACTCTGTTGCAAGAGAAGCCTTTGTGATACCCATAAGAGTCGGAACGCAGGTTGCGTAATTCGGCTCTCTGCCCTCTGCCTCGGCCTTTTCCTTTGCCTTTTCGTTTGCCGTATAGAATTCGTGCTTCTCGACAATTGAACCGGGCAGGAAATCGGTTTCGCCGGCTTCCTCAATCTTAACCTTACGCATCATCTGACGTACAATAACCTCGATGTGCTTATCGTTGATATCAACACCCTGTGTACGGTAGGTCTTCTGAACCTCACGGATAAGGTAATCGTGAACAGCCGAAACGCCTCTGATTGCAAGAACATCGTGCGGATTCGGTGCGCCGTCGGTAAGAGCCTGACCCTTTGTTACACGGTCGCCCTCCTTGACGATTTCACGCAAGCCGTAAGGAATAAGATATGACTTACTGTCGTCGCTTTCGTTATCGGTGATTACAACGTGACGGCTCTTTTTAACATCCTCAAAGGAAACCGTACCGGAAATCTCGGAAAGAATTGCAAGTGCCTTCGGCTTTCTTGCCTCGAAAAGCTCCTCGATACGAGGAAGACCCTGTGTGATATCGCCGGCATCCTTAGCACCACCGGTGTGGAAGGTTCTCATTGTAAGCTGTGTACCGGGCTCACCGATAGACTGTGCGGCAATAATGCCGACTGCCTCACCGATGGTAACAGGATTACCTGTTGCAAGGTTGGAACCGTAGCACTTGATACATACGCCGTGCTCGGTTTTACAGGTGAGAAGCGAGCGAATAACAACGGAAGCAACTGAACCATCCTCCGCCTCGCCTGCATCTATCTTTGCCTGATGAAGCGCCTTTGCGTGAGTAGCGATTTTTTCCGCATCCTCGGCGTTCATCATTCTTGAGCAGTCCATAAGAACCTCGCCTGTTGCCTCGTCAACATAATCGTTGAGAAGGAATCTGCCGGTCAAACGCTCTGCAAGGTCAACGATCTTACGGTTACCGTGGAAGATATCGTAAACCTCAACGCCCTCTGTGCAGTGGCAATCCTCCTCACGGATGATGCACTCCTGCGAAACGTCAACAAGACGACGTGTCAGGTAACCTGAGTCAGCCGTTCTAAGAGCGGTATCGGCAAGTCCCTTACGAGCACCACGGGAGGAAATGAAATATTCAAGTATGTTAAGTCCCTCACGGTAGTTAGCCTTGATGGGAACCTCAATTGTTTTACCTGCTGTGTTTGCGATAAGACCACGCATACCGGCAAGCTGACGAAGCTGTGAATCATTACCACGAGCACCGGAATCAAGCATCATATTGATCGGATTGTACTGATCAAAGTTTGCCTTGAGCTCCTTGGCAACCTCCTGAGTACAATTTTCCCAAACCTCGATAACTCGGTCGGAACGCTCGGAGTTTGTTATAAGACCGCGCTCATAGTTACGGCTGATTTTATCAATCTTAGCTTCTGCCTCGGCAATAAGCTCTGCCTTCTTTGGCGGAATTGTCGCATCGAATGCGGCAACGGTAATACCGCTTCGTGTTGAGTGCTTATAGCCCTGAGCCTTAATATTATCAAGCATTTCCGCAGCAACGGCTGTGCCGTGAACACGGATACACTTATCAATTATCTTACCGAGGTTGCCCTTCTTAACAAGGAAATCAACCTCAAGACGGAACATACTGTCGATATCATCGGGGTTACGCTCAACAAATCCAAGGTCCTGCGGAACGGGATTATTGAAGATAACCTTACCGAGAGTGGTCGGAACAAGACGAGTATATTCAACGCCGTTGATGGTCTTTGTCATACGGATTTTGACGGAGGAATGAAGTGTAATGATTCCCTCATCATAAGCCATAATAGCTTCCTCAACATTGCGGAAAGCCTTACCCTCACCCGGCTCACCCGGCTTTTCAAGTGTCAGGTAGTAGGAGCCGAGAATCATATCCTGTGTCGGAACGGCAACGGGACGTCCATCCGAGGGCTTGAGGAGGTTGTTGGCGGCAAGCATAAGGAAGCGAGCCTCTGCCTGAGCCTCTGCCGAAAGAGGAACGTGAACAGCCATCTGGTCACCGTCAAAGTCGGCGTTAAACGCGGTACATACAAGCGGATGAAGCTTGATCGCACGACCCTCAACAAGAACCGGCTCAAATGCCTGAATACCGAGTCTGTGAAGTGTCGGTGCACGGTTGAGCATTACAGGGTGATCCTTGATGACAACCTCAAGTGCATCCCATACCTCGGGATGTACCTTTTCAACCATCTTTCTTGCGGACTTAACATTGCCCGCCTTTTCCGTTTCAACAAGTCGCTTCATAACGAAGGGCTTGAACAATTCAAGTGCCATCTCCTTGGGCAAGCCGCACTGGTAGAGCTTGAGCTCGGGACCGACGACGATAACCGAACGACCCGAATAGTCAACACGCTTACCGAGGAGGTTCTGACGGAAACGACCCTGCTTACCTTTAAGCATATCGGAAAGAGATTTGAGTGCTCTGTTGTTCGGACCGGTAACCGGTCTGCCACGTCTGCCGTTATCAATGAGGGCGTCAACCGCCTCCTGCAGCATTCTCTTTTCGTTACGCACGATGATATCGGGTGCGCCGAGCTCAAGGAGCTTTCTCAAACGATTATTACGGTTGATAACACGGCGATAAAGGTCGTTAAGATCCGAGGTTGCAAATCTGCCGCCATCAAGCTGAACCATGGGGCGAAGCTCCGGCGGAATTACGGGGATAACATCAAGTATCATCCACTCGGGCTTATTACCCGAGCTTCTGAATGCCTCGATAACCTCAAGTCGCTTGAGAGCCTTTGCTCTTTTCTGTGCGGAAGTTCCGTTAAGCTCCTCGCGAAGCTCGACGGAAAGAGCATCAAGATCTACCTCTTGGAGGAGAAGCTTGATTGCCTCTGCACCCATACCTGCCTGGAAATCATCCTCGTATCTTTCACGATACTCCATATATGCTTTTTCGTCAAGAATCTGCTTCTTTTCAAGCGGTGTGTCGCCCGGATCCGTGACAATATATGAGGCAAAATAGAGAACCTTTTCAAGATTTCTCGGTGTGATGTCAAGAACAAGACCTATTCTTGACGGAATACCCTTAAAGTACCAGATGTGGGAAACCGGAGCTGCAAGCTCGATGTGACCCATACGTTCACGACGAACCTTTGACTTGGTTACCTCAACACCGCAGCGGTCACAGATGATACCTTTATGGCGAACTCTCTTATACTTTCCGCAGTGACATTCCCAGTCCTTGGTGGGTCCGAAAATTCTTTCGCAGAAAAGTCCGTCCTTTTCCGGTTTAAGGGTACGATAATTTATGGTTTCGGGCTTAGTTACCTCACCGTAAGACCATTCTCTGATCTGTTCCGGTGAAGCAAGACCGATTTTAATTGATTCAAAGGTATTGTTTTCCAATATAACTGCCCCTTTTCCTTAAAATCTATTCAAAAAACCTTCGTCTGTATCAATCGTAGCTTTCTTCGTCATCTTCGATGAATTCGTCCGACATTTCCTCGAACATATCCTCAAAGCTTTCGTCATCGTCATCGCTTTCGATTGCGTTGCCGTCCTCGTCCTCAAGGCTGTAGCCCTCGGCACTTTCCATATCGTTAACCTGAGTAAATGCCTTATCATCCGAGGGACCGAAGCCTAACTCATCATCAAAGTTCTGTTTAAGGTCGATTTCGTTCTCATCCTTATCGTAAACACGAACATCAAGACCGAGCGACTGAAGCTCCTTAACAAGAACCTTAAACGACTCGGGAATACCTGACTGCGGCACGTTGTTGCCCTTAACAATTGCTTCATAGGTCTTAACACGACCGACAACGTCATCCGACTTAACGGTAAGGATTTCCTGAAGAGTATATGCGGCACCGTAGGCTTCAAGTGCCCAAACCTCCATCTCACCGAAACGCTGACCGCCGAACTGAGCTTTACCGCCCAAGGGCTGCTGAGTAACAAGTGAGTACGGGCCGGTCGAACGTGCATGAATCTTATCGTCAACAAGGTGCAAAAGCTTGAGATAATACATTATGCCGACGGTTACGGGGTTATCAAATCTGCGTCCGGTACGTCCGTCTGTAAGGATTGACTTACCGTCCTCACGAAGTCCGAGCTCATTGAACATTTCCTTGATATCGCTTTCGTGAGCACCATCGAATACGGGGGTCATAACCTTCCAGCCCTTATGCCTTGCGGCAAAGCCGAGGTTAACCTCAAGAACCTGTCCGATATTCATTCGAGAGGGAACACCCAACGGGTTAAGAACGATGTCAAGCGGTGTACCGTCCTCAAGGAAGGGCATATCCTCCTGCGGAAGAATACGGGAAACAACACCCTTGTTACCGTGACGACCTGCCATCTTATCACCGACGGAAAGCTTACGCTTTTGGGCGATATAACAGCGTACAACCTTATTAACACCGGGGCTGAGCTCATCGCTGTTTTCTCTTGTGAATACCTCAACATTTACGATGATACCGTATTCACCGTGAGGCACACGCAGGGAGGTATCTCTAACCTCCTTGGCCTTTTCACCGAAGATTGCACGGAGAAGTCTTTCCTCCGGAGTGAGCTCGGTTTCTCCCTTGGGAGTAACCTTACCGACAAGAATATCGCCGGAGCGAACCTCTGCACCGACACGGATGATTCCACGCTCGTCAAGGTCCTTGAGTGCATCATCACCGACATTCGGAATATCTCTTGTAATTTCCTCGGGTCCGAGCTTGGTGTCTCTTGCTTCTATTTCAAATTCTTCAATGTGGATTGATGTATAAACGTCATCTCTGACAAGCTTTTCGTTAATAAGAACGGCATCCTCGTAGTTGTAGCCCTCCCACGTCATAAAGCCGATAAGAGCATTTTTACCGAGGGAAATTTCACCGTGATCCGTTGCGGGACCGTCAGCGATAACATCGCCCTTCTTGACCTCCTGACCGATTTCGACAATCGGCTTCTGGTTGATACAAGTGCCCTGGTTGGAGCGCATAAACTTTGTCAGCGTATATTTTTCAAGACCGAGTGCTGTCTGTACCTCAATAAAGTCAGCATTGACGTGAGTAACAACACCGTCATTTTTACAAAGAACAACTGTACCCGAGTCAACGGCAGCCTTATACTCCATACCGGTTCCGACAATCGGAGAATCTGTGCGGAGAAGCGGAACAGCCTGTCGCTGCATGTTTGAACCCATGAGGGCACGGTTTGCGTCATCGTTTTCAAGGAAAGGAATCATTGCCGTAGCAACGGAAACAAGCATCTTGGGCGAAACATCCATAAAGCTGACGCGAGAATTGTCAATCTCATGGAATTCATCACGGTAACGTGCCATAACCTTACGTCTGACAAAGTGACCGTTCTCGTCAAGCGGCTCATTGGCCTGAGCAACGATAAATTCATCCTCCTGGTCGGCAGTCATATAAACTACCTCGTCAAGCACCTTTCCGTCAACTACTCGTCTGTACGGAGCCTCGATGAAGCCGTACTTGTTGATTTTCGCAAAGGTTGCAAGGTAAGAAATAAGTCCGATATTCGGTCCTTCGGGGGTCTCGATGGGGCACATACGTCCGTAGTGGCTGTAGTGAACGTCACGAACCTCGAAGCCTGCACGGTCACGGGAAAGTCCGCCGGGACCGAGAGCCGAAAGACGGCGCTTATGAGTAAGCTCTGCAAGCGGATTGGTCTGATCCATAAACTGTGAAAGAGGTGATGAACCGAAGAATTCCTTAATCGCCATAAGCACGGGGCGAATGTTGATAAGGGTCTGCGGTGTAATCTTGTCATCCTCCTCCTGAGCCTGGAGGGTCATTCTCTCGCGAACAACTCTCTCCATTCTCGCAAGTCCGATTCTGAACTGATTCTGGAGAAGCTCTCCGACGCAGCGGATTCGACGGTTGCCGAGATGGTCAATATCGTCCGTTCTGCCAACGCCGAAGGCGATTGAGTTTACATAGTTGATTGATGAGAATATATCGTCAATTGTGATATGCTTGGGAATAAGGTCATCGCAGCGCTGTCTGAGCAAATCAAGGAGAGCCTTGTCATCCTCAACATCAGCCTCAAGAATTTCCTTGAGAGCCGCAAACGAAACCTTTTCGTTAATACCGATTTCATCAAGCTGCTCCTCGGTAAACTGCGGGAAATACGGCTTGATATCAACCATACCGTTGGAAATAACCTTGATTTCCTTATCGTCATCAATCTTGACGAAAACAACGGAAACGCCGGACTGCTCGATTTCGATTGCCTTTTCCTTGGAGATTACCTCTCCCTCCTCGGCAAGCAGCTCACCGGTGAGCGGAGCGATTACCGGCTGTGAAAGTGTCACGCCGACAATTCTGTCAAACAATGAAAGCTTTTTGTTGTATTTGTATCTGCCAACTCTGGATATATCGTAACGGTACGGATCGAAGAACAAATTGTCAAGGTGGGTCTTTGCCGTTTCAAGTGTTGCAGGCTCACCGGGACGCAGCTTCTTGAACACTTCCATAAGGGCTTCTTCCGTGTTCTGCGTTTCGTCTCTTTCAAGAGTTGCTTCAAGTCTCGGGTCATATCCGAAATATTCGCGAATTTCGGTGTTTGAGCTCAAGCCCAAGGCTCTGATAAAGGTGGTGATGAAAATTTTCCTGTTCTTGTCGATTCTGACATAGAAAAGATCGTTAACATCGGTTTCATACTCCAACCAAGCGCCTCGGTTTGGGATAACGGTGTTTGAGTAAAGCTCAATACCGGTTTTATCGTGGGTCATATCGTAGTAGACACCCGGAGAACGAACAAGCTGAGAAACGATTGCACGCTCGGCGCCGTTAATAATAAAGGTACCGCTATCCGTCATAATCGGGAAGTCACCCATATAAACTTCGCTCTCTTTTACGATACCGCTTTCCTTGTTGGTAAGGCGAGCCTTAACACGCATCGGTGCCGAATAGCTTGCATCACGCTCCTTGCACTCTCTGATCGTGTACTTAGGCTTGTCGTCCATTCTGTAATCGACAAACTTGAGTATCCAATTACCGGTGTAATCGGTTATATCCGCAATATCGCGGAAAACCTCCTTCAAGCCGGTGTCCAGGAACCATTGGTACGAGTCCTTCTGGATTTCAATGAGGTTGGGCATCTCCATAACCTCTTTGATTTTACCGAAGCTCATTCGAGTTCTGTTGCCCCTTGCGACGGGAGAAACATTCGCCATTGACTAACCACTCCGTTCTTTTTATTTTCGTCCGTGTGTCGGGATTATTGCTTGTTATTTTCGACAGTTTTCACTGAAAAAACGGGCATATTTTATCCTTATAAAAAACACCCAAGGACACATAAATCCATTTTAATGGTTTTAAGATTATACCTCTTATATTATCAGTTGTCAAGTAAATTTTTTATATTTACAAAAATTTTCTCTAATTTCATACATTTTGCACAAAATATAAAAAACAGTGTAATAATATATTGCAATTCTCTATCCTGTTGTGTTATAATAGCCTTACACATTTCGTAGGAGAGGTGAATTTATGTCAAAAGCTGCTGTGCAGACTACCGATGAGGCCGAGCTTGAACAGCTTCAAGAGCGTATAAGCGCCGACCGTAATCTGTCTGCAAACCGACGATATGTCGGAACAAAAGAAACAATAGCATATATCGTTTACGATATTGCTCAAAGCTTCAACATCTCAAAGTATGACAACATTTTCATCACCGATATTGTTCAAATCGGCTTGAAATTCCAAACAATCGTTAAATTCATTAACGGTATCTGGGATGCGGTTAATGACCTTTTCCTTGCCGCAATCGTTGACAGAACTCAAACCCGTTGGGGCAAATTCAGACCGTGGCTTATGATTCTGGCAGGTCCGGGCTTGCTGATGAGTATGTTCTACTGGTTGATGCCCGTAATCTTTAAGGATACGGGACCGTACAATATGGTCAAATGTATTTGTTACCTGCTCTTTAAGGTCATCAGTGAGGTTTCGGGTACAATCGGAGGTACTGCAAGCAGCGGTATGTTGGCCTCCATTACGCCAAACGTTAATGACCGAACGAGACTGATAACTCAGGCGAACCTGCTTTCGAGCTTCTTTGAAAACGCTCCCAAGCTTCTTATGGGCTTATTCATTGATATTCTCAACAACAGCGGTAACTCCGACAAAATGACAGGTCTTTTCGTCGGCGCCGGACTTTTCTGCACTATCGTGTCAAGTGCAATGTCGATTTACTTCTACCTTGCCTCCAAGGAGCGTGTTCTCCGCCGTGAGGAGAAGCCGACCATCATGACCGGTATCAAGTCCGTTCTCACCAACAAGCCCTTGCTTGTTCTTACCTTGGTTGACTTCCTCGATGCGTTCAACATCGACTTTGGTACAAACTATTACTACATAAATGTTCTCGGCTTTGCTTCCATGGCAACAGTCGTCGGCATTCCGGGTGCTTTCGTCTCCCCCGTCAGCTATTCCTATGTTCAGAAGCTGAGATCCAGATTCTCAACCAGATCCCTGTGGGTATTCACCTCAATGCTTCCGGATGTTCTTATGCTCGGCGTATTCGGCATCGGCTCAATCAACAACAACTTCAAGAAGAAGGCTGTTATGATTCCTGCCTTTATGATTCGTGAAACAATTTGGATGAGCGTTTACGGTATCAAGAAGGTTATTCCCTCAGAAATGAGTAACGAATGTATTGACTACGGCGAGTGGAAGACCGGCTACAGAACCGAAGGTATGACCGGTGTTGCAAGAGGACTTGCCAAAAAGCTCGTCGGCACACTCGGCGGTACGCTTCAGTCCTTCATTCTCAGCCGTATCGGCTATCAGCAGGGTGCAGGCTACGGTAACCAGTCCGCACATACAGAGTATATGCTCTTTACAATGTGTACAATCGTTCCCGTTGCAACAGGCTTCCTTGCAAATATTCCGAAATTCTTCTATCCCATTGATGCAAAAACTCGTGACAGAATGTACACGGAGCTTGCACAAAGAAGAAGTGAAATTGCCCGTAAGCTTGATGATACCAAAAAAGATTTGGATACAGAAAGCGAAAGCGAATAAAAATATGCAGAGAGGACAGGCGTTCTCTCTGCTTTTTTAACAAATATTAACGATTTGTAAAAAAATTCACTTTTTCACTGTACATTTTTGAAAATATATGTTATTATATTAGACGAAGCAAGGAGGAGATAAATTTGATATATGTAACATCCGATTTGCACGGCTATCCTTTGGACAAGTTCAAGGAGCTGCTTGCTAAGGCAGGCTTTGGCGACAGCGATTTTCTTTTTGTCCTCGGAGATGTTATTGACAGAGGTTCAGACGGCATTGAAATTCTTCAATGGCTTATGGTTCAGCCAAACGTCGAATTGATTCTGGGCAACCATGAAGCAATGATGCTCTCCTGCGATTTCCTTTTTGATGAAATAACGGAAGCATCAATCAGTGAGCTCACCGGCACAAAGCTTCAGCTCTATTCAGCGTGGGTTGCCAACGAAGGTCAACCGACAATTGATGCACTTTCGGCAGTTCGCAATGAGGAAATCGAATATATAGTGGAGTACATTCACGAAGCACCGCTTTATGAAGCGATTACGGTGGGTGATCGCGATTTCATCCTTACCCACAGTGGTCTGGGTAATTTTGACCCCAAGCTCAGCCTGTCAAAATACTCCTCATTCGACTTGCTCTGGACACGTCCCGAGCTCGATCAAAAATATTTCAACGATATGACTGTAATTTTCGGGCATACTCCATCATATTACTACGGAGACGAGTACAAGGGCAAAGCAGTGTTTACCGACACCTGGATTGATATTGATACAGGCTCGGGGCACGGTTATGCACCAATGCTGCTCAGACTCGATGATATGAGGGAATTCTATTTATAAAATTTACAAATAAAGGAGCGTAATAATTATGCCTAATCCGGGAAATCCAACCTTAGGCGCAAAGCTTCGTAAGCTTCGCAAGGAATTCAGAATGACACAGGGTGATGTAGCAGGCGCCCTCGGAATGAACAGAACATCTTTTTCAAAGTACGAGACTGGAATGGCCTCCCCTCCGCTCCCCGTACTCAGAAAGCTTGCCGCTTTTTATGATGTTGATTTGGAGTATTTGATTTTCGATGAAAGAACCGCAATCATTTGCCTCAATGACCCCCAGGCGGAAAAGAAAAAGAAGAAGGATTCTCTCTTTATCGGTGAACTCAGACAGAGTGAAAGAGATATCATTATGAAATACAGACTTCTTCCCGACGTTGAAAAGGAAAAAATCTACAAAATTTTCTATCCCGAAGGAAAAAAAGAGAACTAAAAAAGCTTGCACGGTATCGCTACTGTGCAAGCCTTTTCTTTGTTTAAATTTTTCCGACAAGCAAAACATAACAGGCTCGTATTGTCCTTGCTCCCGCAAGTCCGTCAACATCAAGCTTTGCCGCCTTTTGAACCTGCTTTGTTGCTGCGGTTGTGCCGGAGCCGAAGATATTGTTATCATCAACGCCTTGGGTGATTATGCCTGCCTTTTTGAGGGCAATAAGAAGCTGCTTGTAGGCGTAAACGCCCTCGTTCTTGTCGCCCTCTTTAAAATATCCTCTTGTCATATCGTTACCTCGTATATCCTGTGATTTTATTGTTTCGGTTTTTTCGGTTTGTGTGGTTGTTTTCGTCGGCATTTTCACACCGAGATAATTCGCCACACCATCGGCAATGGCATAGCCGAAAGTCTTACGCTTTGCTTCGGTGTTGATAATTTCAACATCCTTGCTGTCGATGAACGCACACTCCACCAGTACTGCGGGTGCATCCGTCAGACGTATCATTCCGAAATAATCATCACCGCTCGAATTGAGCTTTGTTTTGATGCCTCTTGTATTTTGCCCGATTTTTACGGTCGCATCGACTATTGCCTGTGCCAATTTCTTGCCGTTCGACGAAACGTAAGAATAATAAACCTCCGAGCCGTTGCCTCCGCCTGCGTTGATGTGGATATCCATACAAGCATCAGCCTTAAACGCATTTGAAGCCGCTACCTTTGAATTAATCGAGGAATCGACATCCGTTGTGCGGCTGATTTTCGTTTCAATGCCGTATTGCTTCAAGCGTTCATTGCAATACCTGCCGATTGAAAGTGTCAAATCCTTTTCCTTGAAGCCGTTGGCGACCGCTCCGGGGTCAGAGCCGCCGTGTCCGATTCCGACATAAACTCTCTTAGCCGTCATCCTCACCTCCGCACAGTATACAATCGGCCTTTTGCGCCTTCTCCGTAAAGCTGTTGTTCTTCCACCAAGTCCATACAGAGCCGATAACCGTCAGCGCATAGGTGACATATTCCTGCCATTGGTCAACGTCAATTGCTTGAGTTTTTTTGCCGAGAATTACGCAAAGCTGGCTGATAAGAGCAAGAAACAAAACGAGTGTTCTTGCCCACGTTTGTACCGAAACACCTTTAATATTTATTTTTTTCATACATATCCCGCCTTTCTGTTTCTGTACTTTAAACACCTCGGTTTTCCCGCGGTCATTTTTCATTTTATCATTCGCATCGGGATAATCTGTTTTTCCTGCCTATTCCGATAAATTGAGACATTTTGCGTCTCATTACATAGTATGCGGGATTTGTCTGCATATGACAAAAACACAGCCTGCGGAAAAATCCGAGACTGTGCTTTTTTTATTTTTAAAGAAGAACTATATCTCCATCCGCCACGTCAACGGTTATCGACGTCAGCGGCGTATCAATGTTATCTATAATCGCCTGGGCTATTCTGTCCTCAACCTTGCGGCGAATGTTGTTGCGGAGGTCTCTCGCTCCCCTTGTTCCGCCGACGGACTGCTTGGCAAGCTCATCCACCGCCACCTGCGTATAGCTAAAGCTGATACCCTTATCGATAAGCGGAGCCTTGAACTCATCAAGCATAAGCACGGCAATATCCTTGAAAGCGTCCTCATCAAGGTCGTTGAACACAACTATTTCATCCACACGTCCGAGAAATTCGGGTCTGAGGAAGTCCTTGAGCGCCTTTAGCGCCTTTTCCTTGTTCATATCGCCCTGTGTTTTTCCAAAGCCGAGAGCGCCCTCAGAACGGCTGCTACCGGCATTTGAGGTCATAACTATAACCGTATTTTCAAAGCTTACGGTTCTGCCCTGTGCATCGGTAATTTTGCCCTCATCAAGAATTTGAAGCAAAATGTTCATAACATCGGGATGAGCCTTTTCGATTTCATCAAAAAGAATTACCGAATACGGCTTACGGCGTACCTTTTCGGTAAGCTGTCCTGCCTCATCATAGCCAACATAGCCCGGAGGAGAGCCGATAATTCTTGAAACGCTGTGTTTCTCCATAAACTCGGACATATCAAGCCTTATAAGCGTTTCGGGAGTGTCAAAAAGCTCATTTGCAAGCTGCTTGACAAGCTCGGTTTTGCCGACACCCGTGGGACCTACAAATATAAAAGACGACGGGCGACGGCGTGGGCTGACACAAATTCTGCCTCTGCGAACCGCCTTTGCAACAACGTCAACCGCTTCATCCTGCCCGATAACCTTTGCCTTGAGCTTTTTATCAAGGTCGGCAAGTCTGCGTAAATCGCTTTCAACAATCTTTTGTGCCGGTATGCCTGTCCAGAGCTGGATAACTCTTGCCAAATCCTCCTCGGTAACGGGAGAATTTTCCACAAGCGGCACAAGCTGATTTATCCTTGTTTCGCATTGCATAATATCCTGCTTAACCTTGGCAATCGCCTCGTAGTCCGGCTCCTTTGCCTCCATAAGATTCTGCTCACGGATTATCAAGTCCGCCTTTTCATTGAGCCTCGCCTCATATTCGCTGATATTCTTATTTCTCAAATTAGCACAGGTACACGCCTCGTCAAGCAGATCAATCGCCTTATCTGGCAGAAAACGGTCATTAATAAACCTTTCCGAAAGAGTAACGGCACTGTGAACAAGGGTGTCGCTGATCTGCACCTTGTGGTAATTCTCGTAATACTCTCTGATACCGAGAAGCATCTGATATGTGTCCTCAATCGAGGGCTCCTCAACCTTAACGGGCTGTAAACGTCTTTCGAGTGCGGCATCCTTTTCGATATACTTTCTGTATTCCGTAAAGGTGGTTGCACCGATTATTTGAACCTCACCGCGTGAAAGTGCCGGCTTGAGGATATTTGCAGCATTCATCGAGCCCTCGGAATCTCCGCCGGTGCCTACAAGATTATGAACCTCATCTATAAAGAGTATAATGTTACCCTCGGACTTAACCTCTTCAACAAGACCCTTTACTCTGCCCTCAAACTGACCTCGGAACTGCGTGCCCGCAACAAGTGAGGTAAGGTCAAGAAGCTGAATTTCCTTGTTGGCAAGCTTTGCCGGAACATCGCCGCTTGCGATTTTAAGTGCAAGTCCCTCCGCTATTGCGGTTTTACCGACTCCGGGCTCACCGATAAGGCAGGGGTTATTTTTGGAGCGACGGCAAAGAATTTGAATTGTCCTGTAAATCTCGTTATCTCTGCCGATAATCCTGTCAATCTTGCCTTCCTTGGCCTTTTGGGTGAGGTTGGTACAGTAAAGCGGAAGATACTTTCTTTTTTTCGAGTTCTTCTCACCTTTTTTGCGACCCTTGCTCTCCTGCTTTACCTCGGCATCGGGCACATCGGTAAAATCATTCTGCTGCTCATTGTTTACAAGCCCCTGCATAAACGGGAAGGTCGGTGTTCCGCCCGGCTCAAAGCCCTCGCCGTCGTCGCCCATACCCATCATAGCGCCGAACTGCTCGCTCATTGCCTCGTAATCATCCTCGGTAATACCCATATTTTCCATCATTTGCTTTATCGGACCTGTTGACTCCATGGCACATTTGAGACAAAGCCCCTCCTGATGAGAGCTTTTGTCGCCATCCATCCTTGTCATAAAAATCACAGCAGGTCTAATACCGCATTTGCTGCACATAATTTGCTTCATATTTTTCTCCTGTTACTTTTTAAAATATTTTTCCTTAAACTGCCTGAAAACTCCCGGCAAATAGCTTATGAACGCAATTACGGTCAACAAAGCGGAAACGGAAACCAGCACAATCAACAGTGTATCGGGAATTGTCCAAAGGCTGTTGAAGGCTCCGACATCGGGTGCAAACGCGAACAGAACTATCATAACAAGATAGAAAACGAAGGTTGCAACCTTACCGTAAATTTCCGAAGCACTCGGTCTGAGACCTATTACGAGCATAATGCCGCCAAAGAGTACCATTATAAATTCCTTGATAATAAAAATAAGGAATATCCAGCTAAAGGTTTTAACGAGTGAATCCGTGCTGCCGCTGAACTTAATATAGAGCAGAACGGCAATCGTTATTTGTGTGAGCTTATCGGCAATAGGGTCAAGCACCTTGCCGAGGTCGCTTATCTGATTAAAGCGACGAGCGATTTTACCGTCCAGAAAATCCGAAAGACCTGAAAGAGCAAGCACAAAAACCGCCCAAATTATATTATTTTCGATACCGTCATTGAGAAAAAGCCACGCAAAAATCGGCACCATAATAATTCTTGCAAAAGAAAGCCAGTTGGGAATCGTGTTCCAATTTTTAAATAAATCCTTAATCATTATTTATATACCTCCGTATTGCTTGAGTGCCTGAATATTTTCGGCAATTTTTTCGTTTGAAAGAACGGTCTGAACAATTATCGAGGAATCGACTGCATTGACATACTTTGCATTGTAAACAACATGGGAAGAAACCTGGAGCACAATGCTCAAAACAAGCACTGCGGCAATTCCGCAGCCCGCTCCGAGAACCGCGCCCAAAAGCTTGTTTGCCTGCTTGATAACCGGCAGCTTTTTGAATGAACCGAGAACGGAAATTATTCGGGAAAAAACAAGCTTTATCACTATGTATAAAAGCACAAAAACCATCATTTTTGCAAGATAACGCTCTGTACTGCCAAAAAGCTTTGTATTGCTGTATATCCAATCCGTGGCACTGCCGCAAAGCAGCTTTGCCGCAACAAGCGATATAACTGCCGAGCCGAATTTCATTATCGTTCCTATCAAGCCCTGACGGTAATACTTAAAGGTTAATAACGCAAAAATTACAATCAATCCAATATCCACCAAATGCTCTTGCACGATTAATCCGCCTGCCTTTCATCAGTTGTACCCTTTGTTTTAAAGCTCTTTATGCTTACCGAGGTCAACACATAGGTTGTTCCTCCGTCAACAACGACCCTTTGCGGATCACCGTTGAAATAAATCGTACCGACCTGCTTGCCCTTTTTGTTGTAGGTTCTTACCTCTCCGTCAAAAAGCACTGCCGTATGGTTTCCGTCGGTGCTGATGCTCTTTACCTCTCGGTCAAAGGTCTGCGTAAATTTTTCCTTGTTTTTGTTTGTGTAAAACGTAAGCTCGGATAACGATGTGCTACCGTATTTTGAAAGAAGCAGTGTGCTTGAGCCGTTGGAAGCAACGCTGTAGTCATTGAGCTTATCCGAATTAAAGCTGCGGTCATCAGTTCTCTCGCTGTTATTTTTGATATACGAACGGATGTTATCGCCCAGAGCAACAATATTGTTTCCCTTAACATAGTTAACCCTGAGAAGTGTTGTACCGGGATAATCAAGCTCGGCAACATATTCCTTACCGTCCGAATTAAGATTGATTATATACAGCTTGGAGTTCATTTCTCCGTTGGAAGCGCTTACCGCTGCGGCAGCAAGGTATTTTCCGTTTGAAGAAATATCCATATCAATTATTCTCTCTAAACCGAAATTATGCGTAAGCTCCTGCTCACCGCTTTTTGAATAGGAATAAAGCACCGTTTGAGCGTTTTCGTTATAGGTTGTAACCGCAAAGCATCCTTTTTGACTGATGGCCGCTGCGGTTATAGGCTGTTCAAGCTCAAATTCCTTGGCTGTCCCCGCAGAGCTTTGCACTCTGAATTGACCGGAGCTGAGGTCATAGACAATCAGCCTTGAGCCCTTTGACTTCATCGCCGGCTCGGAATAGGAATGATTTTCAGGCTGAAGCTCCTTTGCCGAGGAGGTCAGCACAAGCGTTTTATCATTCGTCAAGACATTGAGATTTGAATTTGCGGCAATAATATTTTTTACCGTTCCGAGCTCCACCTCGTACGGATAACCGTCACCGGCACCCAAGCTCATAAAATATGTCTTTACGTCTGCGGTAAAGGTTGTTATTGTTACATTTCCGAGCTTTTGAGCCGCCGTTATAACCAAAAGGATGACAACCGCAACCGCAAAAAAATATGTCAATAATTTTTTAGCTTTACTGCTCAACGTAAATCTTTTTTTCTTTCCTGCGGAGTTTTTCATTACTGCACCTCCCGATAATTAACTCTATCCAGGAACAGACCGCACGCAGGCACGGTTCTGCCCGCCAATTTTCTGTCCTTAGCTTCTATTATATAAATCAGTGTGTCTTTTTCAATTCTTTTTTCTGAAATTTCTATTAACGATCCGACCATTATCCTCACCATATTGTAAAGGAAACCGTCACCCTCAACCAAAAAATCCACCTCATCGCCCACTCTGACAACATCAAAGGAATAAATCGTCCTTACCGTGTCCTCAACGCTGCTGCCCGATGAGCAGAAGCCCGAAAAATCGTAAGTTCCGAGGAATTGCTTTGCCTGTTCATTCAGAAATTCAGCATCAATCGGCTTTTTATAGTGATAAGCATAGCGGCTTAAAAAAGGATTTTTGCTTTTTGAATTCCAAACCCTGTAAAGATATCGCTTGCTCACGCAGTCATACCTCGGGTGAAAATCCAAGGGCATTTCACGGCAATCCTTTACCGAAACCGATTCGGGCAACACTGCATTGAGCGCACCGACAAGTCTGTAACAGTCAATATCACTTTCGGTTTTCAGCGTACAGCAAAAATCGTTGGCATGAACACCTGAATCTGTGCGACTGCATCCCGTAATATTTTCACGCTTTCCGAGGATTTTTTCAACCGAATTTTGCAAGCACTCCTGAACGGTGATTCCGTTCGGCTGAACCTGCCAACCGTGAAAATCCGTACCGTCATACATCAGTCGAAGGGCAAGGTTTCTCATTTTACAAGCACCGCCTTGAAATAAGTGTTAAGCAAAACAATGCCGGCAAAATATATCACCGTTACGGCTAACCAAACAAAATCCTTTCCGCACAGCTTCATCTGCTTCATTCTGGTACGACCCGAACCTCCGGTATAGCAACGGCAATCCATCGCATCCGCAAGCTCGTAGGCTCGCCTTATTGACGAAACAAACAGCGGAACAATAATCGGTACCAACGCCCTAACCCTTTGCATAAAGTTGCCGTTATCAAGGTCAGCACCTCTTGCCTTTTGTGCGTTTGTTATTCTGTCAATTTCATCAATCAACGTCGGAATAAACCTTAACGCCAGTGTCATCATCATTGCAAGGGTTGAAACGGGAACCTTTATCAAATTCAACGGTGACAAAAGCTTTTCCAACGCGTCTGTTAAGACAGTCGGGGTGGTGGTATAGGTAAGCAAAGAGCTGACAACAACCAGGCAAACAATTCTTATTGCCATAAAAATCGCTGTATATATACCGTTTGCCGTTATGTGGATAAAATGCCAATTTACAAGCTCTGCTCCGCCACGAACATAAAAAACATTCAAAACCGACGTAAACAGAACTATCACGACAATCGGCTTTAGGCTTTTGGCGACCATTTTTACCGGTACTCTTGAAATTATGTTAAGTGCAAGCGTTGCAACAAGCATTAAGCCCAACGCCGCAAAGCTCTTGCACATAAAAATCGAAACTATAAACGCAACCGTCAGGATTATTTTCATTCTTGCATCCAGCGCGTGCATCGGAGATTTCACGTTATAATATTGACCTATTGTGATATCCTTGAGCAATATCCATCTCCCCTTTCACATCGGTGAATAAGCGGCAAAAAGTAAATCATTTCAAATTCAGCTTTTTGCGTAAGACCTCAACCGCTCCGTCAACAGTATAGACCGAGCCGAAATCAAAGCCCTTATCATTTAACATTTCAAAAATTTTTGAGATTTGAGGAACATTCAGCCCCATTTCACGCAGCTCCTGTCCATGGGAATAAACCTCATCGACAGTACCGTACATTTCGAGCCGTGCATTGTTCATAACAGCAACCTTGGTTGCAATCCTCGCCACATCCTCCATGCTATGAGAAACCAACAAAACCGTGCTGCCCGTCTGCATACGGTACATTCTTATCATATCAAGTATGGTGTCTCTGCCAACCGGGTCAAGACCTGCCGTCGGCTCGTCCAAAATCAAGACCTTGGGTCTCATCGCAATAACACCGGCAATGGCGGCACGTCTTTTTTCACCGCCCGAAAGCTCAAACGGAGATTTGTCAAGCAGCTCACTTTTCAAGCCGACATAGCTTGCCGCTTCCTTAACACGCTTGTTTATTTCATTCTCATCAAGCCCCATATTCTTAGGGCCGAATGCTATATCCTTATAAACCGTTTCTTCAAAAAGCTGATATTCCGGGTATTGGAAGCAAAGACCGACCTTAAAGCGTGCCTCTCTCGTCGCCTTTTTATCCGACCAAATATCAACCCCGTCAACCGTCACCGTTCCGCTTTCCGGCTTTAGAATTCCGTTAAAATGCTGAACCAGCGTGCTTTTGCCCGAGCCGGTATGTCCGATTATTCCGACAAGCTCCCCCTGCTTTATATCCAAATCAATGCTGTCAATAGCCTTCGATTCGCTCGGCATACCCTTGTTATAAAGGTGAGTAACACCTCTCATAGAAAGTATGGGCATTACTTCTTCACCTCCAAAAGCCTCATTATCGCTTCGGCACATTCGTTTTCATCAAGTATATCGTCGGGCAAGCTTACACCGCTTTCACGCAATCTGTATACAAGCTCCGTCGCCTGAGGCACATCAAGTCCGAGCGATTTCACCCTTTCAACATTCTTAAAGACCTCTTTCGGCGTTCCGTCCAAGGCAATTCCGCCCTTATCCATAACAACAACTCTGTCCGCCTTAACAGCCTCATCCATATAGTGAGTGATAAGGATGACGGTAATTCCAAGCTCCCTGTTGAGCTTCAATACGGTATCCATAACCTCTTTTCTTCCCTGTGGGTCAAGCATCGCCGTCGGCTCGTCCATAACGATACAGCTTGTATTCATGGCAATCACTCCGGCAATTGCCACTCTCTGCTTTTGACCGCCCGAAAGACGGTGCGGCTCACGCTTGCGAAGCTCATACATTCCAACCGCTTTAAGGGCGTTATCAACCGCTTTTCTTATTTGTGTCGGCTCAATTCCGAGATTTTCGGGACCGAAAGCAACATCGTCCTCAACAATCGTCGCAACGATTTGATTATCGGGATTTTGGAAAACCATACCGACCTTTTTGCGTATATCAACAATTTTGCTCTCGTCGGCGGTGTTGAGTCCGTCAACCGTAACCTTGCCCTTTGTGGGAACAAGGAGGGCATTAATAAGCTTTGCGGCAGTCGATTTTCCGCAACCGTTACGTCCGAGCAGAGCAAGAAATTGCCCCTTGGGTACACTGAGATTGAAGTGGCTGAGCACCTCTGGCGACCGAGTCTCCCCATCCTCGTTCTCATATGCAATCGACACATCATCAAATTCAATAAAATTCTTGCTCATATAAAAATCTCCGAATTATTTTTTCCAAACCGCCGTTGCTCCGCACGGCAAAACCATTCCGCTTCCGCTGACAGGCAAGCCGATTTCACTGCCGCTTACCTCTCCGCCGAATTTCGGAACAACAAGAGAGCCCAATATATATTGCATAACCGCCGGTGAAAGTCCCGTTGTGTATGAATTGATGAGAACCGCTATCGGGTCATCGGAAAGCACCTGAGTACAAAGCTCGACAAAGCCGTAAACTTCATCCTCCAGCTTCCAAACCTCACCGCCCGGACCTCTGCCGTATGACGGAGGGTCCATAATTATAATATCATATTTATTGCCCCTGCGAATTTCACGCTGAACAAATTTTATGCAGTCGTCAACTATCCAACGCACAGGTCTGTCCGCAACCGAGGAAGCCGCCGCATTATCCTTTGCCCAGGCTACCATACCCTTTGAGGCATCAACGTGAACAACCTGTGCCCCGGCTTTGAGTGCCGAAACGGTTGCACAGCCCGTATAGGAAAACAAATTCAGCACCTTGACGGGTCTGCCTGCCGATTTTATCAGCTCGGCTGTAAAATCCCAATTGACAGCCTGCTCCGGAAAAATTCCCGTGTGCTTAAAGCCCATTGTTTTCACATTGAAGCTCAAATTTTTATAATTAACACGCCACGCATCGGGGGTTTTTTTGAGAACCTCCCAATGACCTCCGCCCGTTGAAGAACGGAGGTATCGGGCGTTTGCATTTTTCCACATAGGATGTTTTTTCGGAGTTTTCCAAATTACCTGAGGGTCGGGACGGATAAGGATAATTTCACCCCAGCGTTCAAGTCTTTCGCCATCGGAGCAATCCAGCAATTCATAATCCTTCCAGCCGTCTGCAATTCTCATTGTAACATCCTCCGTTTTAAATAAGTCTCTCTTTTACTACCTCGGCAATTTCCTCGGCAAGAGTCTGAATTTTCATCTTATCTCTGCCCTCAAGCATAACTCTGACAAGAGGCTCTGTTCCCGAAACACGAACCAGAACTCTGCCCTCATCACCAAGCTCTTTTTCCGCACTTTCAACTGCCTTTTTGATTTCAATATCCTTATCATAGCGAGCCTTACCCATTTGAGAAACTCTGACATTGATAAGAACCTGCGGAAATACTTCCATCTCTGCCGCAAGCTCGGAGAGCTTTTTGCCTGTTCTTTTCATAACCGCAAGAAGCTGAATGGCGGTAAGCTGACCGTCACCTGTTGAAGCATAGTCAAAGAAAATAACGTGACCAGACTGTTCTCCGCCGATTTTGTAGTTGTTCTCTTTCATATTTTCAAGAACGTATCTGTCACCGACCTTGGTTATCTCGGATTTTATTCCGTTCTTTTTGCAAAACTCAAAGAAGCCCATATTGCTCATTACGGTAACAACCGCCGTATCATCCTTGAGCATACCTCTTTGCTTCATATCCTTGGCACAAATTGCAATAATCTTGTCGCCGTCAACTATTTCACCGTTTTCGTCAACAGCCAACATTCTGTCGGCATCACCGTCAAAAGCAAAGCCGACGTCGCAGCCGTATTCCTTAACATAACGCTGAAGTCCCGCCATAGAGGTTGAACCACACTCACGGTTGATATTTATACCGTTTGGCATTGAGGATTTAATATGGCAATCCACACCAAGCTCGGTAAAAAGGTCGGGAGCGGTAACGCTTGCCGCACCGTTTGCACAGTCAAGAGCAACCTTATAGCCCGAAAAATCAACATCCTCAACAGTCGAGATGAGATGACGTGTGTAATCAAAGGTGGGCATTTCCGAGCTTCTTATTCTGCCGACATCCGCACCTATCTTAACCGGCGGCTGAATAACGCCGTCAAGGATTATCGCTTCGATTTTTTCCTCCAGCTCATCGGGCAGCTTGTAGCCGTCCGCTTGGAAGATTTTTATTCCGTTATATTCACAAGGGTTGTGTGAAGCGGTTATCATAACCGCCGCATCATATTCATATTTCTTGACCAAAAAGGCAACCGCGGGAGTCGGCAGAACACCAAGCTGCATAACATCTGCGCCAACCGAGCAAAGACCTGCCGTTATTGCAGAGCAAAGCATATTTGAAGAAATTCTCGTGTCCATTCCTATCATAACTCTCGGACGCTTTTTGTTTTCATCAATAAGAACCATAGCCGCCGCACGTCCTATTTGCATTGCAAGCTCGCAGGTGAGCTCCGAGTTTGCAACGCCTCTTGCACCGTCTGTTCCGAATAATCTGCCCATAACATAACCTCCGAATTATAATTCAAATTTTTGTTGTTCCGCTAACGGAACGGGATTATTGTTTGTTGAGCTCTGTGCCGGCATCGGCATACCCAAATGTGCATAGCCTGCCGGTGTAACCATTCTGCCTCTCGGCGTTCTGGAAAGGAAGCCTATCTGCATCAGATACGGCTCATAAACATCCTCTATTGTGATTGCTTCCTCGCCTATTGCGGCGGCAATGGTTTCAAGCCCGACGGGTCCGCCGTTATAGTTTTTTATCATCGCCGTCAGAAGCAGCCTGTCAATCGAATCAAGACCGAGCGGATCAACCTCAAGTCTGTTCAACGCAAGGTCGGCATTTTCATTGGTAATAACTCCGTTGCCGAGCACCTGGGCAAAATCACGCACACGTTTCAAAAAGCGGTTTGCAATTCTCGGTGTTCCTCTTGAGCGTGAAGCAATCTGCAAGGCTCCCTCATCGGTGATATCAATATTCAATATTCCTGCACTTCGTTTTACAATGCTTGAAAGCTCCTCGGGAGAATAAAGCTCCAATCTCGAAATCACGCCGAAACGGTCTCTCAACGGAGCACTGAGCTGTCCTGCTCTTGTGGTAGCGCCGACAAGAGTAAACCTCGGCAAATCAATTCTTATGCTTCTTGCGGAGGGACCCTGACCGATAATTATATCAAGTGCATTATCCTCCATTGCAGGGTAAAGCACCTCCTCGACACTGCGGTTCATTCGGTGAATTTCGTCGATAAAAAGCACATCGCCCTCGCTGAGATTGGTGAGCAAAGCTGCCAAATCCTTCGGCTTTTCAATAGCCGGACCCGATGTAATGCGGAAATTGACACCCATTTCGTTTGCGATTATTCCGGCAAGTGTGGTTTTTCCGAGACCGGGAGGCCCGTAAAGCAGAACGTGGTCAAGCGGCTCGCCTCTTTTCTTTGCCGCTTCAATATATATCGACAAATTCTCCTTAACCTTGCTTTGTCCGATATAATCATTCATCGTTCTCGGACGAAGCTGGAACTCCACATCCGAGTCATTATCCATATATTCGGGAGCGACTATTCTGTTTTCAAAATCCATATCATCCATTTCCGTCTCTCCTTAAATCAGTGATTTGAGTGCCTGACGTATAAGCTCCTCAACCGGCAAGGTACAATCCAGCTTACCCAGAGCCGCCGCCGCTTCGGAACGGCTGTAGCCGAGCTGAACAAGTGCATCAATCGCCTCGCTTGTGTTTTCCGCCTCCGAGGTCATTTGAACAGCTCCTATAACCTCGGACTGCTCCTCGGTCAGCACTGCGGTGAATTTATTTTTTAATTCAAGAATTATTCTTTGTGCTATTTTTGTGCCTATGCCCTGTGCCCGTGTTATAGACTTTGCATCACCCGAAGCAATGCTCAAGGCAAGCTTATCGGGTGTCAAAATCGAAAGAATCGCAAGTGCTGCCTTGGGACCGACCCCCGAAACCGTTATAAGCTGACGGAAAGCATCAAGCTCATTCGGGTCGGAAAAGCCGTAAAGCTCCATAGCATCCTCACGCACATTCATATAGGTATAGACCGTTGTTTCTTTGTTAAGTGCGGCATTTTTTAAGGTGTTCATAGTGGAAAAGCAGAAAAAAGCAATTCCGCCGCACTGCACGGCAAGTCCGTTTTGGTCAAGGGCAACAACCTTGCCCGTAAGAGAATATATCATATTTTCCGCCCTTCCTTGTATTAACAGTATTTTTTCAGCTTTCCGACAAGTGAGCCGCTCGTGTGCGCGTGACATATTGCCATCGCCAAAGCATCCGCCGTGTCGTCCGGCTTTGGAATTTCGTCAAATTTCAGCATAATTCGCATCATTTCCTGAACCTGCTTTTTCTCCGCTCTGCCGTAGCCGACAACACTCTGTTTAACCTGAAGCGGCGTATATTCCGCAATTTCAAGTCCGTGAAGCTGTGCTGTGAGCACAATAACTCCCCTCGCCTGCGCAACGTCGATTACCGTTTTTGCGTTCGTGTTGTAAAAAAGCTTTTCAATCGCCATAACGTCGGGCTTGAATTTCGTCATAATCAAATCAAGCTCACGGTAAATAAGCTCAAGCCTTTGGTTAAACGGCGTTCCTGCCTTAGTTGTTATCGCACCGTAGCCGAGAACCTTAAAATGATTGTTTTTATATTCAAGAACTCCGTAGCCGATTATAGCATAGCCCGGGTCAATTCCCAAAATAATCATTTTTTACCTTCTCTTTCACGGATAACCATTTTGGTCGGTGTTCCCTCAAGTCCGAAAACCTCTCTGATTTGGTTGTCGATATAACGCTGATAGCTGTAATGGAAAAGCTCCTTGTTGTTGACAAAGCAAACAAAGGTCGGCGGTCTTGTGGAGGCCTGTGTAATATAGTATATTTTAAGGCGCTTGCCTTTATCCGTCGGCGGCTGAACTCTTGCTGTCGCCTCGGCAAGAATATCGTTGAGCTTACCTGTTGAAATTCTCATAGCGTTTTGCTCATCAACGTACTTTATAAGGTCAAAAAGTCTATCCAGCCTTTGACCGGTTTTTGCCGAAATAAAAATTATGGGAGCATAGGACATAAACGAAAAATCGTTCATCAGCTTTTTGCGGTAGGTGTCCATCGTCTTACCGTCCTTTTCAACGGCATCCCACTTGTTTACGGCAATAATGCAAGCCTTTCCGAGGTCGTGTGCAATACCGGCAACCTTGGAATCCTGCTCGGTAAAGCCCTCCTGCGCATCAATCATAATAACGCAAACCGTGGCTCTTTCAACCGCCATTCTCGCCCTGAGAACGCTGTATTTTTCAATCGCTTCCTCAACCTTGCTTTTACGTCTGATGCCTGCCGTGTCGATAAAAACAAATTTGCCGAATTTATTTTCAATCAGCGTGTCCGTTGCATCCCTGGTTGTTCCGGCAATATCGGAAACGATTGCTCTTTCCTCGCCTGAAATCGCATTGATGAGTGAGGACTTGCCGACATTCGGCTTGCCGATAACAGCAACCCTTATCCTGTCATCCTCGTCCTCGGTTTCCTCCTCCTCGGGGAAATACTTTATTACCTCGTCAAGCAAATCGCCGGTTCCGTGTCCGTGAACAGCGGAAACCCTTATCGGCTCACCGAGGCAGAGGTTGTAGAACTCGTAAAACTCCATCGGCGGTTCACCTATTGTGTCGCACTTGTTGACACACAAAACGATCGGCTTACCGCTTTTCATCAGCATCGCCGCAACCTCCTGGTCGGTTGCAACAACACCCGTTCTGATATCTGTGACAAAAATAATTACGTCGGCACTGTCTATTGCAAGCTGTGCCTGACGACGCATCTGCGAAAGAATAATATCGTCTGCCGCCGGCTCTATTCCACCCGTGTCAACCAAAAGGAAATTATGGTTGAGCCATTCGCAGTCACCGTAGATTCTGTCTCTTGTAACGCCGGGTGTGTCGTCAACTATTGAAAGACGGCGACCGACAAGCTTGTTGAAAAGTGTTGATTTGCCGACATTCGGACGTCCGACAACCGCAACTATAGGTCTTGCCATATTATCCCTCCTGTTCTCCTAAAATTTTATTAAGCATTTCATACCCGTCACTTTCAACGGGTGTAACCTTTATATTCAGCTTTTGTGAAAGCTCCTCGACCGACATATCGTCAAGGAATATATCACGCTCCTGCCTGAGTGCAACGGCCGGGATAAGAAGCTCATCAAAAAGCTCCGTTTTTTCAAGTCCCAAAGCTATATCCCTTCCGCAAAGCAAGCCGGCAACCGTTATTCTTTCACCGAAAAGCTTGTTTTCAATTTTGATAACATCAATTTTAATGTTTTTGACTCTTTTTTCGACGGTTTTTCCGATGTACTCAATCAATCTGAATGCTGCCGCACCTGTTGCCATGGTTATGTGACGGTCGGCATTTAAGGTATAGCCATCGGGAATATCCCTTATTGCGTTTTCAAATTCGCTTTTGAGCAATGTCCACATTCCGACACCGTTTTCAAGCTGAACAAAATCACCGTATCGGCTGCACTCCGGCATCGGCAAATCCGCATTGAGATAAAACTCGTCCGAAGCATAAGCTATATTTGTATTATTATAACACATAAATTGCGAGTTGTAACTATCAATTCTGGAAATTACATCTCTTGATTGCTCTTTTGTGAACGGATTAAGTCCGGTTAGACCGTCTCGGTAGCAGGTTAAGCCGACAGGCACGGCAGCTATGCTCTGAACCGACGGATACAGCTTGCCAAGCTCCTCAAGAGAATAGGTCAGCTCCTCCCCATCGTTATAGCCGGGGCAAAGCACAAGCTGAGTGTTTATTTTTATTCCCGCATCGGCAAGCTTCTTGATATAAGAAAGCACCTTGCCGGCACGCTTATTGCCCATCATCCTCACCCGCAGCTCCGGATTCATTGTATGAACCGAGATATTCACCGGGCTGATGTGCATTTCAATTATGCGGTCGATATCTTTTTCGCCGAGATTGGTCAAAGTAATATAATTGCCAAAAAGGAAAGAAAGCCTCGAATCGTCATCCTTAAAATAAAGACTTTCACGCAGTCCCTTGGGAAGCTGGTCAATGAAGCAAAAAATGCAGTTATTGGCACATGGGCGCTGCTTATCCATAAGATAGGTTTCAAACTCAAGCCCTGTTTCGCCGTTTTTTAAGTGAAGTCTAACCGTACGCTGCTTGCCGTTCGGCTTTTCGATAACAAGTGTCGGCTTTTCATCAAGATAAAACTGATAGTCGAGCACATCGCTGATTTTGCGATCGTTTATGCTAATCAGCATATCGCCCGGCTTTATCCTGTGGCGTGATGCAGGTGATCGACGTTGTACCGATGAAATTTTAACAGCCATATGTGCCCTCCTTTCGTTTTTATAGTAATTTGATAATTGCCGAGGGGATTTGGGCGGTATAACGGAAAAAGATCCTCGTTCATCTTTTCAGAGAGAGATTTTTTCGTTAGAACGTTCAAATTTCCGACGGCAATATTCTTATATTGCCGAGGGGATTTGGCGGTATAACGGAAAAAGATCCTCGTTCATCTTTTCAGAGAGAGATTTTTTCGTTAGAACGTTCAAATTTCCGACGGCAATATTCTTATATTGCCGAGGGGATTTGGGCGGTATAACGGAAAAAGATCCTCTGAAAAAAGTTAAAAAGGCAGAGAACGGACTATATGGTCCTTCTCTACCTTCTCCGTTTCATTGAAAGGCTTATGCATCCTTCTTGACATTTACAACAAGCTTTTTGTTGTAATAACCGCAGGACGGGCAAACAACGTGAGATCTTTTGTACTCGCCGCAATTTGAACACTTAACAAGTGTCGGGGCGTCCATCTTCCAAACGTTGGAACGTCTCTTGTCTCTTCTTGCCTTAGAAACTCTTCTCTTTGGTACTGCCATTCTGAGTGCCTCCTTAACTTTGTAATAGCTTCTTACTGATCTTCCTGTGTGAGCTGCAAAAGAGCATCCCAACGTGGGTCAAGCTCCTTGCCGCAATCACACGGACCGTCATTTAAATCTTTGCCGCAACGGGGACAGATCCCGTGGCAGTCCTCCCTGCACAGCACCTTGGTAGGCAAGCTCAAGAGGATGTCCTCCCGAACAAGCGGCTCGGCATCATAGCGAAGCGAGTCGATGACAATGTATTCATCATTGCCGTCGCTGTTAAGCTCCGTGACAAGTGTATGCTCGATCGGCACCGAAAAGTTGCGGTCAAAGTTAACCGCACATCTGTCGCAGGTGAGATTAAGAGTAAATTCGGCCTTTGCGTTGATGCCGACTATACCTGTTGTATTTTTTATTTCGCCGGTCACACGGATAGGAGTGCTGAAGGGCTTATCCGCATAAATTTCACAATCGCTCATATCAAGGGTGAAATCAAGGGGAATTTTCATCCCCTCATTATTAAAGACAGGCTCAAGCTCAACAAAATACATAAATACTCTTCACCTCAAATGTCATGCACAAAATATTATATAGTGTAAAACCTCATTTGTCAATAAAAATTTACAATTTTCAAAGGATTTTCTCATTTTTTCGGTTTTTACATTTCTTCAAAGAAAGGAGCCATCTTGCGACAGCTCCTTGTTTGATGTTCGGCAGTTAAATTTTCTTGCAGAAATCAAAAATCTCTTTGGGAAGATCAGCCTCATCGGCAGAAATCGTGAAGATAAAATTCTTCTCCTCAACATGATTTTTGCTGAGCTCATCAACCTTTTTGAGGAAATCATAAAGCTCGTTATAATCTCTTGAACCGATTCTGAGAGTAGCGTCAACAAGGACATCGGTGATGTCATGGTCGCCGGCACAAATTCCGCAAAGGAAACCGAAAAATGCATCGTAGCCGCTGACGTGATAGTGGTCGGTGTCGATAAGACGAGCACGATAGTTTACGTCATATGTGAGCTTCGGGAGCTTTTCAACACAAACGACATTGCCGTTTGAACGCTCGATAGCCTCATTGACCTTTTCGATAAGAAGCTTTGTTTTTCCTGAACCTTTTTTACCTAAAATAAGAGATACCATACAAATATCCTCCCTGTTTTATTATTCTAAAATCCGTGTTCCACACGAAAATTATCCAATTTTAATTGAGCCTTGCTTCAAGCTCTGCCTTTTGGTCCTCATAGCCGGGCTTTCCGAGAAGCGCAAACATATTTTTCTTGTAGCTTTCAACTCCGGGCTGGTCAAACGGGTTTATTCCGAGGATGTAACCGCTGATAGCACAAGCCTTTTCGAGGAAATAAATGAGATAGCCGAGGTTAAATTCGTCCATTTCGTCAACCTCAAGAACCATATTTGGAACATCACCGTCGGTATGTGCCAAAAGCGTGCCCTCAAATGCCTTTTGATTGACAAAGGAAACAGTCTTACCGGCGAGGAAATTGAGTCCGTCAGCACTGCCCTCCTCGTTCTTGATTTCAATCTCACTCTTTGACCTTGCGAAGTGAACCACCGTTTCAAAAAGCTGACGTTCACCCTGCTGAATATATTGACCCATTGAATGAAGGTCGGTCGAAAAAATTGCCGAGGCGGGGAAAATACCCTTATTCTCCTTGCCCTCACTCTCTCCGAAGAGCTGCTTGAACCATTCGTTCATCATAGTGTACGCAGGTTCATAGCTGACCATCATTTCAATCTTTTTACCGCCGCGGTAAAGAAGATTTCTGACCGCAGCATATTTATAGCAATCGTTCTTGTCAATGTCGCTGTCGCAAAGCTCATCCATTGCAGTCTGAGCGCCCTGCATAATTTTGTCAACATCAATTCCGGCAACAGCAATCGGAAGAAGACCTACCGCCGTGAGAACCGAGTAGCGTCCTCCGACGTCATCGGGAACAACGAAGCTTTCGTAGCCCTCCGCATCCGCCAATGACTTGAGCGTACCCCTTACGGCATCGGTAGTGGCGTAAATTCTCTTTGCAGCTTCCTCCCTGCCGTATTTACTTTCGAGCATTTCTCTGAAAATTCTGAAAGCTACCGCAGGCTCGGTTGTTGTGCCCGATTTTGAGATAACATTAACCGAAAAATCTCTGTCACCGATTATTCTGATAAGCTCATCAATTGATGAGGAGCTTATGGTGTTACCTGTGAAATAAATCTCGGGAGCTGAGTCCCTGAGCAGATTGTAGTTCTGCGATTTAATAAATTCTATCGCCGCTCTTGCGCCGAGGTAGGAACCGCCGATTCCGATAACAACAAGAACCTGCGAATCCTTTCTGATTTTCTCCGCAGAGGCTTTAATTCTTGCAAATTCCTCTTTATCATAATTTTTCGGCAAATCGAGCCAACCGAGAAAATCGTTTCCTTTACCCGTCTTGCCGTGAAGCTCGTTATGAGCCGCCTCAACCTCAGCCTTAATACCGTTGAGAGCATCGCTTTGCAGAAACGGGGTAACATATTTTGTGTTTAACCTTACAGACATTAAATGTGTGCCTCCGAATTTCTATGTGACTGTGATTTTTGAACCGACAGCCATCAAATCTGTATTTGGATATATTTTACCCTATTATATAGGTTTTTTCAAGTATTTTTTAGTATTTTTTACGCAGTTTGCATAAAAAATATATATTTATTTGCGGTAACGCTTCAAGCCTGTGTGCAAATTGAGCAAAGCAAACGCTTAAAAACCGTCAAAAAGTCGATTTTGTCAACATAATGTGGGGCGGTCAGCTTATATTCGCCCAATTTTTTGCCGTCAAGCTTTACGGTAACGATGCCGAGGGTTTGATTGGATTCGACCGGAGCCTCAACCGCCGCCGCAAGGTCAATTTCTTGCGTGAGCTTGTTTTCCTTGCCCTTCGGAATCAAAAATTGCGAATTTGCCGAAATTTGCGGCTTGATTGTACGCTCCTGTCCGTTTATGATATTGACATCGGTTATCAGGCTGCTGTCTATTTTCGGTGTAACCGTGGAATAATTTGCAAATCCCCAATTGAGCATTGCCTTTGCGCCGTTAAATCGGTCGTTGCTGTTATCAGCACCCATAACAACCGCTATAAGGCTCGTTCCATCCCTTGTTGCCGTTGCGGAGATACAACAGCCTGCCTTTGAGGTGGTTCCGGTTTTTAAACCCGTGGCTCCCTCATAAAAGCGGATGAGCTTATTCGTATTAACAAGCTCGGTTTTGCCGTCTCGCAGGCTATCCATCCAAATTCCGGTATACTGCTTGATAAAGCCGTGCTTCATAAGCTCGCGGGACATCAGTGCAACATCATATGCAGTGGTCAGGTGAGTTGTTGTGGTATCATCAAGACCCGTGCAATTATCAAAATGAGTGTTTTTCATTCCGAGCTCGGCGGCACGCTCATTCATCATCATCACGAAGCCCTCGTCGCTGCCGGCTATGTACTCACCCAATGCGGTACAGGCATCGTTTGCACTGTAAACGGCGGTTGCCTTGAGAAGCTCGTCAACCGTCATCGTTTCGCCCTCCTTGAGCCAAATCTGCGAGCCGCCCTTTTTTGAAGCGCTGGTGCTTGCAGTCACCTCATCGGTCAGACGAATAACATTGTTATCAATCGCCTCCGCAATAAGCAAAAGCGACATAATTTTCGTGACCGAGGCAGGGTAAAGCTTCTCGTTTTCATTCATCCGCATAAGCACCGCGCCGGTCGTTTGATCCATCAGTATCGCAGATTTTGCCTTAACATCAATCGGCATCATATTTTCGTTTTCCGCAAAGCTGCAAACCGCAAGCATAAAAAAGATGAGCACTCCACACATCAGCACCGAAAAAATTTTTCTCATACAAAATACCTCCCGATAAATAAGCATCGCTAAATTATATGTGACAATCCTCGCAAATAAAACTTGCACTCCGGCTTATTTTGCACTATAATTGTATCTATCAATCAAACCAACGGAGCTGATACAATGAAAATCGCATTTTATACCCTGGGCTGTAAGGTGAACCAATACGAATCGCAAGCCATGGCGGAAAAAGCCGAGGCAAACGGTTTTACGGTGGTAACATCTGATGAAGCTGCGGATATTTATGTTGTCAACTCCTGTACCGTTACAGCGGAAAGCGACCGCAAAACACGTCAGACGGTCAGAAAATTTAAGCGTAATCACCCCGAAAGCATTGTCGTCCTCACGGGCTGTATGCCGCAAGCCTTTCCGGATGATGCCGAAAGACTCGAACAAGCGGATATAGTTCTCGGTAACAAGAATAATTCGCAGCTTTTTGAGCTGCTTAACCGCTTTTTCTCCTGCGGTCAGCGTATAATTGAAATCAATGAGCATCAAACAGGCGATAAATTTGCCGGCAGTTGTATTTCCGGCTTTGACGGAAGAACCCGTGCAGTCGTCAAAATTGAGGACGGCTGTAACCGCTTTTGCTCATATTGCATCATCCCGTATTCCAGAGGCAGAGTGCGTTCAAAGCCCCTTGATGAGCTTGCAGAGGAGCTTAAAAGGCTCCGTGAAGCGGAATTTTCGGAAATTGTGCTTGTCGGAATAAATCTTTCCGCCTACGGCAGCGATATCGGGCTGAACATCTGCGATGCTGTTGAGCTTGCGAAAAAAATCGGCTTTGAGCGTATCAGGCTCGGCTCACTTGAGCCCGACCACATTACCGATGACGTAATAAAGCGGCTTGCCGAATGTAAAAGCTTCTGCCCTCAATTTCATATATCTCTCCAAAGCGGCTGCAACAACACCCTCAAGGCGATGAACCGTCACTACACCGCCGAGGAATATTTTGAGCTTTGCCAAAAGCTGCGTTCAAGCTTTGCCGAGGCTGCAATTACAACCGATATTATGGTAGGCTTTCCGACGGAAAGTGATGAGGATTTTGAAGAAAATGTCAGCTTTGCCCAAAGGGTTGGCTTTGAAAAGGTTCACGTTTTCCCCTACTCCCCCAGAGAGGGCACACGGGCAGCAAAAATGCCTCAAATCACCAAATCGGTCAAGGAGAGGCGCAGCCGTATAATGATAGAAAAAACAGAAGAAATTCGGCAAAGATATCTCCACTCACAAATCGGAAAAACCGTTGAGGTGCTGCTCGAAACACGCCGTGCCGACGGCTACACCGAGGGATATACCAAGAACTACACACCTGTCAAGGTCAAGGGAGAGCTGCCCTGCGGCACAATCTCAAACGTAAAAATAACAGCAGTTGAAAACGATTTCTGCATCGGAGAAAAAATATAACAGCGTAGTCAAAAGCAACCGTCCTCAAACGAGAACGGTTGCTGTTTTATATTCGGTTTTATTAAAGATGCTCATATTCCTTAATCCACTTTACCATATCGTCAGCGGACTGCTGAACCGACATCGGCTCGTAGCCCAGCTCAGTTCTTGCCTTTTCAATTGAGAAATTGCAATTTGACATCAGCTTGCGGATTGAATAACGGGTAAAGAGCGGTGTGGTTTTGGTAATAGCATAATATTTTTCCATAAGCGGAGCAAACGGTGTAACAAGCTTATAGGAAAGTGCAAGCTTGGGAGCCTTTCTTCCGCAAGCCTTGGCAACCGCCTTGATGAAGCCGTCAACCGATATCTGCTCACCGCAAAGAATGTAGCAATCTCCGTTTTTGCCCTTTTGAGCCGCAGCATACATTCCCTTTGCAACATCACGCACGTCAACAAAGTTGTATGCACCGAACGAAAGTGTAACGGGGAAATTGCCCTTGATGAACATTCTCACCATTTCACCGACACTTGAAACCTTGAAATCATAAGGACCGAGGCAAGCACCGGGGTGTACGACAACAGCATCAATTTCGCCGCTTTTTGCATTATCGAGGACATGCTGTGTTGCGATAGCCTTGGTCTTGGCATAGGTTCCGTCAAGTTTGTCCGGGCTGAAATGGTCAAGCTCGGTCATAAGCTCATTATTGGGCAGTGGCGGAAATGCATCAACCGAGGAAGCGTAAACAAGTCTGCGTACCTTGCACTTTTTGCAAGCCTCAACAACATTCTTTGTACCGTTGACATTGACCTTCCACGTCAAATCCTCCATACCGGGATTGATATCAATAACACCTGCAAGATGATAAACCACGTCAACGCCCTCAAAGGCCTTTTCGAGCGAGGCGGAATCCGTCACGTCGCCGTAAACCTTTTCGCAGTCTATTCCGTCAAAAACCGGAACATCCTTACGAATGAGTATACGAACCTTTTCTCCGTTTGCAACAAGCTCCTTGAGCAAGGCATAGCCGATATGACCCGTTGCACCGGTAACAAGACTGATTTTTTCCACGGCTTATTCTCCTTTCATTTCAAGGAGCTTCTGCTTGCCTGTGAAGGAATCAACCGAGAGCTTAACGGAATCGAACACGGCGGACTCGATATCATCATCCTCGACGCCGAGGGAAACGCTCCATTTTTTATCAATGAACAAATTCATACACATAATATCCGCAAGTCCTACGGCATTGATGCCGGATTCAACATTGCGCTTTTTGTACTGATTCATCATATGAACACCGAAAAGCTGGAACATCCACTTCTGAATGTGGATAATCTTGCGGTTCGGCTGACCCATTGCCTTGTGAACGATGGTGAGGAATTCATCCCATGTGAGGTTGAAATAGCCGATAGGATAAGCCTTGCCGCCCTTGTTGAGCTCTGCCGCACCTACAATTGACTGTGCAACCTGTCTTACGGTTACCATTGCGGTACCGCCTCTGGGATACATCGTTGTTTTGCCCATATTGGTGAGTTGCTCAATGAGGATTACCCAAACAGGCTTTCTGCCCGGCTGAGTACCGAAAATATACGGAAGCTCAAGCACCGCAACATCCATTTCTCCGTCCTTGGCAAAGGAAAGTGCAACCTCCTCCTGCTCAATACGGCTTCTGATATACGGATGCTTTTCCGTCAGCTTCATATCCGGACGCTCCTTTGCAAGATAAGCAAAGTACGAACCGAGGATAACGCTCTTTTTAATGCCAACCTGCTTTGCAAGAGTGAGAAGATGTCTGACAGGTTCAATATTGTATCTTGTGTATGCTTCATATACCGGCGGTGCAAACTCTACTCTCTCGTCAACACCTGCCGCAAAAACAAAGCAATCACAGCCCGACATCATTTCAATAAGCTCATCGTCGGAAAGCTCCAAATAGTTGCCGAAAACAAGCTCCATCTCCTCGGGAATCGGTGCCCCCTCGGGAAGCGGAGGCAGGGCAACGGATTTAACCGAATGACCTCTTTTAATAAATTCCGCAGCAGCCGCCGAGCCCAAAAGACCCGTGCCGCCAATCATAAATACTTTCATATCTTAAATCCAAGGGCATTACGAGCAATGCCCTTTATCCTTTCTTCAGATTACCAGTTGATTGTGAAATCAGACTCGATGCCAAACGGAGCATTGACATTTGTTCCGCCAACAGTAACATCAAGAATCCAAACATAATAGTAGTTAAGGTGTGTGATATTGCCGGTTTTGGGGTCAATTGTTGCGGTTATTCTACCGTCACGGTAGCCGATTTTAACATTGCCTTCAAGCAGGGACTTAACCGGACCTGCATTGTCAAGAATAGTTGAAACCTGAACGATGCTGAAAGCTCTGCCGTGATTGCCTGCACCGTGTGCCGGAGCTGTTGAATCGGCATCAGCCTTAACCTTGATTGTTACAACATAGTTGCCGTTCTTTTCTGCAAGTGTTGCACTTGAAATGTTGGCAGTTGTGAGCTTAGATGTCCAGCTTTCATTTTCAACGGGAACATACTTTTTGAGGTCTGCCTTTGACATTTTGAGGTTCTTATGCTCTGAAACCTCACCCATATTCTTTTCAACAAGACCGTCAATTGCGCTTGAGAACATCTTGAACGGTCCACCGAGGGTAAATGTGCCTGCCTGAGAGTTCTTCTCATAGTTGTATGTGCCGCCTTTGGCGCTTGTTTTTATTTTGTTTGCCGCAGTGTTGAAATAATTAAGAATTTCTGCCGGTGTGCTCGGCTTTTTAGCAGCAGAGCTGCTCGATGAGCCTGACGGCTTGGTGCTGCTTGCCGATGAGCCCGAGCTTGAAGCGGGGACCGATGCGTCAACATCTGCACTGCCGTCATCAGCCGAGGGCTCCTGTGAGTCTGCCGTCAAATCATCCGAGGGCGTAGCATCGTCACCGCTCGGCTCTGCTGTAACATCGCTCGGAGAGCTTGCACCGCCGACATTTGAAACACTTGCATTGCCGGAGGCTACCGGAGTATATTTTGCGGACTCAACAATGCTGTCGGAAATTTTACCTAACGAAGTAACCGTCGATATACAAAGTGCAACAACACAAATTAAAACCGTTACACTTTTAAATACAGTATTTTTCATAATAATATCTCCTTTGAACAAACGTCTTATTTCTCGTTGAAATCCTTGAAAATATCCATATCATAAACATTGTGCTCATCTTTTGTATGATTCGGATACCAAACCTGGGCAAAGAACGGATTTTTCTTTGCAATTTCATCGTAATTCCACGGAATGGGATCACATTCCGTGCACCAGTGACCGCCCTTGAGAACAAGGTTTGGGGTCATTTCAAAGGTATGACCGAAAGCACACTCCCACTTGAGCGGAGTATAAAGGTCACCCTTTGTCATATTCTCGCTGAGGCACTTACCGCCTCTGAACTCTGCCGCCTTTTTCATATCCTCAATATCAAGCTCAGCTACAGGCTTACTCTCGTCATAGCCGTGGTCAAGATAGGTCGGCTTCATATCAGCCGGCTCAATTTTGAATTCATCCCAGTTATCAGGAATCCTTGACCATTCCTCATATGAGCCGTAGTAAGCCGTGATACGATCCTGATTGCGGTTCTTTATCCAGTTCATTGTGCCGAAAACATCCTTGTTTGCAAGCGGCTCCATAAGAAGCTTCTTAACAAGGAAGCCCGGAGCAAGCTTTGAAAGCTTGTAGAATTTCGGCAGTGTCTTTGCCATATCATCAAAATACTTTTTGATGGGAACATTATGTCTGAAATGAAGATAATCGTTGAGCTTATCCGAATCGGCATAATACTGACCGTGGAAGTTCTTGGTGATAAACCAGTTCGGATTAAATATCTTTTTCGGTGTACCCATACCGATTGCACCGAGAAGATATTCCTCAAACTCAAAGTTTGTAATTCTGTAATCCGCACCGGAACCGATATTATAGAAATTCCTCCAAAAATCCTCCGGAACGCTATCCTCGCAAACATTTGCAAGCAAAAGTCCGGAATCCTCGATTGTTGCCCATTCAAGAACACCGTTGATGGGAACATGGAACATTATCGGGTCAATGTTTTTGAGAATTGCAGGGTAAAGAATACCCGACTGACGAAGTGAAACCCAGTGCTTGAGTCCCGACTCGGCAATGATATGCTCCGCTCTGACCTTGCTGACCGCATAGTGGTCGTAAATACTGATTTTGATTGGGTCGCCGGTTCTGCCCCAGTGGATGGGCGGATTTCTGTCACCCGTTTCGGCAACCGTACCTATGTAAACAACCTTGATATCGTCGGGGTTAGGCTGAGCCTTAACCGCATCAACAATATTCTGCATGGCGGTTGTGTTTGTTTTTATTGTTTTTTTCGGATAATAATCGGCAGCCGGAGAAACCATTCCGCCGACGTGAAGCACAATATCCGAGCCCTTGACAGCCTTGAGAACATCCTCATATTTTGTCAAATCGCCCCAAACAATTTTGACTGCGGAATCATTTTCGTAGTCCTTAAATTTCGTGCGGTTTTTCTCGCTTCCACGCAGAAGAAGAACAATATTGTACTTGTTCTTTCTTGCATAAAGCTCTTTGAAGCCGGCATAGCCCATATTTCCGGATGCGCCGGTTAAAAAAACTGTTTTCTTGCTCATCAATAATCCTCCGATACAATTTTCTTGAATATAATCCGATTATACAACAAATCGACATTAAACATCACAAATATTATATTGCAAATCGGTTGTCAATGTCAAGCCTTTGTCTAAACGATTCGACAAAAAATAAACAAACGAAACATATCTGCCGATAAGCATATCTATTTTTCCGATATATAAATTTGAATAAGTGATTTTAACATAAAATGTTAAAGGTTTGTGGTATGAAGCATACAAAAACAACGGAACGGATTAAATTTTAAACCCGCACCGTCGCTTTGATTTTTAAAGTATTTCGGCAATCACTTGATTTATGTAATCTGTATCCTTCACGGCTTCCATTTCGCCGTTTGCCCCCTCGTGAACCATCTTGTTTTTTATCGGCCGCTTTTGAGTTGCGTGCATTTTGTACCATTCATATTCAACGTCGATATGACCGATATCAACCGCCTGATAACCGAGCTTATGTAAATCATACGCCAGGCACGTTGCCGCAGGGCCGAGAGCCAATAAAATAAGCTTTTCCTTATCAACCCTTTGAGCGGCGGCAAGAATTTCATCATATCTTGCAAAGGCCTGCTTTGAAGGACCGAGGATACGCTTTATTGAGCGTGCATTATCCAAAAGGTCGTTGCCGACGCCCAATCGACTGAACTCCCCTTCAATAATCACTACATCCCTGTCATCCCAGATTTTTTTGAGATGCTCAAAGATATCCCCGCTTTCAGCTTTATTCCGCAAGCCGATATACTGACGTGTCATCGAGGCGTTATAATACTTTTTACCCTTAATCAAATATTTGTACCATACTCGCCTGTACTGTGAAAGATGCTTTTTCCAGTATTCCCTTGTCACGTCGTCATATCTTTCACTGTCATCAAAAATATCGGCAATGCCAATCATCAAGCCGTCGATGTCGCTTGATAAAACCTCACGCATTTTTCGCTTAATAAAATCCGAATTTTTCTGAAAAGATATGTCTCGACCTGCGGCAAGCTTTATTTCGCCGTCACCGAATCTTGCTATCGAGCAGCCTTTATTGACTATTTCCTCTATGGTTTCATCCACCGATGTAACCGCTGGGGGCGTTGTTAAGCCTCTGTAAAAGAAATCAAAGCATTTCCAAAAGAATTCTTTTATTTTTCTCCACAGCTTAACCAGAATATCAATTATCCTTATAATCAGACGTTTCACGTCTACCACTCCATATCGGATTATTCGTCGTCGTGCTTTGTTGCATCGGTGTCGATCATTCCGTTATCCTCGGGAATAATCAGAGCAAGAATGAAATAAATTACAACTCCGGGGAAGGTTCCGGTAAAGAGTGCGACCAAGGCATAGATAACTCTGATAATCGTCGGGTCAAGACCGAGAAAATCTCCGATTCCGGCACAAACGCCGCAAACCTGTCTGTTGTTTGTGTTTCTGTAAAGCTTTTTATTTCTCATAATTTTCAACCTTTCTTATTTTGAATTTTTGCCGCAGTTATTGTGTTCTGCATAAGCGTTGCAATCGTCATCGGTCCGACTCCGCCCGGGACCGGTGTTATGTAGCTCGCCTTTTCGCAGCAGGCATCAAAATCAACATCGCCGCAGAGCTTACCGTCCTCGGTTCTGTTGATACCGACGTCAATAATAACAGCGCCGTCCTTTACCATATCTGACGTGACAAATTTTGCCTTACCTACCGCCGCAACAACCACGTCAGCCTGCGATACAATTTCCGCAAGATTTTTTGTGTGCGAATGGCAAACAGTCACCGTTGCGTTTTCCTTGAGCATAAGCATTGCCATAGGCTTACCGACAATGTTGCTTCTGCCGATTATAACGCAATTTTTTCCGTCAAGGTCAATGCCCTCATATTTGAGCATTTCCATAATTCCGGCAGGTGTGCAGGGCAAAAAATTAAAATCGCCAATCATAATATGACCCACATTTTCCGGATGAAAAGCATCAACGTCTTTTTCGGGCTTGATAAGATTGAGAACCTCTTTCTCGTCAAGGTGCTCGGGCAACGGAAGCTGGCAGAGAATACCGTTTACGCTCTCATCCTCATTGAGTCTTTCCACAAGTGAATTGAGCTCATCCTGAGCCGCATCAGCCGGAAGAAGATATTCCAATGAGCGTATTCCGCAAAACTCACACGCCTTTTTCTTGTTGTTGACATAAACCCTTGATGCAGGGTCATCACCGACAAGAATAACTGCCAAGCACGGCTCAATGCCCTGTCGCTTTAAATCCTTGACCTCGTTTGCCACCCTTTCCTTAACGGAAAGAGAAATTTCCTTACCGCTTATCAGCTTGTACATCGGGTATCACCTCATTTTCATCGTTTTCGTTTGTATTTTTTTCCTGTTCAGCCTGCTTTTTCAGCTCCTCCTCAAGGAAGAAATCAATGCCGTCAATCGGCTGCGGATTTTTCTTGAATTTTTTGAGTAATACAATGAGGATAACAAGGCAAACAACTGCCAAAACAGCCGAAAGCACCTGAGAAACACGGAGGGTTGTTCCGGCAATGTAAAGGCTGTCCGTTCTGAAGCCCTCAACCACAGCACGCTCCGCACCGTACCAAATACCGTATATCAAAAAGATTTGTCCGCTGAATTTTCTCGCCTTTTGTGTAATTATATAAAGCACAAAGAAGCCCAAAATACACCAAATTGATTCATAAAGGAAGGTTGGGTGTACCGCCTTTTCGGGATCCATTTCAATTCCGTTTGCGGAGAGCTTGTCCGAATATCTCACTATGTAATCGGCAATCTTCTCGCTCCACATTCCCCATGGCATATCGGTGTTTGTTCCGAACGCCTCCTGATTGGCAAAATTGCCCCAGCGTCCAATACCCTGTCCGATTAAGAGGCTCATTGAAGCAATATCCATCAGGTTCCAGAAATTCATTTTACGAACCTTGCAAACGACAAAAGCCGCCAAAATTCCGCCGATTATTCCACCGTAAATCGCCAAGCCACCGTTCCAAATATAAAGAATTTCAATCGGATTATCCTTGTAGCGTGACCATTCAAAAATGCAATAATAAAGCCTTGCGCCCAAAATGCCGAAAACTGTCGAATAAATGAGAACATCAAGCATTTTATCTATGCTCATTTTCCATTTATATGCCGTTCTTCCGCCGAAAAGCACCGCAAGCAAAAAACCGAATGCGATTATCGCACCGTACCAGCGGATTGTAATATCGTGACCGAAAACCGAGAATTGAGCAAGGATTGAGGAAACCTCAAATCCGTGCTGCAATCCGTTAAAATAAACCGTTGTGCTATCCATATTCTCCTCCCGTTACTGCGGCTTGATTACGGAAAGAACGCTGCATTTTTCATCAAGCGTTTTGCCGAAAAGCTCATTAATGTCCTCAAGTGTAACCGTCTTGTAAATCTCAAAATCGGTAAAAACATCCTCACCGGCAAAATAGGAAGCCGCCATATTGTTTGCAATACCGTCAACGTCATTCATACCCATTATCATTCTGCCGTAGAGCTTTTTCTTTGTTCTCTCAAAGTCCGCCTTATTGAAGCCCTCCGCTCTGAATTTTTTGATTTCCTTGAAAATTTCCTCGGAAACAGTTTTCGGGTCGGTGCTTTCACCTGCAAAAAGAACACAGGAATAGCCGAAGCCCGTGAAATATTCAAAGCCAAAGCTGTTATTTATAAGCTTGCCGTCAAAGAGCCTTTTGTAAAGCTCCGAGGTCGGTCCGGAAATCATATCAAGAAGAATTTCCATAGTAACCTCCTCCTTGGCGGTGCGTTCGGGAGTATCCCAATTTTCCTTGAAGCCGAGCATAAACTGCGGTGTTGCAACCGAGAGCTTTTCTTCAACATATGAGTCCAAAACCTCTTTAGGCTCATCAATAACCTTTCTGACCGCCATTTTGCCCTCGACCGGCTTGAGCATTTTGTCGGCTACCTCCAAAACCTCCTCAACGGTAGCCTTGCCCGCAACGGCAAGCACCATATTATGGAGATTATAAAAATTGTCGTAGCAGCCGTAAAGCGTTTCAGCCGTGATTTGAGCTATCGACTCCTGAGTACCCGCAATATCGACCCTGACAGGCAAATTGTGATACATTGTTCTCAGGCAATTGAACATAACCTCCCAATCGGGGGCATCCTTGTACATATCAATTTCCTGACCGATAATGCCCTGCTCCTTTTCAACCGTCGCCTGAGTAAAATAAGGATTCTGAACAAAATCAAGCAGAATTTCAAGATTTTTCTTAAAGCTTGCGGAGCAGGAAAAGAGGTAGCCCGTTCTGTCAAAGCTTGTGTAAGCATTTGCCGAAGCACCCGTCTTTGCAAAGCGTTCAAAGGCATCCAAATCCTCGCTTTCAAAAAGCTTATGCTCCAAAAAATGAGCCGTACCCTCGGGAATTTCCTTAAAGGAGCCGTCCTTCATCTGAATCATCGTGTCAATCGAGCCGTATTTTGTTGCAAAAATCGCATAGCTGCTCGAATAATTCTCCTTGGGCATAACAAGAATTTTCAAGCCCGACGGATGATCTATATCATAATATTTTTCGTTAAGAAGATCGTTTTTGACCTCTTTGATATTCATTAAAAGCAACCCTTTCGTTCATAAAAATCTTCATAGAAATCAGCTTCATTCGCTGCTTCCGTCGGATTTGAGCATAAAAATTGTGTCAAGCATAATCGTCTTTGCGGCTCTGACAACCTCCGCCCTGTCAACAGTTTTTATTTCGTTGGCATATTCCTCGGGAGTTTTCATCTTCTCTCGGAGAATTTGCGATGCATACCATGTGCAGATATCCTCCGGTGTATCGGAATTGCCTCGAATCGAATCGGTAAGGCTCTTGATTGAGGAAGAAAAATCCTCGTCGGTAAATTCACCGTTCGCCGTAAGAGAGAGCTGATGAATAATCTCATTCTTAGCCTTTTCCTCGTTAGCATCCTCTATTCCGCTTTGAACCATAACAATTCCCTTTGAATTGTAAAGTCCTGCCGAGCAATAATAGCAAAGGCTCATTTTTTCGCGAACAACCGAAAACAGCTTTGAATAGGTTCCTCCGCCGAAAATGTCAACGGCAACCCTCATAGCCGGCATCATATCGTCCTCGCTTCTCATTCCGGTTCTAAAGCCCATAACAAGCTTGCCCTGCTTGAGCGGCATACTTTCGCAAACATACTCCGGCTTTGGCATAGCGGGAACGAATTGAGTTTTAATCTCAACGGGATTTCTGTTTATATTTTCAAATTTTGATTTAATCAGCTCAGCAACCGGCTCGGCATCCATACTCGAAACCATCGTCACCTGAACCGTTGAATGTTCCAGGACATCACGCCACGCCTCATAAACCTTTTCGGGAGTGAGTGCCTTTACCTCGTCAACGGTACCGAAGCGGTTGATTCCATAAGCTTCATCGGCAAACATAGCCTCCTCACATTTGAGCATCGCATAGCGGCGCTTGTCGTTCAGCTCATTTTCGATAAGCTCAATAAGCAGCCTTTTTTCCTGTTCTATAATATCAGTGGGGAAGCTCTTGCCCTCCGTTATCGGGTCAAAAATCAAATCCGTCAAAAGCTCTGTACACTGCTCAACCACCTTATCGCCGTCCAATGCAAAGCGGTCATCAATTGCGGTAAGGCTGAAGCTCAAAAGCTGCGCCTCTCCCCTTTTTGTAACGCCTGCGGCAATCGAAGCACCGTAGAGCTCGTCGAGAACCCTGTTGAGCGAGGTAAAATCGGGATATTTTGCACATCTGCGTTGGAACATATACGGCAAAATCGCCCTTGATGCCGCATTTTTATCCAATGGCATCGCAAGGCAAATATTCACACGGCAGGTTTTAAACTTGTCGGTTTTGACCGAGCAGAAGCGAATACCCGGTGCTATATTTTGTGTTGTCATAGCCACACTACCTTTTAGTATAAAAATTCAGTATTATTATATCACTAAACAAAATAAAATAAAAGCATTTTTCAATTTTATTTATAAAAAAATAAAAATTCCATAACAGAGCTTAATCCGTCATGGAATTTTATTGTTAAATCACATCCCCAACGGCTCGATACTTCTTTTAAGTATGCCGTTCATCTGTGCAATGGCAATGCCGTAATTTACGATATTTATATTCTGCTCTGCGGTGTGTGAGATTCGGCTTTTCATCTGTGCGGCATTGAGCATACAGCCTCCACAATGCACCACAAGGGCATATTTGCTCAAATCGTCGGGGAACTCCGTACCCGAGGTGAACTCGAAACGAACATCCTTACCCGTATATTTTTTTATCCAGCCGGGCAGCTTAACCGTGCCGATATCATTGCACTGTCTATGGTGGGTACAGCCCTCGGAAATCAGAAGCGTGTCGCCGTCACAGAGCTTATCAAGCTGTCTTACACCCTCAATCAATGTTTTCAGCTCACCCTTGTAGCGTGCAAAAAGAATTGAAAAAGATGTAAGTCTTATATCCTCGGGAACGATTTTTGACACCTGCTCAAACGCCTGCGAATCCGTTATAACGAGGCTCGGTTTTTTTGCAAGATTTTTTATCGTCGAGTCAAGCTCCGTCACCTGGCAGCATACCGCCGTGCAATTGAAATCCAGCAGCTCACGGAGTACCTGCTGCTGGGGAAGAATGATTCTGCCCTTGGGTGCTGCTTCATCAATCGGAATAACAAGAATTACCGTATCCCCTTTTTCTATCAAATCGGTAACAATGACTTTATTATTCTGCTTTTGTTTTGAAAAAGCCGCAAGCCTTTCTTTCAACTCATTTATTCCGTCACCGTTTTTGGCGCTGACAAAAATTTCGTTTTCATCAGCCTTCGACAAATTTCCGAGCAAATCGGATTTGTTCAGTGCAATGATGTACGGAATTTTTTTCTCGTTGAAAATTTCCAAAAGCATTTTATCAAAGTGACCGAGCTCCTTGCTTGCATCTGCCACCAAAACCGCAATATCGGTTTCGTTGAGCACACGGCGAGCCTTTTCGACTCTTTTTTCACCGAGCTCACCCTCATCGTCGATGCCCGGAGTATCGATAATCACAACGGGTCCGAGCGGCAGAAGCTCCATCGCCTTCTTTACAGGGTCGGTCGTTGTTCCCTTGACCTCGGAAACAACGGCAAGCTCCTGACCGGTAACGGCATTGACAAGGCTCGATTTGCCGGCATTTCTCATTCCGAAAAAGCCGATGTGTACCCTTTCGGCGGAAACCGTATCGTTAAGTCCCATACAAATTTCCTCCGTAATTAAAATTCAAAATCAACTACCGCTCTGTCCGTAATAACGGAGTGAACAAATTCCTTTACCTTTAAATGCTCGGGATGAACCTGATAGCCGTCAAGCGCCGCCTTATCCTTAAAAATCGAATAGAGAGCAAGGTTATAGCCCTTTTCGTTAAAATTAAAGCCAACCTCGGCACTGATAAGTCCATCAACCTTACCGACAAGCGATTGCAGCCTTTTTTTCATTTCCTCCATATTATGCTTCTTTTGCTCATCATCTCTGACATTCCAAAAAACAATATGCTTAACCATAGCAAAGCCTCCGTTTATTTTTATACATTTATTATATCAAAAATTGTAAAATAGTCAATCGAAACAAAAATCATTTATAAAATTTTTCGCAGTGAATAAAGCCGTGCGATTTTGTTAATCATTGTAATAGGTCTTTTGAATCAATTTGACAGGGAGGAATCCATTATGAAAAAGATCGTTTCATTATTAATGATTGCGGTGCTCGCCTTTACCGTGACCGCCTGCGGCTCAAAGGACGGCGATATGACCGACATCACAGCATCCGAAGCAACGGTTTATTTCCTTAATTTCAAGCCCGAGGCTGCGGATATCTACAAGGAAATTGCACAGAAATACGAGGCTGAAAAGGGTGTAAAGGTTAAGGTTGTCACCGCTGCAAGCAACACCTATGAAACCACGCTGAAATCGGAAATCGTAAAATCCGATGCACCGACGATTTTCCAAATCAACGGTCCCGTCGGTTACCAATCGTGGGCAAAATATTGCCTTGATTTAAGTGACACAAAGCTTTACGATTACCTTTCCGACAAAAGCCTGGCTATCAAAAACGAGGACGGAGTTTTCGGAATTCCATATGTTGTTGAGGGCTACGGAATTATCTACAACAACGAAATTATGGAAAAATATTTTGCGCTCAAAAGCAAGGCGGTAAACATTTCCTCGGCGCAGGAAATAACAAGCTTCGCACTTTTGAAGCAGGTTGCCGAGGATATGACAAAGCATAAGCAGGAGCTTGGAATCGACGGCGTTTTTGCCTCCACCTCGATGTCGGGCGGTGAGCAATGGCGTTGGACAACTCACCTTTTGAATATGCCGATTTACTATGAAATGAAAGAAAACAGTGACGATTCCGCCATCAGCACAGCATACTCCGCAAAGGATATTGAGCTGCGTTATTCGGAAAATCTCAAAAATATTTTTGACCTCTATATCAACAATTCAACAACCGAAAAGGGTCTGCTTTCCGGTAAATCCGTTGATGATTCTATGGCTGAATTTGCCCTGGGCAAGGCTGCTATGATTCAAAACGGTAACTGGGCGTGGGATCAAATTTCAAAGGTCAGCGGCAACACCGTAAAAAGCGACAGTATTAAATATCTTCCGCTCTATATAGGCGTTGACGGTGAAGAAAAGCAGGGTCTTTGCATCGGAACGGAGAATTATTTTGCTATCAACAAAAATTCGTCCGAGGAAAGCCAAAAGGCTTCAATAGAATTTCTCGAATGGCTCTTTTCAAGTGAAACGGGAAAGGATTATGTTGTCAACAAGCTCAAATTTATTTCCCCTTTCAACACCTTTAATAAAAATGAACGCCCCGACGATCCCCTGGCAAGGGAGGTAATCTCTTGGATGGAAAAGGACAAGACTACGGTGGAATGGGCATTTAACTCTTTCCCGAGCCTTGATTTCAAAAATAACGTCGGTGATGCACTGCTCGAATATATACAAGGCTCAAAAAGCTGGGACGATGTCAAAAAGATAACCGTCGATAGTTGGAAGGAAGCACGTTCATAAAATAAGGAGAGGATAATATGGCACTCAAAAAATGGTTTCCCGTTTTCGTCCTGCCCACTCTTGCAGCCTTTATCATTGTATTTGCCGTGCCGTTTATCCTCGGCTTGGGGCTTTCGTTCACAGAATTTACAACAGTGCTTGATGCAAAATGGGTGGCATTTGAAAATTATATCAGCGCTTTTTCAAGCCGTGATTTTTTAAACGCACTTTGGTTTACGGTCAAGTTTACCGTCGTTTCCGTAATCACGATAAACATCATTGCTTTTGCCCTTGCCGCCGTGCTGACCAAGGGGCTAAAAGGCACAAATCTTTTCCGAACAGTATTCTTTATGCCAAACCTCATCGGCGGAATCGTTTTGGGATATATTTGGCAGCTCATAATCAACGGTGTTTTGCAAAGCTTCGGCGTAACGATAACCTACGATGCAAGCTACGGCTTCTGGGGACTTGTTATAATGATGAATTGGCAGCTTATCGGATATATGATGATAATCTACATTGCAGGCTTGCAAAACATTCCGTCTGATTTAATTGACACCTCAAGGGTGGACGGTGCAAGCCGCAGTCAAACACTAAAGCACATAACTCTGCCGCTTATTATGCCGTCGATAACAATATGTCTTTTCCTGACAATAACAAATTCTTTCAAGCTTTTTGACCAAAATCTTGCTCTTACGGCGGGCGCACCGTCAAAGCAAACGGCAATGCTCGCCCTTGATATATATAACACCTTTTACGGCAGAATAGGTCAGGAGGGTGTCGGTCAGGCAAAGGCGGTAATCTTCTTTGTCATCGTTGCAATAATTTCTTTTTCACAGCTTCTTCTGACCCGAAAAAAGGAGGTTGAGCAATGAAAAAATCAGCAACAAAAAAGGGTACAAGTGTGTTCCTTTACACCGTTCTGATTGCGGTGGGTGCAGTATTTCTTGCTCCGATAATAATTGTGCTTTACAATTCGTTCAAGGGCAAGCTTTATATAAGCGATTCCCCCTTTAGCCTGCCGAGCGCCGAAACCTTTTCGGGCATTGAAAACTATACAAGCGGAATTGAAAAAACAGGCTTTCTTTCCTCCTTCGGCTGGTCGCTGTTTATCACCTTTTTCTCCGTTGCCGTTATAGTCCTTTTTACCTCAATGACGGCATGGTACATTGTCAGAGTAAAAAACAAGCTTACCAAAATTCTTTATTACACCTTTGTTTTTTCAATGATAGTACCGTTTCAAATGGTTATGTTTACAATGACAAAAACGGTTGCCGACTTAAAGCTCGACACCCCGTGGGGCTTGATAATCGTTTATCTCGGTTTCGGTGCCGGACTTGCGGTATTTATGTTCACAGGATTTATAAAATCCGTGCCGATTGAGGTTGAGGAAGCGGCAATGATTGACGGCTGCAATCCCATACAGACCTTTTTTCACGTTGTTTTTCCAATTATGAAGCCAACTGCAATAACAGTTGCAATTCTCGATGCTATGTGGATATGGAACGATTATCTTCTCCCCTATCTCCTCATCGGCAGCGAATACAAAACAATTCCGATTGCCGTACAATATCTTCGAGGAGGCTACGGCTCAATTGATATGGGAGCGATGATGGCAATGCTTGTGCTTTCGATAATACCGATTGTCGTTTTCTATCTCTCTTGTCAAAAATATATTATAAAGGGCATCGTCGCCGGAGCCGTGAAAGGATAAATTATGTCAAGCATCAGTTTAAAAAATATTTATAAGGTCTTTGAGGACGGCACAACCGCCGTAAACAATTTTAATCTCGAAATTAACGACAGAGAATTTATAATCCTTGTCGGACCCTCCGGCTGCGGAAAATCAACAACACTGCGAATGATAGCCGGTCTGGAGGATATCACAAAGGGCGAGCTGAAAATCGGTGAGCGCACCGTGAATGACGTTGCACCCAAGGACAGGGATATTGCTATGGTATTTCAAAGCTATGCCCTCTATCCGCATATGACCGTTTACAAAAATATGGCGTTCGGATTGGAGCTGAGAAAAATCCCAAAGGATGAGATTGATAAGCGAGTACGGGAGGCAGCAAAAATACTTGATATTGAGCATCTGCTCAAGAGGAAGCCGAGAGCCCTCTCCGGCGGACAGCGACAACGAGTTGCACTCGGCAGAGCCATGGTTCGCTCCCCCTCCGTCTTTCTTCTTGACGAGCCGCTTTCAAATCTCGATGCGAAGCTCCGAACAAATATGAGAACCGAAATTAAAAAGCTTCATCAACGCTTGAAAACAACCTTTATCTATGTCACCCACGACCAAACAGAGGCAATGACAATGGGCGACAGAATTGTTGTTATGAAGGACGGCGTTATTCAGCAGGCGGACACTCCGCAGCGGCTTTACCGCCATCCGGCAAATATGTTCGTTGCAGGCTTTATCGGCTCCCCGCAGATGAATTTCCTCGATGCAACCGTCACTGTCCGAGATAGTAGGCTGACCCTCACACTGGCGTGCAACGAGCTGGATATAACCGATATCCCCGACCCGGAGAACAGGCTTTCGCAATATATCGACAAAAAAATAAAGGTAGGCATTCGTCCCGAGGATGTGACGGTTGACACAAGCTATATTGAAAATAATCCGAACAAGGTTCTCACCGCTTTGCTTGAGGTCAGTGAGCTTATGGGAAGCGAGAGCTATCTTTACCTTGATTACTCAGGTCAAAAGCTGACCGCACGGGTTCAGGCCGATGCCGTTGTAAACGAAAATATTGAGCTCGGCATTTTGACAAGCCGTCTACATTTTTTTGACCCGAACACTACCGCAAATATCTTGATATAAAAAATCCCGAAAAGAGCCTTAACAACTCTTTTCGGGTATTTTACTTTATGCATTTTCACTGGCAACATTGCCGGTTGAGATTGAAAGAATAACAAGTGCATCATTGGAGTTTACCTTTCCGTTTCGGTCAAGGTCGGCAGCCTTGAGCTGATTTTCGGTAAACTTGATAGCACCGGTCGAATACTCAAGAATTTTGAGCGCATCAACGGAATTGATAACGCCATCATTGTTTATATCACCGAGCTTATAGGACGGTGCCGGAACCGGCTTCTGCGGCTGAATGGGAGCTACATTTTGGTATAACGGCCAGTATGTATCTCTTGCCTTTGCGCCTCTGCTCTGCGATTTGGCTTCCTTGTTTGCAGGACGCTCAAAATAATAGCACCACTTATAGCCTGCATCGTATGCTCCCTGAGCAGTGTTTGCAACGCTCTTGAGCTTGTCGAGAATATAGCCCGTGTCGCTCTTATTGTTGGATAACTCATACTTGAGGAAGTAAAGCTGACCTTCAAGGCTTTTCCAATCGTAACCGTTTTTGTTGCAATAATTTTTGAGGTTGGTAAATCTTGAAAGATTCCACTGACAAATGCCGTAGCTGTTGCCGCCGTCACCGTAAAGTGTGGGGCTGAAATCGGATTCGGCTTCAATGTTTGCAAGCACTCCGCAAGCACCTGCACTGTTAAGACCAAGCTCGGTAATGCAGAAATTATATATTGTTTTTGCGTTTGATGAGGCAGCACCGGCATTCATAGGTATGCAGCACACGGTCAAGACAACGCACATAGCAATCATTATAAAACGCTTAAAAAAATTGTTTTTTTTCATAAAGTACCTTCCTTTTTTATATACTCAACGTATTTTTTATAGCATTAAAATGTTGCATTTATATGACATTTTTGTTAAATCTGTAACCGTTTGTAACAAATTGATACTTTATTATTACTTTTAAGAATAATAATTGCGTTTTTGTACCTTATAAAGCGTGATTTTTCGATATATCGCCTCTGACATAATTTGATGTAATTCCAACGCCGAGCACGGTTCCAAAAAAATCCGACACAGTGCTGACCGTGTCGGAAAAAAGCTTTATTTAATTTAAAAAATTTCAGTATCCCTTTTAAATATACGGTTTATTTTTTTGAAATAATTTATATCCATAGAGTCAATCGTCTCGGCAGTGGTTCTGTAGCGCCAATTTTTATCGGCAACTCCGGGAATATTCATTCTTGCGTCACTGCCGAAGCCGCACATATCCTGAAAAGCGATGATTGCCGTATTTGAAACCGATTTCCACACCGTTTCGATTATTGCACGGCAGCTTTGCGAGCAATAACCGCCCTCACCCCAATTTTCGCCCTTAAAGCCGCAATAATCGAGAGCAAAGCGACGTGAGCCCTCGTCCGCCTCCCAGAGCCAACCAAGGAGGGTGTTATTATCGTGAGTGCCGACATAGTTCACCGAATTTCTTTCGGAATTGTGCGGAAGATGAGAGGAGTCGGCATTTTCATCAAAGCCAAACTGAATAACCTTCATTCCGGGGAAGCCCGTATTCTTCAAAAGCTCAACAACATCCTCACCGAAAATTCCGAGATCCTCGGCAATAATCGGCGTGCTCGGATATTTTTCAAAAACCTTATCAAAAAGCTTCATTCCGGGACCCTTTGCCCATTCGCCATTCTTTGCCGTTTCCTCCTTTGAAGGAACCTGCCAAAAGCTTGCAAATGCTCTGAAATGGTCTATTCTGACAACATCATAGGTGTTGATGGCTGCTCCGATTCTGTCGAGCCACCATGAAAAGCCGTCCCTTTCCATTTTGCCCCAAGCGTACAGCGGATTACCCCAAAGCTGACCGTCCTTTGAAAAATAATCGGGCGGAACACCCGCAACCTTTTGCGGCTTCAAGGTTTTTTCATCAATCAAAAAAAGCTCTCTGTTTGCCCAAACATCGGCACTGTCCATCGAAACATAAATCGGCATATCACCTATGACGGCAATACCTCTTGAATTGATATATTCCTTGACAGACCTCCATTGAGAAAAGAAAATATACTGAACAAATTTCCAAAAAGCCGAGCGTTCCTCATAATCATAGCGGTGCTTTTCAATAAAAAGCTCGTACCTTGCAAGCTCGGTATCCCACTCCCACCACGGCTTCATAGCGTTTGCCTCTTTGAGAGCCATATAGAGAGAAAAATCCGTCAGCCAGTTGTTTTCTTGCTCAAAAGCTTTAATCTCTGCGGCAAGCTCGGGAGTTATCCTCAAAAAAGCATTTTTCAGCGTTTTGAGCCTTTTTTCTGCGGCGAACTCATAGTCCGCCGTATACGGACTGCCGAAATACAGGTTTTCCTCGTACTCCGCCTGTGTGCAAAGCCCCTTTTTCAGCAAAAGCTCGGGGTCAATAAACATAAAATTTCCGGCAAATGCCGATGACGAGCAATACGGCGAATTTGACTGGTCAACGGGATTGAACGGCAATACCTGCCAATATCTGAAGCTTGCCTTTGCCAATGTATCGGCAAAGCCCCTGCAATTATCATCAAAAACACCTATTCCGTACCTTGACGGAAGTGATGAAATATGCATCAGCACACCCGCCGCTCTTTTCTTTAGCATCTGCTCACCCTCTTACAAAATTACCGTTAAATTATATCACGCCGAAGCCTTTCTGGCAACAAAAACAAACAAATTTCTCTCTTGTATATGGACAAATCACGAAAATATGTTATAATAAAGAAGTAATCGGATTTTTCCGAAAAAAGAAAGGAGATTTATTTATGAAATTTTCAAAGAAACTGTTATCAATCCTGCTTGCCGTTATCACGGTGTTCGGCGTAATGTGCGTCGCTGTCTCGGCTGAGAACGAGGTCCCTCGCTACATAACCGGAACCGTGGATATTTCGATATGCACACCTGTGGCCGGTGAGCAATCCTACGGCGACACCTTCTCTGAAAACGGTAAAATCAGAGTTAGCGAATTCACCTGGTACGATGCTGACAACAAGGTATTTGAAGGCATTTACGAAAACGGCGGAGCCTACACCGCTGTACTCACCGTTGTACCGAACGAGGGCTACCTCTTTGACGAGGAGCTTATAATCACCATAGACGGTGAGCAAACCGAGGTCGTTTCCGCTTCGGAGGATTCCATTGTTGTGAAAATAACCTACACCTGTGACGACGGTGCCGAGGGCGGCTCGATATTCACGACCTTATGGGCTATCATCCTCACCGCATTAAGAGTTATCGGTGAATTTATCGCTCACTTTATCGGCTATTGATTAAAAATTAAAGAAGGACTGTATCAAGCTTGAATTTGATACAGTCCTTTTCTTTTGCTTTTAAATATTGCCTCGGTGCATTTTTATAATCCTTGCCGGAACTCCAACCGCCGTGCAATCGGGCGGAAGATTTTTTACCACAACCGCTCCCGCACCGACTATTGTATTCATTCCGACCGAAAGCCCTTGAATTATTCTTGAGCCGGTTCCCATTTCACAGCCCAAGCCGAGATAGGTGCTTCCCGAAACACTCGCACCGGGATAAACGGTGACAAATGAATCTATCCTTGTATCGTGACCGACAGTCGAATTGCCGCCGATATAAACGTGGTCACCGATTTTTATATCAAGTGTTACATAGGTATTGGCACAAATAATACAGCCCTCACCTATGCTTACCCTCTCCCGACTGCAAGCACAAGCCGGGTCAATCAGCGTTGCGAATTTCACATCCGCAATGCCTTTTATTTTTTCAACGATTCTTCGGCGTATATTGGCACTGCCGACCGCACACACAAAATACGCATCCTTGTATTTTCCTGCGGCGGCAGTTGTGCCGATTACACGGTAGCCATCAATAAGCTGACCCTGTACCTGTATATTATCGTCAAGAAATCCGAGAATATTCCATTCCGGGCTTATCGAATTAATTCTTTCCGCAGTCCAAACGGTTTCACGTCCGAGACCGCCCGAGCCAATAATGATTAAATCCTTCATTCGCCACACTTCCTTTTGAATATAATAGGCGCAAGCTCGTTGAAAAGCGTTGCCGAGAGTATCAAAACCGTTCCTGTTATTTGAATGGCATCAAGACTCTCCTTGAGAAAAAGAGAAGAAAAAATAATTGCAGTGACAGGGTCTATGTAGCTGAACACAGCGGTAGTTTGTGCCGAAATTTTTTGCATTGAGGCAAAATACATCACATAGGCTATTCCCGTGTGTACCGCACCGACAATTAACATCAACACAACGGATTTGCCGTTGAAATCAATACTGCCGATATCCTCCGTCAGCAAGACGTAGGGAATCATCGAAATACCTGCCGTCAAAAGCTGCACAAAGGTTGTCTCTATCGAAGAAAGTCCCTTTACAAACTTGTTGATAATAACTATTGAGCCGTAAAGCCCTGCGGCGGCAAGCCCGAGCAATATTCCCTTTACACTTACCGCAGCACCGTTTACAGCTCCGGAAATAAGCACCGCACCCACCACGGCAACCGCAACGCTTACTCCCTTAACGGCTGTGAGCCTTTCCTTTAAAAATATCGGTGAAGCAAGCACAACAATTACAGGTGCCATATAGTAGCAAAGCGTTGCGACGGCAACTCCTGTGTACTTGTACGCCTCAAAAAGGCATATCCAATTAAAAGCCATAATTATTCCCGACGGAACAAGCAGCTTCAAATTTTTCAAAATTGCGGTTTTATCAAAACGATGTCCGCCAACAACCGCATATATTCCTATCAGCAGGCTGCCTATGAATGCTCTTATTAAAGATATCATCGACGACGGGAATGTGATATTACTGATAAAAATACCCATTGAGCCGAAAATCAGCATTGCCGTCGCCATTATTATTTTATCTCTGTTATTTGAGTGTGACAATGCTTACTCCGTCCTCTCCCTCACCAAAGGTACCCAAGCGGGAGGTCTTTACAAATTTGGATTTTTTGAGATATTCCCTCACTGCCGAGCGAAGCACACCCGTGCCCTTGCCGTGAATAACGGTAAATTCGTTTATTCCCATTCGCAAAGCGTGGTCAATGTAGCGGTCGAGCTCCATTATACCCTCCTCCACTGTCATTCCACGCAAATCCACCGAGGTTTTTGCCTCCATATTCATTCGACTTTCCGTTTTGCCCGTTATAACAGAACGCTTTTTCTCCGTTTTTGCTTTCTTTTCCAAAAGTCGGAGGCTTTCCTCCTTAACCCTGGTTTTCATAGTGCCCATTTGCACGGTAACAAGTCCCTTTTTATCCTTGAGGGTAACAACCGTCGCCTCGTTTCCGATATCCGCAATCAAAACGGTATCTCCGATTTTCAGCGGACGCGGCAAGGTGTAGTCTTCGTCATTTTCATAAGAAACAATCGGGTCTGCGGCGGAATCTATCGCATTGAGATCCCTTTTGATAACCGCCCTTGCACGTCTTGCCATTTCGGCGGCATCCTTTTCCTTTGCCTGCTGTTTTTTGAGTGTGTCAAGGTCATTGAGGAGCTGATACGCCTCTCTTTTTGCCTGCTCTGTTATGCGAGCCGCCTGACCCTTTGCATCCGCAAGCTCCTTTTGCCTAAGCTGCTGTATATCCTCCTTAAGCCTTTGTGCTTTTTCAAGCTCACGGTCAGCCTGTTCCCTGATTTTTCTTGCTTCCTCACGCTCTTTTTCCATTTCGGCACGGCTTTTTTCAAGCCTATCCACAACATCCTCAAATCGGATATTCTCGTTTGAAACAAGCTCTTGAGCGTGGTCGATTATCTCATCGCTTATTCCCAACCTTTTGGAAATTGCAAATGCGTTTGAACGTCCCGGAATACCAATCAAAAGCTTGTACGTCGGCTTGAGCGACTGAACATCAAATTCACAGCTTCCGTTTATAACACCCTTGGTTTGCAAAGCATAGGATTTAAGCTCCGCATAATGAGTTGTTGCACCGATTTTAGCGCCTTGCTTCCTTAGCTGTTCAAGCACCGAAACCGCCAAAGCCGCACCCTCAATCGGGTCGGTTCCGGCACCGAGCTCATCAATCAAAACAAGACTTTTTTCATCGGCCTCCTTGAGTATTTCGACAATCCTTGTAATATGTGACGAAAAGGTTGAAAGCGACTGCTCGATGCTCTGCTCATCACCTATATCCGCAAGAACACGGTCAAAAACGGAAATTCTGCTCCTGTCATCAACCGGAAGCATCAAGCCGCACATTGCCATAAGCGAAAGCAGACCGAGCGTTTTAATCGAAACGGTTTTACCGCCCGTATTCGGACCTGTGATAACTATCGTGTCAAATTCCTCACCGAGCCTGATATCCACCGGAACCACCTTGCTTTTGTCAATCAGCGGATGCCTGGCTCGTCTGAGCTCAATTATGCCCTCATTGTTAAGCAGCGGAACACTCGCCCTCATCGAATAAGCAAGCTGTGCCTTAGCAAAAATCAGGTCAAGCTCAACAGCACACTCATAGCTGCTTTTGATTGAGCTTGCAAAGCTGCCAACATTGGCAGAAAGCTCGGCAAGAATACGGTCAATTTCATCCGCTTCCTTATTTTTGAGCAGCTTTATTTGGTTGTTTGCCTCAACAATCGGCATCGGCTCTATAAAAACCGTTGCACCGCTTGATGAGGTGTCGTGAACGAGTCCGGCGACCTCTCCCCTATACTCATTCCTGACAGGAATAACGTACCTGCCGTTTCTCATTGTGATGATATTATCCTGCAAATATTTTGAATAATTCGGATTATGTGTATATTTGCCGAGCTGCTCCTTTACCCTTGATTCCTGCAATTTGATTTTGCGTCTGATATCTGCAAGGGTCGGTGAAGCATTATCGGCAACCTCCTCCTCGGAAATAATGGAGGTTGTGATTGCATCCTCCAAAAATCTGTTCGGTGCAAGGGCATTGAAATAGATATCCAGCACCGTTGTAACGCCCTCATTGGTGCTTCTCCATTGAGAAATCGACCTTATTACATGAAGCACTGCGGCAACATTCAGCAGCTCTCTCAAGCTCAACGTGCTGCCTGCATCTGCACGAAAAAGAGCATTATTGACATTTATCAGTCCGCCGAAGGAGGGCCCGCCAAAGCGTGCAAGCAGCATATGAGCATCCTTGGTTTGGTTCAAAAGTGCCTGTGCTTCGGCAAGCTCCGATTTAGGCTCAATATGCAAAGCCATAAAGCGTGCATCCTCGCATGAGGTATGCCCCGCCAAAAGCTCCAAAACCTTATCCAATTCGAGTGACGTGTGATGTCTGTTCATTGTTTCTTCCTTTCAAGCAAGCGTCAAAAATCAAAAGACGTTCACTTAATTGCCTTGTAAAAATCCAGTGTTTTAAAATTTTTGGAGGTCTGCAAAAGCAAAAATTGCTCCGTCACCTGCGAAAGCAACGAAAGACTTTCCTCCCCGAGTGAAAAAGAAAAAAGCTTTTCCGGTTCGCTGTAGCAAATATGTCTCATTGCACTCAAAACACCGGAGGATAAAACATTCCCCGTGTGTCGGCTTCGACAATTTTCGCAAAAGATTCGTCCCTCAACAGGACTGAAAATAAAGCTGCCCTCATATTCCTCCTCGCAATCGCCGCAAATCGTCAAATCGGGCATATATCCGGCAAGGCAGAGCATCCTTAGCTCAACCACCGCCTTTAGCTGAGGCTTGGGACGTTTGTTTTTCATAAGCATATGTAAGGCGTTGAGGATAAGTCGCAGATATTCATCCGCATCATCCTCAACGGGAGCAAGCTCGCCCGCAAGCTCACAGAAATACTGCGCCAGGGCAAGAGTTTCTATATCGTTTCTCAAATCAAAAAAAATTTCCTTGGGCTGTGCCTCGTCGATTGAATACGCATCCCTGCCGCGGTAAACCGAATAAGCTCCGTAGGCGAAAAGCTGCGTCGCACTCTGCGACCTGCTTTTGATACGCTTTGCACCCCTGACAAAGGCTCTTATCACTCCGTGGTCACGGGTGAGCAGTGTCACCAGACGGTCATCCTCGCCCGTCTGCTGTTCCTTGATTATCAATCCGTCCGTCCGAAATCTCATTCTTGCTCTCCTGTGTTGAAATGTGCTTGTATTGCAAATAATCGCAAATCTTACCGCTTGAAGCAAATTTGTCCCATGCGGCAAGCTCCTTAAAGCTTCCGTTCATATAATAATCCCTCCAAATAAAGTATTTGCAGGGATCGGTTTGTTTATTTATTTTTTATCGGTGGTAAATTAATCAAGTCCGAAATTGTGTATAAGACCCTCGCGGTTTCGCCATCCCTCTTTCACCTTGACCCAGCAACGCAAATTGACACGGATTTGGAAGAATTTTTCCATATCCTCTCTCGCTCTGGTTGAAACACGCTTGAGCATTGCACCGTTTTTACCGATTATAATACCCTTATGGCTGTCCTTCTCGCAATAAATAATCGCTTCGATGTCCATAATATCGGAATCCTCACGTTCACGCATTTTTTCGATGCTGACAGCAACTCCGTGGGGAATTTCTCGGTCAAGATTTCGCAAAAGCTTTTCTCTGATTATCTCGGCGGCAATAACCCTTTCGGGCTGATCCGTCAAGGTGTCCTCCGGGAAGAAAAACACACTTTCCTCCGCAAGCTTTTTCATCTCATCAAGAAGTGCATCCGTGTTTATTCCCCGAAGTGCGGAAACGGGAACAACCGCTTCAAAATCATAATACCTTGAAAGCTCGGCAATTCTCGTCATAAGCACCTCCTTATCGGGAAGCGTATCAACCTTGTTGATTGCCAAAATCACGGGCATTTTCTGCTGCTTGAATTTTTCAATAAGCTCAAGCTCCGCCGCTCTCAGCTCACCCTGCGGTTCCACAACAAAAAGGCAAGCATCAACGCCCGAAATACCGTCCGAAACAGCCTGAACCATCTTTTCTCCGAGCTTGTTCCTCGGTCTGTGAAAGCCGGGTGTGTCGGTGAAAACAAGCTGTGTATCGTCCTCGGTAAGAACGCCCATTATTCTCGTTCTCGTCGTCTGCGGCTTGTCCGAAACAATTGCTATCTTTTGCCCGAGAAGTCGGTTCAAAATAGAGGATTTACCCACATTCGGTATTCCGACAATTGCAATAAATGCGGTTTTGGTCATCAGTTATCCTCCGAATAATAGCTGTCGTTTCTCTTGAGTCCGAGCTGAGTGAGAACAGCTTCTTCCTTTTCACGCATACGAACCATTTCAAGACCCTCCGCCTCATGGTCGTAGCCGAGAAGATGGAGCATCGAATGAACCGTAAGGAACGCTATTTCACGCTGGAGAGAATGGTCGTAAAGCTCCGCCTGCTTAACTGCGTGCTGCATTGAGATAACAATATCACCGAGGATTTTTGCGCCCGTGTCGTGATTAACATCGTAAACGCCGTTCTCACCCAAGGGGAAGGAAAGCACGTCAGTGCTCCTATCGACGTTTCTGTATTCACGGTTGAGCTCATGAATAACCTCATCATTTACAAAGCGTACACTTATCTCCGCCGAGCCCTCAAAATGCTCGTTAACAAGCACGGCATTGCAGCAGCGACGAATCAACATTCTGACGCCTGTGGGAATTTTGATTTCCTTTTGATCGTTTGTTATTATAACCTTAATTTTGTCTGTCATTTTCTTTTCTTTGCCTCCTCATATTTTTCATAAGCCTTGATAATATCCTGTACCAGCTTATGTCTTACAACATCCTTTTCGGAAAATCTGACCGTTTTAATATCTTCAACGTTTTTAAGAATTTTGGTTATCTCAACCAAGCCCGAGCGTTTGCCGTCGGGTAAATCAATTTGAGTTATATCGCCCGTAACAACCATTTTTGAATTGAAGCCCAGGCGTGTCAGGAACATTTTCATCTGCTCCGTTGTTGTGTTCTGTGCCTCATCGAGAATAATGAAGCTGTCGTCCAGCGTTCGTCCTCTCATATACGCAAGCGGTGCAACCTCTATATTGCCCCTTTCCTGATAGCGCTGAAAGCTTTCCGCTCCGAGCATATCAAAAAGAGCATCGTAAAGCGGTCTGAGGTACGGGTCAACCTTTTGCTGCAAATCACCCGGGAGGAAGCCGAGCTTTTCACCGGCCTCTACCGCAGGACGTGTGAGGATAATTCTGTTGACCTCCTTGGCTCTGAACGCATTGACCGCCATCGCAACGGCGAGATAGGTTTTGCCTGTTCCGGCAGGACCGACACCTATTGTTATGGTGTTATCCTTGATAGCTTGAACATATTTTTCCTGTCCGAGCGTTTTCGGCTTAACGGGTCTGCCCTTCGTCGTAACGCAAATACAGTCGCCGTTCATCCCCTTGAGCTGCTCCTCACCGCCCTCATCGACAAGTGAGGTAACATATCTGACATTTTGTTCATTGAGTGCTTCGCCCTTGTTTATCAGGTCAAGCAAACCGTTTATGGCTCTGACTGCGAGCGACACATTTTCCGCTTCGCCGCTAACCTTCATCTCGGCACCTCTGCAAACGACAGAGACGGAATATTTCTTCTCTATGTAGTTGATATTCTCGTCAAAGCTGCCAAAAAGGCTTATCGCCTGCTCCATACGTTCGAGATTTATAATTTGTTCAAACAACCGAATACCTCCGAAACGACGAATATTTTATTGAAAATAAATAAAAATCCGTTTATACATTAGTATTATAACACAGTTTTTTAAAAAAGTCACAAATTTATTCTTTAAATTTATACATAATTTACGACTGATTTTTGTGCAATATGTATGTATATAACATAAAAAAGCTTCTTGACTAATTCTCTCTTTTTTGATATTATTTATAGGTAAAGGATAAACTACTGTACACTGGAGTGAAAAAGTTGGATAAAAAAACAGACAAAAAGCCTGAAATAAACTTCTTCTCCGAAAGGATTACCCTACCGTGGCTAATCGTCACAATTTTTTCAATGGTTTCCTTCTTGGCGTTTTTGATTTCAATGTTTTTCGGAAAATACACTCCGATTTTCTTCGGAATATTTATTTTATCCATTGCCGCTGTTGTTTTGCTCGACGGAATACATAAAAAAAGAGAAAACTACATTTCCGGCAATCTAAATTTTATTATGGTCGTCCTTTGTGTGATATGTGCCGTAATAGTGATGAATATGTAATCGGGTTCATCCCGATTATACAAATTTTTTGGAGGGTCAAATCTTATGAAACAAACCGTATTTAAATCAATTACCGCAATAATCTGCGTCATCGCAGTTTGCATTGCCTCCACCACGGTTTTCGGTAAAATCGGTGATGCGATGGTTGAAAGTGCAAAATATGCTCCGGGTTCGGCAATCGCGGCGAACGCAAGTCCCTCGGCAGACAGCTCTGCGGACGGCTCCGATGCTTCCGTAGATGCTCCCGTTGAGGATATAACGGACGTCGATGCCGGTACAAGCCCCGATGCAGATGCTTCAGCAGGCGATGAGACAGCAACCTCAGCATCGTCGAGCAGCTCCCAAAGCTCATCAAGCTCCTCTGCAAGCAAAACAAATGCAGCTAACGATCCCACCAAGTATACAAAGGCTCAGATCATTGCATTTTACAACAATGCTCTTAAAGCTACCGCAAAAGCACCCAAGCTCACAGTGACAAAGAGCGAATCCATCTCAATCGTTGTTGATGAATTGAGCTTCAACAGCGACACAATCAAGAAAATTATCAACGAAAACGTTCTTTCAAGGTATGCAAAGCCCACAACAGAGGTTATGAGCTTCACCAACGGAGTTGCTTCCGACAATAGCAAAGCGGCTGACTTCATTCCCAAGGCAAGGCTTGAGCCCGCAGGTGCAAAATCGGCAAAGATTACAAAGAGCGGTTCCAATTATGTTGTTTCAATCGTCTCTGTTGCGGAAAAGACCACTCTCACCAACCCCACAGGCAAATACATCAACCAGTGCGGTTATCCTCTCAATCTCGCAGGCGTTGACCTCGGTTCAGCAATTAAAATCACTCAGGCGGATATGAGCTATTCGGGAGTTATAATTAAGGCAACAGTAAATTCAAAGGGCTTGCTTGTTTCCTCCTCGCTTGACCAGCCTCTTGAGGGTACGGGTGCCGGCAGCATAATCGGTATTAAGCTTTCCGGCAGCGTACACGGCGGTATGGTTCAGAATATCACATACAAGTATTGATAATGCGTTATCGCTTTGAATAACAAACAATACAAATATTTTAAAACCGCAGACCTCCATATTATGGAAGCCTGCGGTTTTTATTATAACCGTTACCTTGCAGATTGTCATTATCTACGCAATCAAGGTTCATTGTAGGCGTGGTATCGGCAATGGAACATTGTTTGAGACAAAGAGAAAAGGGACTGTATTTCTACAGCCCCTTAATAGGTGAATGATTCAATTATTCGTTGATAGCAGTAACAACGCCTGAACCAACAGTACGTCCACCCTCACGGATAGCGAAACGAAGACCTTCTTCGATAGCGATCGGAGTGATGAGCTCAACGTTCATAACAACGTTATCGCCGGGCATACACATCTCTGTTCCCTCGGGAAGGGAGATAACGCCTGTAACGTCAGTTGTTCTGAAGTAGAACTGAGGACGATAGTTGTTGAAGAACGGAGTATGACGACCACCCTCGTCCTTGGTCAAAACGTAAACCTGACCTGCGAACTTTGTGTGAGGATGGATTGAGCCGGGCTTGGAAAGAACCTGACCACGCTCGATATCAGTTCTCTGGATACCACGAAGGAGAGCACCGATGTTGTCGCCTGCCTCAGCATAATCGAGGAGCTTACGGAACATTTCGATACCGGTAACAACGGTCTTTCTCTTCTCATCGGTAAGACCAA
>CAYYLP010000003.1:0-128473 GCA_964472865.1 uncultured Ruminococcus sp. | reverse complement strand
TGTAGATTACGCAGAAAATTAAGATATAGTCCGTAGGGGCGGATATTATCCGCCCCTACGGAATAGACGTTAGTTTCATCGTTTGAATTTAATTTCAACAAGATTTGTCTCTCCCTCAGTCTCGCTGTCGCTCGACAGCTCCCTCGTCAGAGGGAGCCGAGGATAAAACGAAAAATTACGTTGAGGGTTGTTGCCGTGGGTGAAGCAAAAACCGCCGGCGATTCACGGGCGGATGATATCCGCCCCTACGGAATAGACGTTGGTTTCATCGTTTGAATTTAATTTCAACAAGATTTTTCTCTCCCTCAGTCTCGCTATGCTCGACAGCTCCCTCGTCAGAGGGAGCCGAGCAAAAACGTCAATTTTATTGTCGAAAATTTATTGCGTTGATACGTCAATGGCACGATGTGGGTATCGTGCCATACGGATTTGATATATAATATAATTTCAGCAGAATTTTGGCCTTTATCCCCACCGTCACAGCAGAGCCCAATCAAGAGTATTACGGTAATATTGTTTTCGCGGCAGTTAATAGCTCTTGAGTAGGTAATTTTCAGTATAAATTTTATTTTTCTCTGTAAGTTAAAAATATATTTTTAAAAAAGTAAGCACCGATTAATCCTCGTCGAATTAATCGGTGCGTTTTTTTGGGTGGAGGCTGTGCGTACCGTATTCCGCAACATCCCCCTTTTGAAAGGTGTGGGAACGGTTATCAATGATATTCGGGGAGCCAACCCTTGTGAGCCTCGATAAGGTCATCGCAAAGCGAGATGATATCGTCAATCGAAAGCTCGGAGCCCGTGTGCGGATCCATCATTGCCGCCTGATAGATGTATTCTTTCTTCTTTGTGACGGCTGCCTCGATTGTGAGAAGCTGGGCAAAGATGTTGGAGCTGTTCATCGCAGCAAGCTGAACGGGAAGATTGCCGACATGGCACGGTGTAACGCCGTGACCGTCAACAAGGCAGGGAACCTCAACGCAAGCCTCCTTGGGCAGGTTGTCGATAAGTCCCGTGTTGAGCACGTTACCGCCGATTTTGTACGGTGTGTTGGTCACCATAGCCTCCATAATGTAGGATGCATATTCGTGCGAACGCTCATGGGTGATTTTGCCGTCGGCAAGTATTGAGTCACGCTCCTCGTTCCAGCCCTCAATCTGTCTTACGCAGCGGCGAGGATATTCATCAAGAGGAATATTGAAGCGCTCAATAAGCTCGGGATACTTGCTCTTGATATAGAATTTGTTATATTCGGCGTTGTGCTCACTGGACTCTGTGCAGTAGTAACCGAGCTTATCAATATAATCAAAGCGAACCATATCGCCGTGCTTTGTAAGGTTCATTTCCTTGGCACGTCGTCTTATTTCCGGATAGAGGTCGTTGCCGTCCTTATCCTTAATTTCGAGCAGCCAACCCATATGGTTGATACCTGCGATAAGCTCCTTTCTGCCCTCAAGCTTATCCTCCATACCGAGCTTTTTCAAAAGACCTCTTGAACAGCCCTGAACGGAGTGGCAAAGACCGACAGTTTTAATCGGAGTGTAGCGCTGCATATAGCCGGAAAGCATAGCCATGGGATTTGTGTAGTTTAGGAACCAACAATCGGGGCAAACCTCGGCCATATCGTTTGCAAAATCCTCCAAAACGGGGATGGTACGCAGAGCACGGAAAATTCCGCCTATGCCCATTGTGTCGGCAATAGTCTGGCGAAGTCCGTATTTTTTGGGAACCTCAAAATCCGTAACCGTGCAAGGCTCGTAAAGACCCACCTGAATTGCGTTGATAACGAACGAAGCACCACGGAGAGCCTCTTTCCTGTTTTCAACGCCGAGATAGGTTTCGATTTTAGCCCTTGATTCGTTGACATTTCTGTTGATTGCATCAAGAATTATTTTGGAATCCTCAAGCCTTTGGGAGTCAATATCGTAGAGTGCAAAGGTAGCGTCACGAAGCACGGGCGTACACATTGCATCGCCTATAACATTTCTTGCAAAAACGGTGCTGCCTGCACCCATAAATGTAATTTTCATAAGATTTTTCCTCCAAGTTATTAATGGTATTCGGGAAGCCAACCCTTGTGAGCCTCGATGAGGTCATCGCAAAGCGAGATGATATCGTCAATCGAAAGCTCGGAGCCTGTGTGCGGATCCATCATTGCCGCCTGATAGATGTACTCCTTCTTTTTGGTAACGGCTGCCTCAATTGTGAGAAGCTGTGGGTAGATGTTTGAGCAGTTCATTGCCGCAAGCTGAAGCGGAAGATTGCCGATGTGACAGGGATGAATACCCTGACTGTCAACAAGGCAGGGAACTTCAACGCAGGCATCGGGCGGCAGATTGTCAATAAGTCCCGTGTTGAGTACGTTACCGCCGATTCTGTAAGGCTCGTTCGTCGCCATAGCCTCCATTATGTAAGAAGCATATTCAACCGAACGCTTCCAGGTAATCTCCTTTTCGGCAAGGATGTCCTTGAGCTCCTGATCCCAGCCCTCAATTTGATTCTCACAGCGGCGGAGATAGAGGTCAATGGGGATATTGAATTTTTCGATAAGCTCCGGATATTTACTTTTGAGATAGAACGGATTGTATTCGGAATTGTGTTCGCTGGATTCGGTGCAGTGATAGCCGAGCTTGTCAATATAATCAAATCGAACCATATCGTCGTGCGTGGTGAGATTTTTTTCCTTTGCTTTTCTTCTGATTTCGGGGTAAAGGTCATTGCCGTCCTTGTCCTTGACCTCAAGCAGCCACGCCATATGGTTAATACCGGCAACAAGATCGGATCTGCCCTCAAGCTTATCCTCCATACCGAGCCTGTTCATAATTGCAAGGCTGCAGCCCTGAACGGAATGGCAAAGACCGACCGTTTTAATCGGGGTATATCTGAGCATATAACCCGTAAGCATTGCCATGGGATTGGTATAGTTGAGGAACCAGCAATCGGGGCAAACCTCAGCCATATCGTTTGCAAAATCCTCCAAAACGGGGATTGTACGCAAAGCACGGAAAATTCCGCCTATGCCGAGAGTGTCACCGATGGTCTGTTGAATACCGTATTTTTTCGGAATTTCAAAATCGGTAATTGTGCAGGGGTCATAGCCGCCAACCTGAATTGCATTGATAACAAAGGTAGCGCCGCGGAGAGCATCCTTTCTGTTTTCAATGCCGAGATAGGCTTCGATTTTTGCTCTTGACTCATTAATGCTCTTGTTGACTGCATCAATTATGAGCTTTGATTCTTCCAATCTTTTGGGGTCAATATCGTAAAGTGCGAATGTGCTCTCACGGAGCGACGGTACAAGCATACAGTCGCTTATGATTTTTCTTGCGAAAACAGAGCTTCCCGCACCCATAAATGTAATTTTCATAAAAACCTCCTATTGATTTTTTTTGAAATTTATGGTATGTTTAAATTATCACAAAATAACAAGCTATTAAATGGGAAATTTCACAGTAAAGGTGTGAATTATCACAATGTATGAAAATATGAAGCTTTTTCGCCAGGGCAGAGAGCCGTTTGGCATAAAATTTGTCGGAGAGACGGTATGCGATGAAAAATTTGTTATCAATCGGGAGTACAGCGATGTTAATTCACTGGAATACATCGTTGAGGGTAGCGGTACGCTTGAAATCAACGGTCAGACGGTCTATCCGCAAAAGGGCGATATATTTTTCCTCACGGAGGGCAGTCGCCACACATATTATTGTGAAAAGGATAACCCGTGGCACAAGTATTTTGTCAGCTTCGGAGGTCCCGTTGCCGAGGCTCTGATAGAAAATTATGTGCCTAAGGACACTTATATTTTCAAAAGCTGCTTTCTTGAAAAGGAATTTTCAAAAATTTTTGAAATTGCCTTTGACGGTGATGACGAGGGGAAGGTTCATTCGCAAATTTCGACCGAGCTTTTTAAAATTTTTAATTATCTTTATGACCGTCGGCGGACGGAAAACGAGGACCTTGCCGACAAAATCAAGCGAAGCATCGAGGACCATATGGCAGACGGCTTCAGCTTGGAGATGCTTTGCGAGGAGCTCAACTATTCCAAAAATCATTTGATAAATATTTTTTCGCAAAAATTCGGCATAACGCCGTATCAGTATTATAAGAATGCCCGTGTCAAGCTTGCTCGGGATTATTTGACCAGCTCACAAATGACAATGGGCGAAATTTCCAACGCACTTTTCTTTTCCGACCAGCAATATTTTTCGCAGTTCTTCAAAAGGGAAATGGGCTGCTCACCCAAAAAATACAGGGAAATGATGAAGTGACAAAAAAGCACTCACCCGGTCTTCCCTTGCTTGTCACAAGAGGGGGCTTGGTGAGTGCATAGCAGTCAGTTTCTTTAAGTTAATGTTATTGCCTACAGGCGAGCCATAATGCGGCTTTGTACGTCAGCCGACCTTATGTCCTTGCAGCTTAATGCTTCCGAGAAACGGCAGCTTGACAGTGCCGATAACCGTGTTACCGTCAAAAACGGCGGTGACCGGTATTTTTTTGCCCTTAAAGGCATCACACTCCGCAACAGCGGAAAGGGTGTTGCCGCTTTCCGTTACGTCAAAAACCGTAAATTCAGGAATGTCTTCCCCGATTATTTCAAGCTTAAAATCATATTTTCCATCAATATCCTTAATTGTGACCCGTCCCGTGCCCTTAAAAAGCATGGTATTAATCGAGCCCTCCCAAACGCCCAATCCGATCATGGTGCAACCTCCTTTTGACTTTGTTTATTCATATAAAGTAACATAATTTTGAAATAATGTCAAATATAACAGTTTTTTTAATAAAAAGGTAGCTTTTTATGGAATTGTTATATGTTATGCTTGCCGTATACCTTGACTTTAATGTTTTTTTGTATTAGAATATAAAAGAGTATCTTTTGCATTATGGATTATTACGTCTGCCGATAAGGGTTTTATTTCGGAGGACATCATTGAGAATATAAAAATGTAACAGCTTCTTAGTTAGGGGATAAGTTATGAAAAAAGTAGATTTCAAAAGTGCTTACGTTAAAAGTATTTTGATGACGGTCTATGATGTTATTGCGGTGAATCTTTCTTACGTTTTGGTTATGCTATTGAGCAACGGGCAAAAAAATGCAGGGGCACTCCTTGAAAGAGCCATCCCCGTAACCGCCATATTTATTATTCTGTTCTATGCCTTTAAGGTTTATCAGAGTATGTGGGAATATGCCGGACTGCGCGAGGTTGCGAATATTGCAATAGCCACCCTGATCGGCGGAATTTCGGGCGTTGCGGTTGATTTGATAATGTCGAGCCTCGGTTTGGCAACATCTTCGCTGAATAACGGCTGCTTTGATGCCTATTTTTATATTTTCGGAACGCTGCTTGTCGCTGTTTTTGTTGCCGGAATGAGGGTGCTGTACAGAATTGTCAGACGCTATCTTCGGAAAAATACCCTGCACGGAGAAAAGGACGTTGATCGAGTTATGATTGTCGGTGCCGGTGATATGGGTATGATAATCATAAACGAGCTTGAGGTCAACGGCTATACAAAGGGCAAGCCGGTTATAGCGGTTGACGATAATCCTCTTAAAATAGGCAAGCGTATTCGTGGAATTCCCGTAAAGGGAAGCTGCGACCAAATTCCCGAATTGGCAAAAAAATACAATATCAACACAATAATTCTCTGTCTGCCCTCGGTCAGCAGTGAAAGGCAGACCGAAATTCTCCGCACCGCAGTCAAAACGGGCTGCAAGCTCAAAACCTCACCGAGTCTGCTTGAAATGACCGACACCTCAAACGGCGGCAGAATTCGTGACGTTGACATTACCGATTTGCTTCTGCGTCCGGAGGTTGAGCTCAACAAGGATGTTTGCAGCTACCTTGAAAAGCAAGTGGTTCTTGTTACGGGCGGCGGCGGTTCTATCGGCAGCGAGCTTTGCCGTCAGGTTTCCAAATATCATCCCCAAAAAATTGTAATTCTTGATATGTACGAAAACAGTGCGTATCTTTTGAAAAATCAGCTTGATGCATACCACAAGGGCGACCCCGAAATCGCTATCCGTATCGGCTCGGTCAGAGATATCAAAAGAGTTCGCGAGGTGTTTGAGGAATTTCATCCCACCGTCGTTTTCCATGCGGCGGCGCATAAGCACGTTCCTCTGATGGAGGAAAGTCCTGTTGAGGCGGTCAAAAACAATGTTTTCGGAACCTACAATGTCGCAAGTGTTGCGATAGAGTACAAAGTAAAGCGATTTGTCAACATCTCCTCCGATAAGGCGGTTAACCCCGCAAATGTTATGGGTGCGACAAAGCGTATAACCGAAATGATTGTGCAATATTTCGGTCGCAAATGCAACAACAGCACTCTTTTTGCCGCAGTTCGTTTCGGCAATGTGCTTGGCTCGAACGGAAGTGTTATTCCCATTTTTGCCGAGCAAATCAAAAACGGCGGTCCGGTTACCGTCACTCACCCCGATATCACACGTTATTTTATGACAATTCCCGAGGCGGCGCAGCTTGTTGTTCAAGCCGGCGGTTTGGCAAACGGCGGTGAAATCTTTGTGCTCGATATGGGCGAGCCCGTAAAGGTGCTGACACTTGCCGAAAACCTCATTATGCTTTCCGGCTACAAGCCCTATACCGAAATCGAAATCAAATTTACCGGTCTTCGTCCGGGTGAAAAGCTCTATGAGGAGCTTGTTCTGGAGGAAGAAAACAGCGAAAGAAAGAAAACTGCAAACAACAAGATTTTTGTCACAAAGCCCATTGATATGGATGATGATTATTTTGAAAAGGAGCTTGAAATGCTGAAAAATGCGGACGAGAGCTCGGTCAGAGATATCATCAAAACGGTTGTACCCAATTATATCGACAGCAAAATAATTTAATGAAAAGGTGAATCACTTGTACAAGTATGTGAAAAGAGTGCTGGATTTTGTCGCAGCATTTGTATTGCTTATCGTTTTGTCACCGATTTTTGCTATATCGACTCTGTTGATTGCTATGAAGCACGACGGGCCTATCCTTTTCAGGCAGGAAAGACCGGGAAGGGGCGGAAAAATTTTCACGGTATACAAGTTCCGCACAATGTCAACCGAATTATATGACAGTAACGGACGTGAGCTGAGCGATTTTGAAAGAATGACTCGGCTCGGTCGCATTATGAGAAAAACAAGTATAGATGAGCTGCCGCAGCTTATTAACATTCTCAAAGGAGATATGAGCTTCATCGGACCGCGTCCGCTTTTGAAGGAGTACCTGGAGCTTTATTCACCGGAGCAGATGCGGCGGCACGAGGTTTTGCCCGGTATTTCGGGTTGGGCTCAGGTCAACGGACGAAACAGCCTGACATGGGATGAAAAATTTACATATGACGTTTACTATGTTGACCACTACAGCTTTAAAATGGATATGCAAATTTTTGCAAAAACCGTCGCAAATGTTCTCCGCCAGGACGGAATAAACAGCGATGAAATGAATACGATGGAAAAATTCAAGGGCAATGCCGCTCCGGAAAAGGCGCTTGCCGAATAAGCCGCACCGAGCCGGACGAGAATTTCGGTGCTTACAATGGGAGGATGCTACGCAATGAAAAAAATACTTTTTGTAGCTACGGTTGCGGAGCATTTTTATTATTTTCATTTGCCCTGTTTTAAATATTTCAAGGAGCTCGGTTGGCAGGTGGAGGTTGCTTGCGGAGGCAAGCGAGAGCTTCCTTTTTGCGACAAAAAATATGAGCTGCCGATTAAGAGATCCCCGAGTGATCCCGAAAATTTAAAGGCGTACAAGCAGCTCAAAAAAATAATAAAGAACGGTCACTACGACCTGATACATTGTCACACGCCGATGGGTGGAATCCTCACCCGACTTGCGGCGGCAGACGAACGCAAAAGCGGCACAAAGATTTTTTATACGGCACACGGCTTTCATTTTTATAACGGAGCGCCAATTGCGAATTGGCTTGTGTATTACCCGATTGAAAAAATTATGTCCCGTCTGACGGATTGTCTTATTACGATAAACGATGAGGATTTTGAGCTTGCAAAGAAGCGGCTCGGTGCAAAAAAAACCGTGAAGGTCAACGGCGTCGGCTACAACAGTGATGCTTGCTTTAGGATCGGCACCGAGGAAAAAACGAAGCTTCGGGCAAAGCACGGCTATTCCGCCGATGAAAAAATTTTGATATATGTTGCGGAAATGAATCTCAACAAAAATCAGGCGATGCTTTTGCGAGCCCTGAAAATTATCCTTTCCGAGCGTGAGGATGTTCGGCTGCTTATCGTCGGCGCGGACAATTTTGATGGAAAATATCCTCGACTTGCAGAGGAGCTTTCGGTGTCGAAAAACGTCGAATTTCTCGGTCACAGAGACGATGCCTGTGAGCTCGTAAAGCTCAGTGATATTGCCGTTGCCTCCAGCCTGCGAGAGGGCTTGCCCGTAAATGTTATGGAGGCTATGGCGTGCGGACTTCCCGTTGTTCTTGCAGACAACAGAGGTCACCGTGCCCTGTGTCGGGATTCCGTCAACGGCTTTTTGGTTGAGCAAAACGATTACGCCGCAATGGCGGAAAAGGTTCTCCTGCTTTTGAAGGATGATGAGCTTTACAAAAAAATTTCCGAAGTCGCTTCCGAAAACGTAAAGCCTTTTTCAAAGGAAAATGTGCTTGAGGAGCTTAAAAAAATTTACGCTGAATTTATTTAAAAATTTATTGCCGATTACCGAGGAACAAGATGATTAATTTTGATTTTGACTTTTATGAAATAGTGGTATGGGTTGCCACCTTTGCAATGTGCCTGATTGCAATGGAGGCACGCCTGTTTCCGCTTCGGGCGCACGGCGGCTTGGGACAGCCCTTGCCAAATCCTATCGCCGTAGTTTTTCCCCTCGTTTTTTACGTTGCCTTTTCGGGCTTGCGAAAAACGATCGGTGATACCTTCTTTTATATGTATTCGTTTGAGAACTTACCCGATGAAAATGTTCTGGATTTCACATCCATATTCAAAGGTCAGCTATTCGGCTTTCTTCAAAACTTCATCAGAAATCAAACCGATGATCCGCAGGCCTTGATTTTTGTTTCATCCGCCATTTCTCTTGTAACGGCAATTATCGTTTTATATATTTATTCCTCACCGTTTGACCTTGCCCTTTTTCTTTTTGTGGCCTACGGTTATTTGGGCGGCTCAATGGACGGAATGAGACAGTATATGGCGGCAGGATTGCTTATTTGCGGAACAAGGTTTCTTTTTTCGAGGAAAAGGGGAGCTTTTTTCAAGTATGCGGTGTTTGTCCTTTTGGCATACTGTATGCATACCAGTGCCCTGATTATGCTGCCGATATTTTTTGTTGTTCGTCGGGAGGCTTGGAAAAAGAGCTCATATCTCCTTATCCTGATGAGCGTTGTGCTTGTTGTTTGCTTTGATTCGATTTTGCCATCCTTCCTCAATGCGTTGGAGAACACGACATATTCTCAATATGCCTCCAACGGTTGGTTTACGAGCGGAGATCAGGGCGGCAGCAGCCTGTTGAGAGTTGCGGTTTCCGCTGCACCGGTTGTTGTTGCGTATTTGAATAAGGCACGAATGAAAATGCTCGGCTTTATCGGAGACATTCTTGTTAATATGGCTTTTATAAATGTTGCGATAAATATTGTTGCACTGTACAATTGGCTTTTTGCGAGATTCGCCATTTATCTTATGCTTTACTATATTATTTTCACGGCTTGGGTTGTCTGCTATGCGGTCAAGCCGCGAGAAAGGGCGATTTATACAACCGGAACGGTTATACTTTATTTCCTGTATTCGAGAGCCCAGGCTTATCAGATAAATATGTATCAGTCCGATTACTTCCTGCCGGGAAGAAAATTATTCAGGTGAGGTCAAAGCAATGAAATATTTTATGTTCAATCATGCCGGAAGCAAAAATCACGGCTGTGAAGCGATAGTCAGAGGAACGATGAATATTATAGGCAACAGCGACGGTGATGCTCGGTTTGTACTTTCCTCCGAGGATGCCGAGTCCGATGCAAAAATTGCCGATATTGAGGTTAGGAAAGCCGAAACGAGAGACCTGAACAAAATCGAAAGGCTCATTGCCGCGGCTGACCTCAAAATAAACCATTCAGAAACCTATGCACTTGAAAAAATGTATTCCCCGATAACGGAATCCGCAGAGGATTGTGATATCTGTCTTTCAATCGGCGGAGATACCTATTGCTATGGAGATAACCACGGCGTTCAAGTGCTGACGAGCGAATTGAAAAGAACCGAAAAAAAGGTGGTGCTTTGGGGTGCATCTCTCGGTGAGGAGGATCTCACTGCGGAGAAGCTTGAAAGCTTGCGAGATTTTGATGCGATTTTTGCCCGTGAGCCGTTGACCTATGAGCTTCTTGTGCGGAAGCAGGCTAACGATAACATCAAGCTTTTTTCCGACCCTGCCTTTTGTATGGAGCGTAACGAGGTTGAGGAGCTTGAGGGCTTTGAAAAAAAGAACACTCTCGGCTTAAATCTCAGTCCGCTTGTTGCGGCAAAAAATCCGAAAATCAAGGAAATTGCCGAGGATTTCATTTCGTTCCTGTTTGAGAACACGACGATGAAGGTTTTGCTTGTTCCCCATGTTGTTGAGACGGGAAATAACGATTACGAATATATGAAGCCCATCTACGATAAATTTGCCGATACGGGCAGGATTGCGATTCTTCCTCCGACGCTTGAGGCAAGAGATTACAAGGGCTATATTGCACGGACGAGGTTTTTTATCGGTGCAAGAACCCATGCAACAATTGCAGCGTATTCAAGCGGCGTGCCGACAATTGTGCTCGGCTACAGTGTTAAGGCTCGGGGAATTGCTGCCGATGTTTTCGGTGAGGAAAAATATGTTCTCAATTCGGCAGAGCTTGAAAGCTTTAAGCCTCTCCGCAACGAATTTGCCAAGCTGCTTGCAAACGAAAATGAGATTTGCGGCGAGCTGAAAAGGAGCATCCCTTTGAGAATGAGGAGCGCCATGGAGGCAGGCGAGGAGCTGAAAAAAATCTGAACGGAGTGACAGCGTGAAAAAGCAAATACTTTTTGTTATTCCGTCAATGCGAAGCGGCGGAGCGGAAAAAAGTCTTTTGACTCTTTTAACTCTTTTTGATTACGAAAAATATGATGTTGAGCTTTTATCGTTTAGACACGATGGATTGTTTTTTGATAAGCTGCCGCCGCAGGTCAAGCTCATCGGCGGCAACAGGGATTATGAAATGTTTGACGGCGATGCTGTAAATGCGGTGAAATATTTCATTAGAAGCGGCAAGCCGATTTCCGCACTCGAACGCTGGAAATATTCCAAGCTTTCCGCCATGGAGGACGCTCATTTGCGAAATGAGGGTCAATGGAAATATTTAAAAAAGCAGCTTCCGAAAATCAAAAAGCATTATGATTGTGCAATAGGATATCTTGAGGGTAATGCAAACAGATTTGTTGCCGAATGTGTTGCCGCGGACAAAAAAATTTGTTACATTCACAACGATATTGAAAAGCTCGGCTTTGACAGGGTGAGCGACGAAGCGATTTTTGCCTGTGCCGATAAAATTGTGACCGTTTCGCAGGAATGTAAAAACAGCCTTTGCAAGCATTTTCCGGCTTATGCGGATAAAATCGAGATTATAGAAAACATTACCTCCCGAAAAATTTTGACGGAGCAGGGTAAAAGTGAAGCGGTTTATGTCAGAGCCGAGGGCGAGACGGTGATTTGCACCGTTGGCAGATTTTCCGAGCAAAAAAACATACCACTTGCCGTTCGTGCCTGTGCCGAGCTCATCAAGAGGGGCAAAAAAATAAAATGGTATCATATCGGCAGCGGAAATCTCAAGGGCGATACGGAAAAGGAGCTGGAGGCGTGCCGCGTCGCAGAAAGCTTTATTCTGCTCGGCGAGCGTGCGAACCCGTATCCGTACATAGCACAGTGTGATATTTATGTTCAGCCGTCGCTTTTTGAGGGGAAGTCAATTGCCGTTGACGAGGCAAAGTGCCTTTGCCGTCCGATTGTGGTTACAAATTTTTCAACCGTTTATGACCAGCTTGAGGACGGAGTGAACGGATTGATATGCAGGATGGATGAGACGGATATGGCGGATAAAATTCAGCTTCTCATCGAAAATCCGAACGAGAGAAAACGACTTTCGGAAGAACTGATGTCGGAAAAGCTCGGAAATGAGGAGGAAATTTTTAAGCTCTATGAGCTTATTGAATAATGCCGAAGCAACGGACTGTGAGGTAGATTTATGACAATAATTTTGATTATTCTTTTGTTGATTATCGCCGTGCTCGGCTATGACCTTTGGGATGAGTTTTATGTTTGGCTCAGTCGAATAAAGGTGGGCAGGCTTTCGCAGGAGGAATGGCAAAAAAAGACACGGAAGATTCTCGGAGATTGGCTGCGTAAGGGCGCGCCCGAGGTTCCTATCAGAGAGAACGAGTCGGTCAGATTTATAAAAAAGATTAACAATTACGGCAAAATAACCTCTGTAACCTATTGGCAGGATGCGGCCTTGTTAAAGGCGGCAAGCTGTACGGAGGTTGACTACAGCGATGAGATAGAGGGCTTTGTTGCAAGATATATCAATCAAGCAACGGGCGAATGGCGAATAATGCCGAAAAAAATTGACAGCAGTATGCTCGGCTTTGAGCTGCTTTCGAGCAAGTACACGGACAGTGAAAAAATAAAACCGGCAATGGACTTCACCGCCGAGATGCTGAAAAAGGCGGATGAGGAATACGGAACCGTACCCTATAACAACGATGTTGCCGAATGCAGATTTGTTGACACAACGGGTATGATATGTCCGTTTTTGATGAAATATGCGGTGGTCTACGGTCAGGATGAATATATCGAGCTTGCAATGAGGCAGATACGGGAGTACCGTGAGCACGGCGTAAACGACAGATTTAAGATTCCCTATCATTGCTTCAAAAAGGAAACCTTTGAGCAGCTCGGAGCCTGCGGCTGGGGCAGAGGCTGCGGTTGGTGGGCAGTCGGTCTGACGGATAGCTTGCGCAGTCTGCTTGAGGCGGACGGACACAATGCGGAAAAGGCGGAGCTTTTGAAGCTTGATATGGAGCTGCTTGATGCGGTTAAGGGCTATATTTATGAGGACGGAACGGTTAGCAGAATGCTGTTCTGCAAGTCCGATCAGGACAGCTCGGCGTGTGCAATGCTTGCATACTGCTATGCCTTTATCGGAAAGCTCATCGAAAACGAAGAATACAAGGCGTTGGCTGTAAAAATGAGAGATAAGCTCAGGTCGGTTACGTTGAGAAACGGTGTTGTCGATTTTTCGCAGGGCGATACTCACAGCATCGGCTTTTATTCGGAGCGTCTTTGCGTTGTTCCCGCCGCACAGGGCTTTGCGATTGCCGCTGATGAGATGATCGAAGCCTTTTAATATTATCAAACAACTTTAAGAGGGAGGGTCTTTGAATGATAGATTTACATTGCCACATTCTTCCCGGAATGGACGATGGCTCAAGCAGCCTTGAAATGTCGGTGCAGATGTGCAAAATTGCCGCACAAAACGGCATAAAGCACATTGTTTGTACGCCGCACATTGAAACCACGGGCGATATAGCCGGCTTTGTCCGAGCAAGAAATGAAAAGCTTGTTGAGCTTCAGGAAATTATAAATCGTCGGGAATTGGGAATATCACTTTATCCCGGTGCCGAGGTTTTTGTGAATGACGATGTTTATTATTCCTCCGGACTTAAAAGATTGGCGATAAACGGAAGCCGATATATCCTTGTTGAGTTTGCCTTTCAAAATGTTTCGCTGAAAAGGCTGATCGGCTATCTCAATTCCGTTTTGGATATGGGGCTGATACCGATAGTTGCCCATCCCGAAAGATACGAATATTTTCAATTTGACTATGATGCCGTAAATGTACTTATAAACAACGGCGTTCTTTTCCAAATCAATGCATCCAGCCTTGCGAGCCTGGACGGTCCGCAGGAATTTGAGCTTGCCTATGCCATGGCATACAGAGGTGCGGCTTCCTTTATCGGAACGGATGCACATTCCTCACACTATAGGATGAATGACCTTATGCGTATGATGAGCTGCTTCCCGCCTGATATCAGCCAGCAAAATATGCAGATGATGGTTCACGATGCGGCAAAGTGTGTGCTGACTGATAAGACACTGCCGCCGACAGAGCGAGGAGAAATTTACAAAAGAGGCTTTTGATGTTGACTAATTCGCTTGAATAATTTATAATTATTTGATGTGATGTTGATAATAATCTTGCCGCAGAGGAGGATATGCCTTTTGCGGCTTTGACGGAGTGATTTATAAATGCAGGAAATTGATGTTAACAGAAACATATATTACAACGAGTCCGGACCGAGTCTTGATATGGGTCGGCTTGCAAAAAATCTTGTTTCAAAGCTCTGGGCGATTTTGCTTGTCGGTGCAATCTTTGCCGGCACGGCGTTCGCAATTGCAAAGGCTACCTATGTCGAAAATTACCGAGCCTCTATGACCCTCGGCTTTATGGAAACGCAGTATGTCATTGTTAAGGATTATTCCAACAGCAAGGAAGCCTCCGGACAATATAAGGAGGAAACAAAATTCTACAAAAATGCGGATATAGCTTATTATCAGTACCTTATCAAGGGCGACGAAATGCTTACAAATATCCAAAATACGCTTGCAAATGATGATGTAGGCAACAAATATTCAACGCAGTTTATCGAAAGAAGCCTTTCGGTTGCGGATACCGGTATAGGCGGCTTTTTTGTCATAAATGTTACAAGCACCGACGAGGGCTATTGTGAGCGTGCCTTGAAGGTTGTTCTTGAGGAATTTCCCAAGTATGTTCAAAGCTACGACAATACAATTTCAATCAAGGTTATCAAAAATCCCACCGTTCCGTCAATCTGCAATTCCGACAATGCCGCAACAAAGGCGATGTACGGCTTTGTACTCGGTGCGTTGATAGTTGCATTTGTTATCTTCATCATAACAATCACAACAAACACCGTTTTGACGTTGGAGGGTATGAGACGTGATATAAATGTCAATGTTCTCGGCTCGATACCGTTGCTCGAAAAAAGGTCGGGTCTTTTCAATCAGAAAAAGAAATCTCCGCAGGGCTCTCTGCTCATAACGGATGTCTCAAAGGTCAGCTTTACCTTTGTTGAGAGCTTTAAGGCGATAAGGACAAAAATTGAAAACATCAAGGCTGAAAAGGGTAAGAAGGTGTTTGTTGTTACAAGCACCTATGAGGATGAGGGCAAGACGACGGTTTCGGTAAATATTGCCTGCTCTCTTGCACAAAAGGGCAAGTCGGTTCTCCTTATCGACAGTGACCTCAGAAAGCCTGCTGTTCTCCACGCCGTCGGTGTCAAGAGTGACACTCATTACGGTCTTATTCCTATTATCAAAGGCACTTCAACATATGTTGATTCTATCAAGTTTATAAAATCGCTCGGTATTTTTGTCCTTCCGACGGGCGGTATCTCGCTCAAATCCACCGAGGTTTTGGATACGGACAAGGTTAGGGCGGTTATCGACCAGGCTCGCAAGGAGTTTGATTATATCATCATCGACTCTCCGCCGACAAAGGTGGTTTCCGACAGCTTGGTTATCGCTCCGCTTGCGGATGGCGTTATCTACAATATTCGACGTGACTACGCAAAGGTTTCGGAAATTAACCGTACCATTGAGGAAATCAGAAGCGCCGATATTGATGTTGTCGGTGCGGTATTTACAATGAGCGCCGGTGAGGAAAACAGCAGATACTATCGCCGCAAGGGCTATACGCGTTACGGCGGATATTACGGTCGCTACGGTCGTAAGAAGAAAAAGTCCGGCAATCAGGGCTATGGCTACGGCTACGGCTATGGCAGCTACGGCTACGGCGGCTACGGCTATGGCGGTCAGGGCTACGGTTACGGCTATGATAACGGCTACGGCTACGGTGGCTACGGCTACGGATATAATCCGGAGCCGGAGAAAAACAGCAACAAGATTGACAACGAATAATTTGAAAAGAAGTGTATCAAATGGATGACAGAATATTTCTTTCTCCGCCGTGTATGAACGGCACCGAGCTTGATTATATCAACGAGGCGTTTCAGACAAATTGGATTGCGCCGTTCGGACCGAATCTTATCGGCTTTGAAAAGGAAATGTGCGAATATGTCGGCTCAAAGCACGGCGTTGCGCTTGCATCGGGCACCGGTGCGATACATATGGGCTTGAAGTACCTCGGTGTCGGCAAGGATGATATTGTTTTTTGTTCCGATTTGACCTTTTCCGGAAGCTGCAATCCCATTGCGTATCTCGGCGCAAGGGCGGTGTTTATAGATTCGGAATACAAAAGCTTCAATATGGATCCCGATGCACTTCAAAGGGCTTTTGAAAAGTACGCCGCACTCGGTAAGCTTCCCAAGGCGGTGGTTGTTGTTGACCTCTACGGTAACAGCGCGGACTATGACCGAATTTTGCCTATTTGCGAAAAATACAATGTCCCCGTTTTGGAGGATGCCGCCGAAGCCCTCGGCACAACCTACAAGGGCAAAAAATGCGGTACCTTTGGCAAAATCGGTGTACTATCCTTCAACGGAAACAAGATTATCACAACCTCGGGCGGCGGTATGGCGATTTCCGAGGATGAGGATGCAATCAAAAAAATACATTTTTGGTCAAATCAGTCCAAGGAGAATGTCAACTATTACCTGCACAACGAAATTGGTTATAACTACAGAATGTCCAACATCTGTGCGGGAATCGGCAGAGGACAGCTCCGAAATATGGATGAAAGAGTTGAGGCAAGAACCCGAAATTACGAATTTTACAGGGATGCCTTTTCCGAGCTTCCGGTAACGATGGCACCGGTGCTTGATGGCTGTGTTTCAAATTTTTGGCTAAGTGTGTTTTTGATAGATAAGGGCAGTAATGTAACTCCCAATGAGGTTATAAATGCTCTTGCGAAGAATAATATCGAATCACGCCGTGCGTGGAACCCGATGCATAATCAGCCGGTGTTCTCCGATATGGATTTCATAAGCTGTAGCGAGGGTGAAAGTGTCGGTGACGATATCTTCCGCCGAGGCGTTTGTCTGCCATCCGGCACGGCAATGACAAAAGAGGAGCTTGAAAGAGTTGCCGATATTGTAAAGAAAACTTTTAATAAATAACCGTGACAGGCAGTCACAGAGGTGATTTTTTGGCAGTAAAAAAGGATCATATAAGAAATTTTTCAATAATCGCTCATATTGACCACGGCAAGTCCACCCTTGCCGACCGTCTGCTTGAGCTGACAGAGTCGGTAGCTGTCCGTGATATGACGGAGCAGCTTCTTGATGATATGGACTTGGAGCGTGAGCGTGGAATTACAATCAAGGCACACGCCGTCAAGCTGAATTACAAGGCAAAGGACGGCGAGGAATACGAGCTGAATTTGATTGACACACCGGGTCACGTTGACTTTAACTATGAGGTTTCACGTTCGCTTGCCGCCTGCGAGGGTGCATTGCTCATTGTCGATGCTTCGCAGGGCGTTGAAGCTCAAACGCTTGCAAATACCTATCTTGCACTTGACCACGACCTTGAAATTGTACCTATAATAAACAAAATAGATTTGCCTGCGGCAGACCCCGAGCGTGTTTCGCAGGAGGTTGAGGAGGTTATCGGACTGGATTGCTCCGAGGCTCCGAGAGTTTCGGCAAAGACAGGCGAAAATGTTGAGGCGGTGCTTGAAAAAATCGTTTCCGATATCCCTGCTCCGCTTGATTCCGATGATACAAAGCCGCTTCGAGCACTTGTTTTTGACTCGGTTTATGACAATTACAAGGGCGTTATTGTTTATGTTCGTGTTGTTGACGGAAAAATTAAGGCCGGCGACACCATGCGAATGATGGCGACGGGTGCGGAGTTCACCGTTGTTGAGGTTGGCTATATGAGAGCTACCTCAATGGAGCCTGCGGCAGAGCTGACCTCGGGCGAGGTTGGTTATATTACGGCTTCAATTAAAACTGTCGGGGAGGCAAGGGTCGGTGATACCGTCACAACGGCGGAGAATCCGGCGGCAGAGCCTTTGCCCGGCTACAGAAAGGTAAATCCGATGGTATTCTGCGGAGTTTATCCGGCAGACGGTGCGGATTACGAAAATCTCCGCGATGCTTTGGGCAAATTGCAGCTTAACGATGCCGCACTCTCCTTTGAACCCGAAACCTCGGGCGCTTTGGGCTTTGGCTTCCGTTGCGGATTTTTGGGTCTTCTTCATCTTGAAATAATTCAGGAAAGGCTTGAGCGTGAGTACGACCTTGACCTTGTTACCACCGTTCCGAGCGTTGTTTACAAAATTCATTTGACCGACGGCACGGTTGTTGAAATAGATAACCCGACAAAATACCCCGACCCGGCGTTTATAGATTATTGTGAGGAGCCTATAACCAATGCAAACATCTATGCTCCGAACGAATTTGTCGGTGCGATAATGGATCTTTGCCAGGAGCGCCGAGGCGTTTTCAAAAATATGACGTATGTTACGCCTGACCGTGTTGATATAGCCTATGAATTGCCGCTCAATGAGATTATTTACGATTTTTTTGACGTGCTCAAATCACGCACAAAGGGCTATGCCTCGTTTGACTATGAAATAAAAGGCTATGACCGCTCAAATCTTGTTAAGCTTGATGTTCTGCTCAACGGAGATATGATAGATGCACTTTCGTTTATCATTCATACCGATAAGGCTTACGGCAGAGCGAGAAAGATTGCCGAAAAGCTCAAGGAAAATATTCCGAGACAAATGTTTGAAATTCCCGTTCAAATTGCCGTCGGCGGCAAGGTAATTGCCCGTGAAACGATCAAGGCAATGCGTAAGGATGTTCTTGCAAAATGCTACGGCGGCGATATAACACGAAAGAAGAAGCTGCTCGAAAAGCAAAAAGAGGGCAAAAAGCGTATGCGACAGTTTGGTACGGTTGAGGTTCCGCAGGAAGCCTTTATGTCAATTTTAAAACTTGATGAATAATATTTATTTTACTATTGCAAGTTTGCATATTTATGTGTTATAATAAAACGAAAGTTTAAAAAGTTAGGAGGTAAAGCATGGCTACTGAAACAAAAGAGGTTCAGAATGTTCAGGAAAAGTCGGAGGAGCAGGGTGCCAAGCGTAAGCTGCCTAAGGGCAGACGTTACGTCGGCAGTAAGGAAACCTTTACATATGTTCTTTTCGACATTGCACAGAGCTTCAATCTGAGCCAAAATACGACGTACTACTTAACAGACGTTCTTATTATCTCTTATTGGTGGCAAGCTATTATCAGCGTTGTTGTCAGCATTTGGGATATAATCAACGACTTGTTCCTTGCGTCCATCGTTGACCGAACCAACACAAGATTCGGTAAGTTTAAGCCATATCTTATCATTTACGCTCTCCCGGGTACGGTAATGAGTATCATCTATTGGGCAATGCCCCTTTTCTTCCCCGAAACCTCGGGCTCGTATATGCCTAAGATAGTGACGTATTTTGTGCTGCAAATGCTGCAAAACTTAGCGTCATCACTTTACGAAATTTCCAAAACGGGCATTATCTCAACCGTAACCCCCGATGTCCTTGACAGAACAAGGCTTATCAACCAGGCTAACCTTTTCTCCAGTCTTGTTGAAAACATACCGAACCAGGTATGTACCGTTCTTATCGACCTTGTTAACCACAATAAGGTCAAGATAAAAATGACATCCCTCTTTGTATATATGGGTGTCGGAACGGCCCTTGCTGCCGGCATTTTGGCTCTGTTCTTCTCCTTCAAGGTTAAGGAGAGAGTTCTCCAGTCGGTCGAAAAGCCCACTATGAAGGGTGCTATCAGCTCTTTGTTCAAGTCAAGACCGCTTATGCTCCTGACTATTTCCGAATTCCTGGGTCAGTTCGCAATGAGTACCAATATTTCGCTGTATTATATCAGTGTTTTGAATGCCGGCTCGGCAAAGCTGATTGTCGGTATTCCCGGAATGTTTGTTACTTATGCATCCTATGCTTATGTTGACAAGCTTCGTGAAAAGTTCTCGACCAAGACGTTGTGGGCTGTCGGTGCTCATTCGGGTGACTTCCTCTACATTGCGGTTTACCTCTTTGGTATAATAAATAAGAATTATAAGAAGACTATCCCGATGATTGGAGCATTTATGGCAAGAGAAACCTTGTGGAACTTTGTTTACGCTATGCGTAAGGTTGTTCCCGAGGAAATCCGCAACGAGGCTATTGACTACGGTGAGTGGCAGAACGGCTACCGTACCGAAGCTATGGCGGGTGTTGTTAAGGGTCTTGCCAAGAAGCTTGTTACAACCTTTACCAACGGCTTCAGCTCGGCACTTCTCGGTATCATCGGCTACAAGCAGGGTCTCAAGCCCGGTCAGCAGAGCGAGAGAACAGAGAGACTTCTGTTTACAATGACAACTCTCCTGCCTGCTCTTACAGGTCTTATCGGTATTATTCCCAAGCTTTTCTACAACATTGATGCCGAAACAAGAGACAGAATGTACAAGGAGCTTTCTATCCGCCGTGCGGAAACAGCAAAGGCTCTTGCAGAAGCAAGCGAAAACGCAGAGGCAACAACCGAAGCATAAATTTTATCAAATCAGCGGACTGCTCCTTGCGGGCGGTCCGTTTTCTTTGGAGATACTATGAAAAATATCGGACTGTATTTGCATATTCCTTTTTGTAAAACAAAGTGCCCTTATTGCGATTTTTACTCGATGAGGGGCGATGAATCCGACAGGGATATGTATACGATTTCGCTCACGGAGAGTATGGAGGAGTGGGCAGACAAAGTAAATGTGAGGGCGGATACCCTCTATTTCGGCGGAGGAACGCCGTCAGTCCTCGGCGCAGAAAGTGTTGCAATGCTCACCCGTAGGGCAAGGCAGCTTTTCGGTGTTGACGGAGAAATAACGGTTGAGTGCAATCCCTCGGCGGTAGACGATGATTTTTTCAAAACGGTTGCGTCGGAGGGTGTAAATCGAATTTCGCTCGGAGTGCAATCGGTTATTGAAAGCGAACGAAAAAAGCTCGGACGTTTTTCGGACCGTAAGCTTATCGAAAAAAGAATAGAGCAGTGCCTTGCCGCCGAAATAAAAAATATATCGCTTGACGTTATGCTCGGCGTACCCGACCAGACGATGAGCTCCCTTAAAGAAACGCTGGATTTTTGTGTTGCCTCGCCTGTCACCCACATCAGTGCGTATATGCTGAAAACGGAGGAGGGTACACCTTATTATAAAATGAGGGAAAGACTTAATCTGCCCGATGAGGACATGGTTGCGGATATGTATCTTGCGATGAGTGAACGACTTAATTTGAACGGCTTTTGCCATTATGAGATATCCAATTTTGCAAAGCCCGGCTTTGAGGGCAAGCACAATTTGAAGTATTGGAATTGTGAGGAATATCTCGGGCTCGGTCCCTCGGCACATTCCTTTCTCGGCGGAAAAAGATTTTATTATCCGAGAGATATCGAATATTTCAAGGACGGCGGCAAACCGATTTTTGACTGCGACGGCGGCGACGAGGAGGAGTATATTATGCTCCGCCTAAGGCTTGGTGAAGGAATAATTTTTGAGGATTTTGAAAAAAAATACAAAAAAACATTTCCGAGCGAAATAATAAAAATGAGCGAAAAATATATTTCATACGGCTTGATGAAAAAAACGGAGGGCTCACTTGCCTTGACCGAAAAAGGCTTTATGCTTTCCAATTCAATCATTGCCGATTTAATTCGGGTGGTGTAAAAATGCTTGAAAAAATTTTGAAAAATTTGCCGAAAAGGGTAGACGGTCTGCTGATAATTTCACCGGAAAACAGAAGATATCTGACAGGCTTCGATGCTTCCGACGGCTTCCTTTTTATCACAAAAAACGGTTCGCTTTTTTTGACCGACAGCCGATATATTGAGGCGGCGCAAAACAAAATAACCGCCTGCCCCGTTGAAGAAATGAAAGAAAAGCTTGCTGAATATGCGGCTCGCTTCGGCTGCGGAACGCTTGCGATTGAAGCCGACAGGCTTACGGTTTCTCAGCTCAAGGCATTGAGAAAAGCCTTGAACGGAGTGAAGCTCACCACCGTGTGTACGGACAAAATTATTGATGAGCTTCGTGCGGTTAAGGGTGAAAACGAGATTGAAAAAATTGTCGAGGCACAGCGTATAGCGGAGACGGCGCTCAAACATATTCTCGGCTTTATCAGGGTCGGTGTGACCGAAAAAGAAATAGCGCTGGAGCTGGATTATTATATGCTCGGTCACGGTGCGGACGGAATATCGTTTGAAACAATAGCGGTCAGCGGTGCAAACACCTCAAAGCCGCACGGCGTACCGACAAACAAAAAAATCGAGCACGGTGATTTTGTTACGATGGATTTCGGTGCAGTGATTGACGGCTACCATTCTGATATGACAAGGACGGTTGCGGTCGGAGAGGTAAGTGAGGAGCAGAGAATGGTTTACAATACCGTATTGCAAGCCCAGCTTGCGGCTCTCGATGCTTTGAAAAGTGGACTGTCTTGTGCCGATGCGGATGCGACAGCAAGGACGGTGATCACCGAGGCAGGCTACGGTGATTTTTTCCGTCATTCGACAGGTCACGGCGTTGGTATTGAAATTCACGAAAAGCCAAATCTTTCTCCAAAGTCAAAGGCAGTGTTGAAATCGGGGAATGTTGTCACGGTTGAGCCGGGCATTTATATTCCGAGCCGCTTCGGTGTGAGAATTGAGGATATGGCACTCATCACCGAAAACGGTCGTATTAACCTCACAACGGCACCGAAAGAGCTTATTATTCTGTAATTTCGGTAAAAAAATCATTCCGAGCGTGTCTTTTTGTCCGAAAAGACTTGAAAAACAGGCGATAATAGTATAAAATAATAGCGATAATATTGGGAAAGGTATGCCCTGCCCATTACTTTGAAAATAAAATCGGAGGAATAACAGATGATTTCAGCAGGTGATTTCAGAAACGGTATGACATTTGAGGAGGACGGCAACGTATTGCAGGTTGTTGAATTCCAGCACGTTAAGCCCGGCAAGGGTGCCGCATTTGTAAGAACAAAGACAAAGAATGTTCTTACAGGCTCCGTTGTTGAAAAGAGCTATAACCCGACGGCAAAGTTCCCGACGGCGGTTATCGAAAGAAAGGATATGGAGTATTCTTATAACGACGGCGATCTTTACTACTTTATGGATCCCGACAGCTACGAGCTTATTCCGATTAACGCTTCGGATCTTTCCGATAATTTCAAGTTTGTTAAGGACGGTATGGTTTGCAAAATCCTTTCCTACAAGGGCAAGGTTTTCGGCGTTGAGCCGCCGACATTCGTTGAGCTTGAGATTGCAAAGACGGATCCCGGCTTCGCAGGCAATACCGCCACAAACGCAACCAAGCCCGCAACCCTCGAAACAGGTGCGGAGATTAAGGTTCCCCTCTTTATCAATGAGGGCGAAATGGTTCAGATTGATACCCGTACAGGCGAGTATCTTGGTAGAGCTTAATTGAAAGGACGGATTACTATGATGACAGTTACAGAAAAAGCCGCATATCTCAAGGGCCTTGTTGAAATGGCTCATTTTGATGCGGATACAGATGAGGTTAAGCTCATCAAGGCTATGGTAGATACCATTGAGGAAATGGCTCTTACAATTGCCGACCTTGAGGACGAGCTTGCCGCAGTTAACGAGGTTGTTGACGAGATTGATGAGGATCTCGGCGACCTTGAGGAGTTCATCTATGAGGACGATTGCGATTGCTGCGACGATGATTGCTGCGATTGCTGTGATAGCGATTATTTTGAGGTTGAGTGCCCCGCTTGCGGCGAGGTTATCTGCCTTGACGAGAGCGTTCTCGATGAAGAATCAATTCAGTGCCCTGCTTGCGGCGAAACACTTGAATTCGATTTTGACGATTGTGATTGCGACGGCTGCGATTGCGATTGCGACGAATAATATAATCTGAAAATCAAGGGCGACCGTGAAAGAATTTCGGTTGCCCTCTTTTATTTGGAGAATTGATATGAAGCTTGAAGAAAAAACCGTAAATAAAAATTATGTCTATAACGGCAGGATAATCAATGTGCGTAACGACGATGCCGAGCTGCCCAACGGAAAGCCCTGCCGCCGTGAGGTTGTCGAGCATCCGGGCGGAGTATGCGTTGCCGCCTTGACCGAAAACGACGAGCTGATTTTTGTCCGTCAATTTCGCTACCCCTATATGGAGGTTATTCCCGAATTGCCGGCAGGCAAGCTTGAAAAGGGCGAGGATCCTCTTGAAACGGGAAAAAGAGAGCTGGAGGAGGAAGCAGGCTGCGTTGCCGAGAATTATTTCGACCTCGGCAAATTCTATCCGTCACCGGGCTATTGCGGCGAGATAATCCACCTTTATGCGGCGAAAAATCTCACCGAAACCCATCAGCATCTTGATACCGATGAATTTCTCAATGTTGAAAAAATTCCGTTGGAAAAGGCGGTTGAGATGGTTTTGAACAACGATATCAGGGACGGAAAAACTCAGGCGGCAGTACTCAAGGTCAAGCTCTTGAGGGATAAGGGGCTGTGGTGATGAGCAAAATTATTCTTGCCTCCGCTTCACCGAGGCGTAAAGAGCTTATGACCCTTGCCGGCTATGACTTTGATGTGGTGTGTGCCGATATTGACGAGGTTGTACCCCAAAATGCCGAACCCACCGAGGTGGTTATGTCGCTTGCGTTGCAAAAGGCTCGGGCGGTTGAAAGGGAAAATCCCGATGCGATTGTTGTCGGCTCCGATACGGTTGTGGCACTTGACGGCAAAATCCTCGGCAAGCCTCATTCAAAGCAGGAGGCAGTTGATATGCTCTGTTCGCTTTCCGGCAGATGTCACAATGTTTACACCGGCGTTGCAATTATAAAGGGCGAAAAGGAGAAGGCTTTTTTCGACAAAACCGAGGTTGAATTTTACCGCTTGAGCGTGGAAGAAGCAGAGAGCTACGTTGCGACGGGTGAGCCTATGGATAAGGCAGGTGCATACGGTATTCAGGGCAAGGGCGCTCTGCTTGTCAAGGGTATAGTCGGAGATTATTTTAATGTTATGGGACTTCCGATTGCGAAGCTTTATAGGGAGATGAAGGACTTTTATGATGAATGAGTTCAAAAATTTTTTGGCAATAGGCATAGACACCCTTGAGCCGATTACCGAGGCTGTTGAACAGAGCGGCGGTAATGATTACACCGTATGGATTATTGTTGCGGTCGTTGTTGCGGTTGCTGCGGCTGCCGCCTTGCTTGCGATTTGGTTTAAGCCACTCAAAAAAATCTGTAAAGCAAAAGCCGAAAGAAAAGAGAAAAAAGCCAAAAAGCTGCGTGACCGTGAGCTTGAAAGATTGCACGAAATCAAAAGAAAGAACAAAAGAAAGTAAAAGCGTTTATGAAAGAATTACATTTAATTTGCAATGCACACCTTGACCCGATTTGGCAGTGGGAATGGGAGGAGGGTGCCGCTGCTGCGTTATCGACCTTCCGCTCTGCGGCTGACCTTGCCGAGAAATTTGACTATATCTTTTGCCACAACGAGGTTACACTTTATAAATATGTTGAGGAATATGCGCCAAAGCTTTTTGAACGAATCAAGGAGCTTGTCAAGAGTGGCAAATGGCATATTATGGGCGGTTGGTATCTTCAGCCCGATTGCAATATGCCGAGCGGTGAGAGCTTTGTCAGGCAAATCCGAATGGGTCAAAAGTATTTTTATGAAAATTTCGGTATAAAGCCGACCTCCGCAATTAATTTTGATTCATTCGGACACACCAAGGGTCTTGTACAAATCATCAAAAAGTGCGGACAGGACAGTTACATTTTCTGCCGCTCGGGCAATGACCCACTTCCGGCAAGGAGCTTTATGTGGCAGGGCTTTGACTCAACAGAAATTAAAGCGTTTTGGGCGCAGGAGCATTATAATACGCCGCTCGGCAAATCGGCACAGGCGATTGAAAACAAGGCGAAAAATCAAGCTGACGATATCGGCTGTGTGCTTTGGGGCGTCGGCAACCACGGTGGCGGTCCGTCACGAAAGGATCTTGCCGATATAGCTGAAATGATTGAGAAAAGCGATTACGAAATTCTTCATTCGACACCGGAAAAATATTTTGCGAGGATTGAGCCCGAAACCAAGCATTCAAAATCGCTGAGAACGGTTATGCCCGGCTGCTATACCTCATCCTCGGAGATTAAGCAAAGGCACGCTGAGTTGGAAAATACACTTTTGATGACAGAAAAAATGTGTACCTCGGCTGTGCTCAAGGGTCTTATCAGGTACCCGGAGAATGAAATCAATGCGGCGGTTGAGGATTTGCTCAACAGTGAATTTCACGATGTTCTCTGCGGCTGTACGATAAAGGCGGGCGAGGAAAACGGATTGAGAATGCTTGCGCACGGTCTTCAAACGCTCAACCAAATCCGAGCGAGAGCGTTTTTTGCTCTTTCCTCGGCAGAACCCTCGGCAGGTGAGGGCGAATTCCCGATTCTTGTCTATAATCCGCACCCGTACAGGCTGAAAACCGAGGTTGCTTGCGAATTTATGCTTGCCGACCAAAATTGGAACAGAAGCCTCCATTCCGCATTTAAGCTTTTTGACCGTGACGGAAACAAAATTCCGTTTCAGATTGTTAAGGAGGAAAGCAATCTTAACCTTGATTGGCGAAAAAGGATTGCTTTTGTTGCCGAGCTTGAACCGCTTGCGGTTACACGCTTCTCTCTTTATACCGAGCTTGAGCCCGGTGAGGAACGGCTACAGTTTGATGACAGAGCTGTTGCGGTCAGGGAGGATGTTGTATTTGAGCGCGACGGCAGAAGAATCGTCATTGATGGCAAAAGCGGACTTCTTAAATCCTTTGAGCTTGAGGGTGTTGAATATCTCGACGGAGCTGCATTTAAGCCGATAATGTATAAGGATAATGAGGACCCGTGGGCAATGGGCAGTAAAAATTGGTACGGCTTGGGTACCGAACCGACCGATTTTGAGCTTATGGACAAGCCCGACGGACCCTTTGAGGGACTTAAACCGATAAGCATTATTGAGGACGGCGACGTGTATTTTGCCGTTGAATGCTTTATGAAATGCCGAAACACAAGGCTCAGGCTTGAGTACGATGTTTACAAAACAATGCCCTATGTTGACGTAAGGGTAGATGCTTTTCCCGGCGATATAAACAGTATGATAAAGCTTGCGATTCCGTGTGCGTTGAACGGCAAGTACATAGGTCAGACCGCGTATGGCGCCGAGGAGCTTTATATGGACGGCAGAGAGTGCGTTGCACAAAGATATGTTGCGGTTGAGGGCGAAAACGGAAAATGCTTGGCGATTTTGAATAAGGGCACCTACGGCTCCTCCTACAAGGATAAAACCGTATATCAGTCCATTGCTCGCACAACGTCCTACTGTGCCCACCCGATAGACGAGCTTGCGATTGTTCCGAGCGACAGATATATCAAAAAAATGGAGCTCTCCGAAAGGAATTTCAGCTTTAGGCTTTGTGTCTGCGATGTCGATTTGCTTGAAAAGGCGGCGACGGAATTTAACCAAAGTGCCTACGCACTCAATGTTTTCCCCGTTCCGCAGGATGATGCCGCAGCGTCAGTGCCGATAAGCATCTCCGACGAAAGCGTTATCCTCACAACGGCGAAAAAGGAGGACGGCGGTGAGCGTATGCTTTTCCGAATTTTCAACGGTGCTCATACGGAAAAGGTCTGCACTCTCAAGGTGGGTGAAAGCGAAATCAGCTTGAGCCTTGCCCCGTTTGCGGTCAAAACGGTTGCCTTGGACAAGGGCACGCTTTTGGAGGAATATGAGCTGCTTGTTTAGTCTTTGTGGCATATATTTTTTGCCATTTATACATTTTTGCGAAAGTGTTTAGCTTTAAAACGTAGAAAAGTTGGCATAAACTTATTGACAAATCCTATAAAATAATTCATAATATATGCGACAATTTGTTTATTTGGGAGGTAAACATTATGGCAAAGAAGGTTGTTGCTGTTCTTTTAACCTTTGTGCTGATTATGCAGGTATTTATTATCGGCGTTTCGGCAAAGGGAACGAACTACATCATCACCAATCCGTACGAAGAGGTTAATTGGGATACCTGGAAAAGCTACAAATTCCAGCCGCACTCTCATACAAACGCTTCCGACGGATATCAGACAATTGACCGCTACGTTCAGATGCATTATGATTACGATTACGATATCGTTGCTCTGACCGACCACGGCACAATCAACCAGGGCTGGAACAAAGCTCCCGAGCTTGTTCCCATCATCAGACTTGTTAAGTATGAGCGTACTCATATGGCTCCGATTATTCCCCTGAGTGAGGAAGCATATCAGTCATATCTCAACGGTACGGCAGCATCTGAGACAAGAACTCATCAAAACGGTATGCTTGATGTTCCCAAGGGCATTGAGCTCAATATGGCGACACCTATTGCAGACTGCCACCTTACAGGCTACTTTGCAGATTACGGTCAGGCATCAATCGGTGTTTACGGCGACTACGAAACTCCGACAGCCGGCGTGAAGAAGGCGGGCGGAATTTCAATGCTTGCTCACGTTGGCGAGTATATGTACCGTATGGAAAGCAAGGATCACGTCGGTCAGAAGGTTGACGATTACTATGCCAACAAGTTTGCACGTTTGTTTATGGATAACACGGGCTCAAGCGTAGGTATGGGCATCAACAGCTCCCGTGACGAAAACACACGCTGTGACCGTATCCTTTACGACCAGATTCTCCAGAAGACAATTCCCAACGGCGTTGTTCCCTGGTGCTTCAGCTTCTCCGATTCTCACAGTGACCGTTCCGTTAACTATGCATACACAATGGTTATGATGGATAGCTTTGATATGGATACCTTCCGTACCAATTTCACCAAGGGTCTCTGCTTTGCCGTTTCTCACTATTCAAACGGTGTTGAGCTCAACGGTATGGAGGAAATCCCCGGCTTTAGCGAGGAAAAGGTTGATGAGGGTGAGCTTTATACCTACAACAACACTCCGATGGTGACCAATATCAAGGTTGACGACGAAAACGATACAATCACGGTTGAGGGTATCAATTTTGATTCCATTACCTGGGTTTCAAACGGTAATGTTATCAGCCGTAAGACAGATATAAAGAACGGCAAGGTAACTCTTGACCTTCAAAATGACGAGCTTCTTGATGATCCGTATCTCTATCTCCGCTTCTACATTACGGGTAGCAACGGTATTTGCTACTCACAGCCGTTCGTGCTCAATGTTGAGGGTGAGGAGTTTGAGGCGGTTGAGGTTCCCAAGACTGATGATATTTCAACACTTCTTCGTGGAATTATCTCAATTCTCGATCCGTTGGTATTCCGTCTCAATCCGTTCGTATGGCTCTTTAAGTATGTGGCTCTCGGCTACAACGTATGGGACAACGGCACATGGGATAGATTCTGGAATCCCATCTAAGTTAATTTGACAACAAGGCTGTCGCTTTTGCGGCAGCTTTTTTCTTGCAAAGGGAAGGTTTTTTAACGTAATTGGCGGTATAGCTTGCCAAATACCGCAAATTATTGTATAATTATCAAAACAGGAGGCGATAAGATGTCAATACCCTTAGCTCAACAGCTCAGACCGCAAACGCTCGATGAGGTGGTCGGTCAGCGTCATCTCATAGGCAAAAATATGCCGCTGAGAAATATAATCGAATCGGGCGAGCTCCCGAATATGATTTTTTACGGTCCGTCGGGTGTCGGCAAAACGACGGTCGCTTCCATTATTGCAAAGGCGACGGACAGAAAGCTTTGCAAGCTCAACGGTACAACGGCCGGCACGGCGGATATCAAGGCAATTGTCGCACAGCTTGATACCTTTGAGGCTCAGAACGGAATTTTGCTCTATCTTGACGAAATCCAGTATTTCAACAAAAAGCAGCAGCAAACCTTGCTTGAATATATTGAGGTCGGCTCAATAACTCTTATTGCCTCAACGACGGAAAATCCCTATTTCTATGTTTATAACGCAATTCTCAGCCGTTCAACGGTGTTTGAATTCAAATCGGTTGAGGCGGCGGACATTGTTCCCGCCGTCAGGCGTGCGTTTACCTTTCTTGAAGAAAAAAGAGGTATGAGCTTTGCGATTGAGGACGATGCGCTCCGTCACATTTCTTCCGCTTGCGGAGGTGATGTCAGGAAAGCAATCAACTCGGTGGAGCTTTGCGCCCTTTCAACCAAGCCCGACGGTGAGGGTATTACCCATATCACAGCGGAAACGGCAAAGGCACTGACCCAACGCAGTGCGATGAAATACGACCGTGACGGTGACGAGCATTACGACATTATTTCCGCATATCAAAAATCGATGCGAGGCTCCGACCCCGATGCGGCGTTGCATTACCTTGCAAGGCTGCTTGATGCGGGTGATTTGCCCTCGGCTTGCCGCAGACTGATGGTATGCGCCTGTGAGGATGTGGGTCTTGCGTACCCGATGATAATTCCGATTGTCAAGGCGGCGGTGGATGCCGCAAATATGCTCGGCTTGCCCGAGGCGAGGATTCCGCTTGCCGATGCGGTGGTGCTTGTGTGTACCTCCCCGAAATCCAATTCTGCCTATCTCGGTGTGGATGCGGCTGCGGCAGATATCCGCAAGGGCAAAAGCGGTCCCGTTCCGCGTCAGCTTCAAAATATGCATTATGACGGTGAGGATAATCCGAATAAGGGGCAGTTTTATGTCTATCCCCACGATTACGAAAATCATTGGACGTATCAGCAGTATTTACCCGACGAGATAAAAAATGCAAAGTATTACGAGTACGGCGAAAACAAAATGGAGCAAGCGGCAAAGGCTTATTGGGATAAAATTAAACACAGAAAATAACAAAACAAACCACAGACTCTTTGGCTGAGCCTGTGTTTTTTGCTTTAGTTTGCTTTTTTTCTGTATTCGATATATTCGTAGTCGGAGTTTTCCTCCGCACGCTTTTTCATTGCCTCATAGCATTGGTCACGCAGCTTTTTACGTCTCTCCGCTGTCGGCAGGCTTTCGTCGGGGTAAAACGGACCGTCAACAAAGGTGAGAGTTTTCGGCAGCTTGCCGATTTTCCTTTTTTGGTAGCAGTTGGTGACGGCGAAAACCGGAGTATTCGTGTGAGCCGGATAGGCAAAGGAATCGTCAATAAACGGACGTATATCGTTGTAGTAAGGCCAAATATGCGCCTCGGGATAGATAATAACAAGATTTTTCTGCTCAATTCGTTTTTTCACGCAGTCAATCATCTCTTTTTTCTGTGCAAGAGTTGTGCCGATGGGTATGGCACCGAGCATTTCGACAATATTGTTGAGACCGGGGACAGACATTGTATCGGGACCGACAACAATATAGCTCCTGCCCTTGTAGCGGAGCATGGACGGCAGAAGTGCATCGAGAAGGATGTTTGTATGGTTTGCGTAAACATATGCACCGGAGCCATTTACCTTGCGGATTACCTCCTTGTTGTAAAAGCGTTGCGATATAAGATGGTCAAAGACAAAAACAATAGGCTGTCCGACAACGCGATAAAGCAAAAAGGATGCGGTTTTCCACGGAATACTTTCGTGAATAAATCGGTAATTTGAGCGAAGGGGCTTGGTTTTAATTCCCATATCGGCAAAGTCGTCATTAAGCTCATCGCTGAAATAAATAATTTTCTTCTTTCTGTTATCCGATAGCATAAAAAGCTCCTTTCACACTATGCTCAGATAACCCAATAGGTATCTTGCGGTGCATTATAGCACAGCTAAAGAAAAATTTCAACACACAATTTGACGAAATTGCCGTAAACCCTTATATAATATTTTACATATATGTCATTTTGTCCAAAATTTTCGATCGAGAGAACGATATTGTATCGCTTCGGCAATATGGGTAGCTTCTATGATTTCGGAGCTTTCCAAGTCGGCAACCGTCCTTGCGACTCTCAAAATTTTGTCGTAGGCACGGGCGGAAAGACCGAGCCTGTCAAAGGCGGTTTGCAGCATCTTCATGGCGGCAGGGCTTGCCTTGCAGAATTCCCTCGTCATTGCCGAGTTCATCTGCGCATTACAGTTTGCCGAGGTACCCTTGAGCCTTTCTTGCTGAATTTTTCTTGCCGCCTCAACTCTCTTTTTTATTTCGGCGGAGGACTCACCTCGGTGCTCGTCCGAAAGCTTTTCAAAGTCGACGGGCGGAACCTCAATGTGTATGTCGATTCGGTCAAGCAGAGGACCGCTTATTTTGGCAAGATATTTTGCCGCCGCACCGTCTCGGCAGGTGCATTTGCGGGTAGGGTGACCGTAATATCCGCACGGGCAGGGGTTCATAGCGCAGACAAGCATAACCGAGCAGGGGTAGGTGGAAGCGCCCGAGGCTCGTGATATCGTAATTTTTCCGTCCTCAAGCGGTTGACGGAGCATTTCCATCGCTTGACGTGAAAATTCCGGCAGCTCGTCAAGAAAGAGTACACCGTTGTGTGAAAGTGAAACCTCACCCGGCTTGGGGATAGCACCGCCTCCGGCAAGTCCGATTGTTGAAACCGTGTGATGCGGCGAGCGGAACGGACGTTGCGTGACAAGGCTTGAATTATTTTTCAAAGCGCCGGAAATCGAATAAATTTTGGTCGTTTCAAGGCTTTCTTCAAAGGTCATTGAGGGCAGAATAGAGGGTATTCTTTTGGCGAGCATACTTTTACCCGAACCGGGGCTGCCTATCATCAGGGTGTTGTGTCCGCCTGCTGCGGCAACCTCCAGGGCACGCTTTGCTTCAAACTGCCCCTTGACGTCGGCAAAATCAGGCATATATTCAAAGCTTTGGGCTTCGGTATTGCTTACGGGAACGGCAGGTGAGATTGGCTTTGAGCCATTGAGATGACCGAGCACCTCAAAGATATTTTCAACAGGGTACACCTCAATACCCTCAACAACGGCCGCTTCATTTGCGTTTTCCGAGGGAACAAAGACCTTTTTCATACCGCTCTGACACGCACCTATAACCATCGGAAGCACACCGTTAACACGGCGAACCTTGCCATCGAGTGAGAGCTCACCGAGGAAAATATATTCGCCCGTATTTGCTCTGAGCTGTTCTGATGCCTCAAGCAGTGCGACGAAAATCGCAAGGTCGTACAAGGGACCCTCCTTGCGGCGGTCGGCAGGGGCAAGGTTTACGGTGATACGGCTGACAGGGAAATCGAAGCCGCTGTTTTTCATTGCGGAGCGTACTCTGTCACGGGATTCGCTTACTGCCGAATCGGGCAGACCAACCACGTCAAAGCGTGGCAAGCCGCCGGAGATATCTGCCTCAACGCTGACGGGGAAAACCTCCATTCCGAAAATACCCATGCTGTTAACCTTTGCAAACATCCGCTCAACCTCTTTCGTGTTAATTTATATCATTATACCTTTTACAGGTAGTAACGTCAACATAAAGATTTTATAAATCAAAAGGCTACGGGTCAACCGATTTGGCAGACCTGTAGCCTATATAGGCAAAAAATCGAACGTCGCTTAATACTTGGCAAGATAATTGTCAATTTCCCACTGTGAAACACTGGTGCGGTAGCTGTCCCATTCTTTACGCTTTGCTTCAATAAATTTGGAATATACGTGCTCACCGAGCGATTCCTTGATAAAATCGCTTGCCTCAAATTCGTTGATGGCATCCTCAAGTGAGCCGGGCAGAGATTCGATACCTGCCTCCTCACGCTCATCAACACTCATATCAAAGATATTCTTGACCGTTGATTCGGGCGGCATATAGCCCTTTTCGATTCCGTCAAGACCTGCAAGCAGACAGAGTGCTATTTCCAGATAGGGATTGCAGGAGGGGTCGGCACTTCTCAATTCAACTCTTGTACCCTTGCCTCTTGCCGCAGGAACACGGACGAGTGCGGAACGGTTTGATGCCGACCACGCAATGTAAACGGGAGCCTCATAGCCGGGAACAAGACGCTTGTAGGAGTTTACAAGGGGGTTGTTTACCGCCGTTGTAGCCTTAATGTGCTTCATTATACCGGCAACGAAATGGAGCGCTGTTTCGGAAAGACCGTACTGGCCGTTCGGGTCGCAGAAAACATTATTGCCGTCCTTGTCAAAGAGTGACATATTGGTGTGCATACCGGAGCCGGCGATACCGTAAATCGGCTTGGGCATAAACGAAGCGTAAAGATTGTGAAGCTGTGCATATTTTTTAACCACATACTTGAAGGTCATAACCTTATCGGCAACATTGAGAGCATCACCGTATTTGAAGTCGATTTCGTGCTGACCCTCGGCACATTCGTGGTGAGAGGCCTCAATCTCAAAGCCCATATCCTCCAATGCTACGCACATATCACGTCGGCAGTCACCGCCGAGGTCAACATTATCAAGGTCAAAGTAGCCTGCCTTGTCGTGGGTGTTGGTTGTGGGTCTGCCCTCATCGTCCGTGTGGAAAAGGAAAAATTCGAGCTCCGGACCGACGTTGAATTTATAGCCCATATCGTCAGCCTTTTGGATTGCACGCTTGAGCACGTTCCTCGGGTCACCAATAAAGGGGGTTCTGTCGGAGCAGTACACGTCACAAATCAGACGGGCTGTTTTGCCGTCGGAAAGGTGATTCCACGGAAGAACGACGAACGAATCGTAATCGGGATAAAGGTACATATCGGATTCCTCAACACGGACAAAGCCCTCAATTGACGAACCGTCTGTCATACACTCATTATCGAGTGCCTTTTCAAGCTGGTTGACAGTGATGGCAACATTTTTCATACAGCCCAAAATATCGGTAAACTGAAGACGAACAAATCTTACGTTCTGCTCTTTTGCCATTTTGAGTATGTCTTCTTTTGTGTACTTGCTCATAAAATTACCTCGCATTTCATATTACGGTTTTGCAACCGCTTAGTTCATTTCGTCAAGCGTTAAGCCGTAGCTGGGGAGAAAATCCTCCATAAAGCACTTAACCTCGGGCATATCAAGCTCTTCAAGGGACTTGAAATTGGTTTTTGCTGCCTTGTCAAAATCGTGATTGCCCGCCTTTGCCTCCTCAAGGCACTTGGTGTAGGCACAAATTTTATCCGCCGCCTTGACAAATTTCCAAAGCTGACGGTCCTCCTCACGTTTAATGAAGAAGGGCTTGTACTCCTCACGGATATCCTCGGGAATCATTTCGAGCAGAGCTTCACAGGCATTGTCCTCAACGCACGAATAAGCTTCACGAATTTCTTTACTGTAATATTTTACAGGTGTGGGCATATCGCCCGTGATAATCTCCGGCGCATCGTGAAAAACTCCGAGCACTGCGGCACGGTCGGCATTGACGTTACCGCCAAAGCGCCTGTTGTGGATAATCGCAAGTGAGTGAGCCACGGTTGCAACCTCCAGAGAGTGCTCGCTGATATTTTCAACGTGTGTGTTCCTCATCAATGCCCAGCGGTTGATATATTTCATCCTTGAAAGCATTGCAAAAAAATGATAACGCTTGCTCATACAAACACCCTTTGCAAAAGATTACTGTTAGAATGAAAAAATTTTAACACACATATCAATCTTTTGCAAGGAAAAATCTTTCTTTTTTTAAGCATATGTGGTATTATTAAGATATATTTACCGAATAGAGAGGATTATTATGAATTTTACCGAGATTAACAATAACGGAACAGTGGAGGGCTTTTGCCTCGTCAAGGGTCTTGAGGTCAAAAAAACCGCAAAGGGAGTGCCCTATCTTGATATGGTGCTGACCGACAGCAGCGGCGAAATTAACGCCAAGCTTTGGGATTATAAGGAGGAGCTTTACCCTTTTATCAAGCAGAATTGTCTGCTCAAGGTCAGGGGCTCAGTTTCGATGTTCAACGATTCACCGCAATTGAGGGTGGATAAGGCTCGCCTTGCCACGGATGCCGACGGAGTTAAGATGGAGGACTATGTTCCGAGCTCGGAATATAACGGAGCGGAAATGCTCGCCGCTATAATGAGAGTGGTCGGGGAATTTGAAAATGAGCAGCTGAAAACGCTTGTTACGGAGGTTATAGAGCGAAACAAAAAAGCCTTGCTTTATTGGCCTGCCGCATTTAAGCTCCATCACGCAATAAGAGGCGGATTGCTTTATCACACGCTTTCCATTTTGAGAATGGCACAGAGCGTTGCCGAGATTTATCCGAGTGTGGAAAAGGATTTGCTTTTTTCCGGCGTAATTCTTCACGATATTGCAAAAATCGGTGAATTTAATGTTGCCGAAACGGGAATTGCCTCCGGCTATACAACAGAGGGAACGCTTATAGGACACCTTGTTAAGGGTGCTATGAATATTGAAAAAATCGGTGAGGAGCTCGGCACGGACAGGGAGCTTTTGACCTTGGTGGAGCATATGATAATTTCGCACCACGGCGAACCCGAATTCGGTGCGGCGGTCAGACCTATGTTCCTTGAAGCGGATATCCTTTCGCAGCTTGACCTGCTTGATGCAAGAATTTATGAAATTTCGCAGGCGGTTTCGGAGGTTGAGCCGGGCGAATTCAGTGCCAGACAGTGGGCACTCGACAACAGAAAGCTCTACAACCACGGCTTGACGGATATTAAGCCTAAGGCAAACTTGATTTAAGGCGGTGCGGTGATGGATTGGACAGAGGTTAAAATAAATATTGATGCAAGGGATGTTGAAACAGCCGGCAATATTGCCCAGATGGTTGTTCCTTACGGCATATACATTGAGGATTACAGCGATCTTGAGGAGGCGGCGTGGGAAATTGCTCACATTGATTTGATTGATGAGGAGCTTCTCAAAAAGGATCGCAGTAAGGCTACGGTACATATATACATTTCTCCCGAGGAAAGCCCGGCGGAGGCGGTTGCGTTTCTTTCCGAGCGTTACAACGCCGAGGGTATCAAGCACGAAATTGACCTGAGCGTTTGCAGAAATCAGGATTGGGAAAATAATTGGAAGGAATATTTTAAGCCGATGGTTGTCGGAGAAAAGCTGTTGATAAGACCTGTTTGGGATAATGACTATGACCCGCAGGGCAGAACGGTGCTTGATATTGAACCGGGACTTGCGTTCGGAAGCGGCGGACATGATACGACACGCCTTTGCCTTGAAACGCTCGAAAAGCATATTTCTACCGAAACGGAGCTGCTTGATATCGGCTGTGGAAGCGGTATACTCGGTGTAGCGGGACTTTTGCTCGGTGCAAAAAGTGCCACAGGCGTGGATATTGACGAGCTTGCTGTTAAAACTGCAAGAGAAAACGGCAAAATGAACGGCTTTGAGGAGCCGAAATTCACCGTTTTTCAGGGTAACCTGACCGATAAGGTGAGCGGAAAATATGACGTTGTGGTTGCGAATATTGTTGCGGATATCATAGTGATGTTTACAAAGGATGTCGGCAATTTCCTCAAGGAGGACGGACTTTACATCACCTCCGGAATTATTGACACCAGGGAGAGCGATGTTTTGGAAGCGTTTGAGAAATATGGCTTTGAGGTTGTCGGCAGACACGAAAGCAGCGGTTGGCTCTGCTTTGAAACAAAGCTGAAAAAATAAATTGTTGACAATTTTGAGCTGATGATGTAATATACTTATAACAGCAGGGGTGCTTATAAGCGGAGTTAACCGCTTGGGCTGAGATTATACCCTAAGGCGACGGAATATTCAGCGTTGCCGTACCTGATTCGGTTAGTACCGACGTAGGAAGCTATTGAAGTAAATTCAGTGCCCGACGGCTGTTTCGTCGGGCATTTTTCTTTTGTCAGGATGCTGTGAAAGGAGTTTTTTATGAAAAGCAGAAACATCGGAAGAAACACGGAAGTGATTACAACCAAGCTGACGGTCAGTGCGATTATGGTTGCACTTTCCACCGTGCTTTCATTCATCAAATTCGCTGATTTGCCCTATGGCGGCTCGGTCACATTGTTCAGCTTTGTGCCGATTCTTTTTGTCGGCTATGCGTACGGAGCCAAATGGGGATTTTGCACCGGTCTTGTTCACGGTATCCTGCAAATGATTTTCGGAATTTCAGGCTCGGTTGCAGGTGCAGGCTTTAAATGGTGGCAGGTCATTTTGTGTGCGTTGCTCGATTACCTTGTTGCCTTTGCCCTGCTCGGTACAAGCGGAATGTTCAAAAAATCAATCAAAAATCCGCAGGTGTCCTTGGCGGTAGGCACATTTGTTGCTTGTATGCTCAAATATCTTTCGCACGCCGCATCGGGCTTTATACTCTTTAAGGGCTATGCGGAGTGGTTTTTTACCGACGGTGCCGGAGCGGCATACGGCAGTGCCGTGCTCGAAAAATTCAGCGGCAATTCACTCGGCTTGCTCTACACCTTTGTCTATAACGGTCTTTTCAGTATTCCCGAAATGATAATTTCAATCGTTATGGCGGTTATACTCATCAGCGTAAAGCCAATACGCAAGGCGGCGAAAATTAAATAGTCTTATACCAAACAGCCTGCACCGAAAAACAGCTTCGGAGCAGGCTGCTTGTATCGGTGGTTCGGTTCTCAAAGCGAGACTGTAAAAGCCCGAAAACGAAGGGTATGGCTACAGTAAGCTTGGCTTTGATGCTTGCAGCTTCAAAATGATTGACAGACAGTGTAAAAACGGATAAAATATATTTGTTGCAAATATCGTTTTAAACTATCATTTTGAACGGAGGAAGATTATGAACGAAAAAATAATTGCGGAGGTAAAAAATCTCATTGCCGCACCGTCATGCTGTGCCGAGGCGAAAGCAGTCGCAGAGAGCTGGCTTGCCGCACTTGGAACGGAGAATGAGGAGGTCGAAACCGAAAAGCTTGTTGCAGAGCTGAAAGAAGATATAGAAACCGTCGATGAGCTTATTGCTTTTACCGAGTCGCCCAAATGTGACGAAATTTTCGGAGAAAGAGCGGAGGGCTTCCGTACTCACGCAAAGGAGCTCAAGGCTTCCGGAGCAAGATATTGCGATTGCCCTGCCTGTGCCGCCTGCGAAAAAATTCTCGATTTGCTTTGCGAAACAAGGCTGCCTGCATATCCGCTTATCACGGTTGACCCGTTCTTTACGGTTTGGTCGCACAGCGAAAAGCTCTATGACGACGACACAATGATTTGGTACGGTGCAAGAAAACGCCTTATCGGAACGGTCACCGTTGACGGCGAAGCTTTTAGGTTTATGGGTAAGGATGAGCTGCCGGCAATTCCTCAGATATCACGCAAGGTCACTCCGTACATTACATATTACAGCTTCCGAAACGGGAAGCTACAGCTTGATGTCAGCTTCTATACGCCGCTTATTCTCAATGAGCTTGAGCATCTCACTCTGCCCTGCTCATATATTGATTGCACGGTGAAATCCGTTGACGGCGGCGTACATGATATCAAGGTCTGCCTTTCCTTTGACGGCGAATTTTGCTATAACAAGATACCGCAGGAAATCGAAACGGCGGTCGGTTCCCTTGGCAAGCTCAAATTCGCTCAAATGGGACTTAAAAATCAAACTCCGCTTTCAAAATCGGGTGACGACGTTTCCGCCGAATGGGGTCATTTTTACCTTTGCGGAAACGATGCCGAAATCGGCTCGGACGAAATGCACAAAATCAACGCCTCCTGTTCGGGCAAAACGGACGGAGCTCTTGAGTTTAATTTTATTGCCACCTATGACGATATTTATTCGATTGAATATATGGGCGAAAAGCTCAAGGGACTTTGGACGGAAAAGTTCAAGAGCATTGGCGATGCCATTGTATATTGCGATGAGAACAGAAAAATGCTCTATGAAAAGCTCCTTGCTCAGAACGAAATGATACTTACCGATGCAGAAAAATACGGCGAGGATTATCAAAATATCTTGACCGTCGCCGCAAGGCAGGTTTTGGCAGGTCACAAGCTTGTCAGAAACACAAGGGGCGAGCTTCTTTATCTCTCAAAGGAATGTTATTCCAACGGCTGCATAAACACGGTTGACGTTTCCTATCCCGCATTGCCGATGTTTTTGCTTTACAATCCCGAGCTTGTCAAGGCAATGATGACGGGTATTTTTGAATTTTCAAGGAGCGTGACATGGGACTTTGATTTTGCACCGCACGATATCGGTCAGTACCCGATTGCCGACGGTCAGGTTTATGCACTCAAAAAGGAATTTGACGAATTCCGTCGAGAAATCTTTGCCGAAAAGCGAGATTATTTCAAATCGTATGAGCATATGCCCGTTGAGGAGTGCGGAAATATGCTTGTGATGTCCTACACATATTATCACTTCAGCGGCGACAGCTCACAGCTGAGTGAAAACCATGATTTGCTCGAAAAATGGGCGAATTACCTTGTGAAGCAGGGCGTTGTTCTCGATAATCAGCTTTGCACCGATGATTTTGCCGGTCACAGCGAAAAGAATGTCAACCTTGCGGTTAAGGCGATAATGGGCATTGCCTGCTTCGACAGAATTTCAAGGGCGCTCGGCAAGGAAAGCGATTATGCCGAGGTTGCAAAGAAATATGCCGCCGAGCTTGTTTCACTCTGCGATAAAAACGGATATCTCTCCTTTTCAATCGGCAATGATGAAAGCTGGAGCTTGAAATACAATATGGCGTGGGATATCGTGCTCGGCTTTAATCTTTTCGACAAGAAGCTGTATGCCGCCGAAAGCGAAAAATACCGTATGGAAACCAACAAATACGGCGTTCCCCTTGATATGAGAAAGGATTTTACAAAGACGGATTGGATGCTTTGGGCATCGGTGCTTGACGAAAGCGGAGAGAATACAGGGCTTTTCTCAAAGCGTATTATGAATTATCTGCGTGATACGGAGGATCGCTACCCATTCTCGGATTGGTACGAAACCAAGGAGCCCAAGGAATGCTCGTTCCGCCACAGAACCGTTCAGGGTGGTCTTTGGATGCCCGTGCTCAAGGATAAGTGTACAAAATAAAGGGGATAAGCTCCCGAAAGAACCGCCGCAGGCTTAATGCAAGCGGCGGTTTTTTGCGGAAATTTTTCGAGGTGAGACATTCTGTTGTGTGCAGTTTGGCAATTTTTTGACGATTTGACATTTATTTTCGGTCAAAAATAAAAAATTTATCTCAATAAGGTTTACATCTTGAAGCAAACGTGATATTATTATGGGTGGTAAAATGAATTGCTATTAACTTTACAAGGAGGAAAAAAGAATGGCAAGAAAAAAGTTAACCATGGATGGTAATACCGCTGCCGCTCACGTATCCTATGCGTTTACGGAAGTTGCAGGTATTTATCCCATCACTCCGTCCAGCCCGATGGCTGACTACGTTGATCAGTGGTCCGCACAGGGTCGCAAGAACATCTTCGGAACAACCGTAAAGGTTGCCGAGATGCAGTCCGAGGCAGGTGCTTCGGGTACAGTTCACGGCTCGTTGGCAGCAGGTGCTCTCACAACGACTTATACCGCTTCACAGGGTCTTCTTCTTATGATCCCGAATATGTATAAGATCGCCGGTGAGCTTCTTCCCTGCGTATTCCACGTATCCGCTCGTTGCGTAGCATCACACGCTCTTAATATCTTCGGTGATCATTCCGACGTTTACGCTTGCCGTCAGACAGGCTTTGCAATGCTTGCCGAAACAAATCCGCAGGAGGTTATGGATCTCGGTGCTGTTGCTCACCTTGCTTCAATTGAGAGCAGAGTTCCGTTTATCAATTTCTTTGACGGCTTCCGTACCTCTCACGAAATTCAGAAGATTGAGGTCTGGGATTATGATGACCTCAAGGAAATGTGCGATATGGATGCGGTTGCCGAGTTCAGAAAGAGAGCTCTCAACCCCGAGCATCCCGTAATGCGCGGTTCTCATGAGAATGACGATATCTTCTTCCAGCACCGTGAGGCTTGCAACAAGTATTATGACGAGGCTCCGGCAATTGTTGAGAAGTATATGGACAAGGTCAATGCAAAGCTTGGCACAAACTACCAGCTCTTTAACTATTACGGTGCAGAGGATGCAGAGAACGTAATCGTTGCTATGGGTTCAATCTGCGACGTTGCCGAGGAAGTTATTGACTACCTTACCGCCAAGGGTGAGAAGGTAGGTCTCATCAAGGTTCGTCTTTACAGACCCTTTGCTGTTGAAAAGTTTATCGAGGCTATCCCCGCTTCCTGCAAGAAGCTCGCTGTTCTTGACAGAACAAAGGAGCCCGGCTCAATCGGTGAGCCTCTTTTCCTTGACGTTGTTGCCGCTCTTAATGCAACAGGCAAGGACGGTATCAAGGTAATCGGAGGTCGTTACGGTCTCGGTTCAAAGGATACACCGCCGTCAAGCATTTTTGCTGTATATGATGAGCTCAAGAAGGATGCTCCCAAGGCTCACTTCACAATCGGTATCAACGATGATGTTACCTATCTTTCACTTGAGGAGAAGCCGGCTCCGAATACCGCAGCAGAAAGCACAATCGAGTGCAAGTTCTGGGGTCTCGGCGGTGACGGTACCGTTGGTGCTAACAAGGATTCCATCAAGATCATCGGTGACCATACCGACAAGTATGCTCAGGCATATTTCCAGTATGACTCAAAGAAGACGGGCGGTATCACCATTTCTCACCTTCGTTTCGGTGATGAGCCTATCAGAAGCCCCTATTATGTAAACAAGGCTGACTTCGTTGCTTGCCATAACCCCTCTTATATCGAAAAGGGCTACAAGATGGTTAACGACGTTAAGCCGGGCGGAGTTTTCCTCATCAACTGCCAGTGGGATGCCGCTGAGCTTGCTGAAAAGATGAACGCCGAAACAAAGCAGTATATCGCAAAGAACAATGTTCAGCTTTATACCGTTAACGCTATTGACCTTGCTGCTCAGATCGGTTTGGGCAAGCGTACAAACACTGTTCTTCAGTCCGCTTTCTTTGCTCTTGCAAAGGTTCTTCCGGTTGACGAAGCTATCGGATATATGAAAGAAAAAGCCCAGAAGTTTATGAAGAAGGGTAAAGAAATCGTTGAGATGAACGAAAAGGCTATTGACGCAGGTGCAACAGCATTCGTTAAGATTGACGTTCCCGCAGATTGGGCAAATGCAACCGACAGCGCTTGTGAAGCTAAGGCAGAGGGTCCTGCAAAGCTCGTTGAGCAGGTTGAAAATATTATGAAGCCCGTAGGTCATATGGATGGCTATGAGCTTTCGGTCGGCACATTCTCAAATCACGTTGACGGTACCTTTGAGCAGGGCGCATCAGCTTATGAGAAGCGCGGCGTTGCTGTTATGGTTCCCGAGTGGAATGCAGAGACTTGTGCAAAGTGTAACAAGTGTGCTTATGTTTGTCCGCACGCAACAATCAGACCCTTCGCCCTCAATGATGAGGAGAAGGCTGCAGCTCCGGCAGTAACAAAGTTTGCTCCGAAGCCGATTGTAAAGACAAATTACACCTACACTCTTGCTGTTTCCCCGATGGATTGTATGGGTTGCGGCGTATGTATCGGTGTTTGCCCGACTAACTCACTCAAGATGGTTTCCCGTGAGAGCCAGGATGAGCAGCAGGCAGCATTCGATTACTGTGTAGCAAATGTTGATGAGAAGAAAGAGCTTACTGAGAAGATGACAATCATCTCCAGCCAGTACAAGAAGCCGTTGCTCGAGTTCTCAGGCTCCTGCGCAGGCTGTGCCGAGACTTCATATGCTCGTCTCATCACTCAGCTCTTTGGTGACAGAATGTATATCTCCAACGCAACAGGTTGTTCATCAATTTGGGGCGGTCCGGCAGGTACATCTCCGTACACAACAGATAAGAACGGTCACGGTCCGGCTTGGGCTAACTCCCTCTTTGAGGATAACGCCGAGCACGGCTACGGTATGTATCTCGGTCAGAAGGCTATCAGAAACAACCTCATCGAAAAGGTTGAGGCTGTTGCAGCTAACGAAAATGCTTCCGCAGAGCTCAAGGCTGCTGCCGATGCTTACCTTGCAACCGTTAACGACGGTGCAAAGAACGGCGAAGCTACCGAGGCTCTTGTTGCCGAGCTTGAGAAATGCGGCTGTGATGCATCTAAGGATATCCTTTCTCAGAAGGAATACCTCTCCAAGAAGTCCGTATGGATCTTCGGCGGTGACGGTTGGGCATACGATATCGGTTTCGGCGGTCTTGACCACGTTCTTGCTTCCGGTGAGGATGTAAATGTTATGGTATTTGATACCGAGGTTTACTCCAACACCGGTGGACAGGCTTCAAAGGCTTCCCAGATCGGTCAGGTTGCACAGTTTGCTGCCGCAGGTAAGGCTATCGCAAAGAAGAGCCTTGCTGAAATCGCAATGTCTTACGGTTACATCTATGTTGCTCAGATTGCAATGGGCGCAGATCAGAACCAGACACTCAAGGCTCTCCAAGAGGCTGAGGCTTATCCGGGTCCGTCACTTGTTATCGGCTACGCTCCCTGTGAGATGCACAGCATCAAGGGCGGTATGACAAACTGCCAGGATGAAATGAAGAAGGCTGTTGCTTGCGGTTACTGGAATATGTTCCGTTACAACCCGGCACTCAAGGCAGAGGGCAAGAACCCGTTCACTGTTGACTCCAAGGTTCCCGCAACAGAGGGCTACCGTGCATTCCTTATGAATGAGGCTCGTTATTCTGCTCTTACTCGCTCCTTCCCGGAGAGAGCGGAGGATCTCTTTGTTAAGTCCGAGGAGGGTGCAAAGGATCGCTATGCACATCTTCAGAAGCTTGTTAAGCTCTACGGCACAGAGGAATAATCCTTAATTTGAGCATAATTTAATAAAACAACACCGCATCGGAGTGTCAACAACTTCGGTGCGGTGATTTTTTTAAAAATTTTTTCTTTATATGAGGATTTTTAAGCCGCAAAATATTGACTGTTCGGAAGATATCTGTTATAATTAGACACAGAGCATTGTGTATTATGCATCAGCAAAAATTTTGGAGGGTATTATGGAAAGCCTAAAGCTTCTTTTTATTCGTCACGCTCAAACGAATTATACCGATATCGGAGACCGTGACAATTGTGACGGCGAGCTTACCGAAATCGGTGAAAGACAGTGTGAGCTATTGGGTGAGCGCTTGCGTGATTTGCCGATTGACGGATATATTTCAAGCTCACTTTTACGTGCCTTTAAAACGGCGGCAGGTGCTTGCCGAGCTAAATCCGATGAGCCGCAGATTAATATTTGCCCCGAAATTATAGAATGTGGCTGTACCGAGGGCTATTACGGTTGCACCGAGGAGTACCTCCGAAAGCACTATAAAAACGCAAAAATGTTGAAGCCGCTTTTTGGCACCGATAAGCATAAATTCGCTTGTCAAACGGTTGAGGAAAATAACCTTCGAGCACAGAAATTTATAGATTACATACTTAAAAATTATACCTACGGGCAGCGTGTTGCAATTTTCAGTCATCACGGAATGTTGGAATATTTGATTCCTACCGCTTTGGGTATAAGAACACGAGATTTTGCCTTTTCATTTGAAAACACCGCTGTTACCGAAATTGATATTTTTGAGGATGGAAAGCGTGTTTTGAAATTTGCAAACAAAACGGACAAGATTGAGACGGATGAGGTAAGCAAATAATTCTGTTTTCGAGGGAGAAGGCAAGCTTGACCTTCTCTTTTTTCTTGAAATTTTATTGACCTCGAATATCCGCATAACAAAATCAGGAGTGCAAATATGAAAAAGCTTGATATAAATTTAGTTCCCGATTGCATAAATCCCTCTCCGGATTATTACTGCACCTGGCAGACCCAGCTCTATGCTTCAAACAACGGCGGTCCGCAGGCACAGAGAGATATATTGAATGAAGCGGCTCTTTTCGGTGATGGATATCCGCTCGGCTGGACAAAATTTTACAGCGATGCAAAAAGGGATTTGCTTTTTGTTATTGACGATAGCTGGGATGTTCCCTACGGTGAAACGCCCGAAAAATCAGGGCTTTTCGGCAGTCTTATTCTCGATAAGGGAAAATTTCCGTCCTTTGCCGCAGATGGCACCGAAAACCACGCCGCTTTGAAATCGCTTGCCGATGCCGTTAAAGCAAGGGGCTGGAAAGGCTTCGGCGGTTGGGTATGTCCGCAGGTTGCTCCGAAATTTAAGGGAACAGACCGTGAGGAATACTGGAAAAAGCGTCTCATTGATGCTGACCGTGCCGAAACGGATTACTGGAAGATTGACTGGGGCGAGGACGGCAGCAAATTTGAAGTCCGTCAAATGATAACAGAGCTGAAAAGGCAGTACGCCCCAAAGCTTTTTGCAGAGCAGGCAGGAATACGTGAGCTTGTTCCGAAAAGCGATGTTTTCCGAACCTATGATGTTATTGCGATAATGTCGATACCTATGACATTGCCTCGGCTTGCCGATACCTTATCCTTCGATGCCGAGGAGGGTCGCCCTGCTTTGGTAAACTGCGAGGATGAGGTATATATCGCCGCTGCACTCGGCTGCACAATGGGAGTTATGCGTCAACCGATGGCAGGTGTTTTGCCCAACGGAAACCCCGACCCGTCTTTCCCAAATCTTCATCGTAATTTGAAAACAAAAATGTGCGAGGTTACCCGTGCCGTCAGATGGCACAGAATTGCTCCGGCGTTTGCCGTAAACGGCAGTGAAACAAAGGTTTCCGACGAAATTTTGACCGATAGCTGGAATGTTGTTAATCAAAGCGAGGAAATAGAAGCTTGGTGGAAATTCAAGGACGGTGACGTTATAGAAAAATCCGCACCGTCTTCAATTTCACGCGGTCTACCTTTGCCGATTGTTACGTCCGATGTCGACGGCAAAATTCCATACACTGTTTCGGCAAAAAATCCGAACGGAGCGGCATCAATCGCAACGCTCGGCAGAACCGAAAAAAGAGAATACAAAATCCCCGAATGTGATATCATTTTTGATACCGAAAACGCCGAAATTTTCGGAATTTTCGGAGAGTACAAAGCTCTGACCGTTAAAAGCTTGGCAGTCAAGACCGCTTCACGTATTTTGGCTCAGGATTTGGCAGGAGATTTTTGCTTTGATATAACGGAGGACATTAAAATCGGAGAAGGTTTCTTCGTTCTTAACGGAAAAATCATTTCCGAAATCGGCACGTCGTGTAACCCCGACGGAGATACCTCCGAGCCCGGAATGCTTGTAAAAATTGTGTAGTTTTTTCAAAAGGAGAAAAGATGAATACCGATATTATTGCGCAGGTGCTCGGCTATATTGGTCTTTTATGCACCGTTGTTGCCTTCCAATGCAAAAAACATAATATGGTTATGGTGCTGAAAACCTCAAACGAGGTGTTTTTTGCAATGCAATATTTTTTGCTCGGGACATACACGGGAATGGCTATGAACCTTGTCAGCTCGGTGCGTAATTTGGTTTTTGCACAGCTTGTAAAAAAAGGAAAAAGCACTCTGCCTTTTCAGATAATATTCTGCATTTTTTTCGTTGTTGCGGGGATAATTACCTGGCAGAGCTGGATCAGCTTGCCGATAATACTTGCAAAAATCTTGACTACGATTGTTTACGGAATGAAAAACACAAAGGTTATCCGTTTCGGAACAGTGCCTACAAGTATATTTTGGCTGATTTACAATTTCAGTTGTCATTCCTCGGCAGGAGTTCTCTGCGAAATTTTTGCCCTCATCTCAATCACTGCCGCCATCATAAGGATAGATATAATTGAGGCAAGAAAAAAGAAGCAAACGGCGAATGATTAAATTTAAATATTGATTTTGGAGCGATAAATATGTATCACTTTTTTGTTTCCGCCGAAAATATTTCCGAATCGGAGGTTGTGATAAACGGCGGAGATTTTAACCACATAAAAAATGTTTTGCGGATGAAAATAGGAGAAAAATTTATCGCAAACGACGGCAACGGTGCAAGCTACTGCTGTTCAATTCGTGAATTTGTCGGTGAAAATGTTATTGCCGATATTGAAAAGGGTCAGCTTGAAAGTACCGAGCTTCCCGTTAAGCTTGTCCTTTTTCAAGGGCTGCCGAAATCGGACAAAATGGAAACAATAATTCAAAAATCGGTTGAGCTTGGCGTTTCCGAAATTGTTCCGGTTGAAATGCTTCGCTGTGTTGTTAAGCTCGATGAAAAAAAGAAAAAAAGCAAGCTCTCACGTTGGCAGTCGATAGCGGAAAGTGCCGCAAAGCAATCGGGCAGAACCGTTATTCCTGAGGTTAAGCCTGCAATGAGCTTTGAAAAGGCTTTGGAATATGCGAAGGAATTGGATTTGCTTTTGGTTCCCTATGAATGTGCCGAAAGTGTAAAAGCACTTCAGGAAAAGCTCGGCGGAATTAAAAGCGGAATGAGTGTCGGAATTTTTATCGGACCGGAGGGTGGCTACGAAAGCTCCGAGATTGAAAAAGCAAGGGGCTGTGGCGGAGAAATCGTTTCGCTCGGCAAAAGAATTCTCCGAACCGAAACGGCTGCAATTGCGGCACTGTCGATTTGTATGTTTAATATTGAAATAAATTTGTAAGGAATTTTTTATGCTGCCGAATGATTTTGAAAAAAGAATGAGCAAAATTTTGGGCGAGGAATATGAAAGCTTTATTGCTTCTTATTCCGACGAGCCGTCACGCTCTTTTCGCATAAACACAAACAAAATAAGCAGAGAAAATTTTAAAAAAATAAATCCGGTCGGCGGAGAAAAAATCAGCTATACCGAAAACGGATATTATTTTTCTTCCGACGGAATAGGCAACCACCCTTATCACCACGCCGGAATGATTTATATTCAAGAGCCCTCGGCAATGGCGGCAGTGGCGAGTGTGGACATTCAATCCGATTGGAAAATTCTTGATTTGTGTGCCGCACCGGGAGGCAAATCCTCTCAATGTGCCGAGCAAATCCCGAACGGTATACTTGTTTCCAACGAAATTGTTCCGTCACGCTGTAAAATACTGACGGGAAACATTGAGCGAATGGGCTTTGGCAATGTTATTACTACCTGCACCGATGCCGAAAAAATTGCTTCTGCTTTTTGCGGTGCTTTTGACTTGGTTGTTGTTGATGCTCCGTGCTCGGGCGAGGGAATGTTCCGTAAGGACGAAAACGCAAGGGACGAATGGAGCGTTGAAAATGTTAACCGCTGTGCCGAAAGGCAATTTGAAATTCTTGAAAAAATAAAATCAACGGTCAAGTCGGGCGGATTTCTTCTTTATTCCACCTGCACCTTTTCGCTTGAAGAAAATGAAAAAACCGTTGACCGCTTCCTCTGCGAAAACGAAAATTTTGAGCTGATAAGCGTTGATGAAAATGTTAAGAGGGTTACATCGGACGGAATAAATTTTGATGGCTGCAAAACGAAATATATTTCGCGGTGCCGAAGATTTTATCCGCATAAGGCGAAGGGCGAGGGTCAATTTTTTGCTCTGATGAGAAAAAAATTCGGTGACGAAAATGCAAATTTGCCACTGACCGCATTGAAAGAAATTCCAAAAGCCGAGCAGAAAATTATTTTTGATTTTCTTGATGAAACGCTGACGGATTACGACAAAAAAGCGGTCAAAAAATATAAAGAAAATTTTGTTTATTTCAGTTCTGATTTTCCCGTACCTGTCGGTGCATTTTCCTGCGGTATTACAATCGGCAGCTTGCAAAAAAAATATATAAAGCCGCATCACCAATTTTTCTCTGCGATGGGTAAAAGCTTCAAAAGAATAATTGAGCTTGATACCGAGCAGGCAAAAAAATATATTCACGGCGAAACAGTTCCCTGCGGTTTTGAAAGCGGTTGGTGTGCCGTCACGGTTGAGGGCTGCACGCTCGGCGGAGCAAAAGCCGTCGGCGGAATTGCAAAAAACCATTATCCCAAGGGATTAAGGACACTTAAATAACCTGAACGGAGGTCATAAAATGAAAAAACTTATGCTCGGAAACGAGGCTGTTGCCAGAGGTCTTTATGAGGCGGGCTGCTCCTTTGTTTCCGCCTATCCGGGCACTCCGAGCACGGAGATTACCGAATTTGCCGCAAAGTACAAGGAAATTTATGCGGAATGGGCACCCAACGAAAAGGTTGCGGTTGAATCGGCTTTCGGAGCAAGCCTTGCCGGAAAAAGGAGCTTTTGTGCAATGAAGCACGTCGGACTTAACGTTGCCGCCGATCCGGTTTTCACAATTTCCTACACGGGAATAAACGCCGGAATGATAATCGGCGTTGCGGATGATGCCGGTATGCACAGCTCACAAAACGAGCAGGATTCACGTCACTATGCGATTGCCGCAAAGCTGCCGATGCTTGAGCCTGCCGATGCCGCCGAGTCATTGAACTTTACAAAATTAGCCTACGAAATTTCGGAGAAATTTGATGCTCCCGTTTTTATAAAAATGTGTACGAGAATTTCCCATTCGCAGAGTGTGGTTTCCGTTTCGGACAGGGAGGAATTTTCAAAGCCCTACGAAAAAGACGGTGCCAAATACATAATGATGCCGGCCAATGCCAAGAACCGACACCCGATTGTCGAAAAAAGAACCGCCGCCCTTATTGAATATGCCGAAAATTCACCCATCAACCGCATTGAAGACGGAAGTGACCGTTCCATCGGCATAATAACCTCAAGCACAAGCTATCAATATGCCAAGGAGGTGTGCGGTAACAAATACCCCGTACTCAAGCTCGGTATGATAAACCCCTTGCCGATTGAAAAAATCAGGAGCTTTGCAAAGGGTGTGGAAAGGGTTATTGTAATTGAGGAGCTTGACGGAATAATCGAAGCTCATTGCCGCAGCATCGGCGTTGAAGTAACCGGAAAAGAGCTTTTCGGCTGTATCGGTGAGCTCAGCCAAGGAATTGTTGCCGAAAAGCTCGGTGAAAATTTTGTCGAAGGCAAAGCACTTGATGAAGCTATTCCGGCAAGACCGCCCGTTATGTGTGCCGGCTGTCCGCACAGAGGACTTTTTTACACGCTCAAAAAAAATAAGCTAACCGTTATGGGTGATATCGGCTGTTACACTCTCGGCGCAGTTGCACCTCTGGCGGCGATTGACACAACAATATGTATGGGTGCTTCCGTTTCAAGCCTGCACGGCTTTAACAAGGCAAACGAAGATAACGATAAAAAAACCGTTGCGGTTATCGGTGATTCCACCTTTATCCATTCCGGCGTAACGGGGCTTATAAATGTTGCCTACAACGGTTCAAGCTCCACGGTTATTATCCTCGACAATTCGATTACCGGAATGACGGGACACCAGCAAAATCCGACAACGGGCTTCAATCTCAAGGGTGACCCCTGCACCAAAATTGACCTTGAGAGCCTTTGCCGTTCGGTCGGAATTCAAAGAGTCCGCGTTGTTGACCCATATGACCTTGCCCAATGCGACAAGGCGGTAAAGGAAGAACTTGCCGCAGACGAGCCCTCCGTTATCATTTCAAGACGTCCATGTGCCCTGCTCAAATATGTTAAGTACAACGGTCCGATTACGGCGGATACCGAAAAATGTATCGGCTGTAAAGCGTGTATGAAAATCGGTTGTCCTGCAATCAGCATAATTGACGGTAAGGTAAAAATAGACAACACACTTTGCACGGGCTGTGGTGTTTGCGGTCAGCTTTGCAAGCTTAATGTTCTTCCGACGGGAAAGGAGTCTTGATTTATGCAGACAAAAAATATTATGATAGTCGGTGTCGGCGGTCAAGGTACGCTTCTTGCAAGCAAGCTGCTCGGCAGACTTCTTCTCAAAAAGGATTATGATGTAAAGGTCAGCGAGGTTCACGGAATGAGCCAGCGTGGCGGAAGTGTTGTTACCTATGTCCGTTACGGCGACAAGGTTTATTCACCGATTATTGACAAGGGAGAGGCGGATATAATCATCTCCTTTGAAATGCTTGAGGCCGCACGTTGGACGGAATTCCTCAGACCGAGCGGTACTATTATTACAAATACTCAAAAAACCAATCCGATGCCCGTTATTACGGGTGCGGCAGAATATCCCTCGGAGCTTACCGAAAAAATCAAGGCTCTCGGAATAAAGCTTGATGCCATTGATGCGCTTTCGCTTGCCGAGGAAGCAGGAACTTCAAAGGCGGTCAATCTGGTCCTTATCGGCAGACTTTCAAAATACTTTGATTTTACCGAGGAAGAATGGCTGGAAGCGATTGAAGAAAGTGTTCCGGAAAAATTTCTTGAAATAAACAAAAGAGCCTTTATGCTCGGAAAAAATTTTTAAGCTACCGCAAATAGGAGAATTACAATGGAAAGATACTATCAAAAAAATATGGAATGTGCCTCACGCGAGGAAATGAAGGCTCTCCAGGATGAAAGGCTTGTTAAGCAGGTCAAGCACGTTTGGGATAATGTTCCCTATTACAGAAAAAAGATGGAGGAAAAGGGAGTTACTCCCGAGGATATTAAGGGAGTTGACGATTTACACAAGCTGCCCTTTATCACAAAGGCGGATTTGCGTGATGCCTACCCCTACGGACTTCTTGCAGCTCCAAAAAAGGATTGTGTCAGAATTCAATCCACCTCCGGCACAACGGGCAGACGAGTGGTCGCCTTCTATACTCAGCACGATATCGACCTTTGGGAGGATTGCTGTGCAAGAGCTCTTGTTGCCGCAGGCGCAACAGAGGATGACGTTGTTCAGGTTGCCTACGGCTACGGTCTTTTCACCGGCGGAGCCGGACTTCACGGCGGCAGTCACAAGGTTGGCAGCCTTACTTTGCCGATGTCCTCGGGCAATACGGACAGACAGCTCCAGTTTATGACCGACCTTGAAGCAACGGTGCTTTGCTGCACTCCGTCTTACGCTGCTTACCTTGCGGAAAGCATACATGAGCGTGGCTTGAGAGATAAAATCAAGCTCAAATCCGGAATTTTCGGCGCAGAGGCATGGAGCGAAAAAATGCGACAGGAAATTCAAAGCCAGCTCGGCATAAAGGCCTTTGATATTTACGGCTTGACCGAAATCAGCGGTCCCGGTGTTTCGTTTGAATGCTCTGAGCAGACGGGTATGCACGTCAATGAGGATCACTTTATTCCCGAAATCATTGACCCCGACACAGGTGAGGTTCTCCCCGACGGAACGCAGGGCGAGCTTGTATTCACCTCAATTACCAAGGAGGCTTTTCCGCTTCTCCGCTACAGAACACGCGACATCTGCGTGCTCACAAGAGAAAAATGCTCCTGCGGCAGAACACTTATCAAAATGTGTAAGCCGATGGGCAGAAGTGATGATATGCTCATTGTTAAGGGCGTCAACGTATTCCCGTCACAGATTGAGACCGTTCTTATCGAGCAAGGCTATCAGGCAAATTATCAGATTATCGTTGACCGTGTAAACAACAGCGATACACTTGAGGTTATGGTTGAAATGACACAGGATAACTTCTCGGATAATCTCGGTAAAATCACCGAGATGGAAAAATCGCTTGTTGCCGCACTCAAGGCAATGCTCGGAATTTATACCAAGGTTCGCCTTGTTGCCCCCAAGTCAATTACGAGAAGTGAGGGCAAGGCGGTCCGAGTTATAGATAAGAGAAAGATTTAAGGAGGAATTTTTATGTCAATCTATCAGATTTCCGTTTTTTTGGAAAACAGAGCGGGTCAGCTTTCGGAGATAACAAAGCTCCTTTCGGATAACAATATTGACCTCAAGGCGCTCAACATTGCCGAAACTGCCGATTACGGAATTCTCAGAATCATCTGCGATGATTGCGAAAAGGCGATTGAGCTTCTCAAGAGCAACGGCTTCATTGTTACCCAAACCCGAGTTGTTGCCGCCGCAGTTCCTCATAAGGCAGGTGGTTTAAGCTCGCTGTTGAACATTGTTTCCGAGGAAAAAATTGATATTGAATATATGTATTCCGTTTTCGGTCAAAAGGACGGTCTTGCATATATGATTTTTAAGGTCAAGGAAACAGAGGCTTTTATCGGCGTACTCAAAAAATACTTCATAAAAGTTGCTTGCAGCGATGATTTGGGGATAAAATAAGCCAATATACTTGAAAACTTAACAAATATATGTTAGAATCCTATTGTGTTTTTATTCAAATGAATCGGCTTTCCTTTCGGTCGGTTTGTTAAGAAAGGAATGTATATTATGCAGGAATTAAGCAGAAAAAATGCATTGTTCACCGATTCCGTCATCAGAAGAATGACCCGTGTGGCGCTTGAACATAATGCCATCAATTTGGCGCAGGGTTTTCCGGATTTTGACCCGCCCAAGGCGATTACAGATCGTCTTGCCGAGGTTGCGGCAGAGGGACCTCATCAGTACCCGATAACGATGGGTGCCCCGAATTTCCGTGAAGCCCTTGCAAGAAAGTGCGGACGCTTTATGGGACGTGAGCTTGACCCCAACACCGATATGGTTGTTACTATCGGCTCTACCGAGGCAATGGTTGATACAATTTTTGCTCTGACAAATCCGGGTGACAGAATTGCGATGTTTTCGCCCTACTTTGAAAATTACAGAGCGCAGGCGATTATGGCGGATTGTGAGCCCGTTTTCATTCCGCTTGCTCCGCCCGAGTTCAATTTTGACCCCAATATTATCGAGGCGGAATTTAAAAAGGGTGTCAAGGCAATTCTCATTTGCAACCCCTCAAATCCGAGCGGTAAGGTCTTTACCTATGATGAGCTGAGGACGATTGCCGACCTTTGCATCAAATATGATGTTTATGCGATTATGGATGAGGTTTATGAGCATATTGTCTATGAGGGTCACAAGCATATCTATATGAACAGCCTTGACGGAATGTGGGAGAGAACCGTAAGCTGCTCCTCACTTTCCAAAACCTATTCCATCACCGGCTGGCGTTTGGGCTATGCAATAGCTCCCAAGCCGTTAATGGACAGAATCAAGCAGTATCACGATTTCAACGCAGTCGGTGCGGCATCTCCGCTTATGGAGGCGGCGTGTGTCGGTCTCAATATGCCGGACAGCTATTATGAGGAATTCGGTGCTCATTATGCTCATATGAAAAAGCTGTTTACCGAGGGACTTGACAGAATCGGTATTCCTTACACTGACCCGCAGGGTGCCTATTTTGTGCTGGCAGACATTGCTCCCTTCCTCAAAAAGGGACAGTCGGACGTTGATTTCTGTTTGGAAATGGCTCAGAAGGTGGGCGTTGCCTGCGTTCCGGGAACCTCCTTCTTCAATGAGGATGGAATCAACAATATCGTTCGCGTTCACTTTGCGAAAAAGGACGATACTCTCAATGAGGCTCTTGAAAGACTTTCCCGAATTAGGGAGAAAATGGGCTGATTTTGTGGGAAAAAGCTTTGCAATATGCTGTTTTGTACGAAAATTTTCAAAAAAACAGAAAAATTTTTGCAAAAGCTCTTGACATAAGGGAGAAAATAAGTTACTATATAGTTAGATGATAACTAAATTAATCTAAAAAGGAGAATCAATTTGGGCGGATTTAATGAAACGACTCATGAGGCAAAGAAAAAGGAAATAATGGTGCATAGCTTTGAGTGCTATGCGGAGCACGGTCTCGGCAGTGCAAACATCAGAGACCTTGCAAAGGCAAGCGGAATTTCATCCGGTAACCTCTACACATATTTCGATGATTTGGATGATTTGATAATCCAGTCAACCGAGTTCAATATGAGCAGAGTTGAGGATGAGTTTATGGAGAAAGCTCCCAAGACTGTTGATGAGCTTTGGAGATTTATTGGCGAGATTCCGTATTGGACCGCTAAAACTCACGGCAAAAAGTATCGCTTGATGTATCAGATTTACACTCATCCCAAGTACATCGAGTATGGCAAGAAGTTCTTCGATGGCGTAAACAAGCGTTACACGGAGTATGCTGCATCCTTGGCTGACAGCGTTATGATTCCCAAGGAGAAGCTGACACCGTTGATTTTCATCTTGATTCGTACTTGCGTTCACTTTGCTTTGTTTGAGGATGAATTTTATCTGAAGTCTCAGATGAGTGTGCTCAGAGAAACTCTTGAGTATTTCATCAGAGAATACAACAAATAAGCTAAAAACAAAAACAGGTCTGTCGCTTCGGCAGACTTGTTTTTTGACTTTAATTGCCTTGATAAATAACATTAAACCCCCGCCGGTTTTTATGCCGACGGGGGTTGCTGTAGTTTGCGGATTATCTTACGCTGTCAACAAGGTCAATAAATTCTGAAATAACCTTTGATGCGGTGTGCTTACCCCAAGAGATAAGACACCATGTATCGGTATCAAAATCATCCTTTGACTCGCTGTACTGTACGCCTGCCATAACGAAATCATCGTCCGGCTCAATGTATGCGATAGCATCATTCATAAGGTCAAATACGATGATGTTTTCGCCGTACATTTCGCGAAGTGACTTATACTTGAAGCCGACAAGTCCGTCGCCGCCCATAAGAATCTCGCCGTAGGTTTCGCCCGGGCAAAGCTCAACAAGAAGCGAATCACCAAGCTCCATATAGCCTGATTCGGTAACGGTGTAGTATCTGCCGCAATCGTCATAGAGGAAGTAATAATCGGTGATACCTGCCTTGCCGATGATGTGCATAAGCTTGTTGGTAACCTCGATAATATACTGCTTGTGAGCGATATTGAGCATCGGAGCAACCTCCTCCTCGGCAACGGGCTTCCAATTGCCGTACCAGGCTGAATAGCCTGAGGTTGAACCGTACTCGGCTTCATTCATAAAGTCTCCGAGATCGTAATTGAGCTGCTTGCATTCAGCCTGTGTCTTTGTCAAGCCGAGAATGATATAGCCTAATTCGTGACCGTATCTGACTGCCTCATCGTGTCTGTCGAGACCGCTGATGCCGTCGTTGGAAGAACCGCGCTGATAGGTGATTGTGCCGATACAGCCCTGAATGTAGATGAAGTTACAGCCTGCGGCATTGATAACCTCCTCAATGTAGGGGACGAAGTCACCCGAGATAACAGTGAGTGAGAAGCCTGAATTTTCGGGGTGAGCGCTGAAGGAAGCGATAACCGTCGGCTTTGAATTCTCATCATCGGGTGTGAACATCAAACGGTAAAGGTTGCCGTCAAAGGTGTAGGGAGCGGTTCTGTCACGGAGATATCCGGAGATATCCTTCTTGGCAAGGGTGAGTGAGCCCTCCTCAAGACCGTTGTAGGCTTCCTCAATTGTTTTTGCGGTTTGTGTGATAATCTTGTTGAGGAAGTTGCGGTTAACGCCGCTCTTAATCTCAGTAAGACCGAGCTTTGCGAGTGTGACGTTGTTCAAAACATTTGTAACGGTGTTGTCCCAAACGCCCTGAAGGTCGATACCGCTGTGGGTATGTGTAACGGAAACATTTACGCTGACGATGTTGTTTTCCGCCGCAAATTCCGAAACAGCCTCACGGATAAGGCGAACGTCGGCATTTGCGATACCGATAGCATCAAGCACACAGAAAGCAACGCTTCCTCTGCCGGAGCCGTCGTTGAGAACGATTGTACGAACCCAAAGTCCGTCAAAGGTTTCGTTTGTTGTTGCCATAAGACCGTAGCCGCCCATTGTGTAGGCTACCTCACCGAAATCGTCGGGAAGAATCGAAGCCTGAGAATAACCGAGGCTCCACTTTGCACCCTCTGCCGGCTCATCAAGGAACTTGTCCATACCTGCATAGAAGTTGCCGTACTCATCAAGGTTAAAGCTCTCGTAATCGTGAAGCACCGGTGCGGTGGGAATCACCATACCGATTACGCTTGCAAGAGCACTGACAAGAACGTTGCTCAATGCATTGATGATTTTTGCAAGGGTTTTCATAAGAAATGTCCTCGAGCTCATTGAAGAAAGCGACTCAAAAACATCGCCTATCTGACCGAGGGCATCGCCTGTGCTGCTGACTACCTCAACCTGATTGCCCCTTGCGGCACAATCGGCAAGATACTCATCAAGAGTGACGTTGGACTCCGCAACAATGGGAGCTTCCTCATTCCTTGCGAATGCTGTTACGCCGATGGGAACAACAAGGCAAAGACAAAGAAGCACGGAAAGTACGGATAAAAGAATTTTTTTCATAGCATTTTGCTCCTTTCGAGAAAATATAATTTTCCTATGATAACTAATTATAGCACAAATCAGAAATAATTACAAATAAAAACTATGGGGATTTTTTTATTCATTTTGACGAATTACGCACCTATCTTTCGATTGACTTTTACCCTTAACAAGAATATAATAATCTTACAGATTAACGGAGGTTTATACATATGGAGCTAAAAGACAAAAAGGTTCTCGTCATCGGTCTTGCACGCAGCGGAATGGCGGCGATTAAGGTGCTGAAAAAGTTCGGCGCAGATATAACTCTTTCGGAAAGCAAGAAAAAGGAAGAAATCAAGGAGCTTAATTTTCTCAACGAAAACGGTGTTAAAATCGTAGGGCAAAGCGCCGAGGTTTTTGAGGGCGATTTTGACCTTGTTGTTAAAAATCCCGGTGTTCCTTTCAGAAGTGCCGCCATGCAAAGGCTTGCCGAGCGTGGAATTCCCGTTATCACGGAAATTGAGCTTGCTTATCAGGTTGCAAAGCCTCAGCACTACATTGCAATAACCGGCACAAACGGAAAAACCACCACAACCTCTCTTGTTTACGAAATTTTGGCAAGAGCGTTTCCGGGTAAGGCGCACCTTTGCGGAAATATCGGTATCCCGCTTTGCGAAATTGTGCTTGAAAACGGACTTCTTGATGAGGGCGGACACTATATTGCTCTTGAAATTTCCAATTTCCAGCTTGTCAACATCGACAAATTCCGTTCGGAGGTTGCAACGATTATCAATCTTACGCCCGATCACATAGATTTTATGGGTGGACTTGACGCTTATTACAAATCCAAAACCGAAATTTACCGAAATATGTCGGATAGCGATACTTTTCTTCTAAATGCGGATGACACGGTTGTTGCCGAATACACAGAGCGTTATCCCGTCGGCTGTAAGGTGCAGTCCTTTTCAATCGAAAACGAAAATGCCGATGCCGTTATAAAGGACGGATATATTCAAATCAACGGGGAAAGGGTTTTGCCTGTTGATGCGGTTAGGCTTGTCGGCAGACACAATTTGCAAAACGTCATTATCGCAGTTTCTGCGGCAAAGGCTGTCGGAATTTCAAACGAAACGATTTGCGATGCGGTTTCCTCCTTTGGCGGAGTGGAGCACAGGATTGAATTTGTCCGTGAGCTTAACGGAATAAAATACTATAACGATTCCAAGGGAACGAACACCGATGCAACGATTATTGCATTGAAATCCTTCCCCAAGGGTGTTATACTGCTTGTCGGCGGCTTTGAAAAGGGATTGCCGATGGATGAGATGAAAAAGCACCTCGGCTGTGTTAAAAAAATTATCGGTTTCGGTGCCTGCGGTCCCCGTTTGGTGAGGGAGCTTGTCGGAGACGACGGTATTGTTGTCAAAACGCTTGATGAGGCTGTTGCCGAGGCAAACAAAATTGCCGAAAGCGGAGATACGGTTCTTCTTTCTCCCACCACCAGCTCTTTTGACCAATACACCTGCTTTGAGGAGCGAGGCGACCACTTTAAGAGAATAGTTAACGCTCTGTAATCTACGTTCGGAAAGGAACGCTGTTCAAATGAAAGAAAGCGAAAAGTATATCGGAGTTTTCGATTCGGGAATAGGCGGCTTGACCGTTGTTAAAAGCATTGTGGAAACAATGCCGAACGAAAGCATAATTTATTTCGGTGACACGGCACACGTCCCCTACGGCACACGCTCCAAGGAGCAGATAACCGAATACGTTCTTGATGACGTAAAATTTCTCAGCCAATTCAATATAAAGGCTATTGTCATTGCCTGCAATACCGCAGACTCGGCGGCAAGGGAAAGCGTTGAGGAAAGCTACAGGGATATACCGGTTTACGGTGTTGTTGCACCTGCCTCCAAAAAGGCGGCGGAAATCACCAAAAACAAAAAAATAGGTGTAATCGCAACCAACGCCACGGTAAACAGCGGCGCTTACGAAAAAACGATACACAGCTTTGCTTCCGATATTCAAGTCATTAGCCTTGCTTGTCCGTTGCTTGTTCCTCTCGTTGAGGAGGGACGTTTCAAAACCGGCGATAAGGTAATCGAGCAGGTTTTGCGTGAATATCTCACGCCGCTCAAGGAGCAGGGGATTGACACACTTGTTCTCGGCTGTACGCATTATCCGCTGCTGACCGAGGTTATTTCGGAAATTATGGGCGAAAAGGTGAGCATCATCAGCTCGTCCGTTGCGGCTGCGGAGGAGCTGAAAAACGGTCTTTCGCAAAAAAATATTCTCAGCGATACTCCGCAGGGCAAAAGAAAATATTTTGTCAGCGACGATGCGGTTTCTTTTGAAAAAAATGCCCGTGTTTTTATGGGCGATTCTCTCGGCGGCAGAGTCGAGCAGGTTGATACGGAAAAATAAATTTATTTGAGCTTGTGTATTATACTTCATTAATATTTTTTCATTACAAACAGATTTTATCAAAAAACTACAAGTCTACCTTTTTCGGTGGACTTGTAGCTTTTTGCTTTTTTACAGTGTCTTATTTAATGCGAATAACAATGGCGGTCATATCGTCACGGTGCTTATCGGTGCGACCCTCGCAGGCGGAGGCAACTATGGACTGTGCAAGCTCCTTAGGTGAGGTGCCGGAATTAAATTGCGTAAGCTCTTGCTTTATCCAAGTGTTGTTATCGCTCAAAATTCCATCGGAAACCATCAGAACGGTATCACCGCTTTCAAGCCGTGCCGATGCCTTTGAAAAACCGATTTCACGCAGTATTCCTATCGGCAGGGAGGCTTGTTCAAGTGCCGCAACCCTTCCTCGGTGACAGATGAAGCCGGCGGCGGCACCTGCCTTGTAAAAATCGGTTCGTCCGCTGTAGAGGTCAACGCAAACCACGTCGAGCGTTGCGAGCGATTCGTCACAGCTTTTGACAAGCATGGCAGAGTTTGCAATTGAAAGAGCGCAGTCAAAGCTCAATCCGGATTTCACAAGCTTTGAGAAAAGCTCCGCAGCCATTGCCGAATCGACGGCGGCACGACTGCCTGTTCCCATTCCGTCGCTCAAAACCGTGATGTGTCGTCCGTCCTCGGTTCGGAAGCTTCTGTAATAATCGCCGCAGATTTTGATATCGTCCGCCGATCGGCTGTATGCGCCGATTTCGACCGCCAGACACAGCTTTTGGCTGAATTTCAGTGTACATTCGGCACCCCTGTCGTCAAGCTCGGGCAAATCAAGCTCCGCACCGATTGAAAGCGAGAGCTGCTTGGTGAAGCTTGTGATATTAAAGCTCTCTCGGGGACGTGAAACATCAAGGCTGACGGTGACACGACCGTATCTGTCCACGTGACAGCTTGAAGCGAGCACGGTCAGACCGCTTTCTCTTGCCTCGTTTTCGCATATTTCGGAAATATCTCCGCCGAGCTTGCTTTCGCTGTTAAAATCGCAGGCGATATCCTGCAAAATATCCGCCATACTTTTAAATTGATCCGACATAAGGCTTTGCATTTGCTCCAATTTTCCCCTTGCACCGAGTGAGGCGGTGTGGGCAAGCCGGCAAAGCTTTATTTTTTTCATCATTTCATCAAAGTGGCAGCATTCCTCCGAAAAGCCCTTGGGGAAATGAACGATACTGAGCTCGATTTGTGAATTGAGCGTGTGAGCAAGCCTTTTAAATGTCTCGTCGGAGGGGTTCTTGATTTCGCTGCGGCAGCTTTTGTTCAAAGTGCAGGCTGAGCATACGCCGCTCCACGCACAGCGGATTGCAAGGGCAAGCTCTTTTTCGGTGTCGGGTGCAAGGGTACGCTGAATTGTTGAAACACATTCGGAAAGCTCACCTATTGCGGTGGAAGCACTTGAAAGCTTTTGAGTCAAGGCTCGTCCCCCGTCATTCGCCGTAAAATGAGGGCTGGGAGAATTGATTTTTTCGGAAATTCGGGTAAAAATGCGGTCGGGAATAAGCAGAAAAATCAAAACGGCGGCAAGCCCCTCCGCAACGGCAAGGTAAGCCTTCAGCGATGAATCTATCAATGCGCCGACGGTGACGCAGGCAACAAAGCCGATTGCGGGCAGGATTTTATTTTTTCGGGAAAGCTCGCCGCACACAAGTCCGGCAAGAGCATAGCTGACTGCCAGAAAACCGACTTCTCCGCTCAAGCCTATGCATACTCCGAGGCAAATCCCCGAAATCTCTCCGCCGCCGATACCCTTTAGGCGACCGAGCATAAGAATTACAAGCGAAAAAATAACCCCGATAAGGGAAAAATTCAAAACGGTGTATTTGTAAAATGACATAAGCAGTATTCCACAGCTCATTACCGTCACCGCAAGCTCACGAGTGGTGAAGCGTGAAACCTCCTTCCTGCCGAAAATGAGCTTGTTTCCGCAGATGAAGATATATGTGCCGAAGCAGCAAAGCAACGCCTCATACATAATCGTAACAAAGGTCTCAAGCTCAAAGCCCGTTGCAAGCATAATCGCAGTGCCGATGATAAATATGCAGGAAAAGGAATTTATGTACGGTGAAATTTTTTTGATATCAATATCAAGATGACGTTCGCACAGCTCGTTTATCAGGCAACAAAAAAGAGCGATAACGATGTATTTCACCGTGTCGGTCAGGTCATAGAAAACAAAAGCGCCGATGACCGTGCCCAGTGTTGCACAAAAGCAAAGACTGCCGCTCAAGGAGGCGATGAGTGAAACGGCGAACGGTGCAAGTCCGCCGACGACGAAGGAATTCATAAGAAGAAATCCGAACAGAAACGAAAGTGAGCATTTTGCAACGGGCTTAAAGCTCAAGGCGGACGGAGCAGTATCCTCTTTTTGAGCGACTGTAATTTTGTTTTTGGTTTTCAGCATAACAATTTCTCCCAAAGCTTATTCTTTAATATATATTTTATAACGGTGTCAAAGAAAAACTGGTCGAATCAAATGGGCGCAGAAAAGGTTCATTTGATGAACTTTGAAAATATACGCCGTTTTGTCTTGTATTTTGTCCCATAGATATGATACAATAAACTGTAATAAAATTTTTTCGGAGCAGATGGATATGGATAACGAAAAACGTGAGCAGCGTGAAGATCTTATAATAGGAAGAAATGCCGTGTCGGAGGCACTCAAAAGCGGCAGGGCGATTGATACTCTCCTTGTTTCAAAGGGAGAGCGTAACGGCTCAATAGGACAGATTCTTGCAAAGTGCCGTGACCTCGGAGTTGTGATTAAGGAGGTTGACAGAAAAAAGCTCGATATGCTTTGCAATTCTTCAACCCACCAGGGTGTTGCCGCATATGCCGCATCCCACGAATATGCAAGCCTGGAGGATGTTTTCGAGCTTGCACGCGAGAGGGATGAAAAGCCCTTTATAATTGTTTGCGACGAGCTGGAGGATCCGCACAATCTCGGTGCGATACTCAGGACGGCGGAGGCAACGGGTGTCCACGGTGTAATCATTCCCAAGCGCAGAAACGCCTCCCTCAGCTATGTTGTCGGCAAGGCCTCTGCGGGCGCGGTTGAGTATGTTCCCGTGGTAAGAGTTCCGAACATTGCACAGACCATGGAGGAGCTAAAGGAAAAGGGTATATGGTTTTACGGTGCCGATATGGACGGAGAAAGCTGGTGTACCGTCGATTATGACGGCGGTGTAGGTCTGGTTATCGGCTCGGAGGGCAAGGGCATCAGCAGGCTTGTTAAGGAAAAATGCGATTTTGTTGTTTCGATGCCGATGAAGGGGAAAATAAATTCACTCAATGCTTCCGTTGCGGCGGGAGTGCTTATGTATGAGGTCGCAAGGCAGCGATTGGGAATAAAAGCAAAGAGGTGATATCCTTGTCAGAACTAAACAATGAACAGCTTATGGCACTTATTGATGATATTCTTCAAAAAAACGGCGGCGAAACCGATGCCAAGAATTGGTCAAGGGAGGATATCGACCGTCTGCTCGAATTGACGGACAGAGGTGAGCAGCTCAAGACACTTGATGTTGACGAGCTTACGGGAGAAAAGACTGACGTGACCGATGAGGTCGAGCCGGAGACTGACGAAGCAACGGAGGCTGCCGCAGAGACGGATGAAACCGAGAGTACGGAAACAGACTCGGAGACTGCTGCCGAGAAGCCGGCGCTTGATATTGCCGAGGAGCGTCAACCGACCGAGACCGATGAGCTGCTGCGCTCTCTTATGGAGGACGAGGCGACGGAGGAAAATGAATCGGTTACGGATATCATAAAAAAGAAAAAAACAACGCTTTTGGTAAGGATAAAAAGGTCGGGTAAAAATATTTTCAAGAGTCTGCGTGGCGGTGAAGCGGCGGAGCCCGAAAAGGTCGGGGACGAGACGCCTTGCGAGGAAGAGGATGATGTGCGCTGCTATGTTCCGCAGGAGAGTAAGACGGATGAGTCTAAGCAGACAGATAAAAAAACGAGAAATGTTTCGGGCGTTAAAGCAGCCTTGCAAAACGGCGAAACACTTCCGGAGCAAGATGACGACCTCAAGGAAAAAAGCTTTGGCGGAATAACGGATACCGAGCTTGAGGGGCAGCTTGCCTTCAGCGGAATGGAGACTGCCGAGGAAGTGCCCGAGCATATTGACGAGAGTGAGGCCGAAAAGGAGCTTTTTGAAAAGCGTAAGGAAAAAATCAGCAAATTCACCATTGCCGAAAAGGGTGAGGGTGATGACCCCTACGGCAACGACGCGGAGGGCAGACGAATAGGCGAGCTCTTTGCTTCGGGTGAGGAAAGACCTCGCAGAAAAAAACACGAGAATTTTGTCGGCGTTGAGTATTCTCAAACAAAGGATGCACGTCGAATTATAAGATATCTCAACACTCAAAGGAAAAGGTCGTTTAACAAGGCTGTCGGCTTAACGGTAATTCTTGTTTTGACAATGCTGATAAGTATTTTTTCGGCATCCTCAACCACGGTTGCTGGTGACAGAATACTTACGATTTTTTCAAACTTTGTTTTGCTCTGCGTTGCACTTGTGGTAGCGAATCAGTCGATAGTAAACAGCTTTGAATTGCTGAAGAAAAAAAGAATAAATATCAATACGCTGATTTCCTTTTCCGCTATTATTTGCTTTTTCCAAAATCTTCTTATGCTGATTTTTTATTTTGCAAATCGCAACACGGTCAGCGTTTTCTCCGGAGCGGGAACGGTTCTTCTTCTCATCGGAGAGATAAACAATTATATCGTTCACGGCAGAACGATTGATGCTATGAAAATGTGTACCGGTGACAACAAGGACAGCCTTTACAGCATTGAGGGCGTAACGAACGACAACGATGCGGTCGAGCTTGCGAAAAATGTCAATTGCACAAGTCCCCGTATTCGCTTTTCCTGCAAAACAAAATTTCCCGCTCATCTCATAGAGCTTTGTATGGGCGAAACTGCGGCGGATAAAAAATCAAAGCTGTTCCTTATAGCGGTTACGCTTTGCTCATTGATAAATATGGTGGTTGCGTGGATAGTCAAGGGCGATTTTGCAACAGGCTTCGCCGCATTTTCGATAACCTTTTCTATGTGCGTTCCGGCATATGCATCGCTTCTTTATGAGCTGCCCTTGAATTATGTCAACCGTAAATTCAACAAGGAGGGCGGAATGATTTCGGGGCAGATTGCCGTCAACGAGCTTTGCCGAACCAATGTTATTGTGATTGACAGCAGAGAGCTTTTTGACACGGCAATGTGTTCATTGCACACCTATATTGATTTCGGTAATGTAAGGTTGGATGATTCTTTCCTGTATGCGGCGGCTCTTATGATTCGCTCCGGAGGACCTCTTACGGAAATGTTTGAGCAGATGGTAAAAAACAAGCGTGAGCTCTTGCCTGCCGTTACGAGCTTTAATTATGAGGAAAAGCAGGGAATTTCCGGTTGGATTTCGGGTCAAAAGGTTGTTCTCGGCAACAGAATGATGATGCTGAACCATAATATCGAAATTCCCGAAAGTGCCGAGGATGGCAGATATCTTATAGAGGGGCATGAGGTTTTGTATCTCGGAATAGCTCACAAGCTTGCAATGATGTTTGTTGTTGACTATGCCCCGAACGAAAAAATCAGACAGCCATTGAAAAAATTGCGTGACAGCGGAGTAAGTATACTTGTCAGAAACAACGATTCAAATGTTTCGGAGGCAATGATTTCAAGCTGCTACGATATGCGGCTGGACAATATAAAAATTCTCAATTCCCAATCGGGCAGAGTTTTCAAAAAATACAAGTCACGACCGAGACTTTCTTCAAGAGCGGTTGCAATTCATGACGGAACCCCCTATACCTTTATGAAGAGCCTGAGCCTTGCCTCGGCTCTCCGACAGATTTTTAAGGTTTCCGACCTTCTGACAATGCTCGGAATAGCTATGAGCTTTGTTATCGTGCTGATTTTTTCGATAATGAATGTTGTTTGCGATTTGCCGCAGGTTTTTGTTTTGCTTATTCAGCTTCTTGTTACCCTCGGCTTTATCGGAATTATAAAAATTGTCGGCTTCGGCAACGCAGAAAGGTAAGGAGATACGTTTATGATAAAATTCGGAGTTATAGGCTCAGGATGGATTGCGGAGGAATTTGTAAAGGGTGCGGCGCTTGTTGATGGCTTCGTCTTTTCGGCAATGTATTCGAGAACCGAGGAACGGGGCAGGGAGTTTGCGGAAAAATTCGGCAGTGCTCCGGTTTATACCGACCTTGAAGAATTTGCAAAAAGCGATATTGATGCCGTTTATATCGCAAGCCCGAACAGCTTGCATTATTCTCAAAGCAAGCTTATGCTCGAAAACGGTAAGCACGTTCTTTGCGAAAAGCCGATTACCGAAACCGAGGAGGAGTTTGTCGAATTATGCGAGCTTGCAAATGAGAGAGGCTTGATTTATACCGAGGCAATAATGATGCTTCATCTTCCGTACAGAGATAAAATCAAAAGCAAGCTTTCCTCACTCGGAAAAATTACGACGGCGCACTTTGATTTTTCGCAGCTTTCTTCAAAATATCCCGCACTTCTCCGCGGCGAAAACCCCAACATTTTCAACCCGAAAATGAAAACCGGCTGCTTGCGAGATCTCGGAATTTATTGCTTCTATCCGGCGATAGATTTTTTCGGTGAGCCGGAAAAAATTATTTCCGAGCTCGGATTTCTCAACACCGGGGCGGATGGCTACGGTACGGCAATATTGTGCTACCCCGACAAACAGGTTACGCTGACTTATTCAAAGCTCGGTCAGGACTACCGAGGCTCGCAGATAATCGGTGACAAGGGCACAATGACAATCGGTTCGATTTCACGGCTTGCCGATGTAAAGATCCGTTATGCGGACGGCTCGGAGGAAAGCGTTGTCGGTGAAACCGAAAAGCATATTGTTATGAGCTATGAGGCGGCGGATTTTTGCGATTATATTTGCGGCAGGAAGACAGTGGCTCAGGTCAATGAGATTATTCTAAAGGTGATAAAGGCGATGAAGCTTGCAAAGTAATATCGAAAGAAATATGAAAAAGTTTTGCCGTTTTATCCAAAAAAACATTGACTAATTTAAATTATTGTGTTAAAGTAAAGTATGCAGAAAAATGTGTCAATGGGATTAGTGCCCCCATTTTACAACTATACACTATGTTGTGTTTGTTGAAAGAGCACAACAAAAAACAAAAGTTTTTATCGGATTTTACTTGATGGAGAGTGTCGCATATGGCTGAAAACAAAAAGAATACCGGAACGGGCAGCAGATTGAGAGCTCTCGAACTGAGATACAGACCGGTTTTCGACATTCATTTGAATATGGCGATAGATTATGAGGCGTCAATGCTCATCAACGACAAGGTTATGGGTGTTATGCTTCCAAAGCTCTTTGTACCGGTTGCCGAAAAGACGAATCAAATCGTTCAGCTCAATCTTTGGGCAATTGAGGAGGCTTGCGAGGCAATCAAGCGTTGTGAGGCTCGTGAGGCCGATATCAATTCGGTAATCCTCGAAATCTCCGTCAAAAGCTTTGCGAAAAAGAACTTTGTCGCTCAGGTAAAGAAAATCCTCGAAAAGCACGGCGTTTCTCCGGATCGCTTCTGCTTCGATATAAACGAAAGCATTCTTGAAGCCGTTAAGGAGCAGGTGCTTGCCAATATTACCGAGCTTCGTGAGGCGGGCTTCAAGGTTTCAATCAATGATTTCGGACTGGAATATACATCTCTCACGCATCTTACTCATTACGATGTCGATTACATAGGACTGCACAGGAGCCTGCTTGATGAAATCCTGACGAGCGAAAAGGTTCAAAATGCTGTTCAGGGAATTATTGATTTTTGTAAAAAGATAGATGCACAGGTCAGGGTTGACGGAATAGACTCCAAGGAATTGTTTGACCTGCTCAACAAAATGGGTGCGGATCAGTTTACGGGCGAATATTTCGGAAATGAGATTAAAGAAAAGCAAATCAGTTAAGGGGTGAGCGGCTTGGCAAAAAAAGATAAGAACAATCAGGTTTCCGGCAACGGTCAGGACCCGATGAACCGATACGGTGTCAGGAGAGAGACCAAAAAGGTCAAGAAAAGAGAAGCCGTCATAAGAATTCTCCTTATAATTCTTGTTCTTCTGCTCCTTTTCCTTTCCGTTATGTTCGGCTGTTCATCTTATATCAATGAAAGACGCGAATACGATGCATTGAAGGAGTTGTCGCAATCCTATGATATTGACGAAATCAAGGATTTTGAGGATCTCAAAAAGGTCGTCGATAAGATGGACAGGGAAACTCAAGCGGTCAGCATCGCAATTAACGAGCTTGACCTCACATCGGGTCAGGTCAGCTTTATAAAAGAAAAGCTCAGAGGCATCAGAGATGATATCAACAAGATTCTTGATGCGGATATTGATATCGGCGACAAAACAACCTCCGCTCCGCAGGTTATCACCAGTATAAGCGAGGTAACAAGCGTTCGAGTAACTGTTCTCCAAAGAATACAGGAAATTGTCAGGGTTATTGAGCAGCGTGTTGAAAAAATCGAAACTATTATTGACCACGTTGAGGTCACAAGCGTTAAGGATGTAACGAGAATCAGCGATGTTACGAGAATAAGTGACGTAACAAGAATAAGTGATGTAACGAGAATAAGTGACGTAACAAGAATAAGTGATGTAACGAGAATAAGTGATGTAACAAGAATAAGTGATGTAACAAGAATAAGCGATGTAACGAGAGTCAGCGATGTCACACGCTACAACGATGTTACACGTTACAATGACGTCACACGCTACAGCGACGTCACACGCTACAGCGACGTTACACGTTACAGCGACGTTACACGTTACAGTGATGTCACACGTTACAGTGACATAACCCGCTACAGCGATATCACACGCTATAGCGATGTCACAAGAATCAGCGAGGTAACGAGCATTAGGGAAGTCGAGCAGATCAAAGAGGTAATCAAGGAGGTAATCAAGGAGGTCGAGCAGATTAAGGAAATCATCAAGGAGATTGAGGTTACAACGATTGTTCCCGTAACAAGCATCAGTGAAGTAACCTCCATCCGTGAGATTATCGAGAATAAGACCAGCGTTACCGAAACAGGTGATTTCACCGCAATGATTACCACCTCGGAGCCTAACAGAGGCTTGCTCCTCTCCGAATCAAGCAGCTTTACCGATATGACTGCGGTGCTCAGCGGTGCAAGCTGCAACGAGATAGGCGATTGTACATATTCGTGGTTGCCCTCGGCGGCGGAGCTTGATTCAATCGACGGCTCTCACAACCGCAGCAACGGCAAGGAGTTCTTTGCATACACCTTCTACGCCAAGAACGTCGGTGATGTTGATGTCAGCTATACCGCAAATCTTCAGATTGAATCGGTTAAGCTGGAGGCTGACGAGGCAATGAGAGTTATGATTATCAAGGACGGCGGCGAACCGACAATCTACGCAAAGCCCAAGAAGGGAACGACCGACGTATTTGATATTAACGACAAATACAGCGAGGATGATAAGCTGTTTGTCAACGAGTCCACGGTTATGCAGGATAAAAACGTCATAACTAAGGCGGGCGAGTACCACAAGTACACCGTCGTAATGTGGCTCGAAGGATGGGATCCTGATTGTGTCAATGACATTCTGGGAGGTAATGTAAAGCTTACAATGAAGTTTGATTACGATTTTGTATAAGTCGATGACGGGTGACTTACACAAAAGCTTTCAAATGCTTTGTAAATTACATTGCTCCGAGTGTCAAAGACAATTCGGATATAAATTATGCGTTTGGCGGCGCGTTAACGGTCGCCAAAGCATGAAATCTTTATGGAGGTAAAGAAAATGAAAAAGACATTCAAAAAGCGCGCATTCATTTCTGCTATTGCAATGCTTGTTGTTTCCGCTATCGTTTTGACATCGGCTACATATGCATGGTTCTCAATGGCAAAGAGAGTTGAAGTCAGCGATATGGAATTGAACGTCACATCACCCGAAGGTATTCAGATTTCTGCTAACACGTCCGCTTTCACAACAAAGCTCACTGTTGACAATATCAAGGGTACTGATGATACTGCCGCCGGTAAGCGCTTCAACGCATATACGGGTCATATCAACAATGTGCCGGAAACAGTAAGACCGTCATCTTCAACTCTTTCTGTAAACAACAGTCTTCCGAGATGGTTTGATGGTTCTATCAACGATGCCGGTTCGATGGATGTTTATGCTGTAAACAATGAAGTTGGCAGCGGCTTTGTGGCTTTTGACCTTTTCGTTAAGGTAAAGCAGGCTACAACTGTCAAGTTTGGTAAATCTACAGTTACCTGTGAAGGCAACCCCGAGCTTCCGACAGCCATGCGTATTGCTGTTTTCAACTGCGGTACGGTAAAAGAGAATGCAGAAGCTGCGACTATTCAAAGCACATTGGCACTTCCCACCTCTGAGCTTTCAAGAAGAGTTGTTTATGAGGTAGATGCTCTCAACCACACAACTGCTGCTCAGGCAGGCGGTTATTCAAACGGAACCTATGTTGCAACAAAGGGTATCAATACTGCCGATACAGGAATTCCCTGCTCCGGTCCTTCCCGCAACATCATAAACACTCGTGTTTTGGATATCTCTGCTACTGTTGCAAAGACTGCCGCAGAAGCCAAAATCAATGTTAAGGAAGGTATAACTCGTCTCAGAGTTTATATGTGGATGGAAGGTAACGACATCGACTGTGCTAACGATATAGCCGGTGCTACTCTCAACTTCAACCTTGTTCTTGAAATAGACTAATTTAAGTCTTTTTAAGACAAACGGATAATTTCCGAAATTAACCCGTCATTAGGGAGGGTGATGCCCAACCGGGCATCACCCGTTACCCGAAAATACAGCCAAAAGGGCGATTTGTCCGCACAGCAAGCTGTGCTGACAAATGACCTTTTTAGGAAAAAAGTACAGGAGTGAATGTTGCGGAATGAATGAAAAAGGGAAAAGCATTTGGGGTGTTATTTCCGACGTATTGTTGATTATTCTTATAATAATCGCAATTATAATAACGGTTATGACCTTTACCTCAAAGAATTCGGACGTAGGCATAGGCAATGTACTCGGCTACACGCCTTTTGCGGTACAATCTGATTCAATGGATTCCGGCGAATCCTCCGGATTTGCCTCGGGCGACCTCATAATAACCAAGGAGGTAACAGACCCGAATACCTTGAAAGTCGGTGATGTAATAACTTATTCGACGGTTATTCAAAGCACAACGGATGTCAACAGAAAAGTCAGAGGCTACAACACCCATAGAATCAGCTATATCAATTATGCGGCGGACGGCTCGGTTTATTCCTTTGTCACAAAGGGCGATGCCGTCGGTATGGAGGATATTGTAACCGTACTTCCCGATGAGGTTATTGCCAAGCAGGTAAATTCGGGCTTTGATGAGAACGGTAACAAGCTGACGGGTATGAAGATTGCCAACTTCGGCTCGGCACTCAACTTCCTTCAAAGCAGAACGGGCTTTATGATATGCATAATTGTTCCGTTGGCATTGTTCTTTATCTGGCAGATTTATAAGCTGATAACAATGTTTATGACTGCCAAGGCGGAGAGTCTTGATGAAGAATCAAAGCGCCGCGTCATCGAAGAATATTTGGCAGAGCAGAAAAAAGAATCTGACAGCTCCGAAAGCTAAACAGCAAACATTCAACTCATAACAGTATAGACTAAACTTTATAAAACAGAGGGTGACCGAAATGACAATCACAAAGTTCCTTGCAGAGTTTTTGAATCAATTTTTCGTAAAAGGCGTATGGGGTATTTTTAAAGGAATAGGCTTAGGTATTGCCAATATTTTTAATATCCCGCAGTACATCAAGATTTTCAAAGCGTGGTCGGATCAGTTCACGATCGTTGACTGGCTTCTCGCCATCGTTGCCGTTATCGCAACTCTTGCGGTTATGGCTGCACTTGTTACTCTTGCGGTAGTGCTCATCAAAAAATACGTCAGAGTCAGAAAAACTCTTGTTGACCAGGAAGAGCTTCTTATGGAGGTCGGCAACCTTAACCGTGAGGTTATCAAGCTCAACAGCGAGAAAGAAAGAATTCTTGCAATGAAGGTTTCTCAGCTCGGTCTCAATCCCGGTGAAAATCCGTTTGAGGAGGGCACCGAGGAGGAAGAAAAAGAAGAAAAAGAGGACGACGTTGACAGAAATGCCGAGGATTACAGCCGTTTCTACAAGTGTACTCAGGTTGATATCGACATTGAAAGCTATGTTGCTCCCGATTTTGATAACGAAATCACACTTCCCGAAATTTGCGAAAGATTCCGTAACTTTGCTTGCTCACGTCTCGGTCTTTTCTATGAAATCAAGATTATCCGTCTTTTCCTTTCAGCCTTTGCTTCAACAAGACTTATTATCCTTCAGGGTATTTCAGGTACAGGTAAAACCTCACTTGCTTATGCATGGGGTAAGTTTCTCAAAAATCCGGTAACAATCGCATCGGTTCAGCCGTCATGGCGTGACCGTACCGAAATTTTCGGTTACTTCAACGAATTTACAAAGCGTTTCAACGAAACCGAGGTTCTCAAAAAGATGTACGAGGCAACCTTTAAGGAGGAAATCTTCGTAACGGTTCTTGATGAGATGAACATTGCTCGTGTTGAGTATTACTTCGCAGAGCTTCTTTCAATCCTCGAAATGCCGTCAAGAGATGAGTGGGTTGTTTCTCTTGTTCCGAGCGTATGGCCGACTGACCCCAAGCACATCATAGACGGTAAGCTCAAGCTGCCGGAGAATATGTGGTATATCGGTACAATCAATAACGACGACTCAACTTTCGCCGTTTCCGATAAGGTTTATGACCGTGCTATTCCGATTGACCTCAACAGCAAGGGTAAATTCTTTGAGGCTCCCTATACAGAGGAGCTCAACCTCAGCTATAAGCACCTTGAGGGTATGTTCCTTGAGTGCCAGACCAAGTACAAGGTTTCCGATGAAAACCTCAAGAAAATCGAGGAGCTTGACGATTATGTTATTGAGCATTTCCGTCTTGCCTTCGGTAACCGTATCGTTAAGCAGCTCAAGGAATTTGTTCCGGCATACGTCGGCTGCGGCGGAACAGAGATCGACGGTATCGACTTTGTTCTTGCAAAGAAGGTTTTCCGTAAGTTTGAAAGCTTGAACCTTTCATTTATCCGTGACGAAATCGACGGACTTATTACATATCTTAACAAGCATTTCGGCAAAGCAAATATGAACGAATGTAAAGAGTATCTTCAGCTTCTTAAGAGACTTATGTAATCCCGAAACGGTAATTATAACTTTTGTCAAAGGGGACATATTACATGAACAAATCGTATCTTGAATTATATCTTGAATATAAGGATTACCTCGCTTCGGCAACCTCCGAAAACGAGTTCTACAGCGAAATGGATACTGCTATCAACAGCGGTACGAACAGCTATTCCTTGTTTAACAGATATTTCGACAAGAAAATCGATCTCAGATGGGTCGAGGAGATCGAGGCTTGTATCATTCCCCTTGACAACATTATCCGTGTTCCCAGAAAGTTTATTATGCAGGAGGAGGAAATCGTTCCGATCGAGCGTGCAAGAAGAATCACGAACGAATCAATACGTCACCTCGCTCAGCATACCAATATGATTGCAAAGGTTGAGGGCGACGATGTTACCCCCAACGAGATTCTCAATGTTTTCCGTGAGGAAAGCTATGAGGTATACGAAAATCGTTTTGTATACACTCTTATGCAAAACCTTGTCAGATTTATCGACGTCAGATACAATGTTCTTTTCAATATTTCCGATGATGATAATATGGCATCGCTGAAAATGGAGAATGATTTCCACCGCGGTCGTGAGCGTGTTCAGTATAAGCTGGAAATTTCCGCTCAATCCGCCGGCAATGAGCTTCATGACGATGCCGGTCTTGACGGTGATAATGCATCGGCTTTTCAGCGTATTGAAAGAATTAAGAGAATCATCAACGAATATGCGGCTTCTTCCTTTATGAAGGAGTTGAGGAACTGTGTTCCTGTTCGTCCTCCGATTATGAGAACGAATGCAATTCAGAAAAATCCGAATTTCAAGGCCTGCCTCAAGCTGTGGCAGTTTATCCAGTCCTATGATGAGCTCGGCTATGAAATTACGGTTAAGGAATCAAACGATATGGTCAGTGCGGAGTATATGGATGCTCTTAACCGTATGACCGCCATGAACTATATGCTTCTCAAGGCCAACACCGAATCCGAGGATGCGGTCGGTAAGCAGAAGAAGCGTAAGATTAAACCGAAGCTTCTTAAAAGATTGGCAGAGGAGCTTGTTGTCGATTACGATATGGAGGAGGTTGAAATCCAACGTATCTTTGTCGATGAGGTCAAGCGTGTCAGCCGTAAGAAGATAGAGGGCGAAAAGAAAATTCAGGATGCTGTTCAGCGTGCTCTCGATTCCGAAAATGCGCGCAAGAAGGCGATTGAGGATAAGATCAAGGCGAAAATCGCTCACGAGAAAGAAATGGAGCGTCGCCGAATTGCTCGCGAAAAGGAGAAGGCACGTATCGCCAAGGAAAAGGAACGAGCAAGAATCAAGAAAGAGAAAGAAAGAGAAAAGGCGCGTATTGCCAAGGAAAAGGCTATTGCCAAGGAGAAGGCAAGAAAAGAAAAGGAGAGAGCGGCAAAGCTCAAAGCGCAGGAGGAAGCACGCATCGCCAAGGAAAAGCAGCGTGAGGAACAGCGCATTGCTCGTGAAAAGGCCGCAAAGCTCGCTCAAATAGAAAAAGAAAAGGCTGCAAAGGCCAAGGCAAAGGAAAAGGAACGCAAGGCAAAGGAGCTCGCCGCACAAAAGGCAAAGGAAGAAGCGGCAGCAGCAAAGCAGCGTGAAAAAGAGGCCATAGCCAAGGCAAGGGCGGCTGAAGCCGAAAAGCAGCGCATTGCCAAAGAAAAGGCAAAGGAAAAAGAACGTCTTGCCAAGGAAAAAGCCAAGGCAAAGGAAGCAGCCGCAAAGGCGGCACAGGCTGAAAAGGATCGCATAGCCAAAGAAAAGGCAAAGGAAAAAGAACGTCTTGCCAAGGAAAAGGCTAAAGCGAAGGAAAAGGAGCGTATTGCCAAGCTCCGTGCGGCAGAGGCCGAAAAACAACGTCTTGCCAAGGAAAAGGCCAAAGAAAAAGAAAGAATAGCACGTGAAAAGATAAAGGCGCAGGAAAAGGCGGCTCGCGAAAAGGCAAAGGAAAAGGAGCGTCTCGCCCGTGAAAAGGCTCGTGAAAAAGCCAAGGAGCAGGAAAGACTTGCCAAGGAGCGTGCAAAGGCAAAAACAGCAAAGCTGAAAGCCGATTCGCAGTCTGCCAACGAATAAGACTGAACAATACATCTTGCTAACCGTCGTGCGGTCACCGTGGAGGACACACGAACGGAGAAACAGTGGAGGTTTTACTATGATTAAAAGGAGAATAGAAAGGGTTGCGGTTACGCTTCTCAGCGTGGCATTATTGCTTTCCTCAACCGGAATTGCATCCTCATTGGCTGTCAATGAGTTTAGCGGCTCCGGTTCTGCGGTTGTACTTTCTGACTCCACGGATAAAAGCTCCACAACAGTGACTCAGGAGGGTGGAACGATTTCCTCAACCTCCGTAACAACAGAGGGCGGCAAGCTCACCGAGGCTGAAAACGGCAGCGGAACAGCTTCCGACCCGTACAGAATTTCAAATGCCGATGAGCTCCTTGCAATGCAGGACAAAATCAATTTCACGGCAAGTGCAAGCAAATATTTTGTTCTTACCGATGATATTGACCTTTCCGAGATTGATGCAAATGCTTTTGCTTCAAACAAGGTATATTCCGGCTCGCTTGTTTCCGCAAGCAAGACCCTCGGCGCAACCTCCAAAAATGTTTATTTCATTCTCGACGGTAACGGTCACACAATCAAAAACCTCAAGGTAAGCTCATCGAAGGGCGGTAGCCTTGCGATTTTCGGTTATGTTAACTCACGCTCTGCCATCAAGAATTTAAATGTCGAAAATTGCAACCTTACAGCAACGAACGATTCAGAGCTTGTTGCAGTGCTTGCAGCGGAAAATGACGGCACAATTCAAGGCTGTACTGTCAAAAATTCGACGCTTTCACTGAAATCCGTTTCATCTGCGGGTCTTGTGGCTGCGGTCAACAGCGGTGTCATTTCCGATACGCAGGTTATCGGAAAGCAGTCCAATCTCAGCGGAGCATCCGACTCCTCACACACAATCAGCGGATACGGTACAATCGGTGCAATTGCAGGTAACAGCAGCGGAAAAATCACCGGTGCCACGGCTCTCAACATCGGTTGCTTCATCCCCTCGGCACATAGCAATAAGGCTGTATACGGTGGAATCGTCGGTGCGGTTTCGGGAACTGTATCCAACAGCTTTGCTTCCGGTAATGTTGTCGGCGGAAAAGCAAGTGACGTAGTCGGCGGACTTGCCGCAACAGCTCTCGACGGTGCTGAATTCAAAAACAATTATATACTTGTAGCACTCTGCTGTGATGCTTCCAGTAACGGACTTGTCGGTTCGGGTGCAAGCTCCGATATGCTTGGCGACAGCTATTGGTCAAGCTCAATCAGCCAAAGAGCATTTGCTCTTGCGAACGGTGCCCTGCGTAGCAATGATATTGTCTCTCTCGGCTTCAAGACCGTTAAGGTTGGCACGAGTGTGGCTGTCAGTCTCTCCGAGCTCGCCGCTTCATGGGGCAAGGCAAGCATAAATATCAATGGCGATTTCAAGGCTCACGGTGATGCAATATCTGTCTCTGCCGATGGTTCTTCGGCAAGCGTAAAGGGTGTTACCGCCGGTTCTGTCGGTTGGCTCGGATATTCTACCGAAATTTCACTTCCGTCAACAGTCGGTAACGGCACAATAAAGCTTTCGCAGAGCTTCAATTTGCCGATTTTGGTTGTTTCCGAAAAATCGCAGGGTAACGGAACGGAAAAGAATCCTCTTGTAATAAGCAATTCGGCTGATTTCAGTCTTCTTAAATATGCGCACGGCATATATGCAAAGCTTGGCGGAAGCATTTCAGTCAGCTCATCCGCATTTGCTTTTATCGGCAGTCTTGACGGTTGCGGACATAGCGTAACGGTAAAGGCTCCCGTATTCAGCGAGGTTTACGGCGGCTTGAAGAATATCAATACCCTTGTAAGCTCCGATATTTCATCGGCAGTTTTCGGTAGAGCGATTGATGCGGTTGTTTCCGGTGTCGGTATCAGCTTTGCCGAAACAGCGGCATTTAATGTAAAAGCGGCTGCTTCGGGCGTTATGTTTAATTCGGTTTGCGGCAAGAGCACACTTGACGATTGCCGTGTAACCGTCAATGCCAAGGTTGAAAACGGCAGCGCTGCTTTCGGCGCAATTGCCGGTTTAATCAGCGGAAACGGCACAACAATCAAAAACAGCGGTGCTAACGCAAGCATTGTCGGCTCGGTAAAGGCGGCAGGAGTTGCCGGTGTATTCGGAGCTATTGATGCAACCGGAGTTACAATTTCAAATTGCTATGCATCCGGCAAAAATGAGGTTGGCACATATTTGTTCATTGCCGATATTGTGGCAAAGGACACCAAGATTTCCTCGGTTTATTTAAGCAAGGGTTCGCAAAAAGCTCTTGATTTTGACAAATACAGCTTTGTTGATAAGGCGCAGTTTATTGAGTGGCGCTTGAGCGAGAGTGAAATAGCCTTCTTTGTCGGCAACGGCGGAAGCTTTGAGCTCAATGTTCCCTCAATTACGGCTCTTACCGTTTCGGTTGCCAAGGATTATACTCTTAATTATGATGCTTCAAGCATTATGGCGTCCCTCAAGGCTGAAAACGGTAAACTCATTCTCAATGTCAGCCGCAGGTCGGGCATTGTAACGGTAAAGGGTATGCCGATAACCGTTACCAACAAGGCAACGGGCTTGAGCACAGTAATCAATGTCTCCAACGGTCTTGAAAAGGACAGCTCCGGCAGATACATTGTTTCCTCCGCATATGACCTTGCATATATCAGCGAAAACATTTCCGAGCTTTACAATGCAAGCTTTGTTATGAGCTCGAATATAGATATGTCCGTCATAAATTCTTTCTTACCCATCGGCGGAACTCTTATTCCGTTCAGCGGAAAGCTTGACGGTAATGGACACACCGTAACAAATCTCACAGTTAACGGAACCTCAAAGGTTGGTCTTTTTGCCTCGCTTAACGGTGCAGAGATAATCAATCTCACTCTCAGCGGTGCCAAAATCAATGCCGAGGGCTCTTATTCGGCGGTTCTTGCCGGTCAGGTCAGCGGCTCAACGGTTATCAAAAATGTTACCGTTCTCAACAGCAGGGTGTCGTCCGACAAGCTTTATGCCGGTGCTGTGATCGGCTCGGTTGAATCGGGTAATTCAAGTATCAGCGAAATAACCGTTGACGGCTGTACTGTTACATCAAAGGCAAATTATGTCGGCGCTCTGTGCGGCTACGCAGCGGAAAATACAACGGCAAAGCAGATTAAAATTTCAAATACAACACTCATCGGTGCCGAGTATGTCGGCGGTGTTACCGGTCTTATTGACGGTAGCTCCTCACTTGAATCCGCAGATGTCAATGCGGTTAAGGTCAGCGGTGTTTCCGAGATTTCGGGCATTTCCGCAGGCAGAGGAAGCGCGACAATCAGTAACGTAACCGTTGAAAAATCCGAGATTTCGGCAATGAACAGCTCTGCACTGTTTGCGGCAGGCGGCATTGCATCAAGCTTTACCTCGGCAATCAGTGGTGTCGCTGTCAGCGGAACAACCGTAAAGGCAGGTATCGCATCTGCAATTGTTGCCAAGACTGTTGCTGACGGTCGAGTTTCCGTTAAGGATGTCGGTGTTGCAAATTCAGATATTATTGCGACCTCGGTTGCCGCAGGTGTTCTCGCCGTACATAATGTAGGCGGTGCGGCGGTAATCGCTGATTCCGTCGTTGACGGTGGCACCGTAATTGTTTCCGATAAAATTGCGGCAGGTGTTATCGGTGATATTAACGGCAGCGAAAGCACACTTGTTGCACAAAATATTAAAGCTATGGCCGAGGTTAAGCTTAACGCTTCGGTGGATGCTGTCGCAGTGGCAGGCTTGCTCGGCAGAACCAACACGTCGGCTGTAAACAATATTCAATTCAATAATATTAAAATTCTCGGCTCGGTGAGCGGCAGCTCCGCAGTGGGCGGCTTAATCGGCTTGATTAAGGGCAGCGGCACGGTTTATTCCGATACTCCCGTAATCTCCGATGCGGTTTGTGCCGCACAGCTCAAGGTTGAGAGCACAAGCAAAGACTTCGGCGTGGTGCTCGGCTCTGTTGATGATGACGAGAGCTTTGCTTCCGTGAAAACGGATGATGTCTTTAAGGGCATTGTTATTTCCACGTATTTCGGAAATGCACCTGCTTTTGGAGAGAATACCGGCTTGGAGGCATCGAATTTTGTCGATTTGGATAAGCCGAACGGCTTACCGATTGAGCCCTCGGTAAAGGTTATTTCCAAGGGCGGCGAAACCGAGATAGCAATTTCCAATCTTCCCAACGTAAAGGGATATAGCTTCGATAGCAAAACAGGCTGGGTTTCCGAGGCGAAGGACAGAATTTCCGTTGTTTCCTCGTCGGAAAGCAAGGCTGTGCTTAAAGCAAGCCATCCTGCGGATATATCAGTTGTGGGCTATTATGTTTCCGAAAGTGATGCCGATGTCAGAATTCCGGTTCACTTCAGCATCAAGTCCGAGGTTCGCACCCCTCTCAAGGGTAGCGGTACGAGTGAGGCTCCGTATCTTGTTTACAATGCATACGACCTTGAATCGGTAGCTTATTACGACAGCCTGGGCAAGTATTTTGCTCTTGCCGAGGATATAACCTTTAAGGCAGAGGACTTTGAATTTGGCGGCGGTTTCTATAATATCGGAAACGGTGTTATGACAATCGGCAGTGCCGAAAAAGCGTTTATGGGTAACTTTACGGGACTTTACAACGGTAAGGTTCATTCGATAAACGGCTTGAAGCTTTCCGGAAATACCTTCGGCGGTCTTTTCGGAGCGACGGATTCGGCTGTAATTTCCAATTTAATAATCAACAATGCAAATGTAACAGGCTCAAGCTATGCCGGTGCATTAATCGGTAACGCAAGAAATACTGTTGTAAGCAATATTACCGTGAACAATTCAAGCATTACCTCCGCACAGTTTGGCGGAGTTGCCGGCGGATTACTCGGCTATGCAAAAAATGTTACGGTTAATGGTATCAACGTATGCGGTTCAACGATTGCCACATCTAAATTTGCAACCTCCGCAACAGTTGAGTATGCGGGCGGAATTGCCGGTGTATTCGGCGGAAAGCTGTCCGATATCAGTGTCAATGATGTCAATGTCAGCTCGGCTGCGGTTGCGGGTGGCATTGTCGGCTCAGTGCTTGTGGCAGAGATTAACGGCTTCAAGCTCAATGCTCAGGTTGAGGCACGTTTGGCCGGCGGTGCGGTAGGTTCTGTATCCGATTCAAGCGATTGTGTACTTTCAAACGGTATGATTAGCGGTTATGTTGCAGCCAATGAAACGGCAGCCGGTGTTATCGCAGAGGTTAAGGCGAACGGCGGCAGGTCATCAAAGGCAGCACCGTTAATTTCCGACACGGTTGTTGCCGCTACCGCAAATGGTGCAAGCTCTGCGGCGGTTATCGGAATTGTGGATAAGCAGACCTTCCTCAATACTGAAATAATTTCAAATGTATACTATTCATCATATCAGAACGACGATATCTTCGGTGACCGTGAGCTGAACGGCTTGGGCGGTGACAATTCGGCAATCGACCTTTGTGCGGTTAAGTGCGTGGTTGACGGCTCGGAAAAATCGTTCATCACTCTTGACGGCGAAATGACCGTGCTCGGTGACAATGACCTTGTTCTTGCCGCCGGAAACGGTACCTATAAATCCTTTGAGCTTTGCGGAAACAGCTTTGAGCTTTCTGCTGTAAGCTCCGACCCTGCCGATGTATTGGTGTTCAACGACGAAAGCTCATCAATATCGGCAAGAGGTTCCGTTAACGGTGCAAAGCTTGTTTTCACCTATAATAACGGACTTGAGCTGGCAGTTCCGGTTTCCTATTCTTCGTTGCTCGTTGGTTCGGGTACGCAGGCGGATCCCTTCCTTGTTTCGACGGCAGATGAATTTGCCGTAATGATGCAAAACGGCGATCTCGAAAACGCACACTATCGACTTACAAGCGATATCGACCTCAGCGGTATTGTCGGTGCGGAGGTATTTGCAGGTGTGCTTGACGGAAACGGTCACGCTATCTATGATTTCACAGGTGCTTCACTCTTTAAGAGTGTAAGCGGAACGATAAAGAACCTTGCCGCAGTCGGCTTTGACGTTTCCTCCTCCGAGAGGACGGAGCTCGGCGTTCTTGCCGGTGCTCTTGACGGCGCAGTGATTGAGAATTGCGTTGTTATAGCTCGGGTTAATGCTTCGGGCAAGGTTCAGGATGCAGGTATTTTGGCCGGTCGTGCATTTAACGGCACAAGAATCAGCGGATGCTTGACCTCAGGTAAGGTCAGCGGACAGAAGCTTATGGCAGGCGGCGGTATCGTCGGCTCATCAAGCAATGCAACAATTTCCGATTGTGTTTCCACGGCGTATGTCAGCGTTGGCGGATATGCGGGCGGAATTGTTGGTGAGGCGGAATACACAGCTCTCCATAGAAGTGTATTTGCCAATATGACAAAATCCGCTTCAAAAACTGCTGCAAACATCGCAGGTCGTTTAGCGGAAAGCTCCTCGGCAAGCGAGGTCTATTTCGATTGCAGAACGGCAAAATGCGATACAGCGGTTGCAGTGGGCAAATCAAACGGCATAAATAAGTCCGATACGGCGGCACTTTGCGAGGGCACAATTAACGGTTTTATCAACATCGACGGCTATTCAATCCCCTCGGCACTGATAGGTACCGAAAAATCGGCAAAATATGCTACGGCGGTTGCGTTTGCGGCAATGCCAGTCAGATATGTTTCCGGTATCAATTCGGGTACGGCGGCAAGCTACACCGATATCAAGCTGCCCTCCGAGGTTAATTCAAACGCCGTCAGCGTTGAAAGAGACGGCGAGCTCGTTATCACGCTGATGAAAAACAGCGATTTCGGCGATTGTGATAACCTTGTTGCAAGGTACGCAGATCCCGCAAAGGAAAATTCAACCGAGGTCAGCTACACCGCAATTGATCTCAGCGGCAAGCTTGAAGGCAAGCTGATCGGTGTTCTTCTAAAGAGCAAGAGTGAAAGCGGCGCAAGCTCCTTCAGCTCATTCACAAGGCTCGGCACACCTTCGGGTATGCTCGGCAAGGTGAACATCAGCGATGGTGAAATTTATGCCGATTTGGAGCTTCCCGAGGGCTACACATTTACCGTTAAGGCGGTAGATGAGCAGGGCAATGAGCTCGAAGCTTCAAGCGTAAAGAACGAGGGCGTTCTTATCAAAGCAGACAAGGCGAAATCCGTAAGCCTTTCATTTGAAATCAGCGAAACGGAAACTGCGTGGGGTCTCAGATCGGTTTGGAGCGTTATTGGTAAATAAAGGGTTGATGTTACAATGAAAAAAAGATTAGGCTTTTATAAAAACTTAATATTAGCATTGGCATCAGCCCTCACTCTGATTGCTGTTTCCTTTGCGTGGTTCACCAGTCCGAGTGAGAATTTGGTACCGTCAATTGTGGGAACGGTAAACAATCCCACCTATGCAAGTGTTATGTACTATGTTGCCGATGACTACGATAATTATTCACGTCTTGATGGCAATATGGAGCTGAAGGACTGGGTTTCCGGCTCCTTCCAAAAGTATAAGCTTATTATGACAACCACTACCGATGAACCGTTAAAGCTCGGTATGTCGATAGATAATCTTCCGTCAAATATGAATGCCGACCTTAAAAATTCCGTGCAGGTGAAATATACCGTATATAAGGCAGTCAAGCAGACCGACAAGGATGGAAAAATTTCATTTACGGACGGAGAGAAGCTGTTCGGCTCCGAATATATGCGACTTTCCGAGTGTCTGAACGGTATAATTTTTGAGGGTAGGTCCCTTGAGGCTCATCAAGCGGGAGTCAATGACGTTTTTCTCATATATTACGAAATCGGACTTGCGGCAGACAGCCCTTCTACTATTCAGGGAATGTCCTCATCGCTCGGCAAGCTGCAGATAAACGTACAGCCCGTTTCATAATGCCATGAAAAAAGCAGGACGCATTTTTTCAAGGGCTATGGCTGCTTTTTCTGCGGTCATCTTCATTTTCGGATTGATAGTTTTCATTTCCGTGCTCAATGCTTCGGCAGGCAAGGTTCCGAGCGTTTTCGGTTTCAGTGTCCTTCAGGTTCAGTCGGGGAGCATGGAGCCGGAAATATCCGTCGGCGGCGTTGTGATTACTCACCGTACCGATCCCGATGAGCTCGGCGTGAATGATGTTATATCATTTTATTCAAATGATACGTCAATCTCAAATGAGGTTAATACGCACAGAATAATCGGCATAATCGAAAGCGAAAGCGGAGAAAGAATTTTTCGTACAAAGGGCGATGCGAATAACCTTGCTGACTCGGCATCGGTCTATGAAAGAGATATTATCGGCAAGGTCGTTTTCAATATCGGAACGGTCGGCGGTTCAGCACTCGACGTTTTGAGAAATCCAACGGTGATTTTGCTTTTTCTTGTTTTACCGTTAATTTTTATCACCTTGGGTGAAGCGGTGAACCTGGCCAAGCTTATTGCAGAATACAAATTCGCAAATCAAAAGGATGAAGAAGATGAAGAATCTTCGCAAGCAAAAAATTAGTATACTTTTTACGGCAATTATAATTTGCATCTCCATAGTTGCGGTTGGAATGGTTTATGTTCCGAAAATAACAAAGATGGATATGCTTGTTGTCGAAACGGGAAGTATGTCCCCATCAATTAAAACCAACAGTCTGATTTATGTAAAAAGATATACACATTTTGAGGATTACCGTGTCGGTGATGTTGTCACCTTTACCGACCCTGTTTCCGAAAGAAGCTTTACTCACCGAATTGTTGAAATAGATACCGAAAACAAAAGCTTCACCACAAAGGGCGATGCAAATAATAAAAACGATATCGGTAAAACCTCGGCGGAGTATGCACAGGGTAAGGTTGTTGCGGTGATTCCGTATGTAGGCAAATTTGTTAAGCTTTTGCAGCACACCGCCGTTAAAATTGCAATTGCTTTGATTTATATAGCATGGGCGGCAATTGAAATTGAGCTGTACAGGGCAGAAAGGAAGAAGGCATATGAGTAAGAGAATAATTGCCATGGTTGCGTCTCTCGCGGTTTTGGTTGGACTTATGAATTGCGGAACATCGTATGCATGGTTTGTTACAACTCTCGAAAAACAGCAAAGCATATCCGTCTCCGTTATCAGCACTCTACAGTCCGCAAGCCTCACCGATTTGGAGAGCGACGATATTGCCGTAATTATGCCGGGCGATAACCTTATCAGCCTCGACGGACAGGAGGCAATGCTCCGAATTAATAATAATTCAACAACAGATGTTCAGCTCAGAGTTTCCGTTGAATACACAAGCTATGCATCGGGCAAGGCGGAGCAGAAGCTTTATTCCGGTGTCAATGACGATATTACCGTGACCTTTGCCGAAAACAAATGGGCAAAGAGCGTTAATGCAAGCGGTGCTTGTTATTTCTATTATATGGGCAACGGCTATACGACGGACACCTTGAACAGTGTTGATTCCGTTCCGGCAATCACTCCCGAGGTTTCTGCCGTAAACGTAATTTCAAGCATTGTATATAATGAGAATATTTCAAGAGCATATTCCGGTCAGCCCGTCAACATAAAGGTCAGCTTTGAATCAAAGCAGGCAGACAATGTTACTTGGAGCAGTATTGATAATTATCAGCTTTCGGGAGCGACCGTATGAAAAAAAATGCGCCGAAGCTCAAAATCGGAAACATAGTTTTCAATGCTCTTGCGATAATCACGGTTATTGTGATAGGCTTTGTTGTTTTCAATGCTGCCAACGGTGCGGTAGGCTATGCGGTAACCTCGGACAGTATGGCACAAACCTTAAACCGAGGCGATGTAGTTTTTGTTAAGCCGATTGATAATCGGGAAATAAAAAGCGGTGACGTTGTTACGGTAAAAATGAAAAACAACCAAAACTATTTTACACACAGAGTTGTTTCCGTAAACAGCGAAGCACAAACCATAACGACAAAGGGTGACCATAACCCCGAAAATGATCCGATGGATACACCTATGGAGCGTGTTGTGGGAAAAATGTGGTACAGTGTTCCGTTGCTTGGGTATTTTTCAATCCTTTTCAACGGTTCGGGTCAAACAAAAGTTTTGATTATAATTGCAATTATTGCAATTTTGCTGATAACGGTCAATACTGTGATTTCGGCGTTAAATAAAAAGAAGAAAAACGGAGGTGTCGGTGATGAATAAAACAAAAAGAATTTTGGCTTCGGTTATGGCGGTAATGCTTGTGCTTTCCGTCGGATATTTTTCAATGATGTCGCAGACCTCCGCTTGGTTCTATGACAGCGGCGTAATTGACAGCGGCGATCGTTTTTTCTTTGCCGAGCTTTCTGTTGATACCGCATTTGTACTGGAAAGTGATATAACCTTTAATGCCGCAACAAAGCTTGCGGATGAAAACGAAACACTTTTCGACGAGGCAATTCATATTGACACGGTTAAGCTGACCAATTCGGGAAACATTTCCGCAAAGGTCACTGCCGAAATCAAGCCCGAAACAGAGGCAAAGGGTCTTCGATGGTTCGTTTACACAGAGGATATGCTTGTTAACGGCAGCGTAAAGGAAACCATAAAGACCACTCTTTCAAGTCTCGATAAGAACACCTTGGAGGCTTATAACAATTCACAATTCTTTATTCTTGCCGCAAACGAAACCAAAACAGTCAAGGTTGCAAGCTGGGTTGAATATGATGATGTGAGCGAGCAGCTTTCGGCAGGAAAAACACTTGATAATTACAGTGCGAAAATTACTTTCACGGCTTCTCATTATACCGAGGGTTAAAAAGCATTAAGAAACAGAGGTGACGGAAATGTCAAAAAAAATAAGCAGAAAAGCCATGGTTGCCATAGTTGCGATTATAGCTGTTATTGCCGTTGTCGGCAGCTCCTTGGCGTGGTTCGTCACTCAGTCCTCCATGTCACAGAAATATTCGATTTCGGGCATCAATGCTTCTGCTGACGTAAGCTTTGCCGGTAACGGCTCAAGCATAGGCGCCGAAAAATACAAGGACAGCGACGGACTTTATTTGCTCAGCCTTGATCCCTCTGCCGAAAATTATATCGGCAAGCTCCGCGTAACCGTTAACCGTAGCGGAAGCAAATGCTGTCTGAGAGTTAAGACGGTTTTTGAGTGGGCACTTGCCGATGGAACGGTTTCACAGTATACGGTTCAGCTCCCGTACAGCTTCGATGAGGCTTGGTACGATAATCGAAGCGAGGATTACTGCGTTTACTATCGTGGCGAGGATCTTTCGGGCAAAATGAGCGAGACCTCGGTTAAGCTTATTGACGGCTTTGATGAAAAGAGCTTTGATGCTTCCGCATTTGAGGACGGCGTGACGGTGAGGGCTCTCATTGAGGTTGATGCCGTTCAGTTTAACCGCTATCCGCAGATTTGGAATATCGAAAAATTACCATGGAAATGATGAAGGTTGATTTCTATGTCTAACAAGAAAGCAAAGCCTGCGGCAGGTAAAACTGTCGCAGGCAAAAATAATTCTAACAAAAAGAATAAAACGCAGCAAAAGCGTGTTCCGTCCGAAAAGGATGCAAGGCGTGTGCTTGCGGAAAAAGAAAAGCAGCAAAGGCAAAGGGAAAAACGAAGCGAGGAAATTCGCAAGCAACGAAAAAAAGCCGGCGAAAAGGCGGCTCGTCTTGAAGAAAAAAGCAACAAAAAATCTACGGCAAAGCAAAAAAGAAAGAGCAAAAGAAAAAGCTTTGTTCAAAGGTTGAGGTATTACACAAGCAGAGAATTTTTTAGTTCCTTCAACTATTTCAGAATTTTTGCTTGTATAATTTTGCCACTGGCACTTCTTGCTTTTGGAATTGTTTCTTTCCTCGGCTCTGTTTTTATGAATGTTCCGCAGTCGATTCGCACGGCGGAATATGACGGCAGACTGGAGAGCGACACGGTTGCGGTCGAAAGTGCCTTCAATGCTCAACAGCAGAAAATCTTTATCGACTCCCTGAAATCAAGGGGCAGCCGCAGCTTTGATTTTTATATCAATTCGATTGTTGAAATCGACGATGATTTTTCAACGGACTCTCTTTGCTTTGGCAATCCCGAAGCGAACAAGGCGGTTATTGTTGCGACGATATATGACGGCGAGGACAATGTGCTTTACCGTTCGCAGGGAGTTGAACCCGGCAAGGAGATAAACAGGGTCAAGCTTTTTGATGAGCTGAGCTACGGTGTTCACGATGTCAAGGTTGCGGTCAATGCCTATGATGCCGAGAGCGGCGAAAAGCTCGGCACACGGTACGCAGAAATTAAGCTTGCGGTTGGTGTGGATTATAATGGCGACAAATAAAATTGCAAAAAAAAGAATAGTGATTTCGGCAGTGTCGGTATTGTCGGTGTTGATTTTGGCTGCGATTCTTTTTGCAGCCGTACCGCCGATGAGACTTCTGCTCACTCCGAGCGGAAAGGTATGTGACGGCTTACTGCCTGGCTTGACCGAGGATGTTCACATAACCGAGGTTCCGCAGGGCGAGCTTCGCTATTTGATAAACAAGCGAATTATTTTTGAGGATAGATATGCTCGGGGAAGTGTTATGCTTGAAAATCCCGAGAGCTGTGAATACGATATAAGATTTGTCATCTGCAAGGATGACGGCGAAATGATTTACACGTCGCCGCTTATTGCACCGGGGCAGTATCTTGAAAAGGATAAGCTGTCCGTGGCGGTTGCACCGGGTGAATATAACTGCTCCTATTCCGCACAGGCGTACTTGAACGGTGAGCTTCAGGGCGAGGTAACCGGCATTGTCACCGTGGTTGTGCGGTGATTTCCCTCCATCAAAATTTTATAAACAGTAACACCGCGTCAGATTGATTTCCGATGCGGTGCGTTTTTATTTATTAAAGACGTTTATCAGACTGCGGATGATTTCCTTTTGCTCGGCTGTCAGTGTGCTCCATACATCGAACATTTCTTTTTGCTCGTCGCTCAGGAAAACGCCGCTTTCGCTGTCCTCAGCAAAAAATTGTGACATTGTGATGCCTAAACCGTTGCAGATTGCTTCTATCGTTGGGAGGGTCGGAGCTGTGTTGCGAACAAAAATGTTTGATATGGTGCTTTGTGAAAGACCACTGAGCTTGGCTAAACGGTATTCGGAAATGTTTTTGTTTTTCATAATTTGCTTAATCTTTTCTTTTGCATCCATATTGCTATCCTCCTTTGAGTTGATTTTACTACTAAACTGAGTTATAAAATAGTACATATATGTATTGACAATACTACTCAAAAGAGTTATAATTTCAGGAAGAGAAAAGACTGTGAAAAGGTTTGGTTGTGCATACAGAGCTTGTTGAGATGCTTGTCTTTTTTTTAAAAAAATACATTGTTTTTCACCATGATTTCTCATTTTAAAATTCTAAGTCACTTTGCAGTGACTTTAATAAAGAAAGGTGTGAGTATATGACTTTTTCAAACACAAAGAGAATAACAGCGGCTTTTTTCTGTATAATTATGTTTGTAACATTTACTATGGGTGTATATGCAACCGCCGAGAGCATCGGCTTGCTCGGTAGCACGGCAAGCAATGAAGCGCAAGGCGACACCACGGACTGCACCTGCGGCGAGACTGCTCCCGAAAACCTTGCAAATCACGCCGATAGCTGTCCCCGTAAGCAGTATATCCGAACTCTTTTCACCGGCAAAACCGCCGCTGAAATTTACTCCGTGTGGGAAAGCTATGATGAGGCAACACGCACGGATATTTTGAATATGATGCAGGCTTATGTTTATACGACCTATGATGCGCTTGTTAAGCTGATTGAGGACGGCAAAGATATTGCAGCAGTGATTGATGAGGAATTTGCCACTCTTTCCGAGGAATATGACAGCGTGACCGAGGATAGCTGTACACAATTTTATTCCGAAATGATGACTACCTACAGCAAGGCATTTAATTGTGATAAAACCATTGTCACCGGAAAACAGATGAATAAAATCGACCGTCAATTTTCGGAGCTTCAAAACAGTTTGTATGAGGATTTTGGCTTTACGGATGTTCAACCGCTTTCCGAAACCGATGACGGACAATTCTCAACCATGGGCGACACAGGCGAAATTTATACCTACAAAAATGTTAAAAAGGGCGAGGACGGCGTAAGTGATTATCTTCTTTCGCTTGAAAGCTATATCACGGGCGAAACGATCGATTATGTTCAGCCGCTTGATTTGATTTTGGTGCTCGACCAGTCGGCTTCAATGTATGCCCCTATGGGCTTGGAAAAAGGCTTGGACAACAAAACCTTGTATACCGGCAGCACACCGAACCTGACCCGATATGCGATGGATATCGGTCAATCGGGCTTGGTTACAGGCGCCAAAGACCTTAAAGCTTCTTTTAACAGCACGGAAACCGATATGGCAGGTCTTACCTTCAAAAAGAAGTTGGCACAGCTCGGGTATCTTGTTGCACAGTCACGTTCGGGTGGTTCGGCTTACTGCACTGAAGGTCACAGTAAGCATACCGAGAAATGCAAAACCCATGACTGGTTTATTGTTCAGTACGTTGAAAATGATTCCGAGGGTAAGCCGTGGCATTTTCACAGAGTTCGTCTAACGGCTTGTCCGTCAACGGATAGTTTTCATAACCGTACATACATTAACAATGAAGTTAAATATGCCGATTCGGAAATAGGTGATTCTCATTTCTATTATTATCTGTCGCAGACGGGTGCTTTGTATGATTCGATAACCTCTTTTGCGGCGTCGATGAAAAATTCAGGTGCGGATCACCGCTTGGCAGTAACGGGCTTTTCGAGCGGTAATAGTAGCTTGGATGGTGACAATCCATCCGATCCGTTCGGTTCGGGCATTTATATTGACGGAAAACTTATCCCGTACAACAGCTATCGAGGATATAAAAATTGGTTCAATGACCCCGTAAGACTTTACAATGAGAGCACCGTAACCGATGAGCAGTATGCGTCGGCACTGATGAGTATTCAAAATAATTATGAAGGTGTTTTTGCTTCGCTGAATGCAGTGAAAACCGATTACTACCAAACCTATCAAAACATAGGCTTGGATATGGCATTGGGAATAATAAAAAATGCGACAAAGGTTGATACCGACCTTTCCGAAAATGTTCGTGAAAAGGTAGTTGTTCTGTTTACCGACGGTGAGCCGTCGGGACCGAAGCAAGCCGACGTTGTTGCAAAGGCGGCGGAGGTTAAGGCGACCGGTGCGAAAATTTATACCGTTTGTACATCTACCCTCTCCGAGGCAGAACGTTCATTTCTGACATATTCCTCATCGGATTACCCCAATGCAACGGCAACAATAGGTGACGATTCCACAATCAAATCGGGCAGTGCAATCGCAAAGCCGCAGTATTCAAAAACCGCAAAAAATGCTGCGTCATTGGTGAATGAGTTCCTCAGTATTTTCAATAATGTTGTTGCGGATCTCGGCGGCGCAAATGTTCAGCTTACCAAGAAAACTATTTTGCAGGATACTATATCAGGCGATTTTACCCTGCCGAAGCCTTTAACAGATAAACTCAAAGCCGGAGCAAGTGTTGACGACATTATCAACAAATACATAAAGGTTTACACGTCACCTTATAACGGAAAAACCTTCGGAGAAAAGGTTGCGTTTAACGATGCGACGGTTCTCATTGAAAAGGATTCCGCCGGTAGATACAATGTTGTCAAGGTAACAAATTTCAACTATACCGATAATTACGTTACTCAACAAGGACGTGGCGAAAATAATGATTTTTACGGCAATAAGCTGATAGTCGAAATTGCGATTGATACCTCGGAAACCAATTTTGGTGGCAATAAGCTTGCGACGAATGTTGAAAATGATTCGGGTATCTATTATGAAAATGTAAAATTTAATGGCTTTAAAACGCCATATGTTGATGTTCCGACATCTGTGACTGTCACTAAATATGTTGTCGGAAAAAATGCTGATGTAAATATGCCGTTTGACTTTTCGACCTCTGCAACGGTTATGACGAATTACCAATATTCCAACGCTGACGGAAACTATTTGCAGATGAATTGCTCCGACACCTCGGAAAGCTATCAGCTCAGTAACAGCAGGTCAAGGGCGTTTACGAATGTAAAAGTTGGCTCAGTGCTCACCATTCGTGAAAATCCGAATGAGGATTATAACGCAAGGATTAAAATTTACGATAAAAACGACAGACTGCTGACAAATGCCGAAACACTTCAGGCGGATGGTTCATACAAAATAACCGTTGTTCCCGGTATGAAGATAGTGTACACAAACGCCGTAACAAATGCAGGTTTGACAATCACAAAGGATTACGGTAGTATTTCCGACAGCAAGGTTAAGGATCAAAGCACAATTTTCAGAGTTACCGATTCAACCGGAAAAACGATTGAGGTTATTATAGTCGGTAGAGATTCAATAACAATTAACAATCTTCCTGTTGGCGAATACACTGTAACCGAAATTCAAGAGTGGTCATGGCGATACGATTTGAAAAACGTGAAAACCGTGGTCAGCGACAACTCACAAAAGGTCACCGACGGAATAAAGTTCGTTCTGACTGAGGAGGGGGAGCAGGTTGTATTTACAAACAGCCGTGAGGAAGAAAAGTGGCTCTCCGGTGACTGCTATTGTGAGAATATTTGGCCGAGCAAAAAGGATGAGGAAGAAGATAAACAATAGTCCTGTTTCAGACTGATATCGCTCAATTAAATATGTGATTAACAAGCCTCCTCTTGAAAAATCAAGGGGAGGCTTAGCAAGTGTGTTGCCGTGGGTTTACGCAGAAGATTTTGATTACATTACAATCCCTCCGGCAAAAAACAAAGATTTTTGCAACCTCCCATGAAAGTGGAGGCATAATGTTGTTCCGCTCCTGAAAAGCGTAGGCACAGAGAACTTTGTCAATCGGCATAAAATACAATATATTGACATCGGCTTTGTGCAAAACGGCAAATAGGGGATTAAGCAAATAGATGCAAACAGATAACCCGAAAGCCTTGATATTGCGTGCTTTCGGGCAAAAACTTTTTTAAAAATAAATTCAAAAAAAGCTTGACTTTTGCTTTGCTATACAGTATAATACTAAAGCATGCTATATTATTATGTAGTTTAGTGCGTAGATATGCGTAGATGTGAGAGGTGGCGGCTCGTAGAAGTCGGGAATTCTCGCGGAGTATGTCCGATTTAAAACCGGGCGATTTAATAACCTACATAGCGGGTTCGCTATCCCTTAGCGAATCTGTGTATGTATGTGCGTTTAAGACCTTTTATTAAATGCACTTTCCCGGAAACTAACCCATTTCCGGTTTTTAAATGCAGCGGGTGGAAACACCCGGACACGTTGCAAAATAGGTTTTAAGCGTTGCCCGCCAAACTTTTAAGGAGGCAGAATCATGGCAGTAAAGGGAAAAATCAGAATCAGATTGAAGGGCTATGACCACAATCTTGTTGACAAGGCAGCGGAGAAGATCGTTGAGACCGCAAAGCGTACAGGCGCTCAGGTTTCGGGTCCCGTTCCCCTTCCGACAGAGAAAGAGGTTGTTACAATCCTTCGTGCTGTTCACAAGTACAAGGACTCCAGAGAGCAGTTTGAACAGCGTACACACAAAAGGCTTATCGACATTATCAGACCGTCCGGCAAGACCGTTGACGCTTTGAGAGGTCTTGAGCTTCCTGCCGGCGTTGAGATTGAGATTAAGCTCTAATCCCACGTCAACAGGTCAAGTTGGCAAATTGCCAACCAATAACCTATAAGGAGGAAAATCTATATGAAAAAGGGTCTTATCGGAAAGAAAATCGGTATGACACAAATCTTCGACGAAAAGGGTAACGTAATCCCCGTAACTGTCGTTGAAGCAGGTCCGTGTGTTATCACACAGAAGAAGACAATCGAAAATGACGGCTATGAGGCTGTTCAGGTTGGCTTCGGTGACGTCAAGGCTCAGCGTGTAAACAAGCCTATGAAGGGTCACTTCGACAAAAACGGTGTTGCTCCCAAGAAGGTACTCAAGGAGTTCCGTCTTGAAAGCATTGCAGATGTCAATGTTGGCGACATCCTCAAGGCCGATGTATTCGCAACCGGTGATAAGGTTGATGTAATCGGCACAAGCAAGGGTCACGGTACAGCAGGCTCCATCAAGCGTTGGAATTTTGCAAGACTCAGAGAATCACACGGTACCGGTCCTGTTGCAAGACACGCAGGTTCATTGGGTGCCTGTTCAACTCCTTCCCGTGTTTACAAGGGAAAGAAGCTTGCAGGTCACTACGGTGTTGACCGCACCACAGTTCAGAATTTAACTATTGCCAAGGTTGACGTTGAGAACAACCTCATCGCCGTTAAGGGTGCCATTCCTGGTCCCAAGGGCGGAATCGTTGTTATCGCCGATGCCAAGAAAGCGTAACGGAAGGAGTGTTAAAGTATGCCTAATGTATCAGTATTCGATATGAACGGTAAAAAGGTTTCCGATCTTGCTCTTGCAGAGTCTGTTTTCGGAATCGAGCCGAATTCTTATGCTATGCACCTTTGTGTAGTAAACTATTTGGCAAATCAGCGTCAGGGCACACAGTCAACCCGTACACGCTCAGAGGTAAGCGGCGGCGGTAAAAAGCCGTGGAAGCAGAAGGGCACCGGTCGTGCTCGTCAGGGCTCAACAAGAGCTCCCCAGTGGACACACGGCGGTATCGCTCACGGCCCTAAGCCGAGAGAGTATGGCTTCTCAATCAACAAGAAGGTAAGAAGACTTGCTATGAAGTCTGCTTTTTCTTCAAAGGTTGCAGCAGAGGAGCTTGTAGTTCTTGACTCATTAAAGCTTGACACAATTAAGACAAAGGAAGTTGTTAAGGTTCTTTCCGCTCTTGAAACAGGCAAGAAGGTTCTCCTTGTTCTTCCCGAAAATAATGATGTTATCTACAGAAGTGCAAGAAACATCGCCGGTGTTAAGGTTTCAACAGTTAACACATTGAATGTTTACGACATTCTTAATTGCGATACAATGCTCGTTCTCAAGGACGGCATCGCTAAGATTGAGGAGGTATATGCATGAGTAAAGCAGCACAGGACATAATCCTCCGTCCGATTATCACTGAAGAGAGTATGCTCGGCACATCCGAAAAGAAGTACACCTTCTCGGTTGCCAAGAGCGCAAACAAGATTGAGATCGCAGCAGCAGTCGAGGAGCTTTTCGGCGTTAAGGTTGCTAAGGTCAACACAATCAACTGCCTTGGCAAGCTTCGCAGACAGGGTATGTCTCAGGGCTTCACCGCAGCGTGGAAAAAGGCAATTGTTACTCTCACAGAGGATTCCAAGACCATCGAGTTTTTCGATGGCATGATGTAATCCGCATCATCAGAAAATAACCGTTAAATTCCGGTGGTAATGTATGGAGTTCGACATACTCCGCGAAGCCACTTATAAGGAGTGTGAATCAAATGTCGATCAAAGTCTACAAGCCGACTTCAAATTCACGTAGAAATATGTCGGTTACAGATTATTCAGAGCTTTCAAAGGTTGCTCCCGAAAGAAGCCTCCTTGAGCCGCTCAAGAATAAATCGGGTCGCAACAACTACGGTCGCATTACAGTACGTCACCGCGGTGGCGCAAACCGCAGAAAGTACCGTGTAATCGACTTCAAGCGTTCAAAGTTTGATGTTTCCGCAGAGGTGCTCACCCTTGAGTACGATCCGAACCGTTCAGCTCACATCGCTCTCATCAAGTATGAGGATGGCGAAAAGAGCTACATCCTTGCTCCCGCAGGTCTCAAGATCGGTGACAAGGTTATGGCAGGTCCCAACGCTGATATCAAGCCGGGCAATGCACTGCCGCTCGTAAATATTCCCACAGGTACCTTTATCCACAATGTTGAGCTTTATCCGGGTCGCGGCGGTCAGCTTGCAAGAGCAGCAGGTAACGCAGCACAGCTTATGGCTAAGGAGGGCGATTATGCGCTCCTCAGACTTCCCTCGGGCGAGCTTCGTAAGGTTTCCATCAATTGTATGGCAACCGTTGGTCAGGTTGGTAACCTTGACCACGAAAACGTAAAGATCGGTAACGCAGGTAGAAAACGTCATATGGGTTGGAGACCCACAGTCCGCGGTTCTGTCATGAACCCGAATGATCACCCCCACGGTGGTGGTGAGGGTAAGTCCCCCATCGGTCGTCCCGGTCCTGTTACACCTTGGGGCAAGCCTGCTCTCGGTCTTAAGACCCGTAACAAGAAGAAGGCTTCCAACAAGATGATCGTAAGACGTCGTAACGGCAAATAATCAGAAAGGAGATAAAGATTATGGGCAGAAGTATAAAGAAAGGCCCCTTCGTGCAGCCTAAGTTGCTCGAAAGAGTACAGGCAATGAACGAGAAGGGCGAAAAAATAGTTCTCAAGACATGGAGCCGCAGCTCCACGATCTTCCCTGACTTTGTCGGCCACACATTTGCAGTTCATGACGGACGCAAACACGTTCCCGTATATGTTACGGAGGATATGGTTGGTCATAAGTTGGGCGAATTTGCACCTACAAGAACCTTCAGAGGTCATGCAGGTTCAAAGACAACAAATAACGGTAAATAATTAGCCGAAAGGAGTGTGTATTCATGGAAGCAACAGCAAAAGCAACCTACGTGCGTATAGCACCGAGAAAGGTTCAGATTGTGCTTGACCTTATCAGAAATAAGCCTTGCGACCAGGCAATGGCTATCCTTAAACACACGCCGAAGGCTGCGTGTGAACCGCTTGCCAAGCTGCTCAAGTCTGCTATGGCAAACGCTGAAAACAAGGATATGGACGTTTCCGCTCTCTACGTTGCAGAGTGCTTCGTAGGTCAGGGACCGACTCTCAAGAGAATCAGACCCAGAGCTCAGGGACGTGCATACAGAATAAACAAAAAGACTTCTCACATCACATTGGTGCTCAGAGAAGCAGAATAAGCGAGGAGGAGGTAAACATATGGGCCAGAAAATAAATCCTACCGGTCTTAGAATCGGTGTTATTAAGAATTGGGAATCCCGCTGGTATGCCGGTAAGAATTCTTTCGGCGATACTCTTGTTGAGGATTATAATCTTCGTGAATACCTTCTTGCTACACTCGCTCCTGCAGGTGTACCTAAGGTTGAGATTGAGCGTGACGCAAAGCGTGTTTATATCAACATTCATTGCGCAAAGCCCGGCATGGTAATCGGTCGCGGCGGCTCGGAAATCGAGAAGCTCAAGGAAGTTTGTAAGAAAAAGCTCGGCGGCGACAAGGAAGTTTCGATCAACATCATTGAGATCAAGCAGCCTGACCTCGACGCACAGCTTGTTGCTGAGAACATTGCAGCTCAGCTTGAAAGACGTATATCCTTCCGCCGTGCTATGAAGCAGTGCATCGGACGCACTATGAAGCTCGGTGCAAAGGGTATCAAGATTCAGTGTTCAGGTCGTCTCGGCGGAGCTGAAATTGCTCGTTCCGAGACCTATCATGAGGGTACAATTCCCCTTCAGACAATCCGTGCCGACATCGACTACGGCTTTGCAGAGGCAAAGACAACCTACGGTCGTATCGGTGTTAAGGTTTGGCTTTACAAGGGCGAAATCCTTCATGAGGCTAACAACAATCATCGTAGATCACGCCGTAAGGAGGGAGCTAAATAATGCTTTTACCTAAGAGAGTTAAATACCGTCGAGTTCAGAGAGGTCGTCTGAAGGGTAAGGCAACACGTGGTAACAAGGTTACCAACGGTGAATATGGACTTCAGGCTCTCGAACCGGCATGGATCACTTCAAACCAGATCGAGGCAGCTCGTATTGCTATGACTCGTTACATCAAGCGTAACGGTCAGGTTTGGATCAAGATTTTCCCGGATAAGCCGATCACAGAGAAGCCGGCTGAGACCCGAATGGGTTCAGGTAAAGGATCACCTGAATACTGGGTTGCAGTTGTTAAGCCGGGCAGAGTTATGTTTGAAATTGCAGGTGTTGATGAGGACACAGCTCGCGAGGCTCTTCGTCTTGCAGCTAACAAGCTCCCTATCAAATGCAAGTTTGTTACTAAAGAAGAAACGGGTGGTGAGCAGTAATGAAAGCAAGTGAAATCAGAAAAATGTCGGCTGCAGAGCTTGACAGCAAGCTTCACGATCTCAAGGATGAGCTTTTCAAGCTTCGTTTCCAGCAGGCCATTAACCAGCTCGACAACCCAATGCGTATTAACGCCGTCAAGAAGGATATCGCAAGAATAAAGACTGTTCAGCGCGATATTGAGCTCCACGGCGCTGAGTCGTAAGGAAAGGGAGGTTAACTGTTATGAGCGAAAGAAACCTCAGAAAGACACGCGTAGGCGTTGTCAGCAGTGACAAGATGGACAAGACCGTTGTTGTTACTGTTAAGGATAAGATAAAGCATCCGCTTTATAAGAAGATCGTTAACCGTACTATTAAGTTCAAGGCTCACGATGAGAACAATGAGTGCGGCGTAGGCGACAAGGTATTGATTATGGAAACACGTCCTCTTTCAAAGGACAAGAGATGGCGTGTAGTCGAGATTATCGAGAAAGCCAAATAATTGGCACAGGTGTAAGGAGGCAAAAACTGTGATACAGCAAGAAAGTAACCTCAAAGTTGCCGACAACACCGGAGCGAAGGAGATCAGATGTATCCGAGTTCTCGGTGGTACCGGCAGAAGATACGCCAACATCGGCGACGTTATCGTTGCTTCTGTTAAAAAAGCAACACCCGGCGGCGTCGTAAAGAAGGGCGAGGTTGTAAAGGCAGTAGTTGTTCGTACTGCAAGCGGTGTACGCCGCAACGATGGCACATATATTCGTTTTGACGAGAATGCTGCTGTCATCATCAGAGAAGACAAAAACCCAAAGGGCACACGTATTTTCGGACCTGTTGCAAGAGAGCTTCGTGACCACGATTTCATGAAGATCCTTTCACTTGCTCCCGAAGTGCTTTAATCAGGGGGTGCAACTATGAGTAATAAAGTACACGTTAAGACCGGCGATCAGGTCGTCGTAATCAACGGTAAGTACCGCGGAGCCAAGGGTAAGGTTCTCCAGGTTGCTCCTTCAGAGGGTAAGGTTATCGTTGAAGGCGTTAACATCGTAACAAAGCATGTTAAGCCGAAGCAGATGGGTGAGCAGGGAGGCCTTGTTAAGGCTGAGAGCGCACTCTATGCCGATAAGGTTCAGCTTGTTTGCCCGAAGTGCGGCAGAGCCACAAGAGTTGGTCACGCAGTTAAGACTAAGGGCGACAAGGACAAGAAGCGTATTTGCAAAAAGTGCAACGCTGAATTTTAATTAAGGGAGGTACATGACAATGGCAGCAAGGTTAAAAGAAACCTATGTTAACGAAGCCGCACCGGCTTTGATGAAAAAGTTTGAATACAAGAGTGTCATGCAGATCCCTAAGCTTGATAAGATCGTTATCAACGTAGCTTGCGGCGAAGCAAGAGATAACCCGAAGGTTGTTGACGCTATCGTAAGCGACCTTAGCCAGATTACAGGTCAGAAGCCTGTTCTCTGCAAGGCTAAGAAGTCAGTTGCTAACTTCAAGCTCCGTGAAGGTATGACAATCGGAGTTAAGGTCACACTCAGAGGCGACAGAATGTATGAATTCCTCGACAGATTCTTCAATCTCGCTCTCCCCCGTGTTCGTGACTTCAGAGGTATCAACCCCAACTCATTCGATGGACGCGGAAACTACTCCATGGGTATCAAGGAGCAGCTCATCTTCCCGGAAATCGATTATGATAAGGTTGACAAGGTTCGCGGTATGGACATTTGCTTCGTAACCACGGCAAAAACAGACGAAGAGGCTCGTGAGCTGCTTACGCTTATGGGTGCTCCGTTCGAGAAATAAGGAGGTATAATTGTGGCTAAGAAATCAATGAAGGTTAAGCAGGCCAGAACTGCAAAGTATTCATCAAGAGCATACAACAGATGTAAGATCTGTGGCAGACCACATGCATATCTTCGTAAGTACGGCGTTTGCCGTATCTGCTTCAGGGAGCTTGCTCACGCAGGTCAGATCCCCGGAGTTAAGAAGGCAAGTTGGTAATTAGAGTAATTGCATTAAGGAGGTTGACGGTATGCAAACTACAGACGCAATCGCAGATATGTTGACCAGAATTCGCAACGCAAGTTCTGCAAAACATGATTCTGTCAAAATTCCGGCATCTAACATGAAGAAGGCAATTGCTCAGATTCTTGTTGATGAAGGTTATATCAAAGGCTTCAAGGTTGAGGATGACGGCAAGCAGGGTATGATTGAAATTACCCTCAAGTACGGTCAGAACAAGACCGCAGCCATCACAGGTTTACGCAGAGTTTCAAAGCCCGGCTTACGTATTTATTCAGGCTGCGAGGATATGCCGAAGGTCATGAAGGGTCTCGGTATCGCAATCGTATCTACGTCCAAGGGCGTTATGACAGACAAGGACGCACGCAAGGCTAACGTCGGCGGTGAAGTTCTTGCATTCGTTTGGTAAGGGGAGGTGCTGTTAGAATGTCACGTATAGGTAAGTTGCCAATCGCAATTCCTGCAGGCGTTGATGTTGCAATCGACGGCAGCACTGTTACCGTAAAGGGTCCGCAGGGAACTCTTACCAGAACAGTGCACAGCAATATCGCTGTTGCAGTTGAGAACAACGAAATCGTTGTTACTCGTCCGAATGATGATAAGCTCAACAGATCTCTCCATGGTCTTACGAGAACACTTATTGCCAATATGGTAGAGGGTGTAGCAAACGGCTACAAGAAGGAGCTTGAAATCAACGGTATCGGTTATCGTGCCGCAATGCAGGGTAATCAGCTTGTTATGAACATCGGCTTTTCTCATCAGGTTGTTATGGATCAGCCCGAGGGTATCAAGATTGAAGTACCCGCACCCAACAAAATCGTTATTTCCGGTCCTGACAAGCAGAAGGTAGGTCAGTTTGCCGCTGAAGTACGCGAGAAGCGTCCTCCGGAGCCTTACAAGGGCAAGGGCATCAAGTACATTGATGAACACATTCGCCGCAAGGAAGGTAAAGCCGGTAAGGGTGGCAAATAATCTTAATGAAGGAGTGAAACACTTATGGTTAATAGACCAGACAGTAATAAGGCAAGGCTTGCACGTCACCAGAGAGTACGTAAAAAGATCTCCGGTACTGCTCAGTGCCCCCGCCTTGATGTATTCCGCTCATTACAGAACATCTACGCTCAGTTAATAGACGATGAGGCAGGCGTAACACTTGTCAGTGCGTCTACTGTTGAGAAGGATTTCGCGGAATACGGCGGAAACAAAGCCGCAGCTCACAAGGTGGGCGAGGTACTCGCACAGCGCGCTAAGGACAAAGGCATCGAAGAATGTGTATTTGACCGCGGCGGCTATATATATCACGGCCGTGTTCAGGAACTGGCCGAAGGCGCCCGTGAGGGCGGCCTCAAGTTCTAAGGTAAGGAGGAATTACTTTTGGCTAAGATTGATGCATCGGCTATGGAGCTTACGGAGCGCGTTGTTACCATTAACCGCGTTTCTAAGACAGTTAAAGGTGGTCGTATCTTCAAGTTTGCTGCTCTTGTAGTAGTCGGTGACGGCAACGGAACAGTAGGCTTCGGTATCGGTAAATCGGGCGAAGTTCCCGACGCTATCCGCAAGGGTATCGAGGATGCGAAGAAGAACCTTATCAAAGTTTCTCTCAGAGGAACAACTATTCCTCATGAGATTATCGGTAAATTCGGTGCCGGCGTTGTGCTTCTCAAGCCGGCTGCACCCGGTACCGGTGTTATCGCAGGCGGCCCCGTTCGTGCTGTTGTTGAGTCCGTCGGAATCAAGGACATCCGTTCAAAGGCACTGCGTTCAAACAATCCGTGCAATGTAGTTAGAGCTACTATTGACGGACTTTCAAAACTCCGCAATGTTGACGAAGTTGCAACAGTTCGCGACAAGTCAGCTAAGGAAATTTTAGGTTAAGGAGGGCGGTACAAATGGCAGATGTACAGGTAAAGCTCGTAAAGAGCTTAATCGGTAGCAAAAAGGACCAGATTGCCACCGCTCATGCACTTGGTCTTCATAAGATCGGAGATGTTTCGGTTCAGCCGAACAATCCTCAGACTCTCGGTAAGGTGAGGAAGATTCAGCACCTTGTCGATGTAACCGAAGCATAAGCAAGGAGGTGCGAATTATGAAGTTGCACGAACTTTCACCGGCGCCCGGCTCAACAAAGGAGCGTAAGCGTATCGGTAGAGGTGCAGGTTCCGGTCAGGGTAAAACTGCAGGTAAAGGTCATAAGGGTCAGAAAGCCAGAGCAGGTCGCGGTATGCGTCCGGGCTTTGAGGGCGGCCAGATGCCTTTGCAGAGACGCCTTCCCAAGAGAGGCTTCAACAATATTTTCCGCAAGGAGATTGTTGCTCTCAACGTAAAGGATCTCGAAAAGAAGTTTGATAACGGCGCAGTCGTTGATGTTGATGCTCTCAGAGCAGCAGGACTTGTTAAGAATTCCTTCGACGGCGTTAAAATCCTCGGTAACGGCGAGCTCACAAAGAAGCTCACAGTTAAAGCTAACGCATTCTCGGAGTCTGCTAAGCAGAAGATTGAGGCTGCGGGCGGAATGACAGAGGTGGTTTGAAATGTTGAGGACGCTTGCCAATGCATGGAAAATCCCGGATCTTCGTAAGAAAATTTTATTCACGGCTTTCATCATTCTGATTTTCAGAATCGGTGCAGCCATCCCGGTTCCGTTTGTTGCTGCCGGTGCCAACGGTATCTTCAGCGACTCTCAGATGTCCGGAACATTTATGGAATACCTGAATATGATGACAGGTAACGCTTTTAACTACGGTACAATCTTCGCAATGTCGATTACACCCTACATTAACAGCTCCATCATCGTTCAGTTGTTGACCGTTGCGATTCCCTACCTCGAGCGTCTTTCAAAGGACGGCGAGGAAGGTCGCAAGAAAATCGCAAAAATTACCCGATATGTAACAGTCGGTCTTGCTCTGCTTCAGAGTACGGCATACTATTTCTACCTTCGCGGTAACAATTATCTTCTTATGAAAGACATCGGCGTTTTTGCCGATATCTTCCAGGCACTTGTAATAATCCTCTGCTTCTCGGCAGGATGTGCATTGATCATGTGGCTCGGTGAGCAGATCAATGAAAAAGGAATAGGTAACGGTATTTCGATTATCCTTTTCGCAGGTATCGTTGCAAGAATTCCGACAATCATTGCTTCTCTTTTTGATTCAAAGGGCGGTTATTTCTCATACGGCGGCGTTTACGCAGTTCTTTCCGTTGTTGTTGCAATTTGCTACATCCTTATGATTGCTTATATCGTTTGGATGGACAATGCCGAGCGTCGTATTCCCGTTCAGTACGCAAAGAGAGTTGTTGGACGTAAGATGTACGGCGGACAGAGCACTCATATTCCCATCAAGGTAAATATGTCTGGTGTTATGCCGATCATCTTTGCTTCATCCATCCTTTCACTTCCTCCGACAATCAATCTCTTTGTCGGTGCTTCGGAAGGCGATTGGTGGTATAATCATTTCTTCAAGTTTTTCTCAAGCTCAAACTGGTTGTATGCGATTTTGTATTTCCTTCTCATAATCTTCTTCGCATACTTCTACGCTTCAATCCAGTATAACCCGATTGAGATGGCTAACAACATTCGTAAGAACAGCGGTGCTATTCCGGGTATCCGTCCCGGCAAGCCGACCTCCGATTATATTCAGAAGATTCTGTCAAGAATTACCTTGCTCGGTGCTCTTCTTCTTTCGGTTGTCGCTCTGTTCCCGATTTTGTTCTCTTTGATTACCACTGCGTGCGGTATAAGTATGAACGTTTCGCTCGGCGGTACATCAATCATCATCCTTGTTGGTGTTGCGATTGAAACTGTTAAGCAGCTCGAATCTCAGATGATGATGCGTCATTACAAGGGATTCCTTGATTAATCAAAAAGGAGTTAATTTATGAAATTAATTCTTCTTGGTGCCCCCGGTGCGGGCAAGGGTACACAGGCGGAGGTTATCTGCAATGCACTCAAAATTCCCGCAATTTCGACGGGCAATATTATCCGCGAAGCCCTTTCACAGGGTACTGAGATGGGACTCAAGGCAAAGTCCTTTATGGATGCAGGTCAGCTTGTTCCCGATGATGTCGTTATCGGCATCATCAAGGAGCGACTTGCCAAGGACGATTGTGCCAACGGTTTCATTCTTGACGGTTTCCCGCGTACGATTCCTCAGGCAGAGGCTCTCGATGCAATGGGCATTGTCATTGACAAGGTCGTAGATATCGAGGTTCCCGATGAGAAAATCGCAGCGAGAATGTCGGGCAGACGTGTCTGCAAGGCTTGCGGTGCTTCCTACCATTTGGAGTATAAGGCTCCTAAGGCAGAGGGCGTTTGCGATGCCTGCAACGGTGAGCTTATTCAGCGTAAGGACGACGCTCCCGAAACGGTTCTTGACAGACTTTCGGTTTACCACAGTCAGACAGAACCGCTTAAAGACTTCTATTCTAAGAAGGGTATTCTCAGAATAGTTGAAGGCCAGGAGGAGATTGCCGACACCTCGGCTCTCACACTCAAGGCATTGGAGGATTAAGCATGATAGTGCTCAAAACGAACAGGGAGCTTGCTCTCATGAGAGAGGCTTGCATCATTTCGGCAGGAGCATTAAAGTTGGCGGGTGAGGCTGTTGAGCCGGGTGTTACCACGGCGGAAATAGACAAGATAGCCTATGATTATATTAAGAAGTGCGGTGCTGAACCAAACTTCCTTAATTACAACGGCTTTCCTGCCACGGCATGCATTTCCATAAACGACGAGGTCATTCATGGAATACCAAGCAAAAAGCGTGTTATCCGAGAGGGCGACATCGTGAGTATAGATCTCGGTGCTGTTCTTGAGGGCTTTAACGGCGACAATGCCGCTACTTTCGCAGCGGGTGCGATAAGCTCCGAGGCGAAGCGGCTGTGCGACACGACCAGAGAGAGCCTTTATTTGGGCATCGAAAAGGCGGTTGCTGGCGGCAGAATCGGCGATATTGGCTCAGCGATACAAAAGCATTGCGAGGGAGAGGGCTTATCCGTTGTTCGTGAATTTATCGGACACGGTGTAGGTCACAAGCTCCATGAGGATCCCGGTGTACCGAATTACGGAACCCCCGGAAGGGGAGTTCGCCTGTTGCCGGGTATGACAATAGCCATCGAGCCGATGATAAATCTCGGTAGGACTGCTGTCAAAACCTTGCCGGACGGATGGACTGTAAAGACCTGCGACGGCAAGCTTTCGGCACACTTCGAACATACGGTGGCTATCACACCGAACGGTCCGAAGATACTCACTCTGCTTTAAGGAGGTGCAGTATATGTCAAAACAGGATATGCTTGAGCTGTCAGGTGTTGTTATTGAGGCATTGCCGAACGCAACCTTTCAGGTAGAGCTCGAAAACGGACACAAAATTTTGGCACACATTTCCGGTAAGCTCAGAATGAACTACATTCGCATCCTTCCCGGAGACAAGGTGACGGTCGAAGTTTCGCCATATGACCTCACCAAAGGAAGAATAACATGGCGATCAAAATAAGCTAAGGCTAATTTTTCAAGGAGGGCATTCAAATGAAAGTCAGACCTTCTGTAAAGAAAATTTGCGAGAAGTGCAAGATTATTAAGCGCAAGGGTAAGATCATGGTTATCTGTGAAAATCCCAAGCACAAACAGCGTCAGGGCTAATCCGACGCAAACCATTTATGGAGGTGCAACTGAGAAATGGCGCGTATATCAGGTGTTGACTTGCCGAGAGAGAAGAGAATAGAAATTGCTCTTACTTATATCTACGGTATCGGTCGTAAGACTGCCAGCGACATTATCGCAGCTACAGGCGTAAATCCCGATATCAGAGTTAAGGATTTGTCGGAGGACGATGTAGCAAAACTGCGTGAGTACATTGACCACAACGTAAAGGTTGAGGGTGATCTCCGCAGAGAGACCGCTTTTGATATCAAGAGACTTATCGAAATCGGTTGTTATCGTGGCGTACGCCACAGAAAGGGTCTGCCCGTAAGAGGACAGAGATCCAAGACAAACGCACGTACACGCAAGGGTCCGAAGAAGACTATTGCTAACAAGAAGAAGTAATATAGGAGGGATAATATGGCACCTAAGGGTTCCGCTAAGAAGGGCACTGCTACACGCAGACGCCGTGAACGTAAGAACATTGAACGCGGCGCAGCTCATATCCAATCCACCTTCAACAATACTATCGTTACCATCAGCGACACTCAGGGTAACGCAGTATCGTGGGCAAGTGCCGGCGAGATGGGCTTCAGAGGTTCAAAGAAGTCTACTCCGTTCGCTGCTCAGACCGCTGCAGAAACCGCTGCTAAAATCGCTATCGAGCATGGTATGAAGACAGTTGAGGTTTACGTTAAGGGTCCGGGAGCAGGACGTGAGGCTGCAATCAGAGCATTGCAGACAGCAGGTTTGGAAGTAAGCCTTATTAAGGACGTTACACCGATCCCGCACAACGGCTGCCGTCCGCCGAAGAGAAGACGTGTATAACCTATAATTTCAGGAGGTGTAATTCATGGCAAGATATACCGGTGCGGTTTGTAAAATGTGCCGCCGCGAGGGTAAGAAGCTTTTCCTCAAGGGTGACAGATGCTATACTGGCAAATGTGCTCTCGAGCGTCGTTCTTATGCTCCCGGTCAGCATGGTCAGAGCCGCAAAAAGGTTTCCGAGTACGGTCTCCAGCTCCGTGCAAAGCAGCAGGCTAAGAGATATTACGGTATTCCGGAAAAGCAGTTCTATGGTTATTTCATCACGGCTGAGAGAAAGCAGGGTGTGACAGGTACAAACCTTCTCAGAATCTGCGAAAGCCGTCTTGATAATGTTGTTTACCTTTTGGGTTGGGCAAGCTCAAGAGCAGAAGGCAGACAGCTTGTAACACACGGTCATTTCAAAGTAAATGGTCGCAAGGTAAATATTCCTTCATATCTTTTGAAGGCCGGTGACGTTGTAAGCGTTGCCGATAGCAGCAAAGACAGCGCAAAGATTAAGGCTGTCCTTGAGGCAAACGGAGCTCGTCCTGTTCCGCAGTGGCTTGATAAGGCTGCTGACACAGAGGCTAAGATCATCAATCTTCCCGAAAGAGATCAGATTGCTTGCCCCGTTGAGGAGCAGCTCATTGTCGAGCTTTACTCGAAATAATTAACCGTATACTTAAACACAACAAGGAGGGTTTTGAATGATTGGCATAGAAAAACCAAGAATCGAAACAGCCGATGTTTTACCTGACGGTACTTACGGTAAATTTGTAGTAGAACCTTTGGAGAGAGGCTATGGCACAACCTTGGGCAACAGCCTCAGACGTGTTCTCCTTTCTTCATTGCCGGGCTACGCAATAACTTCCGTCAAGATTGACGGAATTCTTCACGAGTTTTCAACGATTCCGGGCGTTAAGGAAGATGTTACGGAAATCGTTCTTAACTTGAAGAGCGTAATCCTTAAGATTCACGGCGACGGTCCCAAGACCATGCGCGTTGACGTTAAAGGTGAAGGTGAAATTACCGCAGGCTCCTTCAAGACTGATTCAGATGTTGAGATCCTTAATCCCGATCTTCACATTGCATCTCTTGACAGCGATGCTCATGTGGTTATGGAGTTGACTTGCAACAACGGCAGAGGCTATGATTCCGCTGAACGTAATAAGCAGAACCTTGATCCGCCGATCGGCGTTATTGCAATTGACTCGATCTATTCACCGGTATTAAAGGTAAATTACACAGTCGAGAACACACGTGTCGGCCAGATTACCGACTATGATAAGCTGACACTTGAGGTGTGGACAAACGGCACAACTTCCGTTAAGGAAGCCGTTTCTCTGGGCGCCAAGATCCTCAACGAGCATCTCAGTCTTTTCAGAGATCTCTCTGATGAGGCTTTTGAAACCGAGATAATGGTTGAGAAGAGCAAAAATGGCAAGGAAAAAGCCTTGGAGATGACCATTGAGGAACTTGACCTGTCTGTGCGCTCTTTTAACTGCTTGAAGAGAGCAGGAATCAATACAGTTGAGGATTTGATCGGTAAGTCCGAAGACGATATGATGAAGGTTCGTAACCTTGGCAGGAAGTCACTTGATGAGGTTGTTGCAAAGCTTGCTTCACTCGGATATGATCTTCGCAGGGAAGACGACTGAGTCAAACTGTAATTAAAACAAACAACACTAACGGTAAAGGAGTGACTTTAAATGCCAGGTTCCAGAAAGCTTGGAAGAGCAAGTGACCATCGTAAGTCAATGCTCAGAGGCATGGTAACATACCTTTTAGAAAACGGCAGAATAGAGACCACCGTTACAAGAGCAAAGGAAGTTCGTGCAATGGCTGAGAAAATGATCACCACTGCAAAGGACAACTCACTTCATGCAAGAAGACAGGTTTTAGCATATGTCACAAAAGAGGACGTTGTTAAAAAGCTTTTCGATGAAATTGCTCCGAAATACAAGGATGTAAACGGCGGTTACTGCCGCATTATCAGGACCGGCGCACGCCGCGGCGATGCTGCCGAGATGTGCATCATCGAGTTGGTAGACACCGAGTCCAAATAATAAGGTATAATCCGTAAAACAACGGCAGGCATATTATTGTGTCTGCCGTTATTTAGTTAAAAGAGGGACAGATATGAAAACCAAAAGAAACGGCAATATTGAATTCCTTCGATTTTGCTTTTGTATGTTCATAGTTTTCTTGCATTTTACAGATACCATCAAATCGGGATTGTTTTTGTCCGGTTACCTCGGTGTGGATTTCTTCTTTATGCTTTCGGGCTTCTTTATTGCCAAAAAGCTGCGAAAGGATAAGGAGGCTCATTCCATGGAGACTATACAGCAAACCCTTGCCGAATCAAGGAAATATCTTTTAAGCAGGGTAGCATCAATATATCCGTACTACCTTGTCGCAGTTATGATTTTTGTGTTCATAAGATTTTACGGCTCTGATATCGACTCGGTAGACGGATTATCGTATGTGGTAAGCGACTTGCTTTTTCTTCAGCCCTTTGGATATAGGTCGTGGTCATTCACGGGCACACTGTGGTTTCTTTGTGCAATGTTTACGGCAATTTTTATTCTTTATCCAATTGTCAGAAGGTATTATGATGTTTATGTCAAATATCTTGCTCCCTTTATAGCTGTTTTGTTTATCGGCTTTATCCTCCGCACAAAGGGAACAATAAGTGTTGCCATTGATTTTGCGGGAAATTTCCTCAGCTATGGGGTGCTGAGAGCGATAGCAATGATGTCCATCGGTATGATTGTGTGTGAGCTGTCCGAAAAGGTGAAGGCAATATCATTTTTGCATCAAACCGCACCGAGACTTCTCCTGACACTTGCCGAAATCTCCTGTTGGGCGCTTACTTTTTTATATATGCTCACCATAAAGGGAGCGAACGATTTTGTTGCAATCGGATTTATTGCAATCGGTTTAACGATAACCGTTAGCGGCATAAGCTTTTTGTATGGCAAGCTGGATAACGCTTTTGTCGGATTTTTGGGCAAATCGAGTATGATTATATTTATGACCCACCATTACTGGACGAAAAATATCGAACGGATTTTTTCGGATTATGGGCTTGAGGGCAACAAAATCACATTGGTTTGCGCCGCGCTCGGGCTGTCGTTTATTACGGCTGCCATTGTCTATTTGTTCGGCAAAGTTATTAAGGCTGTGTGCAAAAGGATTAAGAAAAAAATAACCGCAGCACAGGATGCTTGAACGAACATTTACAAAATATCGTAGAAAAAGCTGTAGACCTTATTTTCAAAGTCTACAGCTTTAACAATATATGCGTTTATTGGTAGGCGAACACTTTGATTTTTCCTACGCAGTAGAGTGAAATCTGCAACGCATCCTGCGAACTGCGAATTTTATTTCCATCTTTGTTTATATCAGCAAGGGTGGATTTTTCTTTTTCGGCAAGAGCAAAATTGCACACCAAAAGAAAGAAAAAACGAGAAAAAGTTTAAAAAAATCAGTAAATCCGAGATAATAAGAGATATTTTGAAAAATCAAACCAAAGAAAAATGATTTTGACCTTTCTTGACCTTTGACAAATGGTCAGGGAAGGTCTATAATTTGACTTGTCAAAAGGTCAAAGAAAGTCAAAGTCAAAAAGGAGATGATGATATGAGTATGAGCAATGAGATTGCTAATATGATTCTTGAAATGCTCAGCAACGACGGTGAGACCGAGATACGTCGAAACGAGCTGGCTCAATGCCTCGGCTGTGTTCCGAGCCAGATAAACTATGTTATTTCTTCACGCTTCACCCCGGAGCAGGGCTACATTGTGGAAAGCCGACGGGGAGGCGGAGGCTATATCAAAATCACCAGAAAAAAATATGACAGCAAAACAGCGGTGCTTATGCACGTTGTAAATTCCATAGGAAATTCGATTGATGAGGCAAGCTGCAAGGCACATATATATAATTTGAACTATCAAGGCGTTTTGTCCTCCGAAATTTCCAAGCTTATGCTTGCGGCAACCTGCGGCAGAGGTCTACAGGAGGTTCCGCCCGGACTGCGTGACCGTGTGCGTGCGGCAATATTCAAGCAAATGCTTATGTCAAACCAATAACCAAGAAAGGATGATTTATATGTTGTGTCAAAATTGTGGAAAGAATGAAGCTACCACTCATTTGAAGCGTGTTGTTAACGGCGATACCACCGAAACACACCTTTGCCAAAGCTGTGCCGAGCATCTCGGCTACGGAGATTTCTTTTCGGGCTTCGGCTTCGAGCTCGGAGATATTTTCTCGGGACTCCTCGGTGAAAATATGCCGATGCTTAACTCGGCACATGAGGAAAAATGCCCCAAATGCGGCTATACCTTTACCGATATTGCCAAAAACGGCAGACTTGGCTGTGCCGATTGCTACAGAAAATTTTACGACAGGCTTTTGCCAAGCTTGCAAAGAATCCATGGCAAAATAAAGCATACCGGCAAACAGGCATCAATGGTTGTTCACACACCGCAGGAGACTAAAACGCCGAAAATCGATCCGATTATGAAGCTCAAGGAGGATATGCAAAAGGCGGTTGAGGAGCAAAACTTTGAGCAGGCAGCTATCCTCAGAGACAGAATAAAGGAAATGGAGGCGGGCAATAATGAATAAGTGGTATATAGAAAACGGCGACCAGGGCGATATCGTCCTCAGCACAAGAGTTCGTCTTGCACGAAATTTGGAGGATTATCCGTTTCCCTGCCGCTTGACTGTCAAGGGCAAGGAAAAGGTCTGCGAGGAAATCAAAAACGCAGTGCTCGGAGATGACCACTGGGGCTTTGGCTTCACATGGATGAAGGATTTCAGCCGTTCACAGGCAATTTCGCTTGCCGAAAGGCATCTTGTCAGCCCGGAGTTTGTTTCCGACAGAGCCGGAAGGGGTCTGCTTTTGACCGATGATGAGGCTATCAGCATAATGCTTTGCGAGGAGGACCACATCCGTTTACAGGTTATGATGTCGGGACTTGCACTCAAGGAAGCGTACAGCATAGCCGATAAGGTGGATAATATAATCGGCAGCAAGCTCAATTACGCTTATGACGACAGAATCGGCTATTTAACCCAGTGCCCGACCAATCTCGGAACGGCGATGAGAGCCTCGGTTATGCTCCATTTACCCGCTTTGACACGCTGCGGTCAAATAGGAAAGCTTGCCGCAACCGTTTCCAAGCTCGGATTGGTTATCCGCGGTGCGTACGGAGAGGGCAGCAGTCCGAGAGGCGATATCTACCAGCTCAGCAATCAAATAACCCTCGGCATCTCCGAGGAAACCGCTTTGGACAATCTTCAGTCGATAACGCTTCAGCTTATTGCTCAAGAGCGTGCGGCGGCAGAAAAGCTGCTTGAAAGTCCCGTTGAGGCAGATAAAATTTACAGAACCTTGGGCATACTTCAAAATGCAAGAGTGCTCAGCGGTGATGAATTTATGGAGCTTTCATCACTTTTGCGTATGGGAATATCCTGCAAGCTGCTTGACATTGACATCACAAAGCTGAACGAGCTTTCCGTTCAGGTTCAGCCGGCAACGATAAATGCCCTTGAGGGCAGAGAGCTTTCTCCGCAGGAGAGGGATATAATCAGAGCCGACAAGGTAAGAAGGGTATTTGAATAAAGGCTTTTAATTTAATAATAAGGAGAGATTTGTATGTATAAATTTACGGGCTTTACTCAAAAAGCGAACACGGCACTCAATGCCGCCATAGAATATGCTGAAAATCTCGGTCACACATATATCGGCAGTGAGCATCTTCTTCTCGGTCTGCTGACAAGTGACGGCAGTGTAGCCCATACCGTGCTGACGGCAAAGAGCATCACAGCCGATACCGTTGAAACCGCCGTCAGAAACAGCGTTGGTATCGGCACTCCGACCGTGCTTTCACCCAACGATTTCACGCCGAGAAGCAAAAACATCATTGAAACTGCCGTCGGCTTTGCAAGGAGCTACGGTCACGGATATGTCGGAACGGAGCATCTTTTGATTGCCCTTCTGCGTGACAGAAGCTGTTATGCAATGGATATTCTTGAATCGCTCAACGCTTCCGCCTCGGATATTGCCGAGGAAATAAGCAAGAATGCAAATGTTTCGCAGGGCGAGTCAGGCTCAAAGGGCAAGGCTCAGCCTAAGGGCAAAACCGAAACACCCACGCTTGACCAGTTCGGACGTGATTTGACGGCGATTGCACGTCAGGGTAAGATTGACCCTGTAATCGGCAGACAAAAGGAGATTGAAAGAGTTATTCAAATCCTTTGCCGCAGAACAAAAAACAACCCCTGTCTCATCGGTGAGCCGGGTGTCGGCAAAACCGCCATTGCAGAGGGCTTGGCTCTGAAAATTTCATCGGGCGAGGTTCCCGAAATTCTCAGAGATAAAAGAATTGTTGCACTTGACTTAACGGGAATGGTTGCCGGAACCAAATACCGTGGTGATTTTGAAGAAAGGATTAAATCCGCTATTGATGAGGTTTCAAAGGCGGGAAATATCATTCTTTTTATCGACGAGGTTCACACGCTCATCGGAGCAGGTGCGGCAGAGGGTGCGGTTGATGCCGCAAATATTCTCAAGCCCGCGCTTGCAAGGGGTGAGATGCAGGTAATCGGCGCAACAACGATTGAGGAATACCGCAAAAATATCGAAAAGGATTCGGCTCTCGAACGTCGTTTTCAGTCGGTTTTGGTTGGTGAGCCGAGCCGTGAGGAAGCGGTGGAGATTCTCAAGGGAATCCGTGATAAATATGAGGCTCACCACAAGGTTAAAATTACCGACGAGGCGATTGAGGCGGCGGTCAAGATGTCGTCAAGATATATCGGTGACAGATTTTTGCCGGATAAAGCAATTGACCTTGTTGATGAGGCGGCATCAAAGGTGCGTTTGCGTGCATATACTCCGCCCGATGACATCCGAGAGCTTGAGGAAAAGCTAAAACGAATAACTGCGGAAAAGGCATCGGCGGTCAACAATCAGGATTTTGAACAGGCGGCAGAGCTGCGTGACAAGGAAAAGGAGCTTCAAACGCAGCTTACCGATGCAAAGGACGGTTGGAAAAAGCAAAATTCCGAAACCTACGGTGTCGTAACTCCCGATGAAATTGCCGCAATAGTCTCCGAATGGACGCATATTCCCGTTGTTCAGCTCACCGAGGAAGAAAGTCAAAGGCTTCTTCATATGGAGGAGGAGCTTCACAGAAGAATTGTCGGTCAAAATCAAGCTGTTTCGGCGGTTTCCAAGGCTATCCGCCGAGGTAGGGTAGGGCTTAAAGACCCGAACAGACCCACCGGCTCATTTATCTTCCTCGGTCCGACAGGTGTGGGCAAGACCGAGCTTTGCAAAACTCTTGCCGCAACGCTTTTCGGTGATGAGGGTGCGATGATTAGGCTTGATATGTCGGAGTTTATGGAGAAGCACACTGTTTCCAAGCTTGTCGGCTCACCTCCGGGCTATGTCGGCTATGACGAGGGTGGTCAGCTTACCGAAAAGGTTCGCCGTAAGCCGTACAGTGTTGTTCTCTTTGATGAAATTGAAAAGGCACATCCCGATGTTTTCAATATGCTTTTGCAAATTCTCGATGACGGTGTTCTCACAGATTCGCAGGGCAGAAAGGTTGATTTCAAAAACTGTATTATAATTATGACCTCCAATGTCGGCGCAAAGCTGATAACTAATTCGGGCACCTCCGCTCTCGGCTTTGCAGGCAGTGAAAACAGCGGCGGAATGAGCCATGAGGCAATCCGTGATGCCGTTATGGGTGAGCTGAAAAAGTGCTTCCGCCCCGAATTTTTGAATAGAGTGGATGATATAATTGTTTTTGAACAGCTCGGTCACGATGATATCAAGGAAATCGCACGCCGCTTGCTCAAAGCTCTTGAGAAGCGAGTACACGATATGGGTATTGAGCTCAGCTTTGACGATACGGCGATTGAAAAAATTTCCGATGAGGGCTTTGACCCCGTTTACGGAGCAAGACCGCTCAAGCGTGCTATTCAGTCCAAAATTGAGGATAAGCTCAGTGAGGAAATGCTTGACGGCATAATAGCCTCGGGCAATAAATATGTCTGCAAGTATTCCGACGACGGATTTGTTTTTGAGACAGTTAACGCACAGACACTATAAAATAAGGGCTTCCTACAGAAGAAATATCTGTAAGAAGCCCTTAATTTTTTAGAATACAAATTTTATGCGGTCAGCTTTTCAGCAAACCGTTTCAACCTTTATCAGGTTTGTGTTGCCGGAAACACCGTTGGTCATTCCGCCGGTCACGATAATTCTGTCGCCGGATTTCAGCCCGAAGGTGTTTATCGCCTTGTTTTTGGCGGAATAGAAAAGTACATCGGTGGATTCGTAGGTTTCACAGAGGACGGGAGTAACGCCCCACGACATTGAAAGCTTTCGCCAAGTTTTTTTGTCAACAGTCATTCCCATAATATCGACGGGGGAGCGGAAGCGTGAAACCATTCTGACCGTCATACCCGAAAGTGAGCAAACGGCAATAACCTTTGCATCAAGGTCAATAGCCATTCCGCAGGTTGAATGAGAAATTGCATCGACGGGATTTTTAATGCGAAATTCGGCGTTGGCAAAGCGTTTTTTGTAGTCAATATTTTTTTCTGTCTGTATCGCAATGCGAGCCATTGTGTCAACGGCTTCAACGGGATATTTACCGGCCGCCGTTTCACCGGAAAGCATAATTGCACTTGTTCCGTCATAGACAGCGTTGGCAACGTCGGAGGTCTCCGCACGGGTTGGTCTGGGATTATGAATCATTGATTCAAGCATTTCCGTTGCGGTTATCACTCTTTTACCGAGCAGACGGCATTTTGTGATAAGAGCCTTTTGTATAATCGGCAGCTCAACGAACGGAATTTCAACACCCATATCGCCTCGGGCAATCATTATTCCGTCGCATTCGGAGCAGATATCGTCAATATTATCAATTCCGGCACGGTTTTCAATCTTTGCTATAAGGTCGATTTTCTTAACGCTGTCACCGAGAATTTCCTTTATATCAAGCATATCCTGCTTGCGTGAAACGAAGGAGCAGGCAATGAAATCAACGTCGTTCTCAATGCCGAAAAGGATATCGGCACGATCCTGCTCACTGACGTAGCTTTGCTTGAGGGTTTTCCCGGGGAAGCTCATACTCTTGTTGTTGGAAAGCTCTCCGCCGGTGACAATTCGGCAATTGATATCGTGACCCTCAATCGAAATGACCTCAAATTTCAGCAGTGCGTTGTTGAGGAGGATAATATCACCGATTTCAAGCTCATCCGCCAAGCCTGCATAGCTGACGGAAACCTTTTTTTCATTTCCGATAATCTGATCTGTGGTAAAGGTGAAGCTGTCTCCGTCGTTAAGAAAAACGGAATTGTTTTCAAAGCTCTTTATTCTGTATTCCGGTCCCTTGGTATCAAGCATAATGGCAAGCGGAACATTGAGACGTTCTCTTACGGCTTTCAGCATATTTATTGTTTCGAGGTGCTCTGCGTGCGTTCCGTGGGAAAAATTAAGTCGGGCGACGTTCATACCGGCGTTGACCATTGCTTCAAGTGTTTCCTCGTTGCGGCAGGCAGGACCTATTGTGCAAATTATCTTTGTTTTTCTCATTATATATCATTTCCTTCAATCGCAATCTAACCCATTATAGTTTTTATCATTATATCAATTTAAATTCATAAAGTCAAGCCGAGAGTATCCTATTTCTTTTGCTTTTGAACAAAAAAGCCGATTTCCGTTGCATATCACATACGCAGGAAACCGGCTTTTTATTGAATTTAAGTATTAGAAATCAACCTCGGTGTCATAGTAGCAGCATTTAAGCAGCTTTTCCATTTCCTCGGGTGTAATTTCACGGGGATTGGATGCCGTGCAAGCATCCCCAACCGCATTTTTTGCAATTTCGGGAAGCCTTTCAAGGAAGATGTTTTCGGGAATAAAGCCGTTTTCAGCCGGCAGACCGTCAGCACCGTAATTCTTTATGCACTGCGGAATGTTGAGCTCGTCGTTCATTCCACGCAGGTATGCAAATAGCTTTTCGACCTTTTCACAATCGTTGCTTCCGCCGAGACCCATATAATCGGCAATCTCGCCGTAACGCTTTTTCGCTCTTTCGTCCTTTGCGTTAAAGGCAATAACCTTGGGCAGATACATTGCGTTTGCCGCACCGTGAATTATGTGAGCACCGAGGTCCTCAAAAGCCGCACCTGTCTTGTGAGCCATTGAATGAACGATGCCGAGAAGTGCATTTGAAAACGCCATACCTGCAAGGCACTGGGCATTGTGCATTGAAGCACGCTTTTCCTTGTCGCCGCCGTATGAGCCTACCAAATCCTTTTGGATCATCTTAATGGCGAATATCGCAAGCGGATCGGTAAAATCACAGCTTGCAGTGGAAACATATGCCTCAATTGCATGGGTCATTGCATCCATACCTGTGTGAGCCGTGAGCTTTTGCGGCATTGTTTCTGCAAGCTCGGGGTCAACAATCGCCACATCGGGTGTAATTTCAAAATCGGCAAGCGGATATTTGATGCCCTTTTTGTAATCGGTGATAACCGAAAACGCCGTAACCTCTGTTGCAGTGCCCGAGGTTGAGGGAATGGCACAGAACTTTGCCTTTTGACGAAGCTCGGGAATCCCGAAAACAACACACATCTGCTCAAAGGTGATTTCCGGATGCTCATATTTTATCCACATCGCTTTTGCTGCATCAATCGGTGAGCCTCCGCCGATGGCAACAATCCAATCGGGCTGGAATTTTGTCATCGCCTCGGCACCCTTCATAACGGTATCAACCGAGGGGTCAGGTTCGATGCCTTCAAAGAGCTCAACCTCCATACCTGCCTCCTTGAGGTAAGCAACCACCTTATCAAGGAAGCCGAAACGCTTCATTGAGCCTCCGCCCACACAGACCATTGCTCTTTTGCCCTTTAAGGTTTTGAGAGCCTCCAATGCGTTCTCTCCGTGATAAACGTCACGGGGTAAAGTAAAACGTGCCATAACATTCTCTCCTTATCAGAAATTCGGATTTATAACGCTTAATCCGCTTAAATAATAGCATATATTTTCCGCTTCGTCAACCAAAGCAATGCTCGGATTTTTGCTACAAAAAGATTTTTAAAAATGTTGTTTTCGGAAAAGTGTTGCAAATCAGCAATTATTCCCTCATAAAAGTGTGAACTAGCCTATAATATTCCCTCATAAAAGTGTAAATAAGCCTTGATATTTCGCTACGTTTTGTGTATAATATGTTTACAGACTGTTTTGGGAGGTTGTATAAAATGTATTTAAAGCGAAAAATAGATGCTTATTTGGTAAATTGGAAAAATAGCACTAACAAGAAGCCGCTTATAGTAAAAGGACCCAGGCAAATCGGAAAAACCGAGTCGATAAAAAAATTTGCAAATGAAAATTACCAAAGTGTTGTTGAAATTAATTTTGTAACATCTCAAAAATACAAACAGATTACCTCCGATGGATATACTGCCAATGCGGTGATAAAAAATATCTCCTTAATTGACCCCTCACATAAATTTATTCCCAACGAAACACTTATATTCTTTGATGAAATTCAAGAATATCCGGAAATCGCAACCACACTGAAATTTTTCAGCATTGACGGTCGTTTTGATGTTATCTGCTCCGGCTCTCTTTTGGGAATAAATTACAGGCGAATAGAAAGCAACAGTGTTGGATATAAAACCGATTACAATATGTATTCGCTTGATTTTGAGGAATTCCTTTGGGCAAAAGGTTATGATGAAAGTGCGATTGAAAATATTTTTACCCATATGAAAGAGCTAAAGCCGTTTTCGGAGCTTGAGCACACTGTGTTTTCCGCTCATTTTTTGGATTTTTGTATCTTGGGAGGTATGCCTGCGGTTGTCCGTGAATTCATAAAAAACAACACCTTTGAGGGCACACTTGAAATTCAACGTCAGCTTATAGCGGATTACAAGGAGGATATTCGCAAATATGCCGAGGGCTTGGATCAAACCAGAATAACAAATGTTTTTAACAGCATACCGTTTCAGCTTGCAAAGGAAAACAAAAAATTTCAATTATCCAAGGTTGAAAGGGGTGCAAGATTTAAGGATTATCGCGGCTGTATTGAATGGCTTGAGGATGCGGGAATGGTATATCTTTGCTATTGCTTGAACAACGCCGAGCTTCCGCTTAAAGGGAATTATGATATAAACAAATTCAAAATATATTTCTGCGATACGGGGCTTTTTGTGGCATTGCTCGATGATGAGGCGCAGGAGGATTTGCGTGCAAATAAAAATTTGTCGGTGTATAAGGGTGCAATATATGAAAGCATAGTCGGGGAAGCTCTTGTAAAATCGGGTTACGGGCTGTACTATTACAAACGTGACGATTCCACGCTTGAGGAGGATTTTTTTGTACGCACTGCAAGCAATTTGATACCGCTTGAGGTTAAAGCAAAAAACAGTAAGGCAAAATCGCTTATAAATCTTATTAAAAGTGATAAATATCCCGATATCAGCTATGGAATAAAGCTTTGCGGCGGAAATATCGGTTTTGAAAATGATATTTACACATTTCCGTATTATTGCACATTTCTGTTGAAAAGATTTTTAAGGGAAAGAAATTGCGATTGAAATAATTCAAAATTTTTCAAAATATTTGCGTACACTCATACTTTAAGTGTACGCAAATATTTTTTGGTTTTGTCATCAATTCGGTTACTTTCGGTTGCCTTTTGTATCGCTTTGTTATGTACCCATTTTTCAAGGCGTTGATTTTTTATGTACAAAATCGCGGTATCGTAATTTTTTGCCAATGCCGTTGCAAAATACCACGCCTGCATCATTTTGATATAATATTCGTCGCTATTTATTGAGCAGACAAGCTCGGCACTTTCTGCCGTAAAGCTTTCTCCGAGGAAATGATCCATCAGCATTTTTATCCCGAAGCGGACGACGTATGTGTGCTCACTGCCGAGCCATTCCGGAATTTTTTTATAAAGCTCGGGCAAATGCTTATCAAAAATTTTTGTTTTTATCATATCGCAGGTTGCCCAGTTATCTACATACGGCAAAAATTCGTCGAGCAAGCAAATCATTTCGTCATAATCCCTTTGCTGTTCGATGAGAAAAGCGTGCAAATTATTTTCCTCATAGTATTCGTGAGGCAGTGTATGCAAAAACGATGCGCATTCGCCGTTTTTGTAAAATTCCTTTGCAAATTTTCTGAGCACGGGAGTGCGCACGCCGATAATTTTATCCTTATCAACCGTCGGCATAAGCTTGGAATGAAACTCACGGTACTTCATATCCTGCAATTCAAAAAGCTTTTCTTTGACCGTCATAAAATCAAACACTTTCTATAAATTTTTCGATTGCCCCACTTTTTTGAGCGAAAATCCTTGAGGCGTGTTTAATATATTGATATTTTCAGATTGATATGATATAATTTCAATGTTGGAAATTTTTTGAGCATTGCCCAATGGGCTGTATATAAGCTTTAAGAAGGTGAATTTATGTCGAAAGATATAATTGCAAACGCTAATGATTTTGATGCTGTTATTTCAATAATCAAAAATGCTCAGGGCAGAGCTTTAAAGGCGGTTAATGCCGAGCTTATTCGTATGTATTGGGACGTTGGCGAGTATCTTTCAAAGCTCTGCTCCGAATCATCTTTCGGTGATAAGGTTGTTGATGAAGTGGCTTCTTATATTTTAGAATCTGCTCCGACGTTAAAAGGTTTTAACCGACGCGGATTGTATAGGATGAAACAGTTTTACGAAACATATCGCAATGATGAATTTGTGTCAGCACTGCTGACACAAATCAGTTGGACAAACCATCTTTTGATTATGTCGAAATCCAAGACGAAGGAAGAACGCGATTTTTATATAGCTTTAGCCGCAAAAGAGCATTATTCTTCTCGTGAGCTTGAAAGACAGCTCGACAGTGCTTACTATGAGCGATATATGCTGTCGGCTGAAAAAAAGCCGCCTGAATTGGTTCCGCAGAATGTTCGCAACAGTATTCTTGATTCCTATGTTTTGGAGTTTCTTGATTTACCGGAACAATATTCCGAACGTAATTTCAGGAAAGCAATAATTGAAAATTTAAAGCAATTTATCTTAGAGTTTGGCAAGGATTTTACTTTTATAGGAGAAGAATATCGTGTGCAGGTTGGTGGGCAAGATTTCTTTATAGACCTTTTGTTTTACAACCGTGCCTTATCTTGCCTTGTTCCTATTGAATTAAAAATCGGTAAATTTAAGCCCGAGCACATTGGACAAATAAATTTTTACCTCGAAGCTTTGGACAGAGATGTAAAAAAAGAAAACGAAAATCCAAGCGTAGGTTTGATTTTATGTGCAAGCAAGGATGATGCGGTTGTTGAATATGCCCTGAGTCGCAGTATGTCCCCAACCTTGGTTTCGGATTATACTTTATGCTTGCCGGACAAAAAGATTTTGAAAGATAAGCTTCAAGAATTGGCGGAGCTTGCCTTGGAAGATGCTGAAAATATGAATGATGATTGATTTTCATATCCGTTTCATTTTGGTGAAACGGATATTTTTATTGCAAATTATCGCATCGTCGCAATCAAAAAGCTTTTCTTTGACCGTCATAAAATCAAACACTTTCTATAAATTTTTCGATTGATTTTATTCTGCTTTCAAGCGAAAAATCATTTGCACGGATTTTTTCCTGTTCGCTGAATTTTTTTAAAAGTGACGGCTTGTCCAAAATCTTTTTCATTGCAAAATAAAGTCCGTCCTCACTGTTTTCACAAATAATTCCGCACTCATTGCTGCCAAAAATTTCTCTCATGCCGGAGCACTCCGTCGTCACAACGGGTACGTTCAAAGCAACCGCCTCGCTGACGGCTGTGCTGTAGCCCTCGGCGTAGGAGCAACAAACGAAGACATCGGAATTTGCGATATATTTATACGGATTCTTTTGAAAGCTTGTGATTTTTATAATTTCATCAAGACCGTTTTCCTTAACTGCGGCTTTGATGTTTTCTTTTTCAAATCCGCTTCCCATAATCATAACGGAAAAATTATAGCCGTCGTTTTTCAAACGCTTGCAAACCTTGACAAAGCGGTCATAGCCTTTGACTTTTTTAAAGCTGCCTGCAAGTATAAATTTCATACCGCCGCCAAATTCAAGCTCCGGCTTTTCACGGCTTTTTTCAAGCACCTTTTCAAAATCTATTGGGTTATAAAGGACGTGAACTTTTTCTGCCATTCCGTATTTTTTTACAAAGGCATCTTTCATTGTTTGCGAAACGCAGACGATTGCATCAAAATTTTCGTAGCACTTTCTTTCTTTCTCCGCCGAGCCGTAAATCGCCTCGCTCCACGGATAATTCAAAACATCGGTATGCACCCAAGCAATTTTTTTACAATTACGCTTGCCCGAATTTCCGATAATCTTTGTGGCGTAGCCCTCGCAGAAAGCAATTTCAACATCATAATGACCTTTGATAAATATTGTCCTGACAATCTTTTCGGGCAGACAAAGGGAAAGCTTGATTATAAATCTATTTAATACTTTGGAAAAAGCGTTACCGTGTACTTGTATAAAGCTTCTATGCTTTGAGGAGGATTTTATTACACCTGTGTAAAGCTCGTCATCACGTTCGGTAACAACTGTTGTATCAAATTTTTCGGCATCAAAATGAGGAAGCAAAACGCTGAAAACCGTCTCGGCTCCTCCACCGCCCAAGGATTCTATAAAATAAAGAATTTTTCTCATTCTATCACCCTTTTGATTATAACATCATACATCAATTTTTTCAACAAGAAAAACAGAGCGGCATTGACCGCTCTGTATAAAAAATTAACGTGATTTTTTGCGGAACAGCTTTTTCTTAACCGCCCATAAAATCTTTTTCAAATTAAATCGTTTTCTGTAAATGTCGATAACCTCAAGGTTGCCAAGTCTTGCATAGGTGTGGACGCCGCGAATCTTACCTTCCCCACATTTGATTTGCGTGGGAGAAAATTCGGAATACAGCTCCTCCCGGTAACGGCTGTCGTTCTCCTTGATTTCATAAAACATCAAAGCACCGCCGTACACATTGACACAATTCATAGCCGGGCGAAGCAGCCTGTCTCCGAGCGTAAAAATTCGACCGGCACCTCGGGATATATTGTCCGCCGGCTTAATCGGGTTTTTCATTGTCGGCTCGCCGGTTTTCCGGTTATACATTTCAAGCTGTACCGCTCTGTTGCCCGACTCAGCTTTTTTGGAGGTGATGATATTATCGCCGAGCATAACCGTATCAACCGCGCCCTTGAGTTCAAGAATCACGCGATCCTTTACCCAGCCGAACGGAAAGTTCTCCGCACGGTAAAGCAGTATGCAGCCCTCCGAGCCGGTTTCGGGCATCATATAGACAGTGCCGTTTTCCTCAAAAATAAAGGGAAAGGAAAGGTGAAACGGTTCTTCAAGAACGATTTGAGGCTTTGTGAGCTTTTCGTTTTCATATTTTGAAAATCCGACCAAGCCCTTGCCGCTTTTGTTGTCAAACATTTCAAAGAAAAGATATATTTCGCCGTCCTTTTCAAAAAGGAACGGATCGGCATACCAATAACGCTTTGACGATTTCAATTCTTCAAATGCAAATACGTTCGAGCTTGAACCGACAAGCGTATCGTCATCAGAGCATTTTCGATAACCGATTTCCCAATATCTTTCTATGAGTATTTTGTTCAGAGGACGCAACGTCAATCACCCTTTTCAAAATTCTAAAACAGGGCAGATTGCTCTGCCCTGTAGCTGTCGAAAGACACAAAAGCCGTTTCGATTATTTGTACATCGGACCGTAGGTCTGGCACGCACGGTAGTCCTGACCCTCTTTGTCCATTCCGAAATAGTTCCAGCTTGCCGGACGGAAAATTTTCTCCTCTGGAACATTGTGGAGAGATACGGGAATACGGAGCATTGAGCACATTGTGATGATATCGGCACCAATGTGTCCGTATGTAGAAGCACCGTGGTTTGCACCCCAGTTGTTCATGAGGTCATAAGCCGATTTGAATGCGCCCTTGCCGTTGCAAATCGGGGTGAACCATGTGCAGGGCCATGTGTAGTCCGTTCTCTTCCAGAGAGCATCGGTAACGTCATCGGGAAGGCCGACATAGTAGCCCTCGCAAATCTGAATTGTCGGACCGACACCCTTAACAAGGTTAATACGAATCATTGTTGCGGGCATTTCGTTCTTTGTAACGAAGCGTGAGGAATACCCGCCGCCACGGAAATAGCCGTTGTCTGCCGCATTCCAGGTTGTAGCCTTGAGCATCTTGTCAACGTCCTCGTCGGTAACATCATACCAGGGCTTGATGCAGGGCTCACCCTTTTCGTTTTTAAGCTCGCCGCAGGCATCAAGGCAGGATGCACCCGAATTGATAAGGTGGATAAATCCGCCGGCTTCCTTTGCGTGACCCTCAAGCTCATAGCCTGTAACTCTCTTGACGGACTCCGCACTCCAGTGAGTACGAACGTCGGAGAACATTGACGGTTGATTTGTGAGGAGCTTCTGGAAGAGCATTGAAATACCGTTGAGAACATCGTTCTCCGTTGCAAGGATGTAGGGCTCTCTTACGCCGTCCCAGTCAAAGGAGGTGTTGAGAAGTGCCTCGGCAAAGTCCGCGTTCGGCCAATGGTCTGTCCACTGACGCTGACCCTGGAAGCCTGCTGCAATGGCATTGTGACCTGCCATTTCTTCCTCTCTGCCCTCGGGAAGCTTTTTGTTACCGTTCATAAGGTCCTTGATGATGCACATCATCTTAACGGTAAACTCCCAATCCTTTTCTTTCTGCTCGTCGGATTTTCTTACAAATTCGGGGTTCTTATCAAAGCCCTCAACGCAATGCTCCTTCGTCCACTTGTATGCCTTCTGATATTCTTCCTCATCATAGATGTTTTCTTCCATTCGGCGGAGGATTTCAACCTCATCAACGGACTCAACTCTCATACCGAGATATTCCTCGATAAAGTCGGGGTCGATTGAGGAGCCTGCGATACCCATACAGATTGAACCGATTTGGAGATATGACTTGCCCTTCATCGTTGCGACGGCAACAGCCGCACGTGCAAAGCGAAGAAGCTTTTCCTTAACGTCCTCGGGAATATTCTCGGACTCGTCAGCCTCCTGAACCTCACGACCGTAGATGCCGAAAGCGGGAAGACCCTTTTGAGCATGAGCCGCAAGAACGGATGCAAGATAAACTGCACCCGGACGCTCCGTTGCGTTAAAGCCCCAAACACCCTTGATGGTCATGGGATCCATATCCATGGTTTCCGAGCCGTAGCACCAGCAGGGGGTAACGGAAAGAGTTATCGAAACGCCCTCTTTCTTGAACTGCTCGGCACAAGCCGCCGTTTCCGCAACACGACCGATGGTTGTGTCGGAAATAACAACCTTAACGGGCTCGCCGTTGGAATACTTGAGGTTTTCCTCAAAGAGCTTCTTTGCGGCCTTTGCCATTCCCATTGTCTGATCCTCAAGGGACTCTCTTACCTTGAGAGGACCGCGTCTTGCGTCGATGATCGGGCGAATACCGATTACGGGATATTCACCGAGATATCTGTTTTCTGCCATATTAAATTCAATCCTTTCGTTGAATATTTTGTTTTGTGAATATCAAAGCCTTTAGCTCCGACAACAAAATAAATACAATTTAATTATACACTATTTAACAGATTTTGCAATATATCAAATCAAAAGTTTTAATGCGTTTATGACAAAAAAACGTGTTTTTCGGGAAATTTCAAAATACATTCAGGGCATATTGCCGTGATACCTCTTTAAAAGCGGAGGCACAATTGAATTTTATGTGTTACCGTCGCAAGCTCCCTCATTTATTTTTTACAAAGGACTTTTATTTTTGCAAATGGTATGCTACAATAGGCGTGATAACAACTGAAAAGGAAGTGCTTATATGCAATTCAAGGAGATATTACGTCAGGAAATTTGCCCGTGGGACAAATTTTTCAACAATTGCCACGCTTCAACCGTTCTCAAAAGCGGAGAAAGACTTCTTTGTGCATGGTTTGGCGGAACAAAGGAAAGTGACAACGATGTTGAAATTTATCTTTCCGTCAACGATGGCGGTGCTTGGGGCGACCCACGCCGAATGACCTTTACCGATGTTCCGTGCTGGAATCCCGTTCTTTTTGAGGATGACGGAAAAATTACCCTTTTCTATAAGGTCGGCAAAACCATTCCCGGCTGGCAGACCTATTTTATGACCTCCGAGGACGGTGGTGACACCTGGAGCGAGCCGCAGGAGCTTGTTGAGGGTGATACCTCCGGCGGTCGCGGTCCTGTTAAAAACAAGGCGATTAAGCTTTTCGACGGCAGAATTGCCGCACCTGCTTCCGTTGAAACCAACGAGGCGTGGGATGCCTTTGTTGATATTTCCGCTGACGGCGGCAAAAGCTGGACAAAAAGCAATTTTATGCCCTTTGACCATCAAAACGCTCAAGGAAAGGGAATTATTCAGCCTACGCTTTGGGAAAATGACGGCAAAATTTTCGCACTTCTCCGCTCGAGCGAGAGCAGAATTTTGAAAAGCTCCACCGAGGACGGTGTAAACTGGACACCCTGCGAGGCTACCGAGCTTCCGAATAACAACAGCGGCATAGACTGTGTTAAGCTCCCGAACGGCGAAATTATTCTTATCTACAACCCGATTGCCGAATCCTGGGGCGACAGAAACATAATTTGCTACACAACAAGCTCAGATAACGGTGAGAGCTTCACCGAGCCCGTTACAATTGAAATTGACGAGGACAAGGATGCCGAATTTGCTTACCCTGCGGTTATAACCGACGGAAAATTCGTTTACATCACCTACACTCATTATCGCAAGAGCATAATGTTTGTGAAGCTCGAAATTATCGACGGTTAATGCGTATGAAAAAGCTGAAAAAATTTATTGTCGGCATCAGACGAAGAATACTTTTCTTCTTCCTTTGGCCTGCCGTTTTTAATCTTTACGCCAAAAAGCCGATTGACAAGCACCTTATCCTTTTTGCATACAACAAGAATTACCCCGAAATGCCCGACAATATGCTCGGAGTTTACCGCCGCCTTTCCGAAAAGGGCTGCAACTGCGTTGTGTTTGCGGCGCCGTCAAATCCGCTCAAGCGGTTTTTGAACGATATAAAATTCCAAAAATATTACGCTCAATGCGGCTGCGTTTTTCTGACGGATAATTTTGACCCCGTTTACGCTCACCGACCGAGGAAGGGCACAAAGGTAATTCAGCTTTGGCACGCCTGCGGAGCGTTCAAAAAATGGGGCTATTCCACACTTGACCTTTCCTGGGGCGGCAGCCGCAAGGATATGCTCAAATTCCCGATGCACAACACCTACACGGATGTTTTTGTTTCCGCCGAAAGTGTTATTCCCTGCTATGCCGAGGCTTTTCGCTGCTCCGAAAGACGGATTAAGGCGTTCGGGACACCCAGAACCGATATTTATTTTGACGAGAGCTTTGTTAATTCGCAAAGAGAGGAATTGCTCAAAAAATTCCCGAAAATCGGTGACAGAAAAATTATTCTCTATGCTCCGACCTTCCGAGGCAATTCCCCCGAAACGGCATATAACGATTCTCCGCTTGACTACGGCAAGCTGAAGGAGGCTCTCGGGGATGAATATGCCCTTGTGCTCAAGCTCCACCCCTTTGCGGCGAAAAAATACAGTCTGACCGAGGAGGAGAGCGAAAAATACGGCGACGATTTTGTTTTTGACGGCTCGAATTTCATTAAAACCGAAACCGCACTCTGCGCCGCCGATATTCTCATTGCCGATTATTCCTCTCTGATTTTTGAATATTCGCTCCTTAACCGTCCCATGCTTTTTTATGCCTACGACTTGGAGGGATACGACCGTGACAGGAGCTTTTATTTTGATTACAAGAGCTTTGTGCCGGGCAGAATTGTCCGTGACAACGATGAGCTTGTTCGGGCGATAGTCGGCGGCAATTTCGGCGCGGAAAAAATTCCCGAATTTAGGGAAAAATTTATGTCGGCGTGCGATGGAGGCTGTGTTGAGCGCATTGCCGATTACGCCTTGAAATAATTTTCGGAAAATAAAAAATATTTTCAAAAAAGCGTTGACAAACAGAAAAACCTATGATAATATAATTAAGCTGTTCTTTTTCAAAGACAGCAGGTGCATCAGCGTAATGGTTTTATAACCGCCTGCCGAGAATGGGAGCATACGATAACCGCAATGTCGGTCAGAATTTGTATGTCATATCCCTGTTCACGGTGAGTGGACAGGGATTTATTTTCGTTTAAAGCACCTATTTCATGCATAAGAGGTGAATCAAATGCCAAGTGCAAGCGTATTGGAACAGAAGAAGCAGATAGTTGCTTCCGTTGCCGACAGAATCAGCAATTCGTGTGCCGGCGTAGTCGTTGACTACAAGGGAATTTCCGTTGCCGACGATACAGCTCTGCGTAAGGAGCTTCGTGAGGCCGGTGTTGAGTACACGGTTGTTAAGAATACTCTCCTCAAGCTCGCTATCAGCGGCACTGCTCTTGAGAGTATGAGTGAGGTTCTCGACGGAACAACAGCTCTCGCAACTTCCAAGGACGACTATGTTGCAGCAGCTCGTATCCTCAACAAGTATGCGGAGGATCACGAAAACTTCAGCCTTAAAGCAGGTTACCTCGACGGTGAGGTAATGTCGATGGATAAGCTTCAGGCACTCGCAAACCTTCCCTCGAGAGAAACCTTGCTCTCTATGGTTGCGAATGTATTCAGCGCACCTATCGCCGGCTTTGCCCGTGCTGTTCAGGCTATTGCCGATAAGGCAGAGGCTCCCGCTGAGGCTTAATTTCAGCGAAACAAAAATTTTTTAAAAATCAATTTATTTGGAGGTAAATTATCATGGCATCAGAGAAAATCAATGCTATCGTTGAAGAGTTGAAGACTCTTTCAGTTCTTGAGCTTTCAGAGCTCGTACACGCAGTAGAGGATGAGTTCGGCGTATCCGCAGCAGCAGCAGTTGTTGCAGGTCCGGCAGTTGCAGGCGGCGCAGCAGCAGAGGAGAAGACCGAGTTCGACGTTGTTCTTGCAAACGCAGGTGCACAGAAGATCAAGGTTGTTAAGGCTGTTAAGGATATCACAGGTCTCGGACTTGCCGAGGCTAAGGCTCTCGTTGACGGCGCTCCCAAGACCCTCAAGGAAGCTGTTTCCAAGGATGAGGCTGAGGATCTCAAGGCTAAGCTTGAGGAGCTCGGCGCAGAGGTTGAGATTAAATAAGTTAATCCCAAAATTTAAAGAGGTTCGGATTTTCCGAGCCTCTTTTTCCTTTTTGTGCAAATTGCCACAGGAAATTTTGCCAAAAATAAAAAATACTTTTTGTGAAAGTATACGATTTTTTCAAAAGGCATTGACACTTTGTTTCCGGTGTTGTATAATGAAGCAAATAATTGATTA
>CAYYLP010000002.1:0-135780 GCA_964472865.1 uncultured Ruminococcus sp. | reverse complement strand
CCCGTACTAACTTCCACCTCTTTCCTACTGTGGAACTTACTTTGGGAATTAACGATTTCAAAAAAATTTCGGGGAGGTGCAGCAAGTCGGTCAAATCAAAAGCCTCTGACGATTTTCACAACCCTTTCGCAGTCGGCTTCGTCCATAATTCTCGGTACGGGGTAGAGCGGATTGCCCTCCTTGAGAGCGCGCTCAACTATTGTGGGAATATCCTCATCCTTGATAAAGTCAAAATGCTTGGGGATATTCATTCTCTTGTTCATTTCACGGATAGCATCAATAAAATTCATCGCCTTATCCGCCTGCGAATAACCTCCCAGACCGACAATTTCGGCAAGGCGAGCAAGCTTTGCGTAAGCGGTGTCGCCATAGTAATCAAGAATATGGGGGAGAATAACGGCATTCGCAAGTCCATGCGGTGTTCCGTAAAGTCCGCCGAGAGTGTGAGCAATAGCGTGAACATAGCCAACGTAGGCACGTGTGAACGCCATACCTGCATAATAAGAGCCGACGAGCATATTTTCGCGTGCTTTGAGATTTTGTCCGTCGTTATAGGCAGCTTCAAGGTTTTCGAAAATCAGCCTGGTGGCTTTCTCGGCATAAGCATCGGTGGATTTTGTTCCGCTCAGTCCGATATATGCCTCAACAGCGTGGGTGAGTGCATCCATACCCGTTGCGGCAGTGATATCCGCAGGCAGTCCGGTTGTGAGCTCGGGGTCGAGGACTGCATACTTCGGGCGGAGCTTCGGGTCATTGACCGCATATTTTTCGTGGGTCTGCATATTCGTTACGACCGCCGCAAGCGTTGCCTCCGTGCCTGTACCGGCGGTTGTCGGCACCGCAAAAAACGGAGGAAGCTTATGCCTGATTTTCAGCTCACCTCTCATTTGTGCAACCGACAAATTCGGGTTTGTAACTCTTGCACCGGCAACCTTTGCACAGTCAATTGGTGAGCCGCCGCCGAACGCAATAATTCCCTCACAGGCGTTTTTGAGGTAAAGTCGGCGTGCTTCCTCAATATTTTCTATTGAGGGGTTCGGCTGAACCGAATCAAAAACGGTATATTTAATGTTTTGTGCGTCAAGCTGTTCATAAAGATCGGCGAGCAAATTGAGCTTGGTGTGTCTTTTTCCGGTAACAACAAGCACACTTGTTATGCCCTTTGACTTAACAAGTGCGGGCAGCTCTTTAACAGAGCCGGCTCCCTTGAGAAGCTGAGGCTCGGACCAATCAAAGAAATATTCCGCCACCTTAAAGGTCTTTTGATAAGCTCTGTAAAAAGCCTTTTTTACCATATCTGCCATAAGAGAACCTCTTTTCTTATTTTATAAATCTATTTTACCAAATATTACTGTGTATTTACAAGGGGGATATACAATTTTTTTCAAATTTTCAAAAGTTAAGCCGCTTTTTTTGAAAAAGGTATTGACAAATCCGTTTTATTGATATATAATAACAAGCGTTCTTTAGCGGAATTGTGTAACGGTAGCACGACAGACTCTGACTCTGTTTGTTGGGGTTCGAATCCCTATTCCGCTGCCACAGATGTCACCCTTGTCTTTTGATGAGGGTGATTTTTTTATTTACCATGCTTCGGAGAGAAGCGTTATAGCTGTTGCCGTGATATTTGCCTCACGGCTTATAATAACAAAATCCTGTCGAATAATCTCGGCAGGATTTTGCATTAGTGGTTTATTATTCTTCTTCAAGGAGCTTGGATTCCGCAATAACCTTTTCGGCAACAGGAGCCGGAGCATCCTCGTAGCGAGTAAATTCAAAGCTGAATGAGCCTCTGCCTGCGGTTACCGAACGGAGAACCGTTGAGAAGTTTGCCATTTCAGCCATCGGAACCTCGGCAACAAGCTCCTGAAGAGCGTGATCCTCCTCGGAGGGGCCCATACCGAGCACACGACCGCGGCGCTTTGTTACATCGCCCATAATGTCACCGAGATATGCCTCGGGCATAAGTGCTTTAAGCGTGCCGATTGGCTCAAGGATAGAGGGGCTTGCCTGAGGAATACCTGCCTTGAATGCAAGGGAAGCGGCTGTTTTAAACGCCATTTCGGAGGAGTCAACCGGGTGGTATGAGCCGTCATAAAGGACTGCCTTGAGACCAACCATCGGATAGCCTGCCATAACACCTTTCTTCATACATTCACGCAGACCCTTTTCGACTGCGGGGAAGTAGTTCTTGGGAACGGAGCCGCCGACAACCTCTGATTCAAAGATGAGGTCATCACCCTCAGCCGGCTCAAAGCGAATCCAAACGTCACCGAACTGACCGTGACCGCCCGACTGCTTTTTGTGACGACCCTGAACCTTAACGGTCTTGCGGATAGCCTCTCTGTAAGCAACTCTCGGCGGAGTGAGCTCAACGTCGATACCAAACTTGCTCTTGAGCTTGGAAACGATGATGTCAAGGTGCTGTTCGCCCAAGCCGGAAAGGATTTGCTCCTTTGTTTCGTGATTCATTTCAAACTTAATCGTCGGGTCTTCTTCGAGAAGTCTGTTTATGCCGCTGACAATTTTTTCCTCGTCGCCCTTTTTGCAGGCCTTAACCGCCATCGAAAGGCACGGCTTCGGGAAGCTGACACCGCTGAGCTCAATTACATTTGATGCATCGCAGATTGTGTCGCCCGTTTTAACGCAATTAAGCTTTGTAACAACGCCGATATCGCCGGCGGGGATGCACTTACATTCCTCGGATTTGTTGCCTCGGATTGTTATGATTTTGCCCATACGCTCTGTTTCGCCCGTGCGAGCGTTATAAACGGGAGTTTCGGCTGTGATTTTACCGCTGTCAACCTTGAAATAGGACATTTTGCCAACAAACGGGTCTGCAACCGTCTTGAAGCAAAGGGCGGCAAGAGGACCGTTTTCGTCACATTCAACATCCTTACCGCCGGCATAGGATGCGGCATCGGGTGCGGAATATGCAAGCTCATCCATAAGCAGCTCTACGCCGTCCATGGTATAGCCGGAGCAAGCATAAACGGGGTAAACGGAGCTGGAATTAACGCCTTCGTTGAGGGCGGTGATAATCTCCTTGCGAGTAAATTCCTCACCTGCAAAAAATTTCTCCATCAGCTCGTCGCTTGCGGTTGCAACGGATTCTGTGAGTATATCAAGCATTTCCTTAATTTTCGGGTCATCGGGCATAGGAATTTCGACCGCCTTGCCGTCGTGATATTCATAGCCCTTTCTTGCTGCAAGGTTGACATAGGCCTTAACCTGACCGTCAACTATGTAGGGGACGATGACGGGGCAAACCGCACCGCCGTGAACAGCCTTGATTTCCTCAAAGGTTTTGTAGAAATCGGCGTGCTCCTTGTCGCAACGTGTTACGGCAAACATCTTGCCACGCTTTTTGGCTGCCTTGAACGCTTTTTCTGCGCCAACGTCATATTTATGACCTGCACCGAGAACAATCAGCACGCACTCGGAGGCGGCGATACCCTCACACATCTCTCCTTCAAAATCGAAAAGACCGGGGGTGTCGATTATATTGAGCTTGCAATCCTTCCATTCGATCGGAGCAACTGCCGCCGAAACGGATACATTTCTTCTTTTTTCTTCCGGATCGAAGTCGAGAGCGGCTGTTCCGTCGTCAACTCTGCCGAGTCTGTCGGTTAAACCTGCGATATAAAGCATTGCCTCTGCAAGAGTTGTTTTACCGCGACCTGCGTGACCGGCAACTGCGATATTTCTGATATCCTTAGCATTGTAGTTCTTCAAAAAAATTACCTCCTTATATATACATCGGTGTTTTTTTATTAAGATTTGGGCTCATAATTTAACCCCTACCAATGTATCAACATTCTAACTATATCACATATTACTATAAATTTCAATAGGTTTTGAAAAAATATGTTGACTTTTATTAAAAAATAACAAAGAAAATGGACGCAGGCTTGATAACCTGCGTCCGAATTACAGCTTTGTGCTTATTTTGACTCTGAGGATTCTGCCTCGGTTTCGTTTTTTGCGTTGGAATCGCCTTGGGCTTCATCCGTTGAATCCGTGGGAGTATCCTTACCGTCCTCGGTATTTCCGTCGTCGGTTTTGTTATCCTCGGTTTTACCGTCTTCGGTGCCGCCCTCGGTTTTCATATAATCCTCAAGCTTTTTCTGACCGACCGAGACAAGAAGAATTTCAAGAGCATCCTGCGAATTGATGTTGCCGCTGCCGTTCAAATCGGCAGAAATCGTATTCACGCCGGTAAGCGTAATATCACCGACCGAATGACGGAGGATATTGAGTGCATCGGTGGAATTTATCTTGCCGTCATCGTTTGTGTCACCCATAAAGATGATTGTGTATTCGCAGAGTGTTTTGCCCGAACAGGTGACGATGAGCTTTTCGCCCTGGGCGAGCTTATCAACCTTGACGGTGACATCCTTGCCGATCGTAAAGTAGGCGAGAAGCGATTCAAGATTAATTTCGGTTGTGTAGAGCTGAATCGTCTTGTTTTCCTCGTCAATGGTTAGGGGTGCACCCTCGTTGAGCTTAAACTCGATATCAGAATCAGGCTTCATAAGTGCAATGGTTTCCTCATCAAGCTCTATGAATTCAAAGCCGTTTTCATCTGCGTATTTTTCCGCCTCCGAGCCGGCATAGCCCATAATTGTGCAGTCCTCGATTTCGTAGGCTGATTGCACCTCATCATTTTCTATATATGTATATAAGTAATATCCGACGGACATGGGGGCGATGTGGGTAACACTTTTGGGAATGCAAACGGTGATGCCGTCGTCGGTTGGGTAAACATATGCCAACGCATTTTCGTTTATGCTCTCAACGCCCTCTTTGATGATGATTTTGCCAACAGGCCAATCCGCGTAATTTATACAGGGGAGCTCAGAGCCGAAATTATCGCAAATAAATCCTGTTCCGGAAATTGTGAGTATTTTGCTGTCAATATCATAGCTCCAGTTGGTGTGGTCGCCACATTCTCCGTTGAAAATAATTTTATAGGAGAAGAATCCGTTTTCGGAGGCATATTCGGCGGCAACAGCATTGTCCTGGGTAAATACGAGCGTAAAATCTGCTGATTCGGCAATTTTTCCGTTTTCGTCAAATGTATAGCCTACGGCTCTTTTGCCGATATGAGTTACACTTGACGGAATATAGAATGAAACAAAATCACCGAAAAATGCGTAATCTCCGATTGATGTGATACCGTCGTTAAGCTCAACCGTGTCAAAGGGAGAGTGCATATAGGGAGGAAGATTATAAACGGAATAATCTCCGATACCTCCGGTGCCGGTGAAAACAAGGACGTCGTCATCGGTAATTTCCCATGAAAGAGTTTCGCTTATTTTGCCGCTTCTTGCGTAATAATCACCGAGCGAATTGAATTTAAATCCGTTGCCGATTGCATATTCTTCGGCGGTCGAATCGTCGTAGCCTGTTATGGTAAAGCCTTCAACCGCCTTGCCGCCGCTTGCATAGCCGAGTGCCTTGGTGCCGATTTCGGTAACGGAGAAGGGGATTGTTACCGCCTTGAGAGAGGGACAAAGATTAAAGGCATCACTTTCGATTTTTTGCAATCCCTCCGGGATAAGAACCTCGGCGAGCTTGCTACAGCCGGAGAAGGCTCCGATCGGGACGGTGGGTGTTCCTGCGGAAAGGGCAATCGAGGTCAGCTTTTCGCAGCCGTCAAATGCCGAATTTCCGATTGACGTTGTGCTTTCGCTGAGAGTGACCTTTTCAAGCTCCTCACAGCAGTAAAAGGCACGGGCGCCGATTTTTTCAAGCTTTTCGTTTGCGGTAAAGGTCTTGAGCGAGGTGCAGGAATTAAAGGCGGCATCTCCGACGGAAGCAAGATTTTCGGGCATACTGATTTCTTCAAGAGAGCTGCATTTGTAGAACGCTTTCTGTTCAATTTCCTCAACGGTGTGGGGAAGTGTTACGCTTTTGAGAGTGCTGCAAGCGGAGAAAATCGAATCCGCAAGCTTTTTGACAAGCACGCTTTCAATTTTAACCTCCTTGAGAGCCTTACAGTTAAGAAAAGCTCCCTTGCCGATTGAGGTTATGCTTTGAGGAACGGTTATTTCCTCAAGACTGATGCTGCGATAAAAAGCATAGTTGCCTATTCCGGTGATTCCGCTGCCGAAAGCAACCTTGGTGAATGTAATATCCGCCCACGGCAAAAGGCTGTTTCCGTCCTCATCCTGGTACTTGTCAAAATCGGGGATAGCTCCCGTTCCGTCAAAGGTGAGTGTTTTTGAAATGTTGTCGAAGCTCCATGTAACCTCCGTACCGTCAATTTTTTCGGCGGCGGAGGCGCTTATTGTCATAAAGCCGGCACTGCATACCGTAATAAGCAGACACATAGACACAAAAAATGATATTATTTTTTTCATTTCGACTTCTCCTTTTTAATTTATTTATATTGTATTATAGTTTATTTGATGGCTTGTGTCAAACATTATATATGTATGTTATTTGTTGTCGATTTTGTAAATCGCATTTGCACAGAATTCTCCGTTTACAAAGTCACAGCCGTTTGTGATGATGAAATCGGAATATGCCTGAACAAAGATTCCCTCGGACATCTCACCGGGATGCGATTCCTTGGTCGGATGGGTAAAGCTTGTTGTTCTCGGAGCGCCTACGCTGGAAACGTGAACCATTGTTGCTGTTGTTCCGTCATAATCGGAGATGTTGAGGTCGGGGTTGTAGCACTCCATATCATAGGTCCAGTGTGAGTGACCGTTGAAGAAAATCACATTCTTGTATTTTTCAAGGAGCTTTCTGAAACGTCTTTCGTCCTTGTTGCCCTTGAAATAGGGGATGGTATAGAAAAATCCCCAGTCGTTGTAGATGTTGCCCTCACCGAGGAACGGGTTGCCGCTCGGTGCGTTGAGGAAGGTGTGGAAATAGAGGTAAACTCTCTTATCCTTATATTTTTCAAGCATTGCTTCAAGCCAGTCCTGCTGCTCATCCGTAACGAGCTGGGTGAACGGAATATAGGCATCCTTAACCTGACTGAAGAAAATGAAAATGTCGCCATGAGTTTCGTCACCCGAATAAACAAAATCATAGCCGTTATCCGCAACATCAAGAACGCCCGCAGGCTTGTTTTCGGAAAATACGCCGACGTTTACATTGTCGTGCCAGCTTTGATACTCAAACTTATCGCGGCAATCGTGGTTGCCCTTACAGGAGAACACGTTAAAGCTGTGCAGGTCATTGTATTTGCGGAAGGACTCATAGGAGCTGCTTTCACCCTCATAGGAAAGGTCGCCCGAAACACCGATGATGGAAACGCCGAGGTCATCGAGAAAGTTGAGAGCATTGGGGTAGGTTGTGTCGGACCAGTCATTGCCCTCCTCATCGAAATATCTGCCGAAATGCACATCGCTGAGGGATGCAAAGCTGTAGGTTATTTCACCGTAATCGGGAAGATTTTCTTCGGGAATACGGTCAACGTCGAGAAGCTCATCCTCATAATAGAGAAGAATGGTTTCGGCGTTTTCGGGGATAGCAAGGAAGGAGTTCGTTCCCTTTTCGCCCTTGCCGTCCTCAACCTCAACCTCAACAAAGCGGCTGTAGGGAATTTCCTTGCCTGAGGGTGAGTGTGTAACGAGCTTGTTTCCCTCGGCATCGCCCCAGTAAAGGTCGTATGTAGCATCGAAATTTGCACTTATCTTGGCTGTTCCGTAAGCCGAGCCGGCCTCCTCATTTTCAAATACGAAATTTGCGTTTGCTTTTATTCCACCGTCGGGGAACGGTACGGGTGCAATAATTCCCGACGAAATGAGCGTGGAAAGAATGAGCGCTAAAAGTTTTTGAATAAAATTGGATATCATAATGATCCTCCTTTTGATTTGGTCAAGCATATTATATCATCTTTCGGCATATAAAATCAATACCCATCAAAGTATTTGAGCAAAATGACATATATAATGTATACAAAACGGCAGAAACGGCGACAAACAGTTGTAACTTTTTGTAACTTTTATAAATCTTGTTAGAAAAAGACATAACCTTACAATAAAAAAATGAAAAATTATTGAATAGGCTGAAAAATTAAGCCGGATTTTTGCAACATATCTGCAACAATCGCCGAAAATTGGCTTTAAATTAATCTTTCCGATTTGACAACTGTTACTTTTTGTGATATACTCCCGCCCGTTGCGAAAAAAACGACGGGAGATATTTCTTTATGAAAAAGCTTTTTAAGAAAATAATTCCGGCATTTTTGGTGTTTGTTTTGATTTTTACCGTTGCGGCGGTCAATAAAATCGGCTCCGTGGATGCGGCGAGTAAGGATTATAAATGCACCGATGCCAAGCTTCAGCAGCTTATCAACAAGTGGGACGGCGTTTATTGGACGGGTTCATTCAGAACGGCGAGAACCTGCAAGGGCTTTGCCGATATGATGTTCAATGAGCTTTACGGCAATGGTGGAGTCGGTGCCTACAATTCGGGTAGATACAGCTATTATGTACCCACACCGAGATGTGCAACCGAGCTTGTACGCAAGAGCTCGGCAGGCTATAATGATTTTTACAGCATTATGCATAAGGCTGCATCGGGTGACTACATTCAGTGGGCAACGGCATATTCCCAGCATTCGTCAATCTTTGTTTCGTGCGATGAAAAGGGCTTTTACGTTTTTGACAGCAATTATGTCTCACCCTATCTGTGTACGGTTCACTACATCACCTATGAGTATGCGGCAAGCGTAACTCACGGTGTTTCGCTTTACAGGTCAACCTCAAGCGCAGCATATAAGAAGCCGGAGCCGCCCAAGCCAAAGGTTATTCCCTATGAATTTGCCGAAAAGAGCGTTGAGCTTTCGTATATGGAAACCTATGTGCCGACCGTTAACGGCGGCAAAAAGGTTACAAGCTGGACCTCATCGGACGACAATGTTGCCGTTGTAAGCCGGGAGGGCGTAATTGAAGGCGTATCCGGAGGAACGGCGATTATCACCGCAATCAATACGGAGGGTAAGTCAACTCAAATGACCGTCACGGTTAAGGATACCTCTGTCAGCAGAATTATCGGAGTTTTGCTTGATGGCTTCAAGTCGCTTGATGTAAGCTCACTTCTCGCATAACATATAAATATATGCCCTCTTGAGGTTTTTCATACCTTGAGAGGGCATTCTTTACGGAAAAGTTACAAATGTAACTGTGCCTGTAACCTTTTGTAACTTTTTAGGTTTTGCACAAAATTTCAAAATTGAAACACTGCTCAATTTCCAAAAATCGGGACTTTTTGACGGTTTGAGTTCTTTTTGTGTTTTTTATTCGGGGAGCGATTTGTGAAAAGTCAACAAAAAAATTTTATTTCCTCATTTGACAAGTTGGGAACAGATCACTATAATAACGGGCGTTGGTGTGAAAACTAACCGAAAATCAACAGGTTTAACCTGAATAAAACGGTAATCCACCGTACACAAAGGAGCTTCCGATAATGGAAACAATGAAGAAAATCGGCAAGATGATCTCAAAAGCAAAAATCAGGGTTATTTCACTTACCCTCATCGTTTGCTTTGCGGTTGCGACAATTTATGCCGCCGCATCAAATTCTTATTCGGTAAAGATCGTTGTCGATGGTACAGAGATTAATATAACAACGCTTCGTGAGAATGCGGACGAAATTCTTGTTCAGGCGAATGTCGGGCTCAATGAGGGCGATGTTGTTGACACCTCGGATTTTTCGAGCGGAACAAAATCCACAATCACCGTTTACAGAGCTTGCACAATTAAGGTGTTCGACAATTCCAACGAGGGTGTCGAGTATCCTGCCGTCGGTACGGTCGAGGATGCCTTTAAGCAGAACGGCATTGTACTCAAGGACGGCGACGCTTTGAGCTGTGAGGCTGCCGATACGGTTTATGAGGGAATGGAAATCGTTATTTTAAGAGCCTTCCCCGTCACGGTTATTGCCGACGGAGAGACCTATAAGCTCAATATGCCGAGCGGCACAGTTGCGGATGCACTTGACAAGGCGGTTGTTACAATCAGTGATGACGATATTATTTCCGCCTCACTTGATACTCAGCTCAAAAGCGGAATGACAATCAAGGTTTCGAGAGTTGTTTATAAAGAGAGAACTGCTGATGAGGCTCTTGCCTTTACGACAAAAAAGGTCAGCAACAGCAATATGTATACCGACCAGTCCAAGACGGTTCAAAAGGGTGTAAACGGACGCCAGACCGTCACCTATAAGGATAAATATGTTGACGGCAAGCTCACCGAATCCATCAAGGTAAATTCCGTTGTCACAAAGGCGGCTACGGAGCGCATACTTGAGGTAGGTACAAAGAAGCGTCCGGTTGTAAACGCTTCGGGCTTCAACACAATTTCGTGGCTCACTCCGCCGTCAAGCCTTAAAATTACGAAAAACGGCGTTCCGACCTCCTACAAGAAGGTTATCAAGGGTACGGCTTCCGCTTATTCGGGCGGCGGCGTTACGGCAACGGGCAAATCTGTTAAGCCGGGCTATATCGCTGTTAATCCCAGACAGATTCCCTACGGAACAAAGATGTGGATTGTATCCAACGATGGAAGATATGTCTACGGCTACGCTTCTGCCGAGGATACGGGCGGCTTCATCAATTGGAGCGGCAGTATGTCTACCGTTTGCGACCTCTATTTTGCAAGCAATTCTCAGGCAAGTGCGTTCGGCAGACGAGGCGTTACAATTTATATTCTCTGATTTTAAGAGCTGTTGCTTAGGCAATGGCTCTTTTTTCTTGCAAAATTTCTGCTTTGTGGTACAATATAGCAAAACGGAGGGATAAAACTATGGACGGTAAAAAAATAAGGCTTCACAGTGAGCTTGTTTATGCGGCGGCGATATTGATATTGTCGTTTGCGGTTGCAATGCTTTCCGCAGCAAGCTTCGGTGTTTCAATGATAGTTGCACCGGCATACATAATCAGTCAAAGGACGGGCTTTTTGACCTTCGGTCAAAGCGAATACATTGTTCAAGGAGTGCTGTTTATTGTTTTTTGCTTGCTGATGAAAAGGGTCAAGGCATCATTTTTCAGTTCATTTGTAACCTGTATAATCTACGGTGCGGTGCTCGACCTTTGGAGGGCAGTCGTTCCGATGTTTAATCCGAATGTAACCGAGCCCGGTTCAATGTCTATGCCGATTAGAATAGTATTTTTTATTGTTGGTGTTATTCTGACGTCGTTTTCGGTTATGCTTTTCTTTAAAACATATTTGTATCCGCAGGTTTACGATTTTTTTGTAAAGGGTGTAAGCGCAAAATACGGAATAAACAGAACAAAATTCAAAACCTGCTTCGACGGTTCGTGCCTTATTGTTTCTTGTGCTTTGACGCTTATTTTCTTTAAGGGCTTTGTCGGCGTCGGTGTGGGCACACTGATTATGACGGTAATCAACGGTCCTCTGATAGGCTTTTTTGACAAAACCTTTGACAAATATTTTTTCGTTGTTCCGCTTGCACGAAATTTTGCAAAGAGCTTTGACATTTAATTAAAAAAGAATTAACAAATAATTCACTTGCAATTGAGCATAAAATGTTGTATGCTTATACCATAAGGAAAAGGAATTTTCCGATATTTACGGAGGTTATAATTATGAAAAAAGGCTTATGTATTGTCCTTTCCGCAATTGTGCTTGCTTTTTCTTTCGCAGCCTGCGGCAAAAAGGATGCGGAGAATACTCCGACAAAGATTGATGAAAAAGGCTCTGCCTACGTTGAGGTGACTGACGAAAACGGTGAAACCGCAACCTCGGTGCTCTCCGATAAGGAAAAATCAAAGCTTGATAAGAAAAACGAAAGCACCACCACCCAAAAGGCCGATGCTGCCGCAAACGCCGAGGAAGCTCTTTCTCAGGTTCAGAAGGAATACTCCGGCTTGGAAAATCTTGGTGAGAACGATTTCAAATCGGATAAGAGCGACCTCATTCAGGAGGGTACTTCAATCAAAAAAACCACTCTGCGTGAGGATGTTGTGCTCAAGCAGTTTAAGGACGGCAAATTTACTCTTAAAATGAAGCTCAAAGCCTCATCCTCGGAGGAAATGCCGATGACCGTTGCCAGTGACGGCAATAAGCTTGCTGCGGATGTAACAATGAAGGGCGCAAGCATACGCCTTCTTATTCAAGAGGACGGCGTTTATGCCGTATTGCCCTCCGCAAAGCTTTACATCAAGTATACCTCGGATGAAATCGGCGGCTTGGAGGATCTTAAAAACCTTGCGAACACAAACGATAGCTATGTCAGCTCAACAAAGGTTAAGCAGGATGGCGTTGAATACACCTGCGAGGAATATAAGACCGAGGACGGCACGACGATGAAATATTATTTCGCCGGCAACGAGTGGAAGCGTATGGAGACCATAAGCGGTGAGGACGTCGCAATTTATGAGATTGAGTCGCTTTCATCAAAGGTTGACAATAATCTGTTCTCACTCAAGGGCTATAAGGATATGACAGCTCTTATTGAGGCTATGGCTTACAGCTCAACGACTGCTGCTTTAAAATGAGAAACGTACTGATAACGGGTGCGGCACGCGGAATCGGGGCTCAGACGGCACGAGCCTTTGCACAGCTCGGCTACGGCGTTGCGGTCAATTACAACACAAGCCGTACCGAGGCAGCGGAGCTTTGCGACGAAATAAGGCTCGGCGGCGGTAATGCCGTGCCGATTCAAGCCGATGTATCAAAGCGTGGTGAGGTTGAAAGGCTTTTTGAAGAAGCAAAAAACGAATTCGGTGCGATTGATGTGCTTGTCAACAATGCCGGAATTGCTCAAATCAAGCTTTTTACCGATATAACCGATGAGGATTATGACAGGATGCTTGACTGCAATTTGAGAAGCGTTTTTAATTGCTGCCAATGTGCCTTGCCCGATATGATACATAAAAAGCAGGGCAGAATTATCAATATTTCCTCAATGTGGGGCGTTACCGGTGCTTCCTGCGAGGTTCATTATTCCGCTTCAAAGGCGGCGGTGATAGGGCTGACCAAGGCTCTTGCAAAGGAGCTTGCTCCCTCGGGAATAACCGTAAATGCCATAGCTCCGGGCGTTATTGATACGCCGATGAACAGTGGCTTTGACGCCGAGACGATGAAAAGCCTTATAGAGGAAACTCCGGTCGGTCGGCTCGGAACAGCCGAGGATGTCGCAAGGGCAATTTTGTTCCTGGCTGACGAAAAATCCTCGTTTATAACGGGTCAGATACTCGGAATTGACGGCGGATTTGTCTAAAAAATGATTTATTTTTACTTTTTACACAGAATATAGAAAAAGTTGCTTGATTTTATAACAAATCTATGTTAGAATAGCTTATACTCTGAAAGGGAGGAATCCTACATGGCTGTTTGCCCTAAATGCGGTAGAAAATTAAAGCTTACCGATTATAAACCCAATTGCCCGGATTGCGGTATCAATCTCCTTTATTACAAAATTGAAGAAAGACTTGAGGTTGATGCTATCAACGCCGAGCTTGAGCACGCAAGAACTCAAAAGAGAGTTGACCGTGCCAAGGATGCTTTGTTCGGTACACCGCTTGCAATTGTTCGTCTTGTTATGCTGGTTGTCGTTGTCGGAATGTTCTTTGTTCCGCTTGCAACCTTACATACGGTAGGTCCGTATTTCGACAATACAACAACAATTAACGCTCTTGAAATTTACAATTCCGTTTCGGATTTGGATTTTGACGGTCTGTTTGTTCTTGCCGAGTCACCTGTCCTCAAGACAAGCCTTTTGGCTCTCGGTATCTCACTGGTTACAATCGTTATCTCCGTTGTTTGTGCTTTGGGCGAAATGATTTTCAGCTTCCTTTCAAGCTCACCCCACGGATTTTCCAGAAACATCAGCTTTGCCGTTGTCGGTATCGCTTCGGCGGTTGCTTCTCTGATTTTCTATAACCGCTTCCTTACAAATATCAGAACTGTATTCAGCGGTATTGTGGACGGTTCAATCGGCGTTGGCGTTTACCTTGTAATTGCAGCGTTTGTGATTTGCATTGTAATCAACATCATCATCAAGGTTCAAAACAAGCCTGTTAAGTACAAGCAGAGCTATGTTGACAATGTTCCTTACGAAACCTTTGTTGAGCATTTTGAGGTTAAGAAGTATGACCTTGAGGCTCTTGAGGAAATCAAGGACGAAATGAACAAGTACAAGGTTGTCGAGGAATAATCCCGATACCACAATTCAATTAAAACAAAGAACGGCGGCGGTGCAAAACTGCTGCCGTTTTTGAGTATTTTTTTATCGGTAAACGCTTTCTCTGCAAGTTTTGTAATTTTCTACAAAAAACGAGCTATTTTTTTGGTATAATGTGCGTTTTGTAGGTTGAAAATTGATTTAAAAGCGGATATAATATATATGTAAAAAATTGTTTTTACGAAAGGATGAGTACAATGGAATTAACGAAAAACAAGTCCGTTCTTGACTGGATCAACGAAAAGGCTGAGCTTGTCAAGCCCGACAGCATCGTATGGATTGACGGCTCCGAGGAGCAGCTTGATGCTCTCCGTAAGGAAGCGGTCGAGTCAGGCGAAATGATAAAGCTCAATGAGGAAAAGCTTCCCGGCTGTTATCTTCACAGAACAAAGCCGAACGACGTTGCCCGTGTTGAGGACAGAACCTTTATCTGCTCAAAGAAAAAGGAAAACGCAGGACCGACCAACAACTGGTGCGATCCCGACGAAATGTATAAAAAGCTCTATGACATTGCAAGAGATTCCTACAAAGGCAGAACAATGTACGTTATCCCGTTCTCAATGGGACCGATCGGTTCTCCTCTTGCAAAAATCGGTGTTGAAATTACCGATTCTATCTACGTTGTTTTGAATATGGCAATTATGACCCGTGTTGGCAAGGCTGTTATGGATGTTCTCGGTGACAGCAATGACTGGGTTCGCGGCTTCCACGCAAAATGCGATGTTGACCCCGAAAACAGATATATCTGCCAGTTCCCGGAGGATAACGCCATTATTTCCGTAAACTCCGCATACGGCGGAAATGTCCTTCTCGGTAAGAAGTGCTTCGCTTTGAGAATTGCTTCCTATCAGGGCTGGAAAGAGGGCTGGATGGCAGAGCATATGCTTATTCTCGGTCTCCAAAATCCCAAGGGCGAGGTTAAGTATGTTGCGGCGGCTTTCCCGTCAGCCTGCGGCAAGACAAACCTTGCAATGCTTATTCCGCCCAAATATCTTCAGGAGAAGGGCTATAAGATTTGGACGGTCGGTGATGATATTGCCTGGATGAGAATCGGTGCAGACGGCAGACTTTATGCTATCAACCCCGAAAACGGCTTCTTCGGCGTTGCACCGGGCACAAACTCCAAGTCCAACTTCAATGCTCTTGAGTCCACAAAGAAAAACACAATCTTCACCAATGTTTGTCTCAATCTTGATGACAACACCGTTTGGTGGGAGGGTCTCAACAAGGAGCTCCCGACAAATGCTCTTGATTGGAAGGGCAACAAGTGGGATGCTTCCAAGTTTGATAAGGCTGATAAGTCAACCTATGCCGCTCACCCGAACTCAAGATTTACCGCTCCGGCAGTGAATTGTCCGTGCATTTCTCCCGAGTTTGACAAGGGCGAGGGTGTGCCGATTTCCGCTATCATCTTTGGTGGCCGTCGTGCAAAGTGTGCTCCGCTCGTTTACCAGTCAAAGAGCTGGGAGAACGGTGTGTTCATCGGCTCCGCAATGGCTTCCGAAACAACGGCAGCCGCAGCAGGTGCAGTCGGCGTTGTACGTCGTGACCCGATGGCTATGCTTCCGTTCTGCGGATATCATATGGCTGATTATTTCAGACATTGGCTTGAGATGGGCGAAAAGCTCGGTGACAAGGCTCCGAAGATTTTCAACGTAAACTGGTTCCGTACCGATGATGAGGGCAACTTCATTTGGCCGGGCTTTGGTGACAATATGCGTGTTCTCAACTGGATTATCGACCGTTGTGAGGGCAAGGCAGATGCTACCGAAACCGCTATCGGTTATGTTCCCAAGCCGGAGGATATTGACCTCACTGACCTTGATATGGACAGAGCTACCCTTGAATCAATCCTTGATGTTGATAAGGCAACCTGGACAAAGGAAGCTGAGGAGATTGAGGAGCATTACAAGAAGTTTGGCGACAAGCTTCCGCAGGAGCTCAGAAATCAGCTTGATACTCTCAAGGCAAACCTTGCAAAATAAGCAAAATTTAATTACAGCCGTCGTTCCTCGGCGGCTGTTTTTCTGCGTTTTGGAAACTATTTTATTTTCTTTATAAAATACGGTTGTTTTTTTCTCTGCACTGCGATATAATCATTATGTATGAAGCTTATTCGGTCAAATACGAGATAAACTCATAAAAATGCATATTTTGGCTCTATTTTAAAGAATATTCATTTTTTATTCATCTGTGCGGTTTGTGGCGGAAAGAACGTCTAAATCGTCAAATGTCCTATTTTATTTGAAAAAACAGTGGATTTTTTCGTCACGGACAGGCTTTGTTTTTTTAGCGGCAGTCTTGACATATTTTGCATATTTATGTATAATTATACCCTACAAACGCATAACGGAGGATAGCGGAGTGAAAAAAGTATTTATTGACGGTAAGGCCGGAACCACCGGCTTGAGAATATATGAGCGTCTTTCCGAAAGAGCGGATTTGGAGCTTATGCTCCTGCCCGAGGAAAAGCGAAAGGATGTTGAAGCACGCCGCGAGGCTCTCAATACCTGCGACATTGCTTTTTTGTGCTTGCCGGATGCGGCGGCGATTGAGTCCGTCGGTCTTATTGAAAACGAAAATGTAAGGGTGCTTGACACCTCAACGGCACACAGAACCGACAGTGGTTGGGCGTACGGCTTTCCGGAGCTTTCCGAGGCTCACCGTGAAAAGATAAAAAATTCAAACCGCATTGCCGTTCCCGGCTGCCATGCAAGCGGATTCATTTCGCTTGTTTATCCGCTTATCGAGGCCGGAGTTCTGCCGTCCGATACATTGTTGAGCTGCCATTCTCTGACAGGCTACAGCGGCGGTGGCAAAAAGATGATTGCCGAGTATGAAGCTGCCGAGCCCGAGGAGGCACTTGCATCGCCCAGACAGTACGGCTTGACGCAGAACCACAAGCATCTCAAGGAAATGAAAGCGATTACGGGAATTAATAATTTCCCTGCTTTTTGTCCGATTGTTGCGGACTACTACAGCGGTATGCTTGTAAGTGTTCCTCTTTTTAAGGAGCAGCTCAACGGTGCTTCAATGAACGATATCAAAGAAATTTTTGCAAATAAATACAATTCCGATATTGTCAAATTCAAAAATGAAATCGGTGAAAACGGTTTCATTTGTTCCAACAAGCTCTCCTTTAACGATTCTATGGAAATTTACGTTGAGGGCAATGAGGACAGAATTTTACTTATGTCACGCTACGATAATCTCGGCAAGGGTGCATCGGGTGCGGCGATTCAGAATATGAATATCGTCCTTGGAATTGACGAAAAAACAGGACTTGAGGTGTAAGCTAATGAAAAAAATACAGGGCGGAATTTGTGCCGCAAAGGGATACAAAGCGAACGGAATTCATTGCGGAATAAGAAAAAATAAATCAAAGCGTGACCTTTCTCTTGTTGTCAGTGAGGTCAGAGCCGCGGCGGCCGCAGTTTATACAACCAATTTGGTCAAGGGTGCTCCCATCCTTGTTAATCAACAGCACCTTAAAGACGGATATGCTCAGGCTATCATCTGCAACAGCGGCATTGCCAATACCTGCAACGCCAACGGAGTTGAAATGGCGGAGGAAATGAGCTCACTTGTTGAAAAGGCAATGGGAATAAAGAGCGACGATGTTATCGTTGCCTCCACGGGCGTTATCGGACAGCCGCTTGATGTTACTCCGATTGCGAACGGAATGGACGAGCTTGTTTCGGGCTTGAGCTGTGATAACGGCGGTTTGGCGGCAGAGGGTATTATGACAACCGACACAAGGAAAAAGGAAATTGCCGTCAGCTTTGAGATTGACGGTGTTGAGTGCCGAATCGGTGGAATTGCCAAGGGCAGCGGAATGATACACCCGAATATGGCAACGATGCTTGTTTTCGTAACCTCGGACGTAGCAATTTCAAGCGAAATGCTTCAAAGGGCTGTCAGCGAGGATGTTAAGACCTCATTTAATATGATAAGCGTTGACGGAGATACCTCCACGAACGATACATTTGCGGTGCTTGCCAACGGTATGGCGGGCAACAAGCTGATTGACAGCGAGGGCGAAGCTTTTGATGCCTTCTGTGAGGCACTTCATACCGTCAGTGTTGCTCTTTCAAGAGAAATTGCAGGTGACGGCGAGGGCGCAACCAAGCTGCTTGAATGTCAGGTAACGGGTGGCAAGACGGATGAAATTGCAAAAACGGTTGCAAAGTCGGTTATCTGCTCGTCTCTCACCAAAGCGGCGATGTTCGGTGCCGATGCAAACTGGGGACGTGTGCTCTGTGCAATCGGTTACAGCGGTGCCGATGTTGATGTCAACAAAATTGACGTCAGCTTTGACTCCTCAAAGGGTGTTATTGCCGTTTGCAAAAACGGTGCAGGCGTGGAGTTTTCGGAAGAAAAGGCAAAGGAAATTTTACTTGAAGGCGAGATACACATACTTGTCGATTTGAACGACGGAGAATTTTCCGCAACAGCCTGGGGCTGTGACTTGACATATGAATATGTCAAGATTAACGGCGATTACAGAACCTAATGAATTTGCGGCAGACTAATCCGTATTGGAAAAGCCGACAGGTCGCATTTAAAAATTTCAATCCTTTATATCAAAGGCACAATATGAAAAAGGAACGGTCATAACAATGAGTTATTCAATGGACAAAAGAGCGGAAATATTAACTCGTGCTCTGCCCTATATTCAAAAATACAACAATAAAATTCTTGTTGTCAAATACGGCGGAAACGCAATGATAAGTGACGAGCTCAAGGAGTCCGTTATGAGCGATATCATTTTGCTTTCCACAATCGGAATAAAGGTCGTGCTGGTTCACGGCGGCGGTCCGGAAATCACGGGGATGCTGGATAAAATAGGCAAGGAAAGCAAATTTGTCAACGGTCTGCGTGTTACCGATAAGGAGACGGCAGAGGTTGTTCAAATGGTGCTTGCCGGAAAGATTAACAAAAATCTTGTCAATCTGCTTTGCTCAAAGGGCGGTAAGGCGATAGGCTTGAGCGGCTCCGACGGTCAAATGATTCAGGCAAAGCCCAAATCCGAGGAGCTCGGCTTCGTCGGTGAAATAACAGATATCAATGTCGAACCGATTTTGGATGTGTTGGAAATGGGCTATATTCCCGTTGTTTCAACTGTCGGCTTTGATAAGGAGGGCAATACCTACAATATAAATGCGGACACGGTTGCCGCCGGTATTGCAGGCAAGCTCAAAGCGGAAAGTCTTATTTCGATGACGGATATTGCGGGAATTTTGCGTGATAAGGATGACCCATCAACTCTGTTTTCGAGAATTTATGTTGAGGATGCTCCGGCTCTTATGGAGGAGGGCATTATCTCCGGCGGTATGATACCCAAGGTTCAGTGCTGTGTTGATGCTATTAATCTCGGTGTACGAAAGGTTTTTGTCATCGACGGAAGAATTCCCCATTCGATTATTATTGAAGTGCTTACCGATGAGGGTATCGGTACAATGTTCGTAAATAAGGATTATAAAAATCACCACTAAGTTAGAAGGGTTAACTATGAGTATAACTGAAAACGATAAACAATATATAGCCAATACCTATGCGAGGTTTCCCGTTGAGTTGGTTAGCGGAAAGGGCGCTTTGCTCAAGGACAGCAACGGCAAGGAATATATCGACCTCGGCAGCGGAATTGCCGTTAACGCATTCGGTGCGGCTGACGAGGAATGGAAAAATGCCGTAACCGAGCAGCTTTCAAAGCTTTCTCACACTTCAAATCTTTATTTTTCCGAGCCCTGCTCAACGCTTGCCAAAATGCTTTGCGAAAGAACGGGAATGAAAAAGGTTTTCTTCTCAAACAGCGGTGCGGAGGCCAACGAATGTGCAATTAAGGTCGCAAGAAAATTCGCATTTGATAAATACGGTGACGAAAGCCATTCCACGATTATTACGCTCAAAAACAGCTTCCACGGCAGGACTGTTGCAACGCTTGCTGCAACGGGTCAGGACGGTTATCATACCAATTTCGGACCCTTCCCCGGCGGCTTTGTTTATGCCGAGGCAAATAATTTTGAAGATGTCAAGAAATATGCCGAAACCGGCGAGTGCGTTGCCGTTATGATGGAGCTTGTCCAGGGCGAGGGCGGCGTATGCAAGCTTGATGAGGATTTTGTCAAGGCGGTTGCACAGCTTGTTAAGGAAAAGGATATGCTCCTCATAATTGATGAGGTTCAGACCGGTAACGGCAGAACGGGCGAGCTTTATGCTTTTATGCACTACGGCATTGAGCCCGATATCGTTTCTACGGCAAAGGGTCTCGGCGGCGGTCTCCCGATTGGAGCGGTAATGCTCGGTGAAAGAGTTGAGAATGTGCTTGTGCCGGGAACTCACGGCTCAACCTTTGGCGGAAATCCCGTGTGCTGTGCCGGTGCGTGCAACATTATCAGCCGAATTGATGATGAGCTTTTGAGCGAGATCAGAGAGAAGTCAGCCTACATTTTCTCGGAGCTTGAGGGCGTAAAGGGTGTTAAATCCGTTAGCGGACTCGGCTTGATGATTGGTATTGAGACCGAAAAAGCGGCAAAGGATATTGCAAACGCTTGCATAGAAAAGGGCGTGCTTGTCCTCACTGCGAAAACAAAGGTTAGACTTCTTCCTCCGCTGAATATCGGTTGGGATGAGCTGAAAAAAGGAATATCTGTTCTCAAAGCTATTATTTCAGAATAATTTTGAATTTCAAATTGAGCCTGTCGCCAAGACGGGCTTTTATTTTTGTACGCTGTCCGCAATGCGGCATAAAAATTCAGAAAAGCTTTTACGCTCGATTATGACATTTATTTGTTAAATTTAACAGTTTTCGTTCCGTTGCGGTTAGTTTATTCTAACTGATAAAAGTTGAAAAATATGTAATAATATAGTATAATAATTTTGAATGGCTTAGTGTAAACGGTCTGTTCTTGAGCGGCTGGTTTGACCGATGCACCAATAGTCATCAGTAGGATTTAGTCATTGCTTTCAACTTTGTTTAAATCCAAGAAAACAAAAAGAAAGTCAGGCGATTTTTATGAAAACTGTTTATGCAGATAATGCTGCAACAACAGCTCTCTGCCCCGAAGCACTTGATGCAATGGTGGACTGTTTAAAAAACAGCTACGGCAATGCTTCAAGCCTGCACCACAAGGGTCAGGAGGCTGCCGCCGCAGTTTTGCAGGCAAGGCGTGATATTGCCGCCGCCATCGGTGCCGAGGTCAACGAAATTTATTTCACCTCGGGCGGCACAGAGGCGGATAACTGGGCAATAACCAACGCTGCAAGACTGGGCGAAAAGAAAGGCAAAAAACACATTATTTCCACCACCTTTGAGCATCACGCGGTGCTCCATACCCTTATGAAGCTCGAAAAAGAGGGCTTTGAGGTGACTTACCTTGATGTTCATGAGGATGGCTATGTCCGTCTTGATGAATTTAAAAAGGCGTTGCGTGATGACACCTGCCTTGTCACAATTATGTACGCCAACAACGAAATCGGAACGGTTCAGCCCATTTCCGAAATCGGTGCAATTTGCAAGGAAAAGGGTGTTTATTTCCATACCGATGCCGTTCAGGCTGTCGGTCATCTTCCGATAAACGTCAAGGAGCAAAGCATTGATATGCTTTCGTTCTCCTCTCATAAATTCCACGGTCCCAAGGGAATCGGTGCTCTTTATTGCCGCAAGGGTATTCCGCTTATGAGCTTTATGCAGGGCGGTGCTCAGGAGCGTAATAAACGACCGGGTACAACCAATACTCCGGCTATCATCGCAACTGCGGCGGCACTTAAAAAAAGCTGTGAGGATATGGAAAAAAACATCGCTTATGTCAGCTCATTGAGGGACAAGCTCATAGATTCGATACTCCGAATTATTCCCCGTTCAAGGCTGAACGGCGGTCGTTCGCCCCGTTTGCCCGGTAATGTCAGCTTTTGCTTTGAGGGAATTGAGGGTGAGTCGCTTTTGCTTCACCTTGACCTTAAAGGAATTTGCGGTTCTTCGGGCTCGGCGTGTACCTCCGGTTCACTTGACCCCAGCCATGTGCTCTTGGCTCTCGGTTTACCGCACGAAATAGCTCACGGTTCTCTCCGTTTGTCGCTTTGCGAATACAACACGGAGGAAGAAATTGATTATATCATCGAGGAGCTTCCGAAAATTGTTTCGATGCTCCGCGATATGTCCCCTGTGTGGGAGAGAATTATGAAAGGAGATAATTACTAATGCTTTACAGTGAAAAGGTAATGGACCACTTCCAAAATCCGAGAAATCTCGGCAAGATGGAGGATGCCGACGGTGTCGGTGAGGTCGGCAATGCCAAGTGCGGCGATATTATGAAGATGTATCTCAAAATTAACGACGGTGTGATAGAGGACGTTAAGTTCAACACATTCGGTTGCGCATCGGCAATTGCAACCAGCTCAATCGCCACCGAAATGATAAAGGGACAGAAAATCGAGGATGCTCTCAAGCTTAGCAACAAAGCTGTTGTTGAGGCTCTTGACGGACTTCCGCCGGCAAAAATTCATTGCTCGGTGCTTGCGGAGCAGGCGGTTAAGGCGGCTCTCAAGGATTATTATACAAAGAACGGTCTTGAGCTTGACCCCGAAATTTTCGGTAGTAGCTGCGGCAGTGATTGCGAAAGCTGTGAGGGCTGCAATCACGAGGGTTAAGTGATGAAAAAGGCTATGATCGCTATGAGCGGCGGAGTTGACAGCTCGGTTGCCGCTTATCTGATAACTCGGCAGGGCTATGAGGCGATCGGCGTTACGATGAAGCTCTACAGCAATGAGGATATCGGCGTAAAAAAAGAAAAAACCTGCTGTTCTCTTGATGATGTTGAGGATGCAAGAAGCGTTGCGGACAGGCTCGGTATACCGTACTATGTTTTCAACTATACCGATAATTTCAAGTTGCAGGTTATAGAACGCTTTGTTGAGGCTTACCGCAACGGCAGAACACCAAACCCTTGTATCGACTGCAACAGGTATATCAAGTTTGACCAGCTTATGCACAGGGCAAAGGAGCTTCAATTTGATTACGTTGTGACCGGCCACTATGCGATTAACGAATTTGACGAAGAAAAGGGTCGTTGGATTTTACGCAAGGCGGCGGATGAAAGCAAGGATCAAAGCTATGTTTTGTATTCGTTGACCCAGGAGCAGCTCAGCCGAATTCTTTTTCCGCTCGGCAAAATGACAAAGCACGAGGCGAGGGAGCTTGCCGAGCAGCAGGGCTTTGTTAATGCCGCTAAGCATGACAGCCAGGATATTTGCTTTGTTCCCGACGGCGATTATGCGAAGTTTATCGAAAATTGGTGCGGAATAAGGTTTGACGAGGGTGATTTTGTTGACTGTGAGGGAAATTTTATTGCCAGGCATAAGGGCATAATCAATTATACCATCGGTCAGCGCAAGGGTCTCGGAATTGCGGCGAAAGCGCCGTATTACGTTGTCAGCAAGGACCTTGCAACGAACGAGGTTATCCTTGGCTCAAACGACGACCTTTTTTCAAATCACCTTGAAGCAACCGATGTCAACTTTATTTCGATTGAAAAGCTAACCGAGCCGATGAGGGTCAAGGCAAAGGTGCGCTACAGGCAAAAGGAAACCGATGCGGTTATCGCTCCGTTGAAAAACGGAAATGTGAGTGTCGATTTTGAAACGCCGCAGCGTGCGATTGCACCCGGACAGGCAGTGGTTTTTTATGACGGCGATATTGTTGTCGGCGGCGGAACAATTTTATAAAGCTTTAGGTAACGGTTTTAAAATGACCGTTACCTTTTTGTTTTTCTTTTTTGCGTTACTGATAACAAATTTTGTGCCATTGGATTTTCCGTCCCAAAAGGCAAGAATTTCATCGGCATAATCAATAATTTCAAGGTTTCTATTCAGTGGAGCCGCCCTACCGTAGGATTTGTAATCGGGCAAAAATTTGGTCAGCTTAATGCCGTTTTTCAATGCGTAAGCACGGGCACAAGTGTCAATCCCCGTTGCTCCGCCGGAAACAATTTCCGTAATATCTTTTGGAATGTATTTTTTCAAGTCGTTTATTTCGAGATTTCGTGAGCCAATAATTGCAAGTTTCATTTGGTTACCTCATTAATTGTATGTCAAATTTACACCATTATAACACCATTTTCGTTATGACGCAATATTTGTGTCATAATAATGTCAAAAGAAATTTGAGGTGATACAAATGGAAGATAAGCTTGTAAGATATACTTTGCGTGTGGATAGACTGCTTTTCAAAAAGTTTCGCTATATTGCCGAGTCGGAGGGGCGTTCCGCAAATAAGGAAATTGAGCAATACTTAAAAAAGCGAGTTGCAAAATTTGAGGCGGAAAACGGGAAAATCGAGATTGAACAGGATTAAATGGAACACAATTTGGTAACGGTTTCAAAATGACCGTTACCTTTTTATTTTTTTCGGCGTTGCGAATGACATATTTCGGGAGCCGTATTTATGAGATTTATTACGGTACTCTGTATGCTTTATGTATCTGTGCAGATAATATATCACAGAGCTGACGTTTACGCACCTGCGTACACGCATATGCGAATATTTGTTTAAAATGTTCGTGAGGTGATATTATGATGATTAAGGATGCAGTAGTTATCAGAGTAAAAAATATTTGCAAGGAAAGGAATATGAAGTATAATGAATTGGCGGTCAGGTCGGGAGTTACACCGTCAACGGTTTACAGTATGCTTGATGAAAAAAGACGTGACATTTCCGTTATAACCTTAAAGAAGCTCTGCGATGGACTTGATATGACGATTGCCGAATTTTTCGATGATGATATTTTTAAAAATTTGGATCAGGAGATTTATTGATTCTTGTATTGTCTGAATGTGGAAAAATGAGAAGCTTGCGGATCTTATCCGAGTGCAACATCAAGCAGCATCATCAAAGCAAAGCCGATTGCCATTCCTCCCGTTCCGGCATTGCCCTTTGCCTGCGGAATAAGCTCATGCGAAACAACATATATCATTGCGCCTGCCGCAAAGGCAAGCACATAGGGGAGTATCGGCGTGACAAGTTGGGTCAACATCAGTGTGATAACTGCCGCTATCGGCTCAACAGCGCCGGAGGCGATTCCGTATCTGAAGGCTTTTTTCTTGGACATACCGTCCGAAACGAGCGGAGCGGAAATTATTGTGCCCTCGGGGAAATTCTGAACAGAGATACCGATTGAAAGTGCAAGCGCTTCAATGGGTGTAACGATTCCGTCACCGCCGGCAAGCCCCGAAAATGCTACGCCGACCGCCATTCCCTCGGGAATATTGTGGAGTGTTACGGCAACAAAAAGCATAAAATTTTCACCGATTTTTCTTTTTTCGGCACTGCTCGGAATAAATTCGGGAGCGAATAAATCCATAAGCATCATTCCGCCGACACCGACGAGGAAGCCCAAAACCGCAGGTATCCACGAATTTGTTGCCTCGATTGACGGAATCAGAAGCGACCAAACCGATGCCGCCGTCATTACACCCGCCGCAAAGCCGAGCATTGCCTTGTGAAAACGTGGGCTGCTTTTATGTGCCTTGATGAAAAATACTGCCGCCGCACCGAGTGTTGTTCCGATGAAGGGCAAAAGTATGCCGATTATAGTGTCTGTTGTGTAAGTCATTTAATCACCGTGTTTTGTTTTCTACTATTCATACTATTCGGCTCAGTGATGAGTGTTCAAAAAATATATTTATCCTTGGTGAAGAAGGTTAAGCACCGTACTGTGCGAAATGCAAATGTGCAAATCACAAAACAATGCATTGAAACAAATTTAATGAAAAAATATAGACATTCAAAGAAATTTATGTTAGTATAAAACAAAAGGGGGTCGTTCTTATGCTCAATAGATTTTTATCATTGATTTATGCAATTATTATGTTCATCGTTCCGACGGCAAATATTCCGTCGTATGAGGTGGATACGGAAGCGTTCAATACAAATTATACATACGTTTATGTTCACGGTCTCGGCGGCTGGGGCGATGACGATATTGTTAACGATATTGTTCCCTACTGGGGAATGTTTGGCGGCTCGTTGATGGATTATCTCAACGCAAGGGGCTTTGATTGCGTTGCTTCCTCCGTCAATCCGGTTGCAAGCTGCTGGGACAGAGCTTGTGAGCTTTACGCACAGCTCACGGGAACTCGAACGGACTACGGTAAGTATCATTCCGAGCAGAACGGTCATAAGCGCTACGGACCCGATTTTACGGGCAAGGCTCTTGTTGATAAAATTGATGCCGAAAACAAAATAAATCTTCTCGGGCATTCCTTTGGCGGTGCGACGGTGCTTCAATTCCTTGACCTTTTGGCGGATGGCAGCGCTGAGGAGCGTAAGGCTACACCTGCGAGCGAGCTTTCCGAGCTTTTTAAGGGCGGTAAGAGTGATTGGGTCTATTCGGTTACAACGCTTTCGGCTCCGATGAACGGCTGCTCCGCTTATTATATCAAGGACGAAATCCTTGCCGATGAAAATGCAACCGCCGAGGAAACCTTGGTTGCTTGCGTTGTCGGTTTGCTTGTTCAGCCGATGCTTGACGGAAGAAATCCGCTTGATAATGCCGGTTATGATATGGAGATTGACCGTGCAAGATCTCTTTGTGATACTTGGGAAACGCAGGAAAATGTCTATTATTTTTCCTATGCCTGCGACGTGACCTATCTTGATGAAAACGGTCAGCGTACCTTTGACAGGGGCGACCTTGAAATGCTTTTCAGAGGCTCTGCCGGAAGAATTGTGAAGTGGACGGGCACAACTCCGTCGGGCTATGTTGTTGATGAAAAATGGCAGGCGAACGACGGACTTGTTAACACGATATCCGCCATTGCACCGCACAACGCCGAAACAACGGATTACGATGCGAACGATGTTAATATCGGAATTTGGAATGTTATGCCGATTTATCACGGCGACCATATGTCGCTCCAGGGCGGTATGCTTCAAAATAATAATATCCGTACATTTTACGCAGACCATTTGAGTATGATTAACGGACTTTAATTGCCGCGGCTTTAAGCGGTATATTTTTCAAAATTCTCTTTTATTTTGCAAATACATAGTGTATAATACTTTTGATTTTTAAAAAAGGAGCTTCGTTATGAGTAAGAATATTCTTGTTACGGGCGGTGCCGGCTTTATCGGCAGTAATTTTATCTATTATATGCAGCGCAAGCACCCCGATTACAGATTGGTTTGCATTGACGCTTTGACCTATGCCGGCAATCTTTATACCCTTGATGATGCAAAAAAAGGTGATTTCCGCTTTGTACTCGGTGATATTACAGACAGAAAGACGGTTTTTGAGCTTTGCGAGGAGGAAGGCTTTGATGCGATTGTCAACTTTGCGGCGGAAAGCCACGTTGACCGCTCGATAGAAAATCCCGAGGTATTCCTCAAAACAAATATATTGGGCACTCAGGTTTTGCTTGATGCTTGTAACAAGTACGGCATTGCGAGATATCATCAGGTTTCCACCGATGAGGTTTACGGCGATCTTCCGCTTGATCGTCCCGACCTTTTCTTTACAGAAACAACACCCATTCATACCTCATCGCCTTATTCGGCGAGCAAGGCATCTGCGGATTTGTTGGTTATGGCTTATCACCGCACCTTCGGCACACCTATGACAATATCACGCTGCTCCAACAATTACGGCCCGTACCAGTTCCCCGAAAAGCTTATTCCGCTGATGATTTCAAAGGCTCTTGCAGAGGAAAAGCTCCCCGTTTACGGCGAGGGCTTGAACGTCAGAGATTGGCTTTATGTTGATGACCACTGCAAGGCGATTGATATGATTCTCGAAAACGGCAAAGTCGGTGAGGTGTATAACATCGGCGGTCACAATGAAAAGGCGAATATCGACGTTGTAAAAACAATTATTAAGGCAGTTGGCAAGGATGAGAGCCTTATTACCTACGTTAAGGACAGACCCGGTCACGATATGCGCTATGCGATTGACCCGGCAAAAATTCACGATGAGCTCGGTTGGTTTCCGGAAACGCTCTTTGATGAGGGAATACAAAAGACGATTGAGTGGTATCTCAACAACCGTGAATGGTGGGAGAGGATACTCAACGGTGAATACAGAAGTTATAAAGGCTGATGAAAGGAAATGATTTATATGAAAAAGTTTACGGCAATCCTCTTGGCGTTTGTTCTTGCTTTTTCGCTCTCCGCCTGCGGCAAGGAAAAGGGTCTCGGCAAGCAAACCTTAATCGACAAGGAAAACGGCTACACAATAGTCCAAGGCGTTATGACCTTCAAATATAAGGAAGTCTCAAAAGCCTTTAAGAATAATCCGAATGCAAAAACAGAGGGCTTTGTTATCAGTGAGGATAAGGCTCTCGGAGATGTTGCAACCAAAACGGATGCCCTCAATGTTGCAAAGCAGGAGGTTAAGGAGGAATACAACAAGGTCAGCTTTTCTTTTGACCGAACACGAGGTATTTGGCAGGTAACCTTTTCGCTTGATACCGAGGTTGAGGAAAAAATCGAGAGTAAAACCGTTATGACCGTCTATGTTGACGAGGACGGCTACACGCTTGCAACCGTTAAAGGAGAATAAGGAGAATTTAAAATGGCATTTGAAAGAAGAAGTGAGCTTTGGACGTATGACGTTTACCCGAAGGTAATTTCAGCGGGCAAAAGGACGATTATACATATTCGCAAATTCGGTGGCAGAGAGTTTTTTGTTGCAGGTAACGACTATACGGCTCAGGTGAGCTGGCTCAACGGCGGTCAACCGGAGCAATTTACAAAAACGGGCTACAGGGTTGATGCTACCGCAACGGCAAACGAAAATGGGATAGATATTGAGGTTGCTCCGCCCTCGGAGGGTGAGTACAGAATTTTCTTCAGAGGCGAAAAGGATAGCTTGGAATTTGCTTTTTACGCAGTCGGAGAGGATTTGGTGAATGTTTACCCGTTTATGGGTGATTTGCATATGCACACAAATTATTCCGATGGTAGGCACGATCCCGAAAATGTTGCCGCAAGCTACCGTTCTCACGGCTATGATTTCCTTGCAATGACCGATCATAAACGCTACTATCCGTCGCTCTATGTACAGGAAAGCTTCAAAAGCATTCCGACGGAGTTCAACCTTGTTCCAGGTGAGGAAATCCATCTTCCGCCGATAAACGGCGAGTTTGCCGTTGTTCCGCATACGGTAAATTTCGGCGGTGAATACAGCATAAATTCGCTGGTTGAAGACGTTGCGGTTGCTGAGGTCGGCAAGGATAAAAGGGTTCGCTCAATTCGTGAGGATTGCCCCGAGGTTATGACCAAGGAAGAATTTTCGGCAAAAATGACTGAGCTTGCAAAGGATATTGACGTTCCCGATAATATGGATGCGATTACTGCCGCAACGATGAAATGGACATATGACGAGATAAGAAAGGCGGACGGACTTGCAATTTTTCCGCACCCGACATGGATAACAAGCCACACCTTCCATGATTCCGATGCCTTTAACGATTGGATGGTGGAAAATAAAATTTTTGATGCCTTTGAGGTGCTCGGCGGCGAGAATTATTTTGAACAGAACGGCTACCAGACCGTCAGATATTATGAGGATATGGCACGTGGATATAGGTACCCTATTGTCGGCAGCACGGATAGCCACAATTGCACTGTGGAAAATCGCAATGCTTTCATCTGTTCAACGATAGTTTTTTCACCGGAAAACGAGAGAAAGGCTTTGATTGAGTCCATCAAGAGCTTCAGAAGTGTTGCGGTTGACACTATCAGCAAGGAATTTCGCCTTGTAGGCGAAATGCGATATGTTCGCTACGGCTGCTTCCTGCTGAAAAATTATTTCCCGATTCACGACGATGCTTGCTTTGAGGAGGGCAGGCTTATGAAGCAGGCGATTTACGGTTCGGATGAGGAAAAGGAAAACGCAATTGCCACCCTTTCCGTGATGAACGGCAGAATGAAAAAAATGCGAGAAAAATATTTTGAGTTTTAAGACAAAATCTCCCGACTTTACAGAGGTCGGGAGATTGATTCTTTGTATAGGAGCAAATGCTTGACAGTGGCATAGAAATTTTTGCCAGAAAAATTTTTTCGACATTTTTTTGCTATTGTCTGCCTTGAAATATTGACATAATTCCTGTTCGGTGATATCATAAATACAGCTATCAGAGGGAAGTTCGGTGAAATTCCGTCGCAACAGCCATTACCGTGATTGAAGCTTTTTCATAAGTCGGAATACCTGATATGCCGATATAGAAATCTTTGGGCAGGAAAGAAACAAAGCTGTATCCGTATTTTTTGAAAATACTCGGATACGGTCAGTTTGTCTTTGCCCGCCCGGAAAGGACGGTCTTTTTTATTTTATGTCGGAAATGACAAAGGAGGACTATCTTACGCTTCTGAGAGCTGTTGCGGCGAAAGAAAAACGGTTACCCAAAAAGAGCGATTTTTCGGTTGAGGACGTAAACCGAATCAAAGGCTTTTTCGGACCGTGGCCGTGGGCATTGGAGGCGGCAGGATTAAAGGAGTCCAAGCAGGAGCAGCGGTGACAAAAAAATTATGAAAAACGTCAGCGCTCCAGGGCACGCAGAGCAGGCACAGGCTTGCCCGAGGGTGCCGAAGAAAACACAGATTAATTAAAAGGAGTAAAAAACAATGCTTAAAAAAATTACATCATTCATTCTCTCTGTTATTATGATACTTCTATGCGTCTCGGTTACGGCGTTTGCCGTTGACGAGAAATCGGTTAACGTAACAATCAGCGTCTATGACGGCAGTATTATCCTTGCTCCCACCGCTTTGGAGGTTAAGGACGGCACCGCGGAGGCATACGGCTTTGACGTTGCGAAAAAAGACCACAACGAGGTTGATGTTGACGGCGTGACCGTTATGGATGCGGTTGTTGCCGCCCATAAGGAGCTTTACGGTGATAGCTTCACAAGCGAAACCGCATCGGATTATCTTATTATGAGCTATGGATATTTGATGAAATCCTTTGCAAATTCGACCTCCTATTGCAGCTTCCTTGTAAACGGCGCTGTTCCCAATGACGGAGTTATCAATCCCTTGTACGGCACTCCGACGGGCTATGCCTGCGATACAGCGGTGCTTGCGGATGGCGATAATATCACTTTCTTTTTCTATCAGGTTAAGAATCGCTATGACGATATGTATGCCGAATTTGACAGCGAGAGCTATGAGACAACGGTTGGCGAGGAGCTTGAGGTAAACATCAGCGGCTACTGCCCGATGTATTATGGCTATGAGAGCGCCGAGGTAATTGCACAGAACACAACGGCACTTGCAAATGTTGATGTTTTCATTTATGAAAACGGCGAGCTTGAAAAAATAGGCACAACCGACAGTGAGGGTAATGCAAGGCTCACATTTGAAAAATCCGGTGAATATACACTTGCCGCCGCTAGAAACGGCGAAAACGGCGATGCCGCAACTGTTATGACCTATTCAAAGGTGACGGTAGGTGAAGCAGCAAAGAGTGAATGCTGCATTCTCAGAATTCTCAAGGCTGTTTGGAGCTTCATTTTGAAGGCTGTTCACACTGTCATTGATTGGATAAAGTAAGCTATGAAAATCAAAAGATTTTTTTGCACGGTTCTTTGCTTGATTTTGCTGATTTCCCCGACCGAGGCACTTGCAAAAAGCTATACCTCGTCCGGCTCACAAATTGTTTCCGTTACAACTCCGACCGAGGAGACACCGCTTAAATGGTCAAGGAAATTCAGCGAAAATTATAAAAACGCACCCAGCACCCAAACAGTCGTTGAAGATACGCTTATTGTTATGAGCGGAAAAACTCTCTATAAGCTCAATGCCGAAACGGGAGAAACGCTCAAAGCTGCCGAAATGGCAGATGTGCCGAGCTTTGGCTATACCTCACCGCTTTATGCGGACGGTGTTGTTTATTGTCCGCTCGATAACGCAAAAATTCAGGCGTTTAATTATAAAACAATGAAATCTATGTGGGTCTACACAGATTCCCTCGGAGGTCAGTCGCTTACGCCGATAACCTATGATGACGGCTGTATTTACACGGGCTTTTGGAATGATGAAACGCTTGCGGCAAATTATGTTTGCATAAATGTCAAGGACGAAAAGCCGAGAGAAACACATGAGGCAAAGTCCGCCGTTTGGACTTACAAAAATGTCGGGGGCTTCTACTGGGCAGGCTGTGCGTTTTTTGGTAACAACGTGATTTTCGGCTGTGACGACGGAACGGTTTATTCAAACAAGCCCTCCAAGGCAGTTTCCGTCAACAAAAGAAGCGGAAGGGTTACCGATACAATTTCGATAGTAGGTGACCAGCGCTCGTCAATGACGGCTTATTCCGGCAGGGTTTATTTTACCACCAAGGCAGGCTTGCTCTACAGCGTGAAAATCAATTCCGACGGCACCTTTGACAAAGCATCATTAAAGACCCTGTCGCTCGGAGGGGCGTCCACCTCCACACCGGTGATTTATAACGGCAGGCTTTATGTCGGTGTTCAAGGCACAGGCTTCGGCACAGGCTTTCTCAAGGTGATTGATTCGGAGAAGCTCACAGTTATATATTCGGCACAGACAAAGGGCTATCCACAGGGGATGTTGCTTTTGAGCGATGCTTATTTTGCCGAAACAGGCAAGGTGAAGCTGTATCTTACCTACAATGCCGCTCCGGGAGGAATAACGGCGTTTTCGGACGGTGCGGGTCAGACCAAGGCGGAAAGCCGTGAAATCTTTACCCCGACGGGTGAGATGAGTAATTATTGCATCAGCTCCGTTGTTTGTGACGAAAACGGAACTCTTTTTTACAAGAATGATTCCGGCTATGTTTTTGCACTGGGAGAAAAGACGGAAAAGCCTTCGTTTTTTCTCAGAATCATAAATGCTATCGTTAATTTTTTCAAAAGGTTGTTTGGTTAAATTATGAATTTGGGCTTTAAGGGATATCATCCGTTTGTCAATGCTTTATTTTTCATAAGCGTGATTACCTTCGGTATGCTTTTGCGGCATCCCGTTTGTCTTGCGATGTCCCTTATTGCCTCAACCGTATATTATCTGCGGATTTCGGGCAGTATCGGAAGAAAAACCGTTTTCGGATTTCTTTTTCCGATGCTGCTTGCTGTGGTTATAATCAATTCCTTTTGTAACCATTACGGCGTAACAACGCTTTTCACTCTCCCGTCGGGCAACAGCTTTACCTTTGAGGCTCTTGCTTCGGGCTTGGCATCGGGTGTTACGGTGGTTTCGGTGATAGAGTGGTTCTTTTGCTTTAACGAGGTTGTGACACAGGACAAAATTATGCACGTTTTCGGCAGAGTGTTGCCCAAGGGTGCGCTTGTACTTTCAATGATACTTCGTTTTGTACCGCTTTACCGCCAAAGGTACCGTGAAATTTCTGTGGCAAGAAGGGGCTTCGATAGGCAGAAAGAGACGGACGGCTTTATCGGGAAAATCCGAGCCGCCTGCAAAAATATCGGCGTGCTTATCTCTTGGTGCTTTGAAAATGCAATAGAAACAGCGGATTCGATGAAGTCGAGAGGCTACGGAACCGGAAAAAGGACGTTTTATTCACGCTTTCGTTGGAAAACGGGCGATACGCTTGCGATGTGTGCTTTGTCAGCCGCAGATGTCGCTGTCGGTGTGGGTGCGGCACTCGGCAAGACCTATTGCATATACAATCCGTACATCATCATCAATCCGCCTACACAGGGCGGCACCGCTTATATTATAAACGAGCTGAACATCACATTTAATTCATTTACAATCGGCGGAATGACCACCCTTGCGGCATACATTTTGCTTTGCTTTTTGCCACTGATTATCGACTTGACGGAGGATATAAAATGGAACAAATTAAAATCGAAAATTTGAGCTTTCAATATTCTCTTGCCGAGGAAAAATCCTTGAAAAATATCAACCTTTGCATTGCCGAGGGGGAGTATGTTGTCCTTTGCGGCAGGAGCGGCTGCGGAAAAACAACACTGCTCAGACAGCTTAAATCCGAAATTGCCCCAAAGGGCAAAACGGAGGGCATAGTGCTTTTTAACGGCTGTGGATTGGCTGAAATTTCCGCATACGACAGGGCGCAGAAAATCGGTTTTGTTATGCAAAATCCGGAAAGTCAAATTGTGACCGATAAGGTTTGGCATGAGCTTGCGTTTTCGCTCGAAAGTCTTGGACTTAAAACAGACGAAATTCGCTTGAGAGTTGCGGAAATGGCGGCTTATTTCGGAATTGAGGAATGGTTCGACGGTAAAACCGCAGAGCTTTCCGGCGGTCAAAAACAGCTCTTAAATCTTGCCTCCGTTATGGCGGCTCATCCCGACGTGCTGATTTTGGACGAGCCGACCTCACGGCTTGACCCGATTGCGGCGGAGCGTTTTCTTTCGACGGTGGATAGAATAAACAAGGACCTCGGCGTGACCGTTATAATCACCGAGCATAGACTTGAAAATATTTTGCAATATGCGGACAGGCTTGTTATTATGGAAAAGGGCGAAATAATTGCCGAGACAGAGCCGAAAAATATCGGAAAAAGTATAGCAACACTGCCCGAATCCGTAATGCTCGGCTTGCCTGCCGCAGCGAGAATCTTCATCGCCTTAGGTGCAAACGGAGAGACTCCGCTCAGTGTGCGTGACGGACGTGTCTGGCTGAAAAAGCAGGGCTTTAAAAAAACAAAAATTAAACACGATGAAAAAAGCTTTGACGAAAAAAATGCGGTGGAGCTGAAAAATATTTCTTTCAGATACGAAAAAAATTTCGCAGATATTTTAAAGTCACTCAATTTAAAAATTCCCAAGGGCTGTGTTTTTGCTCTGCTCGGAGGAAACGGTGCCGGCAAGACAACGCTTTCAAAAATTTTGCTCGGAGCAGAAAAGCCGTATAGCGGCAAGCTGAAGCTCAACGGCTCAATCTGTGCCATGCCTCAGGAGGTGCAAACGCTATTTGCTTCCAAAACCGTGGAGGATGAGCTGGCGGAGGTTGAGGACAACGACGAAAAAATCCGTGCGGTTGAAAAAAAAACAGGCGTTACGGAGCTTATGAAAAAGCATCCGTTTGATATCAGCGGAGGCGAACAGCAGAGAGCTGCCCTTGCTAAAATTCTGCTTTGCGAAAGAGATATTTACCTTTTTGATGAGCCGACAAAGGGAATGGATGCGGAGTTTAAATGCACCTTTGCGGAGATTATCAAGGAGCTTGCAAGAAGCGGAAAAACAGTTATAATCATTTCGCACGATATTGAATTCTGCGCCGAGAATGCTGAGCTTTGTGCAATGCTTTTTGACGGAGAAATTGCGGCGGTCGGCACAGCCAAACGCTTTTTTGACGGTAACCGCTTTTATACAACTGCGGCAAACAAAATTTCCAAGGGCTTTGTCGATGGAGCGGTCACGGACAAGGATGTGATGGAATGGCTAAAAGAATAACGTCGTTTTTGGTGATTTTGCTCGGAATACCTGCCGTTATACTCGGATGTATGCAGTTTGCCGAGAGTAAGCAGTATTATCTTGCGAGCGTTGTGATAATTGCGGCGGCGCTTGGCGGACTGTTTGCTTCGCTCGAAAAAAAGAAGCTCACGACCCGTGAGCTTGCGGCAATTGCTTGTACCGTTGCGATTGCTGTAATCGGCAGGGTGGCACTTTTTATGCTTCCGCAGGTTAAGCTTACCTGTGCCGTGGTGATTCTTGCGGCGATATCGTTCGGTCCGTATGTCGGCTTTCTTTGCGGCTCAATGTCGATGCTCGTTTCCAATATTTTTATGGGTCAGGGCACGCACACACCTTTTCAGATGTTCGGTATGGGTCTGGTTGCATTGCTCTGCGGACTTATTTTTCATAAAAAAGCTTATGGCAAAAACCGCTGGCTTGTCGGCATAACCGGCGGTGTACTCTGCTTTGCGGTTTACGGCTTTATTGTGGATTTATGCTCGGTTTTGTTTTTTACATCAACGTCGACCCTTGCCGCCGCCTTGCCGATTTTTGCCTCCGGCGTGAGCTTTAACCTTGTTCACGGCGTGACTACCGGAGCGGCACTTGTGATTTTTACCCCGTATATTACCTCAGCCTTTGAAAGGATATCAAAAAAATATGAGCTTTTCACATAATAAATTCAAAAGAGCTTTTCCGTTTATGCTTGTGTCGCTGCTGATACTTCTTTCCGGCTGCGGATTAACGGTTACCAAGGTTGAAAGCACAACCGTGACGGTTGCTTTAACGACCGAGGGCACAACGGTTGAAGCCGATAAAACCGAAAAGCAGAACGCCACGAAAAAAGCGGAGAGTACAACAGAAAAATCCACCGCAAGAACGGTGGAAAAAACCAAAAAAGAAACTCCGACTGCGTTGACCTCAGCCGAGACAACAAAGGCAACCGATGCCGCACAGCAGGCTAAAAACGTCACCTGCACAATTGAAATCGAATGTAAAAAAATACTCGAAAATGCAGAAAAGCTACGCCCCGAAAAGCAAGCCTTTTTGCCCTCGGACGGATATATTTTGAAAAAAACCTCGGTCACGGTCAAGGAGGGCAGCAGTGCCTTTGAAGTGCTGAAAAAGGTGTGCGGCGAAAATGTCTGCCCCTCGAAATGTCAATATTGCAAAAAATCGGGAATACAGCTTGAATATATTTATTCGCCGCAGTATGACAGTGAATACGTCCGAGGAATACATCAGCTTTATGAAAAGGACTGCGGCACACGCTCGGGCTGGATGTATTCCGTCAACGGAGCTTTTCCGAATTACGGTGTCAACAAATATATTGTAAAAAACGGGGATGTTATTCAATTCCGCTACACCTGCGATTTGGGTGAGGATTTTTGAAAGAAAGCGGATTTTACGGTCTGCATTGATTTATAGCTATGCTTTGAGCTTTGAAATTTAACATAAGCAAATAAGCTGCTTATATAAAACGCCCTGTTCATTGTGAAGCATGGGCGTTTAAATTCGACGTTGAATTTATAATATTGACATTTTTCACTTCCGATATATAATACAGCCTGTGATAGTTTACCGTCCACAGTAAGCTTTCTGTTTCACAGACGGTGTACGGTAAAAGACGGTTGCCTCCGTGTACCTGCGTGTGCAGTGGGAGGTGATGTATTGTTGCTCCGTAGAGATGTCAAAATCTTTTTCGGAAAAAGTAAATTTTATGTTAAAACGCTTGAAAAGGCGTTTTTTTTATATTATAATGATTTAGTTAAAATGTAAAAAGAGAGGTATACCCTTTGAGTGAAGCGTCAATGAAAAAGGTTATAAAGGTGTCACCCTCGGAGATGGCAAAACAGCGTGAATACACCGAGCTTGCAGGGGCGATTTTGAGCTCAAAATTTGCTCAATCGCAGCCGCTTGCGTTTGTGCATACCTACGGCTGTCAGGGCAATGTTTCCGACGGTGAGCGTATCAAGGGAATGCTTGAAAAAATCGGCTACGGCTTTACCGATGATGTAGAAAAAGCCGACCTCATTCTCTATAATACCTGCGCCGTTCGTGAGCACGCCGAGGATAGAATTTACGGCAATGTCGGTGCGATTAAGCGCTTGAAAAAGACCAATCCCAATTTAATAATTGCCCTTTGCGGCTGTATGATGCAGCAGGAGAGGGTAACACAAAAAATCAGAAAAAGCTATCCGTTTGTTGATTTGGTTTTCGGAACTCACGTTATTCATCGGTTTCCGGAGCTGCTTTACCGTGTGCTTTCCTCGGGCAAAAAGGTCTATGAATGTCCCGACGTTGAGGGTGTCATTGCCGAGGATATTCCGGTAAAGCGTGACGGCAATATCAAGGGCTGGCTTCCGATAATGTACGGCTGCAACAATTTTTGCAGCTATTGCATTGTGCCGTATGTAAGGGGCAGAGAGAGAAGTCGTGAGCCGGAGGATATTATCAAGGAGGCAAAGGAGCTTATTGCTTCGGGCTGTAAGGATATTACTTTGCTGGGTCAGAATGTAAATTCCTACGGTAAAAATCTGGATAGAGATATCAATTTTTCAGCACTTTTGAAAATGATAAATGCTCTGCCGGGTGATTTCATAATTCGTTTTATGACCTCTCACCCCAAGGATTGCACCAAGGAATTGCTTGATACAATGGCCTCCTGCGAAAAGGTTGCAAAGCATTTGCATCTCCCGTTCCAAAGCGGAAACAACAGGGTGCTCAAGGAGATGAACCGAGGCTATACAAGGGAAAAGTATCTTGAGCTTGCCCGATATGCACGTTCGGTTATGCCCGAGCTTTCGATGACGAGCGATGTTATAGTCGGCTTCCCCGGCGAAACCTATGAGGAGCTTAGGGACACGATTTCCTTGATTGAGGAGGTCAAATTTACCTCACTGTTTACGTTTATCTTTTCACCGCGACCCGGCACAAAGGCGGCGGCAATGCCCGACCCCGTTTCCCGTGAGGAAAAGGGCAGGTGGTTCAAGGAGCTGACCGATGCACAGGAGCGTATTGCCTCAGAGCGTACGGCGGCGATGAAGGGTAAGGTTTATTCGGTTCTTTGCGAGGGCTATGCCAAGGAAGGCGTGCTCAACGGAAGAACGCAGAGCAATGTTATGATAGAATTTCCCGAGGTTGAGGGCAGGGAGCTTATCGGAAAATTCTGCAATGTCAGAGTTACCGAGCCGCTGACCTGGATTGTCAGGGGAGAATTTGAAGGTGTCAATGAGTAAGCGGTGAAACACCGATTGCTTAAAATAATTTATAGGAGTTTTTACAATGGACATTATTGAAATCACAAGACAGCTCGGTGCGGCAATTCAGCAGGACGAGCGTTATCTTGCTTTCCACGAGGCAAGAAAGACAAATGAGGCGGATACCGATCTTAACGATCTTATCAACAAAATCCAGCTTATCCATATGTCTTATCAGCATGAGGCGGCAAAGGACGATGCCGACGAGGAAAAGCTTGCCGCATACGATAAGGAGTTCACCGAGGTTTATCAGGCTGTTATGGCAAACGAGAATATGCAGAAATATGAGGCTGCACGTCAGGCTGTTGACGAAATGATGAATCACATCACGGGTATTCTTGCTCTTTGTGTTCAGGGCGAGGATCCGAAAACCTGTGAGCCGCACGAGGAGCATAATTGCTCGGGCGAGTGCAGCTCCTGCGGCGGTTGCCACTAATTAATCTTGATTAAAATTTTCCTGTGCGGAGAGTCTCCGCACGGGAATTCGTTAAAAGCAACGGTTGAAAAATGAGGTGAAGCAGATGGCTGAAATGACGCCGATGATGAGGCAATATCTTGAAATAAAAAAGGAATACCGTGACACTATCCTTATGTTCAGGCTCGGTGATTTTTATGAGATGTTTTTTGAGGATGCAAAAACCGCCTCCAGAGAGCTGGAGCTTGTTTTGACGGGCAGAGATTGCGGTCAGCAGGAGCGTGCCCCGATGTGCGGAGTTCCGTTTCACAGTGCCGATTCCTACATAGCAAGGCTTGTTTCAAAGGGCTATAAGGTTGCCATTTGCGAGCAGACCGAGGACCCCGCAACGGCGAAGGGAATAGTCAAGCGTGACGTTATCCGAGTACACACTCCGGGTACGGTTATCGAAAGCAATATGCTTGATGAATCAAAGAACAATTTTCTCTGCTGTATTTGGCTCAATACAAACAGTGCCGGCGTTTGCTTTGCAGATGTTTCAACGGGTGAATTAAGCCTCACCCAAATCAATTCAAAATCGGTCGGCAATGAGGTTGTCAACGAGCTCGGCAGATATATGCCGACGGAGATACGCTACAATTCCGCCGTTGTCAGAAATGAGAAAATCAAGGAATTTATAAAAAACCGTGTTGAATGTACCGCCGATGCCGTTGATGAGAGCAAAATCAATGTCGATTACAGTAGACGTGTGATAACGGAGCATTTCAAAAAGAGCTTGACCGAGCTCGGCATTGAGGGTAACGACGAGGCGGTTTGTGCCTTGGGTGCAACCATCGATTATTTGACCGAGGTACAAAAATCGGGGCTTGATAATATTCGGGAGATTGACTTTTATGCGGAAAATCAGTTTATGAAAATTGACTTTTCCTCCCGAAGAAATCTCGAATTGACCGAGACGATGCGAAACAGAGAACGCAGAGGAACACTTCTCTGGGTGCTTGACAAGACGAAAACCGCAATGGGCAAGCGACTTGTCAGGAATTGGATAGAGCAGCCGTTGGTCAATCTTGCGAAGATTACCAAGCGACATAACGCTGTCGGTGAGCTGACGGAAAATTCCGTTTTGCTCGAAAATGAGATTGCCGCATTATCCGATGTCGGTGATATGGAAAGACTGATGGCGAGGATAGTTTACGAGACGGCAAATGCAAAGGAATTGAGGTCGCTTTTGGCGGCGATTAAGCTTTTGCCGCAAATTAAATCGGGAATTGACGAGTGCAAATCGGCACTGCTCAGCGATATGTGCCGCAGCATTGACCTTTTGGAGGATGTTGCCGAGCTGATTGAAAACGCAATTTGCGAAGATCCTCCGTTTACGGTGCGTGAGGGCGATATGATTAAGGACGGCTTCAATGCCGAGCTTGATGAGCTCAGAAATATTGTGCATAACGGTAAGGGCTACATTGCCGCAATTCAGCAGACGGAGCAGGAAAAAACGGGCATCAAAAAGCTGAAAATAGGCTATAACCGTGTTTTCGGCTACTATATAGAGGTTCCGAATTCCTTTAAAATGCTTGTTCCCGATGAATATATCAGAAAGCAAACTCTTGCAAACTGTGAAAGATATATCACAAGCGAGCTGAAAGACCTTGAAGCAAAGGTTCTCGGTGCTCAGGAAAGAATAGTTAAGCTTGAATACGAAATTTTTGTTCAGGTCAGAGGTAAGGTGGCGGACGAGCTTTACAGAATTCAAAAGACTGCCCACGCCGTTGCAACCGTCGATGCTTTATGCTCCTTTGCAAAGGTTGCCTTGCAGAATGACTATACCTGCCCGATAATGACGGACGGTGACGAAATAATCGTCAAGGACGGCAGACATCCGGTTGTTGAAAAAATGGTGAAGGAATCGCCGTTTGTACCGAATGATACCACGCTGGATTGCAAAGACAACCGCTGTGCAATAATAACCGGTCCGAATATGGCAGGTAAATCGACCTATATGCGTCAGGTGGCTTTAATCGTGCTGATGGCTCAGTGTGGCAGCTTTGTTCCGGCATCGAGTGCTCAAATCGGATTGGTTGACAGCATTTTTACCAGAGTGGGTGCGAGTGACGATTTGGCATCGGGTCAATCGACCTTTATGGTAGAGATGAGCGAGGTTGCCAATATTCTTAAAAATGCGACGAAAAAAAGTCTGCTGATTTTTGACGAAATCGGCAGAGGAACCTCAACCTTTGACGGAATGAGCATTGCCCGTGCCGTGCTTGAATACACGGCGAACAGCAAAAAGCTCGGTGCAAAAACTCTTTTTGCAACCCATTATCATGAGCTGACCGAGCTTGAAAACGAGATTGAGGGAACAAAGAATTACAATGTTTCGGTTAAAAAACGTGGTGACGATATCACGTTTTTGAGAAGAATTGTCCGAGGCGGCGCCGACGGAAGCTACGGCATTGAGGTTGCAAAGCTTGCCGGTGTACCGAACACGGTTGTTACAAGGGCAAAGGAAATTTTGACCGAGCTTGAGGAAAAGGGTGCCGTTACCGTTGTGAAAACGGTTGAAAAGTCCGAGGACGATATACAGATATCGTTTGCTTCAAATGTCGGCACTGAAATAATTGATGAGCTTAAAACGATTGATGTTAATACGCTCACGCCGATTGAAGCGTTGCAAAAGCTCTATGAATTAAAGAACAGAGCGGATAATTTATAAAAAGGGAGTGATCTTATGCCGAAAATCAATATCCTACCCAAGCACATTGCGGAGCTGATTGCCGCAGGTGAGGTTGTTGAAAGACCTGCCTCAATTGTTAAGGAGATTATGGAAAATTCAATTGATGCCGGTGCGAATAAGATCACGCTTGAAATAAAAAGAGGCGGAATTACATATATCCGCATAACCGATAACGGCTGCGGAATTGACCGTGATGATATCCGCAAGGCGTTCATCAGTCATGCAACTAGCAAGATTGCCACCGAGGAGGATTTGAACGCCATATATACTCTCGGTTTTCGCGGTGAGGCACTTGCCTCTATTGCGGCGGTTTCGAGGGTCGAGGTTATGACAAGAGCCGAGACCGAAAGCATCGGCACTCGCTACTGTATTGAGGGCGGTGAGGAAGCGGTGCTGGATGATGCCGGCTGTCCTCAAGGTACAACACTTATTGTCAGGGATATTTTTTATAATACGCCGGCAAGAATGAAATTTTTGAAAAAGGATGTCAGTGAGGGCAATGCCGTTGCCGCAGTGGTTGACAGAATAGCTCTTTCCCACCCCGAGGTCAGCATTCGTTTTATTCGTGAGGGCAAGGACGTGCTCTTTACATCGGGAGACGGCAAGCTTGAGAGTGCAATATATGCGGTGCTCGGTAAGGATTTTGCATCAACTCTCATTCCGTGCAACTACGAGCTGGAGGGTGTTAAGGTCAGCGGCTTTGTTTCCAAACCGTTTAATGCTCGCCCCAACAGAATGATGCAATATTTTTTCCTCAACGACAGATTTATAAAAACACGCACGGGTATGGTTGCACTTGAAGAAGCGTACAAAAATTCGATTATGGTGGGAAAATTTCCTGCCTGCGTGCTGAAAATTCAGCTTACACCCGGTGCGGTTGACGTCAATGTTCATCCCGCAAAAACAGAGGTGCGCTTTGCAAACGAAAAAATAATTTTTAATGCCGTTTATTACAGTGTCAAATCCGCTTTGCAGCAGGGGGACACAAGAGTTCAGGCGAATTTAAAGCAACGAGCGGAAAGGCAGCTTATGCCCCAACCAAATGAGGGCAAGCAGATAAAAATTTACGAGCAGCAGCTTGAAAAGATTCAAAAGGAAGCTGCTCCGAAACAGGATTTTTGGAGCAGAACAAGCTCCGAGCAATTCAAAAAAGAAGCGGAAAAGCCACAGACGGATACGCTTGTTTTTAACGACAGCTCAAAATTTGAAATGGAAAAAAACGAGGAACCGGATTTGTTATCCGATTTTTCGCAAAGGGTACAGCCTACTCAAACGCAGATTACGCAAGCTGCTCCGAATAATGAAGAAGCCAAGACCGACGAGGCTGCAACGGCTACCGAAAATACAGAGCCGGTGCCGGTGCAGGAGCAGCCCGAGCCGATTGTATGTGAGCGAGAGGCGGAGATCTACCGAGTTATAGGTGAGGCGTTTAAAACCTATATAATCGTGGAACAGGGCAAAAAGCTTTTGATAATTGACAAGCACGCCGCACATGAGCGTATGCTTTTTGAACAATTCAAGGCGAGCGATGACGGTATTGAAAGTCAGATGCTTTTGTCACCGGTGACCGTTACATTGAGCAAGGAGGAATATTCCGCAACGCTCGAAAATCTTGAGCTGCTTGAAAAGGCAGGCTACCACGTTGAGGATTTCGGCGGCGGAATGGTAATTGTGAGCGAATGTCCGACGGCGGTTGCGGATGCGGATATTGCAGAGGTTATTATGGAGCTTGCAGGCTACCTTGTCAATAACCGTCGTGAGCTTATTCCCGAAAAGCTGGATTGGATATATCATTCAACCGCTTGCCGTGCCGCAATTAAAGCCGGCAACCGCACAAGCGAGTACGAATTGAATAAATTTGTCGAAAAGCTTTTGGCAAATCCGGATATAAGGTATTGCCCTCACGGCAGACCGGTTTTGATAGAAATGTCACGCTATGAAATAGAAAAGAATTTCGGACGGGTGTGAAAAAGGAGTTGATCGGATGAACAAAATTCCCGTTGTTGCGGTTGTCGGACCTACTGCGTCGGGCAAATCCGATTTGGCTGTTGAAATTTGTTTGAAATTCGGCGGAGAGGTTGTTTCGGCTGATTCGATGCAAATATATAAGGGTATGGATATCGCAACCGCCAAGCCCACCGAGGACGAAAAAAAAGGAATACCTCATCATATGATGGATTTTCTCGGTTGCAGCGAGCCCTACAGTGTTGCTTTGTTTCAGCAGGCGGCGGAAAAATGTATTGCCGATATACATTCTCGGGGCAGATTGCCCGTAATTGTCGGCGGAACGGGACTTTATATTGATACGCTTCTCAATAATATAAGGCTCAGCGAGGATTCCTATGACGAGAAGCTACGCAGTGAGCTTTTGAAAAGGGCGGAGACCGAGGGCACAGAGGTGCTCCTTTCGGAGCTTGAAAAAATTGACCCCGAATATGCCGCAAAGCTTCACCCGAATAATGTAAAAAGAATTGTCCGTGCGATTGAAATATACAAAACGACGGGCGAAGCTCCGACACGGCAGATAGAGCGTTCGAGGCGTGAGTCGCACTACAAAGCTTGTATTATAGGACTTGATGCCGAGGACAGGCAGTATCTTTACGATAGAATTGACCGCCGTGTTGATATAATGCTTGAACGCGGACTTGAGCGTGAGGCGAGAGAATACTTAAAAATGCCCAACACTCAAACCTCGGCACAGGCGATAGGCTACAAGGAGCTGAAGCCGTATTTTGATGGAGAAATGAGCCGTGACGAGGCGGTTGAAAATCTTAAAAGAGCCACACGTCGGTACGCCAAACGCCAGCTTACGTGGTTCAGACGTAACAAGTGCATAAATTGGATTTTTATTGACAAATATTTGAATAAGGCTGAGCTTCTCAATAACGTGTTTCCCGTTGTTGACAGCTTTGTGAGGGGAGTGTGTACCGAATGAATAAACGCAAATGGATAAGAATTATCTGCACCGTTTTGGTTGTTACGTTTTTTGTATACCTTTTTAACGATGCGGTGCGTACAAACAAAAATCTTTATGACACGCAGGTGATTGATGAGGTTGTTGAGCAGGATAAGCTTGAATTAAAAGCATTCGTTGTTCGTGATGAGCAGTATATAAATCAAGAGACCTCGGGCACGGTTGTGCCGCTTATTAAGGATGGAATGAGAGTTGCAAGCGGTGATGCGGTTGCCAGAGTTTGTGCCACGCAGGAGGCTGCTGCCGCAAATTCGGCATTGACACAGGCACAGGAAAGTCTAAAGCGTTATCAGGAGCTTGCCGAGCAGACGGAGCTCAATTCTCTTGATATGGAGAAGCTCAACAAGGAGATTTCAAACAGCTTCTCAAAGCTTGTAAAAAATATTAACAACAATAATTTTGAGAGTCTTTCGGAGGATATTGAGGACTACGAAAATAAGCTTGCAAGCCGCCGGATACTTTTGGACGGTACGATAGATCTCACCGATAAATTCAATGAGCTTAATGCAAAAATAAAGGAATATCAGTCAAAAAATATCGGTGCAACAGATATCCTTGCTCCGTTTTCCGGCTACTACATCAGCGGAACGGACGGCTACGAAAATGCGGTGGATTACAACAAAATTTCCGAGTTGACCGTCAGCAAGGCTCAACAGCTTTTTGAAAAGGAGCCGTCGGATGTCAGCGGCAAGCTCGGTAAGCTTGTCGGCAGTTATAAATGGTACCTTGTGACTGTGATGGATGGCAAGTATTCAAAGCTTTTGCATAAGGGCGACAGCTTGAAAATGAATATGCCCTATTACGGCATCAGAAGCGTGCAAATTGAGGTTGAAAGCGTTTCGGCAAAGGATGATGACAAAATTGCGGTGGTTTTTTCGTGCAATATGATGAACGAAATTTATGCCAATATGAGGATTGAGGACATCGAGCTTGTATTTAACGAATACACCGGCTACAAGATTAACACCTCCGCAGTAAGGTCGATAAAGCTTGAAAAGCCGATAAAGAACCCGGATGTCGAAAATCCGAGTGAGGACGATACAGTTGACAAAATTGATGTTGTTTATATCGTTCGAGGCGATATTGTGAATGTCAGACGTGTCAAGGTGCTTTACAGCGGCGAGGATTATATTATTGTTGCAAATAACACTGCACCGATAGCGGGCTACAACCCGGTTAAGCGTTACGATGAAGTTATATTGAAAGGAAGAAATCTCAGTGACGGAAAGAGCATTAGTTGAGCAACGCTTTAAGGATATTGAAGAAAACTATAAGCGTATCAACGAAAGGATTTGCGAGGCAACGCTTAAAAGCGGCAGAGCGGAGGGCTCGGTCAAGCTTATGGGTGTTACAAAAACGGTTGACAGCGTTTTCATTAATCACGCCTTGTCGCTTGGGATTGACCTGATAGGCGAAAACCGAGTTCAGGAATTTCTCGGCAAAAGAGATGAGCTTCGCCTTGACGGTGTTGAAAAGCACCTTATAGGTCATCTGCAAACCAATAAGGTCAGGCAGATTGTCGGAGAGGTCGATATGATAGACAGCGTGGACAGCATTAAGCTTGCAAAGGAAATCGGCAAGGCTTCGGCAAAAAAAGGAATAACCACCGATGTTTTGGTGGAAATTAACATCGGTGCAGAGGAAAGCAAGTTCGGTCTTGACCCATCTATGCTGACGGAATTTTTGTGTGAAATTTCGGAAATTGAGGCGATTTCCGTCAAAGGCTTGATGGCAATACCGCCGATTTGTGACAGCAGCGAGGAAATTCGTAAATTTTTTATGAAAATGAACCGAATGTTCCTTGACATACAGGAGAAAAAATTAGATAATATCAGTATGGAAATACTGTCGATGGGTATGTCCGGCGATTACGCCGAGGCGATCCTTGAGGGGTCTACCATGGTCAGAGTCGGCTCATCGCTTTTCGGCAGACGAGAATATTAATTTGGGAGGAATTTATAATGGGTATAATTAATAAGCTTAAAGGTATGATAAATATTTCGGAAGAAGAATATTACGACGATGTTGATGAAATAGCGGAGGACGATGAGGAGGAAGACAATTCTCAGGATGTGCGAAGCAGCTTTTCCTTCAGCCGCAAGAATGACCGTGAGGGAAAGGTGGTTGATATCCGTTCGGGTGTTTCCTCGGAGACAGGCTCGGCAAAGGCCAAGGTTGTTTTTATAAAGCTTGACAGCTACGAGGATGTTGCTCCGGCCGGAGATGTAATCAATGAGAAAAAGATTCTTTTGCTCAATCTTGAAACCTGTGAGCACGGAACAGCCGTTAGAATTCTTGACTTTATAACCGGTGCCGCTTACGCAAACAATGCAACGGTTCAAAGAACCGCATCAAGGGCATATATTGTTACACCGTACAATGTTCCTCTTACCGGGGAGCTTCCCGACGGAGTCGAGCAAATGAATTATTGATAAAAATTATGTTTAAAATACAGGAGGAAGAACCATGTTAACACCGGCAAAAATCACTAACCATCATTTTGAAGCCTCCGGAAGGAACGCTTATAAGGCGGAGAGTGTAGACAGCTTTATCAGCGAGGTTGCAGAGTCATATGAGCAGATGTTCCGTGAAAACGGAGAGATGTTCAAAAAAATCAATCTCCTTGCACAGAGACTTGAGGAATACAGGAATGATGAGGATAATATCCGCAATGCACTCTTGACCGCACAACGAGCAGCCGAGAAAATTACCCGTGAGGCAAAGGAAAAGGCCGACAAGCTTGTTGCCGAGGTGACGGAAAGAACCAATACCGAGCACGAAAAGCTCGATAATGCAGCCGGAGAGCTGCTTGCGAACGCACAAAACCAGGCTAACACAATTATCAGCGAGGCTCAGAGCAAGGCATCGGAAATTGTAAAGAATGCTGTTGATGAATCCAAAAGAGCCGCTGTGGATGCCAGGAGCGATATGATAAAGGAGGTTGCCGCTCTCGAAACGATGAAGCAGGAAATCTCCAAGTTTAAGCAGCAGATACTCAGCCAGTATGCCGCACAGGTTGAGCTTATCAATCAGCTTCCCGAAATTGCAATTGAAGAAGCAGTTGAGGAGCCGGTTGCAGAGGAAGTCGTTGCCGAGGAAGTATCCGTTGAGGAGCCGGTAGTGCAGGAGGCTGTCGTTGAAGAAACGGTTGCCGAGGAGCTTGCGGAGAAAACCGACATTGAGAAAGCTACGGCTGAGGATGACACGGCTGTTGAGATCGTTGTCGAAAAAGAAGAAACCACTACGGAAAATTTCACTGTAAGCACTGAGGACGAGCTTGATGTTGAGACACTCAGGGAGCTTATAGAGGAAACCGAGGAGGACGAGCACGAGGACGATGAGCAGGACGAGGATGATTTCGCGACCGAGACCTCCAACCGTACCGATGATTTCATTGTTCCCGACATTGATGAGCCCGATAACGACGAGCTTGAAAAAATGGTTGACGAGTTCAACACGGACGGCGAGCGTACAGCCGTGACCGAGACCGAGGAGGTCGCAGAAAAGCCGGCTGACGACAAGGAGGGCTTTAGGCTCAAATTTGAAAATATTGAGTCCTATGCCGTTTCCGATTCGGAGGGCAACTATCTTGATGACCTCGATGACGATGACCTTGATGACGACGATAACGGCGGCTTGGCGGCAAAGCTCAAGGGCTTTTTCAGAAAATAATGAGTGTTGTTATCAGCTTATTTGCGGTGGCGTTTCTGACGGCGGCAGACCAGCTTATCAAGCTTTTTGTCGAGCGAGAGCTACAGTCTGTCGGCTCGGCAAGCTTTATTGACGGCTTTATCGGTTGGAGCTATGTACGCAACACGGGGGCGGCATTTGGCAGCTTTTCGCAAAGCACGGCTCTGCTTTCCGTTGTAACCGGAGTGATGATACTTGCAATCCTTGTGCTGATTGTTATGAAAAGAATAAAATCGAAATTCTGCCTCACCTGTGCCGTGCTGATAGCCTCGGGCGGTCTGGGCAATCTCATAGACAGAATTGCAAAGGGCTATGTTGTTGATTTTATTGACGTTCAGTTTATGGATTTTGCGGTATTTAACCTTGCGGATATCTTTGTGACGTGCGGTTCAATCGCGTTGATGCTTTATGTTATAGCCGATATGCTTCGTGACCGTAAAAAGAAGGGTGAAAATAATGAGTGATTTCTTCTTTCGCATAGATTCTGATTTTGCGGGAGAGAGAATAGACAAAACCTTATCCGACCTCTGCGCCGAATTTACACGGTCGCATATTCAGCACATAATTGACGGCGGCGAGGTGATGGTGAACGGTAAGCCTGTCGGCAAATCGTTCAAGCTTTCCGTCGGTGATGAGATAAGCTTTACTATGCCGGAGCTTAAAACGCTTGAGGCAAAGCCGGAAAATATTCCGCTTGACATAATTTATGAGGACGATGATCTTCTTGTTGTCAACAAGCCGAGGGGAATGGTTGTGCATCCTGCCATCGGCAATTATGATGGCACTCTTGTAAATGCCCTGCTTTACCACTGCGGCAGCAGTCTTTCGGGCATAAACGGGGTTATCCGTCCGGGAATCGTTCATCGAATCGACAAGAACACAAGCGGTCTGCTTATGGTGGCAAAAAACGATTTTGCCCACGAAAAGCTTGCGGCACAGATTAAGGAGCATAGCTTCAAAAGGCAATACAGGGCTGTTGTACACGGACATTTCAAGGAGCTTTGCGGAACGGTAAATGCACCGATCGGCAGAAATCCGAACGACAGAAAAAAGATGTGTGTCATACAGCAAAATTCAAAGGATGCTGTTTCTCATTATGAGGTGATCGACCAGAATGAGAAATTTGCATATATCAAGGTTACTCTCGAAACGGGCAGAACTCACCAAATAAGGGTTCATATGGCGTATATCGGGCATCCGGTTGCGGGTGACGATGTTTACGGCCCCAAAAACGGTGTAACCTCTCTGAAAGGGCAATGTCTGCACGCCGGCTTAATCGGCTTCACGCATCCGAGGGACGGCAGATATCTTGAATTTCAGGCAGCTGTTCCCGAATATTTCAGAGAATTTTTAAAAAAGCAATCGCTGTCCGACAGTGATTCAAACGAATAATCGGAGGTGTTTTTTTGGACGCAGTAACTAAAAAACAATTACAGATCAAGGCTTGTACGGTTCGTATGAGCGTCATAGAGGGCGTATATAACGCAAAGTCGGGTCATCCCGGCGGCTCGCTTTCAATTGCGGATATTCTCACATATCTCTATTTTGAGCATATGAATGTTGACCCGAAAAATCCAAAGGACGAGAACAGGGACAGATTTGTTCTCTCAAAGGGTCACACAGCTCCGGCACTTTATGCGGTGCTTGCAAACAAGGGCTTTTTTCCGGTTTCCGAAATCAAAAATCTTCGCAAGCCGGGTGCTATGCTCCAGGGTCACCCGAGTATGAAGCTCACCCCCGGCGTTGATATGAGCACAGGCTCACTCGGTCAGGGCATTTCAACGGCGGTCGGTATGGCTCTTGCCGGCAAGATTGACAAGAAGGATTACAGAGTTTACACGGTTCTCGGTGACGGTGAGATTGAGGAGGGTCAGGTATGGGAGGCAGCAATGTTTGCCGCCGCCAAGGGACTTGACAATCTTTGTGCCGTTGTCGATAACAATAATTTGCAGATTGACGGCTCGGTTGCCGAGGTTAATTCTCCGTACCCGATTCCCGAAAAATTCCGTGCGTTCGGCTGGAATGTTATTGAGATTTACGGTCACTCCTTTGACGAGATAGATTCAGCCTTCCATGCCGCCGCAGAGTTTAAGGGCAAGCCGACGGTTATTGTTGCCAAGACGGTTAAGGGCAAGGATGTTTCCTATATGGAGGATCAATGCTCATGGCACGGCGCCGCTCCGAATGATGAGCAGTACGAGCAGGCGATGAACGAGCTCAAGGCGAAGCTGGCAGAATTGGAGGCGTAAGGATATGGCAGATATTATTAAAACAGCAACGAGAGAGGCTTACGGTAAAGCGTTGGTCGAGCTCGGTGAAAAGGACGAAAGCCTTATCGTTTTGGACGCCGACCTTGCCGCCGCAACAAAGACGGGAATGTTCAAAAAAGCCTATCCCGATAGATTTTTTGATGCAGGTATTGCAGAGTGCAACCTTGTCGGCGTTGCCGCAGGTATAGCAACAACGGGTCACACGGTTTTTGCAAGCTCCTTTGCAATGTTCCTTGCGGGACGTGCCTTTGAGCAGGTCAGAAACACAATTGGATATCCCCATCTCAATGTTAAGCTCGGTGCAACTCACGCCGGTATTTCCGTTGGTGAGGACGGTGCAAGCCACCAGTGCTGTGAGGACATTGCTTTGATGAGGTCAATCCCCGGTATGGTTATTATCAACCCTGCCGATGATGTTGAAACACGAGCAGCGGTTTTTGCCGCCGCAGAATATGAGGGACCTGTTTATCTGCGCTTTGGCAGACTTGCACTTCCCCGACTTAATGACCCCGAAACCTATAAATTTGAAATCGGCAAGGGCGTTGAGCTTGCCGAGGGCAACGATGTTACAATTATTGCAACGGGTCTTATGGTAAATGAGGCGATGCTTGCCAAGGATATGCTCAAGGATGAGGGCATTTCCGCAAGAGTTATCAATATCCATACCATCAAGCCGATTGACAGAGATATCATTCTCAAGGCGGCTGAGGAAACGGGCGCAATTGTTACGGCAGAGGAGCATAACATAATCGGCGGCTTGGGCTCGGCGGTTGCAGAGGTTGTCTGCGAGGCGAAGCCGGTGCCTGTTGTAAGGGTTGGCGTTGAGGATAAATTCGGCGGCTCGGGCTCGGCGGTTGAAATGCTGAAGATATACGGTCTTTGCGCATCGAACATTGTCGAAAAAGTCAAGAAAGCCATTTCGATGAAATAATCTATTGCCCTGCTCCGTCTGCCGATTTGCGGACGGAGCGGGAAACGGAGAATTAAGATGAAAGACAGCGGCGAATTCAAAGGAAATAACGAATACGACGATGCTCAGGCGGTTCAGCAGTCTGAGCTTTTGCCAATTTATGACGCAATGAGCTTTTCGGGCGATATTCAGCCACTTGAGGATATGGAGCAGCCCAAAAGCATTGAAATCAGCTTTGCTTCCAAAAAGAACGAAAACAGGGGAAACGAGAAAAAATCATCATCAAAGAAGAAAAATAAACCCTCAAAAGGGGTGTTTAGAATAAGAGCCGCAGGTGTTTTCCTGATTGTGCTGATGGCACTTGTAGGGGGACTTGTCGGCGTGTATTTCGGCACTGCGGAGGCGGATAAAAATGCCTCTCCCATTGCCGCAATATACAAAACGGGCGAAAAAAATTCCATTATTCACCTTGCCGACGGAACGGAATACGATATCGGGGAGGTCAGGGAGCTTTCTGTCTCTGCCGACGGTATGCTGATGTGGTTCTGCCGCAACACTTCCTCGGCAACCGGAACATACGATATCAGAATGATTGACGTCGCCAGCAAAAGGTCGCTGAAAAAGCAGGGCAGCTTTATCGAAAAGGGTATTGATGAGGGCTGGCGAACAACGGAGGACGGTAGCTTTGCCTGCTACAGCGTTACCAAATCGGGCGTAAAGAGCTGCTTTATGTACAGCGTTGATACGAAAAAATCGGTCGAAATTGCAAATTCCGTTGATGAAATATTCCCAACCTCGGTGGGCAATGTTGTTTATTTCACCAGGAGGAACGGCAGCATCTATTCGCTTCACAGGGCAAAGTATAACGAGGACAGCGAGAATGTTGCCTCGAATATAAAGCATATCAAGTATGCGGCGGATGACAGCGATTACGAAATTATCTACACGCAGTCGGCAGGCAGCGGAACAGAGGTTAACGTCTATTCCGTCAAGGCTTACGAAAAGCCGGCGGTTATTGCCGAAAATGTCAGCGAGGTTTATTTGGATGACTATGCTTGCGGCGGAAATCTTTACTATTTCACAAAAAATAAATCCAATGTCAATTGGCAGGATTTTATAACGGATAATTATTACGAGGGCGACCTTAAAATAAGCGAGCCGGTTGAGGCGGACTATATGGTGGAAAAGGGCTTTATCTTTAAGCGCAGAGTGCTTGACACAACAAGGTACAATGCCGCCCTTCATCAGTACAAGCAAAAGCTTCTGCGTGACCAAATAAGGGAGGAGCTTGACAAGCTTGACCTTGGGCTTGCGGCAAAGGAGGAATATTCCTGCTTTGCTTACAGTGATGGTGCTTCACGCAGAATCGTTGCCGGAGTTTCACTTGAGAATATTCTTGATTTTTCCGTTTCGGGCGACCCGAAGCTGGTTTACAAAAAGACGGTTATTAACGTCGGAGATATCATCACAATGGATACGCTTATGCAAGCAGCCGATAATTCAAACGTACAGCGTGCAATGGATTACGTCAGAAATCTGGTTCAAAGCTCGTATGATGTCAGCAATAACTGCTTTTATGCCCATTTTGACGGCAACAGCGTTAAGGAATATGAGCTTGGTGACTATGAGAGCGGAAAAACGCAATTCATTCTTTCCGATGACGGCTCGGTTTACGGCGTTGCAAACAGAGAGCTGTATTACAGCACAATCGAAAATGTCAGTATGAGCAAGAAAAAGCTCATTGATTCGGATATTTCCGATATTGTTTGCCAAAATGATACGGTTTATTTTGAAAAAACCAATTCAAACGGCGAAAAATCGTTGCTCAAATTTGTCAAGGAAAAGGGCAAGACGGAGGTTCGCAAGAATATTTATTCTTTTTTTGTTGCCGACGAGAGCCTTGCCATTGTTTTGGCAAAGCAAAGCAACTCGGATGAGCTTGTTCAGGTCGGTGTCTACAACAAGGACGGCTTTACGGCGGTGGACAGCGATATTAGCCTCAATAATTTCATCTACAATAAAAACTCTTTTGCATACATTAAAAATCCGCAAAACGGCAAGGGCGAAATGTACGTTTATACCGTGAAGGACGGAGCTGTTAAATGCGGCGATAATGTTGCGGATATTCTTTATATCAGCTAAGGAGGTTACCAATGAAGGAAGAAGTGCTTTTCAAAAAAACTCCTTTCGGAGGCTTCGACCGTGAATCGGTTATCAACTATATTCAGCAGTTGAAAAAAACGCAGGCAGAGTATAAAAACATCATTTCGGATAAGGACAGAGCCATAAGCGAGCTTTCGGCGGATAACTCACAGCTTACACAAAGAGCTCAGCGAGCTGAGGATAAGGCGGAAAAGCTTGAAAAAAGGCTTGCAGATGCCGAGTCTGAGGCGAAAAAGCTCCGTGCAAGGTGCGAAATGCTCACCGAGCAGAAGAAGGAGTCCGAGGACAAAAGGGTTGCACAGGAAACAATCGAGAAATGTGACAAGCTTGTTGAATCAGCTCAGGCGGCGGCAGATAAGCTGCGTAAAAACGCCAAATCACAAATCAAAAAATCCGCCAAAAAGCTTGAAAAAGCAAAGGATGCCCCCGAAAAGGCGGCGGAAATTTTACAGGAGCTTATACAGGAGTTGAGTTAATGGCAGAATATATATTGGATGCCTCACAGCTAAAGGAAAAGGCGAGCGAGCTTCGCGCTGGCGACAGGGTTATTCTTTCGGGAACGGTGTTCACCTCACGCGATGCGGCTCATAAAAAAATAGTCGGACTTATCAATGAGGGTGGGGAGCTTCCCTTTGAGCTTGACGGTGCTTGCATATATTATGCAGGTCCGACCCCTGCACCGAGGGGTCTGCCGATAGGTTCGTGCGGTCCGACGACCTCCGGCAGAATGGACCCGTTTGCGCCGTTGCTTTTGGATAAGGGCCTGGTGGCAATGATAGGCAAGGGCGGACGTGACAAATCCGTTTGTGAGGCAATAATCAGAAACAAGGCGGTATATCTTTGTGCAGTCGGCGGAGCCGGAGCCTTGGCAGCAAAATGCGTAAAGGAATGTGAGGAAATAGCCTTTTTTGAATTGGGCTGTGAATCGGTTAAGAGGATTGTCCTCGACAGCTTCCCGCTGATAGTCGGCATTGACTGTGAGGGCGGAAGTCTGTTTAACTAACAACGGAGGTTAAAGGTTATGAAAGGAATTATACTTGCGGGCGGCTCGGGTACACGTCTTTACCCGTTGACAATGGTTACCAGTAAGCAGCTTTTGCCCGTTTATGACAAGCCTATGATATATTACCCGCTTTCAACGCTTATGCTTGCGGGAATCAGGGAGATACTTATTATTTCAACACCGGATGATACGCCGAAATTTGAAAGGCTTCTCGGCAACGGTCATCAGTTCGGCTTGAAGCTTTCCTATGCCGTTCAGGAGCATCCGGACGGACTGGCTCAAGCGTTTATAATCGGAGAAAAATTCATCGGCAAGGACAGTGTTGCAATGGTTTTGGGTGATAACATTTTCTATGGCAGCGGCTTCGGTCATATGCTCAGACAGGCGGCTCAAAACGAAAACAGAGCAACGGTTTTCGGCTATTATGTTGATAATCCGGAAGCGTTCGGCGTTGTTGAATTTGACAAAAAGGGCAAACCGACGAAAATTGTCGAAAAGCCCAAGGAACCGAAATCGAATTATGCGATTACGGGACTTTATTTTTACGATAACAGGGTTGTCGAATACGCAAAAAGTCTCAAGCCCTCGGAGAGAGGCGAGCTTGAAATAACCGATATCAATCAGATTTATCTTGAAAACGGTGATTTGGATATCAAGCTGATGGGCAGAGGCTTTGCGTGGCTCGATACGGGAACAATAGATTCTCTTATGGAGGCCTCCAATTTTATCAGAACAATTGAAGAACTTCAGGGAATTCAGATATCCGCACCCGAGGAGATTGCCTACAATATGCGCTGGATATCAAAGAAAACTCTCATTGAATCCGCAGAGCATTACGGCAAGTCACCCTACGGTCAGCACCTTATGCGTGTTGCTCAGGGTAAGATAATGTATTCGGAAAAGCAGGGCGAACGTCCCCGTTGGGGAACGGAGCAGGAACCGCCTTATGTTACCGAAAAAAAGTAAAGGAATGAATAATTTGAAAGCATACGAAACGCAGGTTAAGGGTGCAATTGTGATTGAGCCCGATGTTTTCGGTGATAACCGAGGCTGGTTTATGGAATCCTATTCCAAAAGGAAGCTTGCCGAGGTTGGCATAGACGTTGATTTTGTTCAGGATAACAGATCCTTTTCTGCGGAAAAGGGAACGCTGAGGGGCTTGCATTGTCAGGTAAATCCGACCGCCCAGAGTAAGCTTTTGACTTGTATCAGGGGCGAAATTATGGATGTTGCGGTCGATATCAGAAAAAGCTCACCGACCTATATGAAATGGACGTCGGTTATTCTTTCGGGCGAAAACAAAAAATCATTCTTTATACCCAAGGGCTGCTTGCACGGCTTTGTAACACTTACGGATGATGTTGAGGTTATGTACAAGGTTGATGAATTTTATTGCCCCGAGGATGACAGAAGCGTAAAATTTGATGACCCCGAAATCGGAGTTGCTTGGGGAATCGAAAGCCCGATACTTTCCAAAAAGGATATGTCCGCTCCGCTTCTAAAGGATAGCGATGTCAGCTTTGACTGAGGTGCCGATATGAAAATACTTGTTACGGGTGTCAACGGTCAGCTCGGCTATGACGTTGTTAAGGAGCTTCAGTCACGTTCGATTGAGTGCAGGGGAGTTGACCGAGAGGATTTTGATATAACCGACCGTGAGGCAACGCTTAAACTCATAAGTGAATATGCGCCGGATGCGGTTATACACTGTGCGGCGTATACTGCGGTTGATAGGGCGGAGGACGATGCCGAGCTTTGCAGAGCGGTGAATGTGGACGGAACCGAAAATATTGCCGCCGCTTGTGAAAGCTTGAACGCCAAAATGCTCTATGTCAGCACCGATTATGTTTACGGCGGCACAGGAAGTCAACCGTTTGAACCGAGCGATAAGGCTCAACCGAGGAATGTTTACAGTGTGACGAAGCTTGAGGGCGAAAATGCGGTTAAAGCTCATATAAAAAAATATTTCATTGTCAGAACCTCTTGGGTGTTTGGCGTGAACGGAAATAATTTTGTCAAAACAATGCTGAGACTGGGCAAAGAAAGAGATGAGCTGACGGTTGTTGAGGATCAGATAGGCTCACCGACCTACACCCCCGATCTTGCCGTGCTTCTCTGTGACTTGATTGTAACCGACAAATACGGTGTTTATCACGGCACAAATGAGGGCTTTTGCTCTTGGGCGGAATTTGCCGCAGAAATTATGAGGATATCGGGCAGGAGTGCGGTAATTAAGCCTATTCCGTCGGCATCATATCCAACAAGAGCCGAAAGACCGCTGAATTCAAGATTGAGTAAAGACTGCCTTGACGAGGTTGGAATAAAAAGATTGCCTGTATGGCAGGATGCATTAAAAAGATATTTGAAAGAAATGGGTGAATATAAATGAAGCTGTCACTTGTTGTTCCTTGCTTTAACGAGGAAGAAAGCGTAATTGAATTTTATTCGGAGGTCAGTCGCGTTTTTAGGGACAAGGTTGAGGATTACGAGCTTATTTTTGTAAACGACGGAAGCCGTGACAAAACGCCGGAGATTCTCAAAGCGATTTTTAACCGAAGTGACAATGTAAAGGTTGTCAATTTTTCACGAAATTTCGGCAAGGAAGCGGCGATTTATGCCGGACTTAAAATGTCCGAGGGGGATTATACCTGCGTTATTGATGCGGACCTACAGCAGCGCCCCGAGGTTGTGCTTGAGATGAAGGAAATCCTTGACACGAATGCCGATATTGACTGTGTGGCGGCTTATCAGGGCGAGCGTAAGGAAAGCAAGCTTCTGATTTTCTTTAAGGATAAATTTTATCAAATCATCAACAAAATGTCCGATGTTGAGCTTTATCCCGGTGCAAGCGATTTCAGAATGATGCGTCGTAAAATGCTCGATTCGGTTTTGAGTATGTCGGAATACAGCCGTTTTTCAAAGGGAATTTTCTCTTTTGTCGGCTATAATACAAAGTACATTCCCTATGAGGTGCGGGAGCGTGCCGCAGGCACATCGAAATGGTCGTTTATGAAGCTTTTCCGCTATGCGATTGAGGGCATAGTCGGCTATTCGACACTTCCGCTCAAGGCGGCATCCTATGCAGGTGTCGGCTTGATGGGTATATCTGTGCTTTACCTGATAATTGCAATAATTTTCAGCGAGTTTACCTCGGGCTCTGCCATTGCAATAATCACACTTTTGCTTTTCCTCAGCGGAATGATTTCGCTTTTCCTCGGAATAATCGGAGAATACCTTTCCAGAACCTATTTGCAGGTTAAGGAACGCCCGATTTATATAGCAAAAGAAATTTTGAACTATAAGGATAAAGGAGAGGACGAGCAATGAAGCACTATGAATCACTGATAATCGGTCATATTACGATGGATCATGATACGGATTATCTCGGCAATGAAACAAATGCCATTGGCGGTGCGGTAATTTATTCGTCGGCTTCGGCTTACGCTTTGGGTCACAAGGTTGCTGCCTTGACAAAGATAAACCCTGCCGACAGCGAAAGACTTACCTATTTTACAATCCCCAAGGAGGATATCTATTGCATAATGTCCGAATCCTCTTGCACGATGGATAACCAGTATTTCACTGCGGACAAGGAACGCAGAAAGTGTATGTGCATCAGCGTTGGCACACCGTTTTCGATTGACGATATTCCGAGCGATGTTGAGGCGGAGATTTATCACTTTGCCGGACTTGTTTACGGAGATTTTACCAACGAGATGATGATTGAAGCATCAAAGAGGGGCAAGGTTGCCGTTGATGTTCAGGCACTTTTGAGGCACGTCAACCTTGAAGACCACACGATGTTTTTTGAGGATTGGAAAGAAAAGAAAGAGGTTCTGCCCTACATTGATTTTCTGAAAACCGATGCTGCCGAGGCGGAGATTCTCACCGGACTTTCCGACCGATATGAGGCGGCAAGGCTGCTCCGTTCGTGGGGCGCCAAGGAGGTAATCATCACCCACAATACCGAGGTAATCACCTACGACGGCAAGGATTTTTGCTCTGTTCCGATTCGTGCAAGAAATCTCAGCGGTCGCACCGGCAGGGGAGACACCACCTTTGCGGCGTATATGACGGAAAGACTTACTCATTCTATGAAGGACGCACTTCTCTATGCGACGGCAACGGTTTCCAACAAGATGGAAATTCCCGGTCCCTACAAGGGAACTCGTGCGGATGTAGAGAGCTATATTGAAGAATTTTACAGCGACATAAAATAAACGCAAAAAAGGCGACCGAGCTGCAATCGGTCGTCTTTTTTGGATAATTCAGTTATTGTAGTTAAAGGCGGCGGAAAGAAGGTATTCTGCCGAACCGCTGCCGCTGATTGATACACCGTAGCTTGCGGAGACCTTTACGTTGAGCGGCATACGGTGCTCCAATGAAAGGATTTTACCGTCCTTATCAACCTCCGCATTGATAACCGTTCCCGTGTAATCAAGCTCGGAGGATTTAATCTTTACACCGTACTGCGAGGTAAGCTCGGAAAGTCCGGTAACGGGAGTTGAAGCCTGTGAATTGTACTTGGGTGCGGTCTTGTAATCAACCTTTTCCTCAATAAGTGTGATCGAAATTTCGTAGCCGTTTTCCGTTTCGGTAATTTCTGCGATTTTTACACCGTCAGCCTCAAGCGTGTTGGGGACAAGGAATTTTTCTGCCGAAGCGGCATCACCGTTAAAGCTCTGCGATTCGTTTGTATCCTTGAGCTTGTCTTTAATCGCATTCTGAACCGTGCTCATAAGATATGAGGGTGAAAGGCTTGAAATTTTGACATTTTTGTAGCTGATTTCTTTGTCGATTTTCAATCCGGTGCTTGCATAAGCGTTTTTGAGTGCCTGATTGTAGTAATCAACAATTTCCGCCTTGTCAAAATCGAGCGGATTTTTTTCTGCACCGATTTCAACCTTCTCAACCATACCGACGCTTGTTTTGAGAATTTCAAGCGCATCGGCGGAGTTAACGCTGCCGTCTGCATTGAGGTCAGCTCTTTCGAGGCTGAAATTTTCATCGCTGTTGCCGACCGCATAGTTAAGGACGGCGAGTGCATCGGAGGAATTAACCTCACCGTCACCGTTTACGTCGCCCAGATAGTCGGCAGCAAATGAGCCTGCCGCAAGGGAGGCAACGATAGCCGAGGCAACGGCAAGCGAAATGGCTGCTTTGCCGAATTTGTTCATTATGCCATACCTCCGGTCATTCCGATGAGCTTATCCAAGCTGATTTCATATGTGCCCGCTGTGCTGAAGTTTGAAGCTACAACGCCTTTTTTGAATTCGTTAATCTTTCTGGTGGAGAGAACGGCATCGCTTGAGTTGACGGTGTTGTATTTTGTCCATTTTCCGTCGAGGTAGTAGTAATCGCTCAAGCTTCCGTCGGAGGCTTTATAACGCTCAACCGTGTATTTCTTGCCGTCCTCGGTAACATATCTTGATTTAACATAGGTTTGACCCTCTGTGAAGTTAAGCTCACTGAAATCAATCGAGCCCAAATCCATACCGTCCATATATTCCTCCGGTATGATGATGGTTACACGATAATCGGGGATAACAAGCTTAACAATACCGTCAACAATGAGGAAGCGAACATCCATAACCGTGCCGTCAAGATTGAGCTTTGTGAGCACGCAAAGGTTCTTGCCGTTGAGCATCATTGTGAAGTTTGTTTCCGTAGCGGTACCGCTGTCGTCCTTTTCGATAACGGTCATTGAAAGCGTATATTTTTCACTGTCAAAAATCGGAGTGATGAGCTCGGATTTCAGGTCAACATTTGTCGGACCGTTGTAGCTGCCGACGGAAATTGTAAGCACCTGCAAGGCATCCGAGGAATTTACAAAGCCGTTGCCGTCAACATCGGCAAGCTTTTCGTTGATTGTGCTCGGGTTGCCTACCGCATAATTAAGTATTTGCAACGCATCGGAGGAATTCGCAAATCCGTCGCCGTTTACGTCACCGAGAACTCTTGCCGAGGCGGAAACCGCAAAAATTGCAGAGACTGTCGAGAGGACAAGCAAAGCTGAAATAAATTTTTTCATAGGAATCTTCCTTTCAAGGTTTATTATCTACAAATTTTAGCAGATAAATATTAAAATATCAAGCTGAAAATATTAACAATTATATATATTTATTTAAGATCGTATAAATTTTCCTGCTTGGGTTTTCTGTTTTTGTATTTGCCTCTTGTGAAATCGGGAACCTCAAGCACCGCACCGTTGTTTTGGAGTGAAATTTCGCTCAACGGAGTTACGCACATCCAGGCAGCGGCATCGTAAACGTCAATCGGCGGCAGGGTGCCGTTTTTGACCGCAACAATCCACGCACGGATAACGTGCCAATCCATTCCGCCGTGTCCCGCTTCAAGAACCTCCTTTGTGGTGTCCTGCCAGAGTGGATGACCGTATTTCTTTTCAAATTTTTTACCCTCACCTCGAAATTTTTCTTTTTTCCATTCATTTTTGTGGTAGGAGGATTTATCGAGATAAACCATATCGCCGTCCTCCTGGTAAAGTCCCTTTGTACCACTAATGGTAAGACCGCGACTGTAAAAGCGTGGGAGAGAGGTGTCGAGTGTAAGCTCAATAAGCTCACCGTTTTCGGTTTTGAGCATAGTTTTGACGATATCCGCCTGTGCAAATTTTGCATCACCGAGCGAGGGCTTGAGCTCCTTACGCTGCTGAACATAATCCTCCAAACCGACCGAAGCACTGCAAACCGAGGAAAGCGAAACAATGCGGTTGCCGAAATTGATGTTGAGCATCCTTGCAATGGGACCCAGCTCATGGGTCGGGTAGTTTTCACAATTTCTGTGGAGATAGTTACGAAGTCGATAATGACGGTTAATTTCACCGTAGGTAATTTCGTTACGCAGATCGTGAGCATACTGACCGGAGCAGAAAACGATTTTGCCGAAAACATCGTCACGAACCATATTCAAAAGCATAAGCTCACGGTTATCGTAGCAGCAGTTTTCCATCATCATTGTCCAAACACCTGTCTGCTCGTATGTATCAACAAGCTCCCAGCATTCGTCGAGGCTGTACGCACCGCCAACCTCCATTGCCGCAGGAATACCATTTTTCATCGCTTCAATGGCAATTCTGACGTGCCATTCCCAGTCCGTTGCAATGTAGACTGTGTCGATACCGGGCAGATTGAGCACCTCGTTGAAATCGGTTGTACCCATCGGAGCAGGGCGGTTTCGGTCAACAAGCTTGCCGATTGCACGCTCCACTCTGTCGGGATATTTGTCGCACACGGCAAGGATGTTGATATCCTCCATTTTTGCCATTGTACACATCATATCGGTTCCTCTGTTGCCGAGACCGATGATGCCGACGTTTACGGAATTTTTCATAGCTGACACCTCTTTGATTTTTCACATTAATTACCGTTATTTGATAATTATAAATGTATATATGCTTCACTGTGGGGGTGCGGCTTTAGCAGCCCTACCTTAGCAATTTATGATACAATGTTCTCCGAAACACACCAAATCTCTGATTTGGCTTGTGTTTCGTGAGGTTATTATACCATAATATGTGGATTTTTCAACCTTGAAAGCGAACATTTATTATGATTATTTACAAAAGTGTGATAATTTACAAAAACAAAAAAATTATACAATGTCAGATATATGTTTAATTATGCGGATGTCAAAATGCTTAAAATAAAATTTTAAAAGTTATATGATTTGTTGCTATTGTTCATAAAACAAAAAAATAAGGTTTTTTTTAGTTATTTTGTAATGGATAATTTTTGAAAAAACTATTTACAAAAGGGTTTTAATCTGATAATATTATTATACAAAAGACTGTAATTATGGATTATTAGCTACAAATCCTTAACGGTCTTATGACCCGTGGGTCGAAAATTTAACGGAGGTGTTTCAGAATGAAACAATCTAAACGACTTTTATGCGTTTTGCTTTCGCTTATTATGATCCTTTCCGGCTTCACAATCGGCGTTAGTGCGTATAAGGCCGATTATTCTACTTGCACATATGACAGTGTTCAGGAGCCCGTGTTCTCCAAGGAGCAGGGTGCTTCCGCACTCCTCGATTATCTTGATATGGAGGTTTTTGCGGGTCTCGATGTTGACACGGATATTTCCGCATTAAGTATCCACGTCCACCTGTATTCTCTTGACTCTACCTTTGATTCTCTTAAAAGTATCAGAGAGTGTGCCTTATGGAATCTGGTCGGTGGCGACCTTAAAAAGCTCAATTTCTCCATACCGAGGGATTCGAGCATCAGACGTACCTCTACCTCAAAGAGCGACTATGAGGTTCTCTATTACCTTTTCAAATTCCTTCAGGATAATGCCAGTCCGCTGTATAAATTGGCGGATAACTCGCTCGACCTCGGTACCATTGTCGGCATGGCCATTGATTTGAAAAAAGAGGTTCCTATGCTCAATGACCTCCACGGCTATATCAATCAGATGGTATATGAGTCCTTCTACGATTATCTCACTGTTCCGTTTGTAGCCGGAAGCAAGTACGATAATCTCGACTTCCTCGTTAACGATATTCTCAACAATAAGCTGATGAAGATGGTCTGCGACCCGTCGGCTGACCCTGTTACGGGTACAAACGATATTGCTGACTTCCTCGGACTTCAAACAAATGCTGACGGTACTCTTGCAAGGGACTATGCTCTCCTTGAAATTCTTCCGTCGATGAAGTCAACCGTCGGCGAATCAATCGACCTTACCTCGGTAGGTACCTACGATTTTATTGAGGCACTCTTTAATGCTGCCATTGATGACGTAGCTGTTCCTCTCCTGGGCGACCTTCTTTGCAAGGAATTGGATATTGACCCCAATAATCCCGACGCTCCCAACAAGGATATGTCCTATGTTGATATGGTTATCGGTCTTTTCGTTACTTACAAGACAGTCGGACTTCCCGAGGATGCTTCCTCAACGGAAATCATCGAAAAGTTCCTTGAGATGAAGGGTGTTGAGAATCCGTCACACCCGAAGCCCATAGACAAGATTAATGTTGCCCTTGAGTACGTTCTCAAGGAGGGTATTACACAGTATATTTACTTCCAGGATGATGGCAACGGCGGTAAGTATTTGACAATTTCTCCGACCCTTATGTCCGATCTTTCCAACTATATCAAGATGCTTATCCCCATCATCGCTTCCCTTTGGGACGATGCTCCTGCGGTTTCCGATGAGGATGTTAAGGCTCTTGAGACAATGAATGATGAGCAGACCTTTACCTATCTTTTCAGATTCCTTCTCAAGGCTATGGTTGATGATGTTGATTTCTCCGACGAGGGCGACACAATCAGAGAGTTTGCAACCTTTACCCTCATTGAGGTTCTCAAGGATATTTACCCCAATGTTGATTTTGAAGCTCTTATGGCTCCCAAGGATGAAAACGGCGAGTATATAGGTTCACAGTACAATCCCGACGGAGACTGGTGTATGGACCTTGCCGGTGCTTTGATTGACTATTATCTTGTTGGTGAATTCGGTATGCAGACCGTTAATTCGGACCCGACCAAGATTACCTTTGACGCAGAGTTCAACGCAGCCTTTGATTTCTTCATTTCAAAGTATTCGACACTCTTTAATCTCAAACCGGCTGACGATAATGATGTTTGGTCAAAGATTTATTATTCCATCAACCAGGTTATTCCTCTGACAAAAATCTGCTACGGTGTAGAGGATAGCAAGGAAGGCTTGAGAGAGCTTATTATGGATAAGATTCTCGGCTCAATCTTTGATTTTGATATCAACGGACTTCTCTCGATTATCGGTCGTTGCCCCTCAACGGCAGGCAATATCGCAACTCTTGATAAGCCGCTTACTCAAATCATAATGAACCTTCTTGCAAGAGTTATCAACGGTGTGTTCCAGCTTCCGCATTACGAGACTGCCGGCACAACCGATAACGCAACGCAAAAGAATCTTATTATTCCTTACAGCTACACCAAGCTTGACCAGCTTACGACGAATGTTAATTCCGGCGGTGCAAACGATGGCTGCGGCTTGAAGAACACTGTCAGAAAGCTTCTTGAAAATCTTTTGAATCTTACAGGAGCGGGCTCATTCTGCGAAAAGTCACTTGACCTTGTTGCAGAGCTTCTCGGTTCGTTCGATAAGGACGATTACGAGTATGTAACCGTTGATTACAACATCAACTTCCCGGCAGGTAAAACATACAGCATTAAGGAGCTCAAAGCAATCTATGATGAGCTTGCCCTTACAAGCAATGAGGGTCTTGCTTACTACGACGATAATTACACATATTTCAAGATGGTTGACTTTGCTCCGTGGACATATCTTGCATTCAAGAAGCGTCTCGGAAAGGCAAAGGATGTAATTACAAATTACGAAAATGCAGCAAACGGCAACGGCGTATATCCCACACGCTCGGATATCACCTTCAACTGCTACTCACTTATGAAGTTTAAGGAGCTTCTCCTTGATAACCAGACTATGAAGTATGATTATCAGCTTAATAAGGTTCTCAATATGGTTGGCACAGTCAACTTTGAGGATAATATCCAAGCGGATGGTACCAAGAAATATACCGACAGAACCTGGAACGCATTCTGGAATGCATATCAGTTTGCTCACAAGGTTTCCGCCGAGTTCAAGTCTCACCAGGCGAGCGGTACCTTGATGGATTACAGACAGTCCAAGATCAACTCTGCAAGAGTTCAGCTTTCAAAGGCTTACCACAACCTCAAGGATTATATCGGTCTTGCTGATTACAGCGAGCTTGATGAGCAGATTGACCGTGTTGCAAATCTTCGTGCGCCGAGCTATTTCACAGATGATTCCGTTCAGGCTGTTGTAAAGGCTTACAAAGCAGCAAAAGCCCTTGACCGTGATTATGATTTGGATAGCCAGAGCCTTGTTGATAACTATTATCAGAGACTTTATGATGCGATTGCAAATCTTCAGTTGGTATCGTTTATCGACTTCTACAATGACGGTATGAACACCTTTAACCAGTACATTGACGACCGTTACAATTATGTATTCGGCTTTGATGATACCTTTTGGACAGAGCTTGATCAGGAAGATTTCGGCGGCTTAGAAGGCTTTGACGATTACTTCTCAACCTTCTACGGATATTCTGAAGACGGTTATATTACTCTCACCGAAACAAGCCACGGTTCAGGTACAGGTTCTGCTCTTACAATTGTCGGTACAGATGCCAATACAGGTGAAGATGTTACTCTGAACAAGTACACTGTTGTTGTTTTTGGTGATGTCAACGGTGACGGAAGTGTTGACGGACAGGATGCGGTTGTCCTCAAGCTTTATGCTTCGCTTATGCTCTACACCGAGTATGCTACCAAGTATACCGTATATGCCGCTGACCTCAACTTCGACGGCAACATCGGTAACTCGGATATTAAGGCGGTTGAAAACGCAGGAGTTTATAAGGAGACTATTAACCAAACTCCCTCCGAGTGCATCGGTAAATCAGCAACATTTATTGACATTGCAAACGGATTGAGTGCATAAAACTTAATCAGCCAAAAGCGACTGCTCAAAAGGCAGTCGCTTTTAAGTTTTTTGAGACATATTGCCGCAATGAATTTTGCGAAGAAAAGAAAAACTTTTGATTAAATTTACACTCAAAACATTGACAAATAACACGATATATAATAAAATAAACTTTGTTAAAAAATTAAACAAGTCGGAGGATTTTAAAACTATGGGATACACTATAGCGCAAAAAATTATCAAAAATCATCTGCTTTCAGGGGATATGACTGTTGGCAGTGAAATCGGTTTGAGAATTGACCAGACCCTCACCCAGGATGCTACGGGTACAATGGCATATCTTGAGTTTGAGGCAATGGGAATTCAGCGTGTTAAAACGGAGCTTTCCGTTGCATATATTGACCACAACACGCTGCAAACAGGCTTTGAAAATGCAGACGACCATCGTTTCATTCAGTCCGTTGCAAAAAAGAGGGGACTTCGTTTTTCACGCCCCGGTAACGGCATTTGCCATCAGGTTCATTTGGAGCGTTTCGGTGTTCCCGGCAAAACGCTTATAGGTTCAGACAGCCATACTCCGACCGGCGGCGGAATAGGTATGCTTGCCATGGGAGCCGGCGGACTTGACGTTGCCGTTGCTATGGGCGGCGGTGCCTATTACATCACAATGCCGAAAATGGTTAGGGTAAATCTCACAGGCAAGCTTCAGCCGTGGGTTGCCGCAAAGGACATCATTCTCAAGGTTCTTGAGATTATGAGCGTTAAGGGCGGCGTAGGAAAAATTGTTGAATACGGCGGAGAGGGAGTAAAGACACTTTCCGTTCCCGAAAGAGCGACAATTACCAATATGGGCGCCGAGCTTGGCGCAACTACCTCAATTTTCCCCTCGGACGATATAACAAGGGCGTTCCTCAAGGCTCAGGGACGTGAAAAGGATTGGGTTGAGCTCAGTGCTGACGAGGATGCGGTTTATGATGAGGTTATTGAAATTGACCTTAACGAGCTTGTTCCGCTTGCCGCAATGCCTCATATGCCGGATAACGTAAAATCCTGCAAGGAGATTGGCAAAATCAAGGTGGATCAGGTTTGTATCGGCTCCTGCACAAATTCATCCTTGATGGATATGCTCAAGGTTGCTGCTATCCTTAAAGGCAAGACGGTTTGCCCCTCGGTAAGCCTTTCTATTGCTCCGGGTTCAAAGCAGGTTCTCAATATGCTTGCTTTGTGCGGCGCTCTTTCGGATATGATTGATGCTGGTGCACGAATTCTTGAATCTGCCTGCGGTCCCTGTATAGGTATGGGTCAGTCGCCCAACTCGGAGGGCGTTTCACTGCGTACCTTTAACCGTAATTTTGAGGGACGCTCCGGCACGGCAGATGCAGGTATTTACCTTGTAAGCCCTGAGGTTGCGGCTGCTTCCGCTTTGACGGGTGTTCTCACAGACCCCAGAGAGCTTGGCGAAATGCCCGAAATCGAAATGCCCGATGAATTTATTATCAACGACAATATGATTGCTATGCCGGCAAGCGTTGAGGATTCCGATTCCGTTGAGGTTATGTACGGCCCGAATATCAAGCCTTTCCCGAAAACAGAGGCAATGCCCTCCGATATCACCGCAAAGGCTGTGCTCAAGGTTGGCGACAATATCACAACGGATCACATTATGCCGGCAGGAGCAAAAATTCTTCCGTACCGTTCAAATATTCCTTACCTTTCAAACTTCTGCTTCAAGCAGTGCGACGAAAAATTTGCCGAGCACTGCAAGGAGGCAGGCAAGGGTATCATCATCGGCGGTGCAAACTACGGACAGGGCTCATCCCGTGAGCACGCAGCACTTGTTCCGCTTTACCTTGGAATCAAGGCTGTTATCACGAAGTCCTTTGCAAGAATTCACTGTGCAAACCTTGTTAATGCCGGAATTATTCCGTTTACCTTTGCAAATGAGGCAGATTACGACAAAATCAGCGTAAATGATGAGCTTTGCCTCGAAAATATCCGTGAAAGCATTGCAAACGGAACGGCTGTTACACTCAAAAACATCACGACCGGCGAAAGCTATGAGCTTGATTATCAGCTTTCAGAGCGTCAGAGAGATATACTTCTCGCCGGCGGTTTACTCGATTACACCAGAGAAAATTCATAACCGAAAAGGAGATAGCACAATGACAGATTTACAGATAAAAAATGCGGTTGAAAAGTTTGAGGCTCTTATTCGTGAGCAGAGCGACCGCTCGGACAAAATTAAGGCACAGGGCGATTTTGTTGACTATGCAAGCCTCGATAAAATTGTTATCGGCGTTTGCGGCGGCGACGGTATCGGACCCATCATCACAAAAGAGAGCGCAAGAGTGCTTGAATATATGCTTGCCGATAAGGTGAAGTCAGGCAAGGTTGAGTTTAAGGTTATTGACGGTCTCACAATCGAAAACCGTGTTGCTGCAAACAAGGCAATTCCCGATGACGTGCTGGAGGAGCTTAAATCCTGCCACGTTATCCTCAAGGGACCGACAACCACCCCTCAGCAGGGCGGACCGTGGCCGAATATCGAAAGTGCAAATGTTGCGATGAGAAAGGCTCTTGACCTTTTTGCAAATCTCCGTCCCGTAAAGGTTCCCGAGGAGGGCATCGACTGGACGTTCTTCCGTGAGAATACGGAGGGCGCTTATGCCGTCGGCTCAAAGGGCGTTAACGTAACGGATGACCTTGCCGTTGACTTTGTTGTTACAACCACCGAGGGCTGTGAGAGAATCGCAAAGCTCGCCTATGACTATGCAAGAAGAAATCATAAGGAAAGAGTTTCAATCATCACCAAGGCAAACATTATCAAAACAACGGACGGTAAATTCCTCAACCTTTGCAAAGGCATAGGTAAGGATTATCCCGAAATCACAACGGACGAGTGGTATATTGATATAACCACCGCCAAGCTGATTGACCCGAAACGCCGCAAGGATTTCAAGGTGTTCATTCTTCCCAACCTTTACGGCGATATCATAACCGATGAGGCGGCAGAATTCCAGGGCGGTGTCGGTACTGCCGGCAGTGCAAATATCGGTAAGAAGTACGCAATGTTTGAAGCTATTCACGGCTCTGCACCGAGAATGATTGAGGAGGGCAGAGGTCAGTATGTAGACCCTTGCTCAATGCTTCGTGCAACTGTAATGCTTCTCTCTCATATCGGTGAGCAGGAAAAGGCAGACTTGCTCGAAAAGGCACTTGATATTTGTATGTTCAGCGAAAAGATGCTTCAAATTACCGGTCGTGACACAGGCTGCACCTGCTCCGAGTTTGGTGACTATGTAATGGAAACCGTTAAAAGGTTGAGTGAATAAGAGTGGGGGATAGCAGTGGCAAAGGATAAAAAATCGGTTTCAATGTCCGTTATTAAGCGTTTGCCCAGATATTACCGTTTTCTCGGAGAGTTGAAAAAGAACGGAATCACTCGAATTTCCTCCAAGGAGCTCTCCCAGCGAATGGGCTTCACCGCTTCGCAAATACGTCAGGATTTGAACTGCTTCGGCGGCTTCGGTCAGCAGGGCTACGGCTACAATGTTGAACAGCTTCAAAAGGAAATCGGTACAATTCTCGGCACGGATAACGGATTTAAGACGATACTCATCGGCTGCGGAAATCTCGGTAGGGCGATTGCCTCGCATATGACCTTTGAGGACAGAGGCTTTGAGCTTGTCGGACTTTTTGACAAAAATGCCGAAAATATGCAGGATATTAAAATCAAGGGACTTTCGGTCTATCCGATTGAGGATTTGGAGGTTTATTGCCGTGAGGTTGAGCCCAGGGTTGCGGTTCTGTGTCTTCCGAGCGAGAGCACACCGCAAATTGTTGAAAAGCTTGTTTCAATCGGCATAACGAATTTCTGGAATTTCAGCCATTACGATATTGCCTCCAATTACCCGAATGTTACGGTGGAGAGCGTTCACCTCAATGATAGCCTTATGACTTTGAGCTACCAGATAATGAATAAGAGGGACGAGAGCGAATGAAGGTTTTGAGCTTTAATGTGCTTTGCGGAGGTCGCAAGGGTCACTTTTGGACTGACAGAAGTGAAAGCGTTATTGCAACCGTAAGAAAATTTATGCCCGATATCTTCGGAATCCAGGAGGCTCATATCGACTGGATGCATACCTTTATTGAAAATATGCCCGAGTATTCATACATCGGCGTCGGACGTGATGACGGTAAGGAGGGCGGAGAGTTTTCGCCGGTATTTTATCGTAGGGATAGCTTTAATTTGCTTGACGAGGGCTGGTTTTGGATTAGTGAAACGCCCGATATTCCGTCCAAGTCGTGGAATTCGGATTGCATAAGAATTGCTTCATGGGCTAGGCTTGAGGATAAGGCGAGCGGCAAGATCTTTGTTGCGATGAATACCCACCTTGACCATATCAGCGAGGAAGCAAGAAAGAACGGCGTGAGGATGATTAACGAATTTGCCGCAACGCTTGATTGCCCCGTTTTCATAACCGGAGATTTTAATATTCCGGAGGGAACGGACTGCTATATTGATATGGTTGACGGCGGAGTTTTTAAGGATACAAAATTCCTTGCTCCCGCAACAGAAAGCTTCCCGACCTATCACGAGTCGTTTGAGTGCGGCGACGGTATGGTTATTGACTTCATTTTTGTCAGTGAGGGCATTGACGTAAAGAGCTATCATGTTATAACGGACAAGGTGGGCGGATTTTTCCCGTCTGACCATTGCCCGATTATATCGGAGCTTGAAATTAAATAAGCCGAAAACAGAATAAACCCGGCAGCGGGGAGATGTATTTTTTTACAGCTCCCTGCTGTTTTTTGTCATAAAATATATGTTTTTTTACGAAAAGCTCGACGGGGCGTTTTTTTCTCCGAAAATTGTTATTATATGCCTGTCGGAATTCAAGCCGAAAATAAGTTTTTGGGAGGTAAGTATGAACAATATTTCGGAAAAACTGATTTCTGTCGAGGAGGCAAAAACCGCACTGCGGTGTATGCGGCTCGGTGATCTTTCCGAGGAGGATGCGTTGGAATCACTCGATGAATTTGCGTTCAGACTGCGTGATGTGACGACCTCAAGGCTGGTTGAGGACATTATAGAGAATTCGCTTTCCGAGGCACAGCGTGAGGTGATAAAGCTCCACCTGTATGAGGGGCTGAACACAACGCAAATCGGTGAACGCCTCGGCATTTCGCAGGCGAGCGCCTATAACGCATTACTGCGAGCCAACAATGCAATTGCAAGGCTGATGACACCGCTTATAAAATATCAAAATGATATTTGCAGTGCGGAAATTGTGCCTTTGCGAGTAAAAAGGCTGCTGGAAATTTGCTCGGGAAGAAACAGCCGCACAGAGCTTTTTTGTATGCAGTTGAAAAATTTGAGGCTTTCAAACGCAATCACCGAGGAGCGCCTTGCCGCAAATTTACGAATAACTCAACGTGAGCTTTCGGAAATTGAAAGTGGGAAAAAGCTACCGTCGCTGCTGACGGCAACAAGATATTCTGCCCTTTTCAGTATTGAAATCGAAATGAATTTAAAAAACGGGAAGGGTGTTTTTAATTGCAAAAATCCCTGAAGCAGCTCGGTGAGGAATACCTTGATTCGGCAAGGCTGATGGATTCGTTAATAAAAAAATATACGGAAATTTTGAAAAACGCCTATGCCTCGGGGAATTACCTCAAAACCTATGATGCCAAGCGAAAGCTGACAATTTTTTACGACCAAAGACGTGAGCTTATCGCAATAGGCAAAAAATTGATAAACTATTACAACAAGGAGGACATAAATCAATGAACAATTTAAAGCTTTCGGTAACGGGCAACCGCCTCAAAATCACCGAGGATACTATAACCACGGAGGGAAGCATCAACTACGACGGCTGTGTTTTTAACTTTGATAAAAGCTGGGAGGGCTTCACGAAAACCGCAGTTTTTTCTACCGATAAAAATGATTGCTATAGAGTTACGCTCTCGGACGATAGTTGCACAATTCCGTCAATCTGCCTTGAAAGAGAAGGGCTTGTCAGAATCGGTGTGTTCGGTGTCAGCGATGATGATGTGATTATAACAACAAATTCGGTTGCTCACCGTGTTGATGAGGGTATACCGATGACGGAGGATTGGATGGAGGAGGACAATGCACTTGTTGTCAATGCCGTTCAAGAGCTTCAAAAAATTGCCGAGGAATATACGACAAAGCTTTCCCAAAGAGTTTCGGAGGAAATTGATGACCTACGGGAGGCAGCAGGAGCTTTCTCCGGCGACAGATATGAACCGGACTGGTATACGCCGATTGCCTTTGAGGACGGTACGGGGGCAGGTGCTCTTTCACAGAGCGGCACGGATTATTCGGATTATTTGAATTTTCGTCTTGAACCGCTGCGCAGTGAATTTCCCGAATACGTAACAAGGAGTGAGCTCGGCACGGATACGGACGGCGAAAATAAAATTTACGCTTATACGTTTACGCCGTCGAGCTATGAAAAAACGATGCTCATCACCGCCTGTACTCACGGCAACGAGGAGTGTACGCTTTTGGCTGCATCTCATTTTTTTGACTGTCTTTGTCGCAAATACAAAAGCAGCTCTGTTTTACGCAAGCTTCATCAAAGCGTGAAAATAATTTTTATTCCCGTTCTCAATCCGTACGGACTGATGAATAAAAGCATTTACAACAAAAACGGAGTGAATATTGACCGCAATTTTCCGCACAATTGGGATGATTGCACCGATAGTCACAAGGGCGGTGCTGCGGCGGATCAGACGGAAACGCAGCTTATGATTGAATATCTGAAGGAAGTGAAAAACGACAAGCTTTGCGCTTGCATTGAGCTTCATACCAACAATTCCGCCTATGCAGGCAGGGCGATTTATTACACCAAAAATCATTCGAGCTGTGCAACGGCCTTGGCGGAGCTGGTCAACAGCTTTAATTATGATTACGACTATTCGGATTACACCGACGAGGCAATTCTTGCACCCTCCAACGGTCCGTTCCTGTCGGATTATGCTTCGACAACCTACGGAATTGATGCGATACAGCTCGTTTGGACAACGAATCTTTACGGCGGAGCATTTACGGAATATTGCATCACAAAATATTCGGAGCTTATAGGCAACGCAATTAATACCATGGCAAAAAGCACAAGCTTCATTCCGTTTAGCAAGCCGCAGCCGTTTGTGAGATTTTTTTCGTGGTGCAAAAGCGATGACGGCGATGCCTTTGCGGTCACATCGACCGATAAGCTTGTTAAAATGCCGATGTCTGCCTACAGCTTGCGAATGGATTCGCCGTATAATCTGCTTCTCAACGGCTATGTCGAGCTTGAGGTGCAGAGCGAGTGTACGGTTACCGTCAATCCTGCTTTGTATCAGGATTATTCGACGGAGCAAAACTATACATCAAGAAAAGCTTCGGAGAATTTTACAAGAGAATTTACGCTGAAGGCAGGAACACACATAATCCCGATTTTCAGCGTTTTGCAGGCATATTTTTCAAGCTTTAACCTTGCCTCGGAATCACGGTACTGTGATGATGTTCGCTTTGTGCTTATGTTTAGCGCATCTGTCAGCGACGGTGTAAAGGTCAATTCCTTTTCAGTGGTTCTCAACGCAACGCCGAGCGATTCGCAAAGGTCTCTTGAAATTTCCTCACCGGTCGGCTTGACGTCGGATTACACGGAAAATGCAATTCCAACACAAAAATTGATTTTTCCGCTGAATACCTACGGCAAAAACGATGAGTATTATCACAATTAAGTCCTCGGCAACGAACAGGGGAGGCTGCATACAATAAAAGCCTTGAAATTCCTCCGATGATATGTTAATATATAAATAATAATGATGTTAAAAAGAGGAGAATGACGTATTATGTCAAAAAAATCAGGCTTTGTTGCGGAATTTAAAAAGTTTATTATGCGAGGCAATGTCATTGATCTTGCAGTCGGTGTTATCATAGGCGGTGCTTTTCAGACGATAGTTAATTCGCTGGTTAACGATATCGTAACGCCGCTTCTCGGAATAATACTCGGCAAGATTGATTTTTCAAGCCTTGCGGTTACAATCGGTGATGCTTCCATCGGCTTTGGTAAATTTATTACCGCTGTCATCAATTTCTTTGTTATGGCGTTGGTTATCTTTGTTATTGTCAAGAGCATTAACGGCGTTTCGGAGCGACTTCACAAGAAAGAGGAGCCGACTCCCACAACCAAAAAATGTCCGTATTGCAAATCCGAAATTGCGATTGAAGCGGTTAAGTGTCCGCATTGCACGTCCGATGTTGAGTAATTTTTAAGGAGCTGCCGTTATGCAGGAAATGGTTTTTAAAAAGGTTATGTTCGGCGGCTATGACGGCTTCGATGTGATGAATCATATTAACGCCATAAACATAAAGCTTAACAGGGTTCAAAAAAGTGCAAAGGAGCTTGACGAGCTGCGAGGCGAAATCGAGCGGCTTAAAATGCAGATAAACGCAAGGGATAACGAAATTTCCGAGCTTAAAGCACAGCTTGCCGAGCGAGAAGAAAAATTACGGCAGGAAAAGCCTGCACAGCAGTTTGTTAAGCAGACCGAGGAATATATCGACAGCTATGTTCAGGCGGCACGCTCACTTGAAATTTCCGTCAAGGAGCAGACCGCCGAGCAATTCGGCAGGGCAAAGGAGCAGGTTAATGCTCTGCAAGAATATTTGAGCAATGCCTCGGATATGCTTGATGATTTGTTCGTTTCGATTTCCGAGCTCAAGGCGGAGCATAAAGGCGTGAACAAAAGCTGCGAGGAAATTATCCGAAAGGCTTCCTGCGTTGCCCCCAAAAAAGAAAAGCAGCCTGTTAAGTCCGGAAAGACCGCTCAAAAGAAAAAGAGCGTAAAAAAGGCGGAAAAGTCCAAAAGCGAAAGCGATGAAGCCATTGAGCTTTTGAACCAAACTGCCGAAAAATATAAAAAAATATAAACAAGGACTGCTTCAATTCCACCGTCGGAAAAGAAGCAGTCTGTTTTAATTTTCATCAACTCTCACGGTGATTTCTCCGCCGGAGAGTTTTTTTGTTATTCCGTCTTGCTCAACAATCAAAGCGGCATTGTCATCTATTTCAACGGCATTGCCGAAATGCTTGATACCGTTTTCATAAAAAATAATTTTATTGCCGAGCACACAGGAATTTTTTCTGTAATAATCAAGATAGGCTTTGTCACTCGGATTTTCGCAGAATTTCAAAATGCTTTTTGTGATTTCCGCCGTCAAGGTGTTTTCATCGATATCGGTATTCAGCGAGCCGGCAATTGAGTTGATTTCCTCGGGGAAATTTTGTGCTTTTATATTTATACCGATGCCGATGATAATACGGTCGAGCTTGCCGCTCTTTAAAACGGATTGACAAAGAATACCGCAAACCTTTTTTCGGTCGATGTAAATATCGTTGACCCATTTTATTTTCGGAGAAAGCGGAGTGAGTCTTTCAATCGCTTCCGCAACAAATACCGCCGTGGCGGAGGTTATGCTTACGGCATCAATCAGCTCACAGTCGGGATGAACCGCAAGCGAAAAATATAAGCCGCCGCTCGGTGAAAAAAATGTCTTTCCCTGCCGTCCTCTGCCCTCTGTTTGAGAGATTGCCGCGACGAGTAAATTTTGTTCGCAGCCCTCGGAGAGCTCAATTGCAACGGCATTTGTTGAACCGACGGTGTCATAAATTCTGACATCAACCCTCGGCAAAAGCTCGGAGAGAATTTTCTTGTCGAGCATGGTAATTTACCTCCGTATTTTGTACACAAATTTTGTGGGCACGAATAAGATAATATTATAAAACGAATGAGGTGATCCGATGGATAACAGTTGCTTTTATTACGGAGTACATACCGCAGGCGGAAATTGCTTGGGCTTTTTCGACAGCGAGCGTGTCAAAAAAATTATTGCCGTTTGCGGCGGAGCACCTTTGCAGCGTGAGAGCTTTTTTGTTTTGCTTTCCGCAGAGCTTTTTAAAGTGTCCGTAAAAAATGAGTTGCTTTTTTCGTGGAACAGTGTTTCGGCATTGTATTGCCCCGAGCAAAAAATTCTTGTTGCCGATTTGAAATTTCTTAACGAAAAGCAGAAAAGCCGTGTCGAAATAATTATTGAGCTTGATTTGAATAATGCGGAGCAAAACGAAAAGGTCAAAGCGATTCGCTCCGAGCTTGAGGCAAAAGAGCTGCGCTGTCAAAGATTTCTTGCGGCGTCAGATTGCATTAAAAAGGATATGCTCCGCTTGGATGCATTGAGCGTGGACAAAAGCAAGCTCCTTTCCTACACCGCAAGGCTTTGGAAAAAAAGCGGCGGAGTGATGAAGGGTACTGTCGGAATGGAGAGCAAGGAGTTTGTTTCCTGCGTGACCTCCGAGGGTGTTGAGCTGAATGAAAGGGCTTTTGAAAAATGCGACAGGGTGGCGGTAATCGTCGATAAGACCGGCGCCGTTTCACTGATGCTTGTTGATAGGCTTCGTCGCTATGCATTGAGCTCGGGCTACGACGTGATAAGCTGTGTCTGCTCCCTGAACAGTGAGAGGGTCGAACACGTAATAATACCGGAGCTTCGCTTCGGCGTTTTTTCCTCCGAGCACTATCATCGTCTCACGCCCAAAAGGGGACGCAAAATTTATGCCGCACGCTTCCATACAAAGGATTCGACACTTGTAAAAAACAGGCTCAATTTTTCGCTCAAGGCTTACCGTTCACTGATGAACGAGGCGTTCTGTTCGCTTGCGGAGGCGGAAAAATATGAAAACAGTCTGAATCTGCTCCTTGCCGGTGCAGAGGTTTCCTGTGCGGTCGATGCCGCCCTTTCGGTAATCGAATAAGATTTATTTTCTGTATGCCTCCAGGCGGAAAATCGGCTGACCGAGATCGGAAAAGCGTTTTTCGTATTCGGTGACAATATTGCCCTCAAAATCACTGTTGTGCAAATCAAGCGAAACATTTTTGATGGCAAAGCCGTATTCGGAAATTTCCTGAATTGAGTATTCAAAGAAATGCATATTGTCCGTTTTTTGATGAATTTCACCGTCGGAGGTCAAAAGACGTTCAAAAATTGCAAGGAATTTTTTGTTGGTCAGGCGGTGATTTGCGTATTTTTTCTTGGGAAAGGGACAGGAAAAATTGAGATAAATTCTGTCTGCAATTCCGTCGTGAAGATATTTCGGCAGGTACTCCGCAGAGCCCTTAATAAAACGCAGATTCGGTATACCTTCCTCAATCGCTCTTTCGGCGGCTATGACTATCACGTTTGCACTTTTTTCAACGGCGATATAGTTTATATCGGGATTTTGCTTCGCGATTTCGGCGGCAAATTGACCCTTGCCGCAGCCAACCTCAATTCTTATGGGATTGGAATTGCCGAACCATTTTGCAAGGTCAAGGTATTCCTTTTCTTCAATCGCCGTGTTAAAATTTTTGTCCTCACTCTCAACGGAAAAGATTATGCTTCCGCAATCGGAAAGTCTTTTGTCAAGATTCTTTTTTCTTCTCATTCTCATATGCTGTTCGCTCCGTATTTTTTATTCATACTATTGTACACTTTTTTTATTTTCCCGTCAACCGCTTGACAAAGCTTCCTGAATAATATATAATCAACATAATGGCTGTGACGAGAACAAGTAGAGCGAAAAGTGATGCAAAGAGAGCTTTCGGTCGGTGTGAGAAAGCGTGAGCTTTTCGTTTTGAATACATCTCTGAGCTGCGGACTGAAACAGAAGTAGGTCTTGCCGTTTGCGTGCGTTAAACGTCAGAGTGCCTTTGCACTCGCTGAGGCCGCTTCCGTGAGGGTGCGGTGAACAGAGGTGGTAACACGATAATTCGTCCTCTGCCCGAATGGGCGGAGGATTTTTATTTTTATCAAAAAACGGAGGATTTTAACAATGACAATTTATGATGAGCTTGTTGCCAGAGGTCTTATTGCTCAGGTAACGGATGAGGACGAAATTAAGGAGCTTATAAATAACGGCAAGGCTGTATTTTATATCGGCTTTGACCCGACTGCGGATAGCTTGCACGTTGGTCACTTTATGGCGCTCTGCCTTATGAAAAGGCTTCAAATGGCGGGCAACAGACCCATCGCCCTGCTCGGCGGCGGCACGGGTATGATCGGTGACCCCTCGGGCAGAAGCGATATGAGAAAGATGCTTACCAAGGAGGATATCGACCACAATATTGCCTGCTTCAAAAAGCAGATGAGCCGCTTCATCGAGTTCGGTGAGGGCAAGGCAATGATGGTAAACAATGCGGATTGGCTGCTTGATCTCAACTATGTTGATGTTTTGCGTGAGGTCGGCGCTTGCTTCTCGGTCAATAATATGCTTCGTGCCGAGTGCTACAAGCAAAGAATGGAAAAGGGACTCAGCTTCCTTGAGTTCAACTATATGATTATGCAGAGCTATGATTTCTATCATCTCTTTAAGGAGTACGGCTGTAATATGCAGTTCGGCGGCGATGATCAGTGGTCAAATATGCTCGGCGGTACGGAGCTTATCAGAAAGAAGCTCGGCAAGGATGCCTACGCCATGACAATCACTCTGCTTATGAATTCAGAGGGCAAGAAAATGGGTAAAACCGCTTCGGGTGCTGTTTGGCTTGACCCCGAAAAGACAAGCCCCTATGAGTTTTACCAGTATTGGAGAAATGTCGGTGACCGGGACGTTCTCAAGTGTATCCGTATGCTCACCTTCCTCCCCCTTGAGGAGATTGATGCAATGGATAGCTGGGAGGGCGCACAGCTCAATGAAGCCAAGGATATACTTGCATTTGAGCTGACAAAGCTTGTTCACGGTGAGGATGAGGCTGCAAAGGCAAGAGAAGCCTCCAAAGCTCTTTTCGGCGGCGGAGCAAACCTTGAAAATATGCCGACCACCGTTCTTTCCGATGATGATTTTAACGACGGAAAAATTGATATTCTTGATGTTCTTCTCAAAACGGGTATCACAAAGTCACGCGGCGAGGGCAGACGTCTTGTTCAGCAGGGCGGTGTTTCCGTTGATGATAATAAGGTGACGGATATCGGAGCTTCATTCACTGCCGAGGCACTTAAAGAAAATGCGATTATCGTTAAGAAGGGTAAGAAGATTTTCCACAAGGTTCAGGCATAAGGAGGTGCCGCAATGAAGAAGGTTAAAGCTTTTTTTGCGATGCTTTATGTTCAGCTTGCGGTGCAATATTCGATTGTTTTTGTAATTTTCGGAGAGAGCACGTCCGAGGGCTTGTTTTTGGCTATGCTTCTTCTGTTGGGAGCAGTTTCCGGGGCAACCGAAATTTTGGGTTGGATTGCGGCGGTTAAGTGCATAACAAAAACGCTTGCAGGTGCAACGGATGCCGATGAAATGAAAAAATCGTGGTTCTTGCTCAAAATCAAAACAATTCCGTTTTATATCTTGAATTTCATTTACGGACTTGCCTATGGAATTTTATTGGTCGGTGCAACAAGAGGTATGATTTGGTTTGTCATTTTGCCGATACTTATCCCGATTTGGCATACCTGTTCCTTTATTGTGCAAAGCGGCTTTTACGGCGTGGCGAATATTCTAATGCTGCGTAAGGAACACAAAAAAGAGTTTTCCATAATCCACTATATCCTACAATTCATCCCCGTGTTCGACGTCTTTGACACAATAGCAATCCGCGGAAAAATGAAAAATATAGAATATTAATAAACATCACCCCCTCGCAAAAAACAAATTGCGGTGGGGTGATGTTTGTAGCAATTATTTACTTTTAAAAATTATTTCTCTGATTTCATCGCAACTTTCGACTATGAATTCTGCTTTGTATTCTTCAAATTCTTCACGGCTGCCGTAGCCGAATAGGACGGCGGCACAGGGGATACCGGCTTTTTTGGCGCCGACGATGTCAAATTTTCTGTCGCCCACCATCAACACACGGGAACGGTCTGCAACACCAAGCCTGTCGAGGGCTTCGTTGATTATATCCTCCTTGTCTGCGGAGGCGTAGCTTTTGCCGGCGCCGACAATGCAGTTGAAAAATTTGTCGATTTCGGCGGTGCGGATGATTTGCTCAAGAAAATCCTGCGGCTTTGAGCTTGCCACGGCACACTTAATTCCGTTTTCGCTCAGGCTTTTCAAAAGCGTGGGAATTCCGTCATAAATTTTGAATTTGAAACGACCGACCTCGGCGTATTTTTCGCGGAATGTGGCAATCAGAGCATTGATTTCCTCGGCGGAAAGCTCGGGATAGAAATGGCTGTAGCTTGTCACAAGCGGCGGGCCGATGAAGCTTCTGATTTCTTCGTCGCTCGGCTGCTTGAGAGCGAATTTATCTATTGAATAACGCACACTGAAAAACACGCCCTCGCCCGTGTCGGCAACCGTTCCGTCAAAATCAAAAAGCACTGCATCAAACTGCGGCATCAAAATTCCTCCAAACAAATTTACGATATTTTATTTTATCATAAATAATAATGATTTACAATACGGAAATTTTGTGTTAGAATACATTGTATGAAAAATTTTGGAGTGGTAATTATGGATAATACAGAAAGAAAAGACCGTGTGCTGAGTATGATTCAGCCGACAAGTGTACCCACGCTCGGCAACTATCTCGGCGCATTAAAAAATTGGAAGCAAATGAGCACCGATAACGATTGCATTTTTGCCGTTGCGGATCTTCACGCAATAACTGTCCGCCAAGAGCCCGCAAAGCTGAGAAAGCAGTCGCTTGAAATGTATGCACTTATGCTTGCGCTCGGACTTGACCCCGAAAAGAATATAATTTTTGTTCAGTCTCACGTTCCGCAGCACAGCCAGCTCGGCTGGATTCTCAATTGCTATACGCAATTCGGTGAGGCGGCAAGAATGACCCAGTTCAAGGATAAATCCGCAAAGCACGCCGATAATGTTAACGTCGGTCTGTTCGCATATCCGACCCTTATGGCTGCCGATATTTTGCTTTATCAGGCAGAGTATGTGCCTGTCGGTGTTGACCAGAAGCAGCACCTCGAAATTGCTCGCGATATTGCCGAGCGTTTCAACGGAGCTTATTCACCGACCTTTACCGTGCCCAAGCCGTATATCGGCAAAACCGGTGCAAAGGTTATGTCACTTCAAGACCCGACAAAGAAGATGTCAAAATCAGATCCCAATCCCAAGGGCTCCGTTTTTCTGCTCGATAATGTTGATGATATTGCCAAAAAGTTCAAATCCGCAGTTACGGATTCCGAGGCTAAGGTTCGCTACGGCGAGGGTAAGGACGGAATCAACAACCTAATGAGCATCTACTCCTGCTGCTCCGGCAAGAGCTTTGAGGAAATCGAGGCGGAGTTTGACGGCAAGGGCTACGGCGATTTCAAGCTTGCGGTTGCCGAAAGCGTAATTGCCGAGGTGAAGCCGGTTCAGGACAAATTCAATGAGGTAATGAAGGATAAGGCGTATATCGAAAAATGTGCCAAGGAGGGCGCGGAAAGGGCATCCTACCTTGCAAACAAGACCTTGACCAAGGTTATGAAAAAGGTAGGCTTTTGGCAGGTTAAATAATAAAACAGGCTTGCACGGTTAATCTGTTCCGTGCAAGCCTTTGCTTTATTTGTTTTTCTTCATTTTTTTGAGCAGGGCAGATACGGGTTGTCTCGGCTCATGCTTCAGTGGGTCATCACCGTCAAACGCATCGGTCTTTTTCCAAATATGGATAATGCCCTCATCGTTGAGCAGCTTGATGATTATAATGAGTATCGGCAAAAGGAAAATTCCGATAAATCCGAAAAGCTGAGAGCCGATGTACATACCCATAAGGGTGACAAAAGCGGGCAGGTCAACCGTACCGCCGACGATTTTCGGCTCAATTATCTGGCGGACAATGTATATGATTGAATAAACAACGAAAAGTCCTATTCCCAAGCCGATTTTACCTGTGATGAGACTGTAAATTGACCACGGCACCATAAATGTTCCGGTTCCGATTACCGGAAGAATATCCAAAACAGCGATTATCAGCGAAAGCGTGAGAATGTTTCCGTCATCATAAAGTCCGATAAGTGTAAGGAAATTCAGACCGATGAAAATTTCAATTCCCGTTATGCAGATGATTAAAACGTAGGATTTTATCAGCTTCACAAGTGAGCTCAAAACGATTCTTTTGGTTGCGGAAAGCTTGCTTTCGTTTTCGGCGGAAAGCTGACTTTTGATGAACTTAACAAGCCTGTCGTAGTCAATTGCCATAAAGCAGGAGGAAACAATTGTTATCATAACGGCAACAAAAACAGAGGGAATCTGTTTTGCGGTGCTCCAAATTCCGTTGAGGGGAGTCGCAAAGCTTGAAAGCGTGAGCTTTTCGCCGTTGGATGCCTTGTCCATAATAAAGCTTGCAATTTCGGCGGCACTCTTTTCCTTGAGTGCATCAAAGAACGGAATCACGGAGCCGGAGGCTTTTACCTCAAGACCGTCGGGGAGAATGGCAAGGACATTGAGCACCCACGCCTTGACGTTTTCAATCAATGTGGGAATATCCGAAAGCTTTTCTTGTATGAACGCATAAATTCCCTTGATTCCGTCAACACATTTTACACCAATGAGTGAAATGAGAGTGGCGGCAATAAGGTAGAGCAATAGCGTTAAAACTATGGCAGTGATGTTTTTTTTCAACTTTAGCTTGTGCGCAAAAAAGTTTGTTGGCTTTTGTACAATAACTGCGATGAAAAAGGCAACAAGAAACGGAGCAAACATCGAAAAGCAGTATTTCAAAAAGAGATACGAAAGTCCGAGGACGATTGCGATATACACTATGTTGATTATTCTCTTTTTTCGGAGCTCGACGTTATCCATAATAATTCCTCCCTTGAAACGAATTAACGAAACAAATACTATTGAATATATTATACCATAAAAGGCGTTAATGCAAATCTTTTTCTGAAAAAATTAAAAAAAGTGCGTATTGTTCGTCTTTTTGTACTGCAAATCCAGCTTATTTTTGATTTATCCGATAAAAATCGCCCTTTTTTTAAAAAAGATGAAAAAAAGTCTTTATTATTTTTTTGTTTTGTGATAAACTAAATTGGTTATATTGAGGTTTTGTTTTAAAAATCGGAACAGGGAGTTGAAAACAATGGATATAGCTGTTTTGGGCTACGGTGTAGTCGGCTCGGGAGTGGCAGAGGTCGTTTCTCTCAATGAGGCGAAGCTTGCCGAAAAATGCGGAGAGACCTTGAATGTAAAGCACATTCTCGATCTCAGAAAATTTCCGGGTGATAAAAACGAAAATAAAATAATCGACGATTTTAATATTATTCTCAACGATTCTGATGTCAAAATTGTTGCGGAGGCAATGGGCGGACTTCATCCTGCGTATGAATTTGTTTCATCCTGCCTTAAAGCAGGCAAGTCGGTTGTGACCTCCAACAAGGAGCTTGTTGCCGAAAAGGGCGATGAGCTGCTTGAAATCGCAAAAGAAAACGATGTCAATTTTATGTTTGAGGCAAGTGTCGGCGGCGGGATTCCCGTTTTGCGTCCAATCTTCCAGTGCCTTGCCGCAAATGAAATCACCGAGGTTGCCGGCATTCTTAACGGCACTACAAACTTTATACTTTCCAAAATGATTTTTGATAAAATGGGCTTTGATGAGGCTTTGAAGCTCGCACAGGATAACGGCTATGCCGAAAAGGACCCTACGGCTGATATCGAGGGCTTTGATGCCTGCCGTAAGATTTGTATTCTTGCCGCTCTCTGCTTCGGTAAGCACGTTTACCCCAAAACGGTTTACACCGAGGGTATAACAAGGATTACCTTGGAGGATGTTGAGTATGCACACTCATGGGGCGGAGTTATCAAGCTGCTCGGCAGAGCCGTAAAGCTCGGAGATAAAATTTCCGCTTCGGTTGCCCCTGCTTTTGTTAAGGAGAGCTGTATTCTTTCGGGAGTAAACGGCGTTTTCAATTCCGTGCTTGTACGCGGCAATGCCGTTGGCGACGTTGCATTTTACGGTCAGGGTGCCGGCAAAATGGCAACCGCCAGTGCCGTTGTTGCTGATATTGTCGATTGTGCTCAGAATATCGGCAAAAACAAGGGTATCTGCTGGGATAAGGCAGAGGACGGATATGTTATCGGTCAAGGTGAAGCCCAAACCGCTCTTTATGTTCGCGTTAAGGGCTGCAAAGCCTGTATTTCGGAAAAGGTCAATGAGCTTTTCGACGGCGTGACGGTTCTCACTAGGGAAAATGCACCGGAGGATGAGCTTGCGTTCGTTACCGAGGTGGACAAGGAAGCGGTACTTAATGAGAAGCTTGCAAGGCTTGAAAATGCTGATATCGTTTCAAAAATCAGGGTTGTAAATTATTAATTTATATAAAGTGGTGAATGACTTATGGGACTTATAGTTCAAAAATTCGGCGGCAGCTCGGTCGCCAACACGGAGCGTGTGATGAATGTTGCGAAAATCGTAACCGACACCTATAAAAACGGAAATGACGTTGTTGTTGTTGTTTCCGCTCAGGGTGACACAACGGACGACCTTATCGCAAAGGCAAAGGAAATCAGTGCACACAATTCAAAAAGAGAAATGGATATGCTTATGGCGGCAGGCGAGCAGATTTCAATCGCCTTGCTTGCAATGGCAATTGAGGAGCTCGGCTGTCCGGCGATTTCGCTTCTCGGCTGGCAGGCAGGCTTCCATACCGATTCGGTTTATTCGGCGGCAAGAATCAAAAAGGTTGACGGCGATCGAATCAGGGCAGAGCTTGATAACAGAAAAATTGTTGTTGTTGCGGGCTTCCAGGGACTTAACAAGTTCCAGGATATGACAACACTCGGCAGAGGCGGCTCGGACACAAGTGCGGTTGCAATTGCGGCTTCACTCAATGCCGACAAGTGCCAGATATTTACAGACGTTGACGGTGTTTACACAGCCGATCCCCGTAAGGTGTCGGGAGCACGCAAGCTCAAGGAAATAACCTATGACGAAATGCTTGAGCTGGCAACCCTCGGAGCACAGGTTCTCAACAACCGCTCCGTTGAAATGGCTAAAAAATATAATGTCGAGCTTGAAGTAATTTCAAGCCTTAACCCGATACCGGGAACAATAGTAAAGGAGACAACCAAAATGGAAAAGATGTTAGTAAGAGGCGTAACAAAGGATAAGGACGTATCAAGAATTTCTATCGTGGGCGTTGAGGACGTTCCCGGAATCGCTTTCAAGGTTTTCTCACAGCTTGCAAAGCACAACATAAATGTTGATATTATTCTCCAGTCCGTCGGCAGAGACAACACAAAGGATATCGCATTCACCGTAAGTATGGATAACGAAAACGAGGCCGTTGAGTGTGTTAAGGCGCTTCCGTTTATCGGTGATGCAAAGGTTTCCTGCGACCACAGCGTTGCAAAGGTTTCCGTAGTGGGTGTAGGTATGGAAACTCACCCCGGCACAGCTTCAAAGATGTTTGAGGCTCTTTACAGCAAGGGAATCAACATTCAGAATATTTCCACAAGCGAGATTAAAATTTCCGTACTCATCGACGAAAACGATGCGGATAAGGCTGTCAGTGTTGTTCACGAAGCATTTTTCGGTAATGACTGATTTTTAAAAAACTATTGACAACCGAAAAAAACGGTAGTATAATGCCATTAAACCGATGAGAAAGAGTGAGTAGGTCTTAACCCTGTTCTTTCAGAGAGCCGCAGGCGGTGGGAGTGCGGCAGAAGAAGCTTTGACCGAATGGACTTTCGAGGGCGAACGGAAACAAGGTATGCCTTGGAGTATGTAAGACGGAGGCGGCTCTCCGTAAACAAAGGTCAGCGTATGAAGGTACGTCAAAGCGGATGCGTAAGCATCAAGCAGGGTGGCACCGCAGGATTAGTTTTATTCCTGTCCCGGCAAGAAATTGTCGAGACAGGTTTTTTATTTTTTTGGGAGGATTTTTTATGCTTTTATTGACCAAACGATGGCGACCTTGCCGTATAAGCTCAAAATAAAATTACCGAATAACATATTGTTGATTAAAAGAAAGGTTGATATTTTTATGAAAAAGTTTATTGCTCTCGCTCTCAGCGTAATTCTTATCCTTGCAACATTTGCCGCTTGCAGCACCGATGTGGGCAAGTCGGGCGGAAATGCTTACACAGTCGGCATTTGTAACTATGTTGACGATGCTTCGCTCAATCAGATTGTTGAAAATATTAAGTCACAGCTTGCCGCTATCGGTAAGGAAAAGGGCGTTGAATTTAAAATCGAATACGACAACTGCAACGCCGATACAAATGTTATGAACCAGATTATTTCAAATTTTATCGCAGATGATGTTGATCTTATGGTTGGCGTAGCAACACCTGTTGCGACAGCTATGCAGAATGCCACCGAGGGTATGAGCCTCCCCGTTGTTTTCTCTGCGGTAACGGATCCTGTTGGTGCAAAGCTTGTTGACAGCCTCGATGCTCCCGGATATAACATCACCGGCACCTCGGATTATCTGAACACAAACGCAATAATGGATATTATGTTTGAAACGGATAAAAGCATCAAAAAGGTTGGTCTTCTTTATGATGTCGGTCAGGATTCCTCCGAGGCGGCAATCAAGGATGCAAAGGCATATCTCGACAAAAAGGGTGTTGCCTATGTTGAGAAAACGGGCAAGACCGTTGACGAAATCACTCTTGCGGCTCAGTCGCTTGTTTCTGAGGGTGTAGATGCGGTATTCACTCCGACGGATAACTCGGTTATGACTGCCGAGCTTTCAATTTACGAAATGCTTGCAAAGGCGGGGATTCCTCATTTCACCGGTGCGGATTCCTTTGCGCTCAACGGAGCCTTCCTCGGATTTGGCGTTGATTATATCAATCTTGGCAAGGAAACCGCAAATATGGTTGCGGAAATCCTTCTTGAAGGTAAAGAGCCTGCAACGATGGCGGTAAGAACCTTTGATAACGGCACGGCAACAATCAATACCGAAATTTGCACACAGCTCGGTATGAATTTTGATGAGGTTTCCGCCGCAATCGCACTTCACTGCACAAAGGTAGAAAAAATTACAACCGCCGAGAGCTTCGGTGAATAAGAATAATCGGAAAGGACTTTTACTATGACGCTTGGTTCTGCTTTGGCACTTTTGCAAACTGCATCTGAGCTGGGTCTTATAAGTGCCCTTACGGTAATCGCACTCTATCTCAGCTATTCAATGCTCAACGTTTGCGACCTGTCCACGGATGGCTGCTTCACTCTGGGCGCAACCGTCGGAGCTGTTGTTACACTTTCGGGTCATCCGTTTCTTGCTATTCCTGCGGCGATGGCGGCAGGTGTGCTTTCGGGCTTTATAACGGCATTCCTTCAAACAAAAATGGGCGTAAACAGCCTGCTTGCCGGAATTATTGTCAACACGGCACTGTATTCGGTGAATATTGCCGTGATGGGTAATTCCTCAATTTTGAATATGAACAAGACGGACACGGTGTTTACCAAAATGCTTGCAGTGCTTAGGGGTACGCCGCTTATGGAGCAGTATAAGCTGATAGTTGCGGCAATAGCGGTTATCGCCGTCGGCGTTTTGCTTGCACTTTTCCTCAGAACAAAGCTCGGTCTTGCAATCCGTGCAACGGGCAACAACCCCGATATGGTTCGCTCGTCGTCCATAAATCCCGTTTTCACAACAATAGTGGGACTTTGCATTGCCAATTCCTTTACGGCTCTTTCGGGTTGCTTGCTTGCCCAGTCGCAGAAATCGGTTAATATCGACATCGGTACGGGTATGGTCACAATTGCACTTGCCTCCTTGCTTATCGGTAACGTATTCCTCGGAAGAAAGAAAATTCCGCTTCAAATTGTCGGTATGGTGCTCGGTGCATTCCTTTTCCGACTGGTTTACACAATCGCACTTCGCTTTGATATGCCTGCATTTATGCTCAAGCTGGTTTCATCTGTTATCGTTGTTGCGGCAATTTCAATACCGTATCTCAAAACTCAGCTTCCGCTTATTAGGCGTAGGCTTGCACAGCGTTTTTCAAGGAGGTCTGCGTAATGCTTGATATAGTTAATATTTCAAAGACCTTTAATCCGGGCACAACGGATGCCAAAAAAGCTCTCGACAGTCTCTCTTTAAAGGTTGAGCAGGGCGACTTTATAACGGTTATCGGTGCTAACGGTGCCGGCAAATCAACGCTTTTTAACGCTATTGCGGGCTCGTTTGTTGTTGATGAGGGCAAAATTGAGCTCAACGGCAGAGATATTACGCTTATGCCCGAGCATAAAAGGGCAAGGAAAATCGGCAGACTTTTTCAGGACCCGATGAAGGGCAGTGCCCCGGGGATGACGGTTGAGGAAAATCTTGCTCTTGCCGCAGGCAGAGGCGGTTGGCTCAGCCGAGTTTCAAAAGCCGATAAAAAAGCTTTCCGTGAGCGTGTTGCCTTGCTTGATATGGGGCTTGAGGACAGAATGGGTCAGCCCGTCGGACTGCTTTCGGGCGGTCAGCGTCAGGCGTTGACCTTGATGATGGCAACCTTTAATCCGCCGGAATTGCTCCTTCTTGATGAGCATACGGCGGCACTTGACCCCGAAACGGCAACCAAGGTACTTGCTCTCACCGAAAAAATTGTTGAAGAAAACAAGCTTACCTGTATGATGATAACTCATAATATGCAGTCTGCCCTTGAACTCGGAAATCGCACAATAATGATGAACCGAGGCGGAATTATTATGGATACCTCCGGCGAGGAAAGGAAAAATCTGACGGTTGCGGATTTGCTTGTCAAATTCAAAGAGGCGGCCGGTCGTGACCTCGATAACGACAGGATGCTGCTTATCTGATTTAGGCGGTACAATCAGACTGCAATGCTTCCGAAAACAAATCAAAACAGCTATAACGCAGAGACTGCGGCTTGCAGCGGTCTCTGCGTTTTATATCGAATTTTTTTCGGAAAATTTTTTATATTCGATTGACAAACATAATATTGTGTGGTAAAATTCGTACAAATGAGCAAAGACGTTCATTCGGACAAAAGGCAATAACCTTTGTCTGAATGGGCTTTTTCTTTTTTGATTTATAGTCTGAATACGTAAATTATATTGCCATTGGAGGGATTTTTTATGACAAAGTATATTTTTGTAACAGGTGGAGTTGTGTCGGGGCTCGGTAAGGGCATTACAGCGGCATCGCTCGGACGGCTTCTTAAAGCAAGAGGCTTGAAGGTTGCTGCTCAAAAGCTTGACCCGTACATAAATGTTGACCCGGGTACAATGAGTCCGTATCAGCACGGCGAGGTTTATGTTACTGAGGACGGCGCAGAAACCGACCTCGACCTCGGACATTACGAAAGATTTATTGATGAGGATCTTAACAAGTATTCCAACCTTACAACGGGCAAGGTTTATTGGAATGTTCTCAACAAGGAGCGCAGGGGCGAGTATCTCGGCTCAACGGTTCAGGTTATTCCGCACATTACAAACGAAATCAAGGATTTTGTCTACCGTGTCGGCAAAAAGACCGATGCCGACGTTGTCATAACCGAAATCGGCGGCACAATAGGCGATATAGAAAGTCAGCCTTTTTTGGAGGCGGTCAGGCAGATATCTCTTGAGGTGAGCAAGGAAAACAGCCTGTTTATCCACGTTACGCTTGTTCCGTTTCTCCGAGGCTCGGATGAGCACAAATCCAAGCCCACGCAGCATTCGGTCAAGGAATTGCAGGGAATGGGCATACGTCCCGATATAATTGTTCTGCGTTGCGATGAGCCACTTGAAGAAGCAATATTCAAAAAGATATCAATGTTTTGTAATGTTAAGCCCGATTGCGTTATTGAAAATATTACAATTCCGTATCTTTACGAAGCTCCTCTTATGCTGGAAAAGGCGAATTTTTCCTCCGTCGTATGCCGTGAGCTGTGCATTGATGCTCCAAAACCCGATTTGACGGAATGGACGGAGCTTGTTGAAAAAATCAAAAGACGTTCCAAGACGGTGCATATCGGTCTTGTCGGCAAATATGTTCAGCTCCACGATGCTTATCTTTCGGTTGCCGAGGCTATGCGCCACGCCGGATATACGCTCGACACTCACATTGATATTGACTGGATTGATTCGGAGCAGCTCACCTCCGCAGACTATGAAAAGAGACTTGCCGAGCTTGACGGAATTATAGTTCCGGGCGGCTTTGGCGGCAGGGGAATTGAGGGAATGATACTTGCCGCAAAATACGCGAGAGAGAACGATTTGCCCTATTTTGGCATTTGTCTCGGTATGCAAATTGCCGTTATAGAATATGCAAGGAATGTTTGCGGAATAATTGACGCACATTCGGGTGAATTTGATGAATTTTGCCGAAATAAAGTTATTGACTTTATGCCCGGACAGAGTGATAATATTGATAAGGGCGGAACACTGCGTTTGGGCGCTTATCCCTGTGTTATCGGGGAGGGCACAACAATGGAGCGTTGCTACGGTACAAATACTATTTCCGAAAGGCATCGTCACCGCTACGAGTTCAATAATGATTACCGTGATGTTCTTACGCAAAACGGACTTGCTCTTTCGGGTATGTCACCCGATGGCAGCCTGGTCGAAACCGTTGAGCTCAGCGAACGACCGTTTTACGTCGGCGTTCAGTACCACCCCGAATTTAAATCAAGACCCAATAAGGCTCACCCGCTTTTCAAGGGCTTTATTGAAGCGGCTTTGAAAAAGGCTGAGTCAAAATAAAAAAGGAAAACAGAAAGGGAGTATACAATGGCATATTTGACCGACATCGAAATTGCACAGAGCTGCGAAATGAAACACATTAAGGAGATTGCAAAAACTGCTCACGTTGACGAAAAATATATTGAGCAGTATGGCAATTACAAGGCAAAGGTTGACCTTTCACTCTTGAGCGAAACCGAGAAAAAAGACGGTAAGCTTATTCTTGTAACAGCTATCACCCCAACCCCGGCAGGCGAGGGAAAAACAACTACGACGATCGGTCTTGCGGACGGTCTGAAAAGAATAGGCAAGGATGTTACGGTTGCTTTGCGTGAGCCGTCACTCGGACCCGTTTTCGGTGTCAAGGGCGGTGCGGCAGGCGGCGGATACGCTCAGGTTGTACCGATGGAGGATATCAACCTTCATTTCACCGGCGATTTTCACGCTATCGGAGCGGCAAACAATCTTCTTGCCGCAATGCTTGACAATCATATTCAGCAGGGCAATGCACTCGGAATCGACGTGCGTAAAATCACATGGAAGCGTTGCGTTGATATGAATGACCGTCAGCTCCGTTTTATTGTTGACGGAATGGGTGGCAAGGCAAACGGTGTTCCCCGTGAGGATGGCTTTGACATCACTGTTGCCTCCGAAATTATGGCTGTTCTCTGCCTTTCCGATTCAATAACTGACCTCAAGGAAAGACTTTCCAAGATTATTGTCGGCTATACATATGATGATAAGCCTGTCACCTGCGGTCAGCTCAATGCTCAGGGCGCAATGACGGCATTGCTCAAGGATGCGCTCAAGCCGAACCTTGTTCAAACCCTTGAGGGCACTCCGGCGTTTGTTCACGGCGGTCCGTTCGCCAATATTGCACACGGCTGTAACTCTGTTATGGCAACAAAAATGGCGCTCAAAATGGGTGATTATACCGTCACGGAGGCAGGCTTCGGTGCCGACCTCGGTGCGGAGAAGTTCCTTGATATCAAGTGCAGAATGGCGGGTCTCACTCCCGATGCCGTTGTCATTGTTGCAACGGTGCGTGCGCTCAAAATGCACGGCGGACTGGATAAAAAGGAGCTCAACACAGAGGATATTGCAGCACTTGAAAAGGGTATTCCGAATCTTCTTCGCCACGTTTCCAACATCAAAAATGTTTACAAGCTCCCCTGCGTTGTTGCGGTCAACCGTTTCCCAACCGATACCGATGCGGAAATTGATTTTATTATCAAAAAATGCAAGGAGCTCGGCGTAAACACGGTGCTTTCAACCGTTTGGGCTGAGGGTGGCAAGGGCGGCGAGGCTCTTGCAAAAGAGGTTGTACGTCTTTGTGAGGAGGAAAAGGGCGACTTCACCTTCTCCTATGACGATGATATGAGCCTTGAGGAAAAAATTGAGGCGGTTGTCAAAAAGGTTTACGGCGGCGACGGTATCAATATTATGCCGAATGCGAAAAAGCAGCTTGCACAGCTTGAGGCGCTCGGCTTTGGCAAGTGCCCCGTTTGCATTGCAAAAACCCAGTACAGCTTTTCCGATGACCCGACAAAGCTTGGTGCTCCCGAAAGCTTCACCGTTACGGTCAAGAATGTTAAAATATCCGCAGGCGCAGGCTTTGTTGTAGTCCTCACAGGCGATATTCTCACTATGCCCGGACTGCCCAAGGTTCCTGCGGCAGAGAAAATTGATGTTGACGAAAGCGGCAAAATCACAGGTCTTTTCTGATAAAGCTGAAAACAGAGAACCACCTCATCGACTTAATCGGTGGGGTGGTACGCATTGATTTAACATAAGTCAAATTTAGCTCTATTTCCCTTTTTGTTACGGAGCCAAAATAAATTATCAAAGGGCTTCCTACAGGCTTTTTTGCGGGAAGTCCTTGATTTTTGTTAATCTTGACATTTTTATCGAAAAATATATGGATTTTCTATTTAATATATGGTATTATCTATGTGTAATCTTTTAGGAGGGTTGGATATGACGGTTAAAGAAATTGCAGAAATACTTGAAGGACACATAATTTACGGTGAGGATTTGCTTGACCGTGAGGTTTTTACGGCCTGCGGCAGTGATATGATGAGCGATGTGCTTGCCTTTGTAAAGGAGCAGGCGGTGCTGCTTACGGGTCTTGTTAATCCGCAGGTTGTCAGAACCGCCGAGATGATGGATATGAGCTGTATCGTTTTTGTGCGTGGAAAATCGCCTGATATGGGTATGATTGACCTTGCCGAGCAGCGTGACATTGTTCTCATCGGCACCGACCTCGAAATGTTCACCTCCTGCGGACGTCTTTACGAGCACGGTCTCAGAGGGGGCAGCGGAAAATAATGGATGAAATAAAATTGCATTATGATGTCAATGCCTATGATTTCACCAGAGCCGGTGAAGCCTCGGGCAAGCTTAAACATTCCCTCAAAACGCTCGGCTTCAAGTCGGAGGTCATACGCAATGTCGCAATTGCTGTTTATGAGGCGGAAATCAATATGGTTATCCATGCCGAGGGCGGAGTTATTGACGCAACGGTTACACCGGAATGTATCTGCGTTGTTTTGGCGGATAAGGGTCCCGGAATCCCCGATGTTGAGCTTGCGATGAAGGAGGGCTATTCGACCGCACCGGAAAATGTACGCAGCTTGGGCTTCGGCGCCGGTATGGGTCTGCCGAACATCAAAAAATACACCGATGAAATGAAAATTGATACCGTCATCGGTGAGGGTACAACAATAACACTAAAGGTATACAATAACTAACCGCAAGCAGTTTGCGGAAATTCAATCGTTAATCACACAAGGAGAAGGCTATGAATACTGTTTTTCATTCGGTCAGTCTTGACAAGGAAAAATGTCTCGGATGTATGAACTGTATAAAAAGATGCCCCACTCAGGCAATAAGAGTTCGTCATGGTAAGGCAACGATTATTTCCGAAAGATGTATAGACTGCGGCGAGTGCATCCGCATTTGTCCACATTATGCCAAATCGGCAAAGAGCGATCCTTTGGAAATGATTGAAAATTATAAATATAAAATCGCACTTCCCGCACCGTCACTTTACGGTCAGTTCAACAATCTTGAGGATACCAATTATGTTCTCTCGGCTCTTTACGAGCTGGGCTTTGATAAGGTTTTTGAGGTTGCGAGGGGTGCTGAAATGGTTTCGGATGCAACACGCCGAATGCTCAAAGAGGGTAAGCACAAAACACCGGTAATTTCCTCTGCGTGTCCGGCGGTTTGCAGGCTGATAAGGATTTCCTACCCCGACCTGATTGACAATGTTTTGGAGCTGAACACTCCGATGGACGAGTCGGCACGGCTTGCTCGGCAGGAGGCAAGGGAGGAAACGGGACTTGACGACAGCGATATCGGCGTGTTTTTCATAACTCCGTGTCCTGCCAAAATCACAGCGATAAAGAATCCTCTCTGTGCTGAAAAATCCTATGTTGACGGTGCAATTGCCATCAGCGATATCTACCCCAAGCTTTTGTACAAGATGGAGCATCTTAAAGAGCTGAAGGGCGTGAGCCGAGCCGGCAGAATAGGCGTCGGTTGGGCAACGAGCGGCGGCGAGGCGGCAGGAGCTCTCAGTGAAAAATATGTCGCCGCCGATGGAATCGAAAATGTCATAAAAATTCTTGAAGAAGTCGAAAATGAAAAGCTTTCCGATATTGAATTTATCGAGCTTAATGCCTGTACGGGCGGCTGTGTCGGCGGATGCTTGACGGTTACAAATAACTTTGTTGCCAAAACAAGGCTTTCAATTTTAAAAAGATACAGTCCGGTTTCACGCAACCATATTGACGAAGAAAAAATTCCCGAAGCAATGCTCTGGGAAGAACCGTTGAAGCCGTTTTCGGTGCTTAAATTAGCGGATAATGTGACCGATGCGATGAAGCTGATGAGTCAGGTTTCGGAAATGTCGAAGAATTTCCCCGGGCTTGACTGCGGAACTTGCGGAGCACCGACTTGCCGAGCTTTGGCGGAGGATATCGTCAGGGGCTATGCCAAAATCGATCACTGCGTATTCCGCTTGAAGGACGAGATGAGCAGTGCAACTCCGCTCAATGAGGATGAAATCGAGAAATTTATTCCGATTCCGTTCCGAGAAAATAACAATGGGGAGAAGTCCGAATGAATATCAACGAAATGAAAAACGAGCTTGGGCTTACGCTGCTTTGCGGCGGCGAGCTTGAACGTGAAATAACCGGCTGCTACTGCGGCGACCTTTTGAGTTGGGTTATGTCGAGGGCGCGTGAGGGTGATGTATGGCTGACCGTGATGGGCAATATCAATTCAATCGGCGTTGCAGTGCTTGCGGATGTTGCGTGCATCGTGCTGACCGAAAACGCTGCGCTTGATGACGATGCGCTCAAAAGGGCAGAGCAAAACGGTGTTGTCATTTTGCGAACCGAAAAAAATACATACCAAATTGCCGCCGCAATATCAAGGCTGATTTGACTATGGACATTTATTACGATTTTCATATTCATTCGTGTCTTTCACCGTGCGGCGATAACGATATGACACCGTATAATCTTGTTAATATGGCGAAGCTCCTCGGACTGGATGCTATCGCTTTGACCGACCACAATACCTCGCAAAACTGCCGAGCGGCAATTAAGGTCGGGGAGAGCATAGGACTGACGGTTATCCCCGGAATGGAGCTTTGCACCTCGGAGGAGGTTCATATCGTTTGCCTTTTTGATGACCTGAAAAATGCCGAAGCATTTTCGGAATATGTGCTTTCAACCGCTCCGAAAATAAAAAACAGACCCGATATTTTCGGTGAACAGCTTATAATGAACGAAGCAGATGAAATAATCGGTACGCAGGAGCTTTTGCTGACGGCGGCAAGCGGAATAAGCATTGAAAATTCGGTTGAGCTTGTTTCGGAATACGGTGGATTTTGCTATCCGGCACATATTGACCGCAGCTCCTACAGCGTTATTTCAAATCTCGGAATGATAACCGAGGAAATGGATTTTCGTGCTGTCGAAATGACTGAAAATGCGGATAGAGCAGACCTCATACAAAAAAATCCGATTATAAAAAATATGCCCGTGATAGTTAGCTCGGATGCACACTATCTTGAAAATATGAAAGAAGCCAAGCATATAATTTCTGCTGAGACTAACACCGCAAAGGCGATTTTGAAATACTTCAAAAATGTGTAAATTGAGTGTACACCCCGAAAAGCACGAATTATAGGCACTACCGTGAAAGCGGAGCCGTAAGCCTTTGGCTGAAAAAATCCCCCGTTCGATTTTAACCGAACGGGGGATGAATTATTTATATTGTAAAGAGAAACTCAAAAAACATTGCTATGCGTGCAAAAAGGTTGATTAAGTACATATGGAATGAGGAAACAACTCTTACTGTGGTTTCTGCGGTTGCTCCGGAGTTGGGTTCTGTTATCTTGAGCGTGGTTTTACCGAGCTTGTTGCCCTGAATTGTTACCGTTCCGTATTCCTTGTCGTACTCCAAAACCTCGGCAATGCCATCGTTGGCAAATTCAAACACAAGCTCATCATAATTGTAGAATGAACCGTAGGGGAAAATTGAAATGCTAAAGTAGTCGTAATCGCCCTTGACAACGGTTATTTCCTCAATGTCGATAACCTCGGCGTTTATTTTTGAGCCGTCAACAACATTAAAGGTAATCGGCTTTGCCTCATAATCATCCTCATACTCAAATTCACAGCTACATACATATACGAGATACAGCTCGCCCGCTTTTACCTTAATCGGAAGGTCGAGCGAATCGCCGGATGATGTTGTAAAATATGTACCGTCTGTGCCGTCGGCGGATGCATAGCCGCTTGAATTTGACCAAATATCAAAAATTGCATCTGTGCCCGGACGAAGAACGTAGTATCCGTCCTCTCCGCTTGTTGTGTAGCTTTGACCCATTTTAATTTCAGTAATGCTATCATTCTTTTTCACAACAAAAGAGAGCTTTGCCTCTACAACATCATCATAATAATCATAGCTTGAAATAATTATGTTGACCTCTTGATTCTTTGTAGCAACAAAAAGTGTACTGTTTTCAAGTGTGGATTCGTAATCAACGTCATCCGAATTTTCCAAATAAGTATAGCTATGAAGAGAATCTGCGACGTAGATGTCAATGTTTACAGCCTCACCGCCGTTGTCGCTCAGGAGCTTGGCGTTGATTGAATAAACACCGGCGGCAGGAGCATAAAAGCTGTATTCGATGTTGTCCTCATTTACTGTAACGGTGTAGGTTGTGTCGAGCTTCGCGGTATTTTTCGCCGCAAAGCCTGTTACCGTGAATGAAAGCATCATAACGGCAACGAGTAAAATGCTGATGGTTTTTTTCATAATTATTCCTCCCAGAAATTTTTGTGACATATAAATCACTGATTTATTTATATCATATTTCCAAATGAAAGTCAAGATTTGTTTGTGATAATATATAAAATCTTCCATATAAAACATTGAAATAAGTGAAAATGCCTTAACACTCAAAACAGGATTATTCAGAAAAGCATATCGCAGTCTTTTATATTGCCGTCAAAGAACATAATGTAATAAATTGGGATATATGCTATTTTCCCTTTTTGCATTACATTTCTTTCATTTGAAACAACAAAGGCTTTTTTTATATGATAATCGTCGTTTTGGACAAAGGCGTTCAAGGCACTGTGTACGGTGTAACCCTTGCCTGATTTTACTTCAATCGGAATTGCGGAAAAACAACCTGACGTGCACCGTCTATTAAAAGTATCTTTTTTGAATCGGATTTGAGGTGTGCTTCAATGAGACCTTCTATTTTTCGGTATAGCATAATAGCCCTCCTTATGATTTTTCAATACAAAAACATCGGTAAAAATCCGACTTTTCAAATTCTTACCGATGCTTTGCTGAAATTTAATTTTAGAATGATGATAAAATAAATTTTTGTTAGATATTGATTGGCAGAAATGCTATAGCGACCGCAAAAATCAAGGCCGGCAGCAGATTGGCTGCTCTGATTTTTTTATCCCAAAGCAGGTTAAGACCGACACAGAAAATGAGCACCGATCCGACAATGGAAAGGTTTGTCAATGCCGCTTCGGTCATCAGCGGCTCTATCAGCTTGGCGAGTGCGGTCATTGAGCCTTGAAAAACAAGGACGGGAATTGCGGAAAAGATACAGCCCTTGCCGAGCGAGCAGGTCAGCACCATAACGGTGATGAGGTCAAGTATCGCCTTGGTTGTCAGTACGGAATAATCACCGTAAATTCCGTCCTTGATAGAACCGACAACCGCCATTGCACCGATGCAAGCGGTCAGTGTTGTTGTTACAAAGCCGTCAACGAAGTTTTTGTCCTTTGCATTGCCTGTTTTCGCCTTCAGCCATTCTCCGAAACGCTCAAACCAGTGCTCGATGTTAAGAATTTCACCCACAAGAGCGCCCAGAGCCATACTCACAACAATGAGCATAGATTTTCCCGAAACAATCGAACCGCCGGAAACGGAGAACATACCCTCCAATGCTCCGGAAATTCCGATGAAAAGCACACTTACTCCGTTTGCTTTTTTTAAGGTTTCCTGTATGCGTTCATTTATCAGCTTGCCGAAAAGCAAGCCCAAAATTCCACCGACGATAATTGCCGCCGAGTTGATAATTGTGCCAAGTCCTATCATATAATTTCGCTGTATTCCTTTATCCTTGAGATTTTAAATTTGCTTTATTCGCAAATATAGATTTCCTTTACGCTTCCGTTTGTATTGCGGTAAATTCTGTAGGTCTGCAATTCATAGGGCAGAATTTCAAAGCGGAAGCCTGCATTGAGCTTGTTGTAAACAATGTATGCGGATTTTTCTTTTCCGCAGGTTTCTGCGGTGCGAATAATCACATCGCCGCTCTTGTCCTCGGCGAGCTTGATTTCAAAAAGCTCAACTCCGTCACCGCCGACGATTATTTCGGCTTTTTCGTTGAGCTCGATTTTTTTAAGCTCGGTTAAAATTTCCTCCACCGATTTATCGTCACCGCAAAGATGGGCAAGCCACGCATTTTTGATTTCTCTTTGCTTGTCGATGTCGCAAAGGGTGAGCTCCTTTTCAATTTCAAGAAGCTTTTTTTCAATTTCGCTTGCATTTATTTTGCTCGCAGGGAGAAATTCGGTTTTAATTTCAAGAGCCGACATAAATATTTCGTCGGAAAGCTCCTCATACGAAATGAAGCTGTTTCCCTCAATGAAGGTGTCGTCCATATCGTTTACATCAACGGTTTCGCCGTCAATTATAAGTGTGCGGAAGCCATCAGCTCCGTGCAGCCATTTGATTTCGTTTTCACCGCAGATGGCGACTGAATCGAAAAGGGATGAGTAGACAATCTGCGGAAAATAGTCACCGTAAATTTTTTCTCCGTGGAAAACTCGGTATTTTTTGCCGAATTTCTCTGCAAAAAATTGTGCTGAATAGAGACAGCTTTTGATGAGTGCCGCTTCGGTCATTTCCTCGGAAGCGGTGAAGGCTCCGGCAAAGGGAAACCATCTGTCGGCTTTAATTTTTTCGGCAACGGCGGCAAAAAGCTCGGGGTCAATCGCTTCAAGCTGGCAGAGCTGATGTGCATTAAGTCCGTTTACCTTGAGCGAATTGAAAGCATCAAGCTTTTGCAGCGCATCCTTAACAGTCTCAATGCTGAACTCGTTTATTACTGCAACAACGCTCATTCCTGTCCCTCCTCATCAATAAATCCGTAATATCTGCCCAACCAATAGGCATAGGTGTAAATGTAGCAGCTCTCTATTGCCGAGCCCTTATCTATCTGACCGGGATCCTCATACGGGTTTTTGTCGTATTTGGAAATTCTTCTTTCGTCAGGCATAAGCAGAGCGGAAATTTCCTTTTCTCTTTTTTCCTCACTGCTTCTTCCAACCTTTACGGCAACGTCGTGGCGTTTGATTGTGACGGAGGAAACCAGACGGTTGCATTCAAAGTGATTGAACCATTTTTCGTCCATTTCAAGGTCTATTTCCGCATCGGGAACACTGAGCTTATACATAAAATCATAGCCCGGGTTATGCTCCCTGAGTATCAAACCGCTCCATGATTTGAAAGCGGCACGATACTTTTCGAGCAGAGCCTCGTCCTCCTCAAGAGTGCAGAGGAGCCAGTAAGTCATAAGGGCGAGCATATTGTCGCCGTACATAAGATCCTCCTCGGGGTTGACCTTTTCACGCATTGCGCCCTGGAAAAATCTGTCGTAATGCTTTGGACCGAGGTCGGCATAGCCCTCGGCAATGAGCTTTTCGTAATGCTCCTGCCAAATGCCCTTTTCACCGGTGATATACATTGTGGTTTTGAGATAGGCGAGCATCTCCGAGGAATTTAAGGGAGCATCAACATAGCCGATTGGGTCGTTCTCAAAGTAATTTTTGCTCCATTTTGCCCAGGTAGTCGGCTTGCCGGTCGATTCACAAAATTCATAGCCGTGGTTGATTATGTGAAGTGTGGTTCTCTTGCACGCATCCTTGATAATTTCGTCAAGCTCCGGGTCATTGGGAGCAAGAATATCGTGAGCGAGCTTCATTTGCAGGAAATGACCGGTGACCTCATCGCTGGAGGTGTCAGCCTTGTAGGTAACGTCATCGTCGGTGTAGCCGAGGTTACGGTAAAGTGCTGCAAGGCGTTCGGGAATTGGGTAGTCGCAGGGTGCTTCTTCGCCGGTTCTGCCCTTTCGCTCGGACATGGTGGTTTTGATGCAGTGTGCAACCTTACCCTCACGCTTGAAGAAAAATCCGTCGTCGGGGATAGGCTCACCGGTAAGGTGGTAAGAGCGGGAAATAAAGCCCTCGGGCCTGCCGTGAATATACATCAAAAGCAGGCAAGCCTCACACGCCTTTGTTGCGTTTGCTCTTGCATCAACGGTTTTGTGATGATTTTCACCGAGCTTCTTTTTCAGAGTTGCATAGCGGAACATTTCGCCTATTGCGTAGCCCGAGGTGAAAAGACCGTCGTTGTCACATTCTGCGTGCGGATAGCGTGAGGCATAGTTCCTGTTCTCCTGCAATTGACGTTGGCTGACCATTCCTCGGCGCATAACATATTTGTTGGTTTCGTCAAGGAGGATATCTGCCTTTTCCTCTGCGGTGAGTGAAATCAGCTCAATGTGGGAAACGCTGTCGCCCGTAAGCACCCAAAGTCCCATACCGTCGGGAAGAATGGCATCGACGCTGTGGTGCGGAAGATAGCGGTGAGCGCTGAAATACATAATTTTATCGTAAATATCCTTGCCGTTCGGGTCAAAGCGTGTTACGCCTGTTTTTCCGCCGTACCAAATAATACCGTTTTCAGCCTCGGCAAAGCAGGTATAGTCGCTTTTTGCCGAGGGGAGGGGGTAGGAAAAGCTTGCAAGGTCGGGGGCAACGCTTTCCGTTTCGAAAAGCTCGGTGGGAACAATCGGGTCGTTCCTGTCGTAAAAGCTTGCCTTTCTTGTGAGATGTCTCTTTAAAATATACGGTGTCATAAAATCATCCTTATAAATAATCTCTGTTAAATCTCTGTCTGAGATTGATTTCGCCGTCGGTAGAAACATCTACCATTGTAACGCCTTGCATCCAGTCCTTTTCGTCCCAGCCGAATTTTTCCATGGTGTAGGTGTCATAGCCGTCACACTGTGCATAAACAAGATAAACCCCGTCGTATTTAGCACAGAAATCGTTGATATGGTCGTGACCTGCAAATACAGCCTGAGTGCTGCCAAGCTCCTTTATTGCGCTGAACATACCGCTGTTGAATTCGGAGCAGCCGATTGACTCATACATTCCGCCGTAAAGGATTTCCGCCTTGCCCGTCGGAACATAATTTTCGTTTTCGTCAAGCTCCATAACATTTTTATATTCGCAAAGGGGAATGTGCATAAACATCATTGACTTGAATTTGCCATAATCCTTTTCGAGCGAAAGGATGGTGTTTTTGTACCATTCAATCTGACCCTTTTTGAGGTAGTCGTAGCATTTGAGACCGATATCGGCGCCGTTTTCCTTATTGTGCTTTTCGCTTGCATTTCTGCCCGAATCAAGCATTACAATGCTTTGCTGAATTTTGTTCGGTGCGGAAAGAATGTTGATGAAGAAATTGCCGTAGCCGAAAAGCTCCGGATCACCGAATTTTGAAAGGCAGTGGTGGAAGCTGGTGAGATTTTTGAGCATAAGATACTTGTGGTATTCCTTTTCCTCTCTCGCCTCGTGATTGCCGAAAACATACGCCCAGTAAACGCCCATTTTTTCCATAAAACGACCGAACTGGATACAGTCAACCTGCTGCCAGTCCGTCAGAACAACATCACCCGTGAAAAGGATAAGGTCAGGCTTTTCGGCGGCGACGTGCCTTGCGAGCATTTCAAGCGATTTTCTCATCAAATTCATAGTGCCGCAAAGGTGAAGGTCGGTTGTGACAAGAATTTTAAACGGCTTATCCACAATTTTTCCGCTTGTATCGCATTTTGCGATAAAGGTGGAATCGGGAGTTTCCTTGATAATCTTAACATCGGTACCGACGTATTTCGGCTCGACGTTAAAAATATTTTTGCACACCAGCTTGCCGCCCGAAACGGTCTTGAGCGCGTTTTCAGCCCCAAGCAGCACCTTGATGGAATTATGTCGTACAAAGGTCGTGATAGGTTTCATTATAATACACTCCTGTTTAATAAGGCAAAACAGCCTTAATTATAGTCATCAAAGTAATTATACCGATTTTCGGGCTTTACGTCAATCTGTAAATGTAAAATATTTGTTTCTTTTGCCGAGAATAATTGCATTTGTCGGCTAAAGATGTTACAATAAATTCGTTATAAACATAAAAGGAACGGATAGGTGTAAAATGTCGAATTATATCGAAAAAGCAAATGCAGTTGTGCCGTCAAAGGCACAGCTTGAATTTATGAATACGGAATTTCTTGCGTTTATACATTTTGGAATGAATACGTTCTGTAATACCGAGTGGGGAACGGGTCGTGAGCCGACAAAATATTTTAAGCCCGCCGATTTTTCGGCAAAGCAGTGGGTCAGCACCGTCAAGTCCGCAAGGATGAAGGGTATTGTATTGACCTGCAAATATTCAGATGGCTTTTGCCTTTGGCCGAGCAAATATACCGAACACAGCGTTAAAAGCTCTCCGTGGAAGGATGGGGAGGGTGACTTGGTCAAGGAGCTCAGCGAGGAATGTGCCGCCGAGGGGATAAAATTCGGAATTTACCTTTCTCCCTACGATATGCATGAGGAAAGCTTTGGCAGTGAGGCGTATAACGATTTTTTTGTCAATCAGCTTACCGAGCTTTGCACGGATTACGGCGATATCTTTTGCGTTTGGTTTGAACGTGACAACAGCGGCAAGCAGAATTACGATTGGCGGCGCTATTATGACACAATCCGCAAGCATCAGCCGAATGCAATGATATGCAATTGCGGACCGGATATCCGTTGGTGCGGCAATCACGTCGGAATTGGCAGGCAGAGCGAGTGGAGCGTTGTGCCCAAGGAGCTTATCAATGACGCACCCTCCAAAAAGCTTGTTGAGCCTGACCTCGGCAGCCGCAAAAGGATAAAGAGGGCAAAGGAGCTTGTCTGGTTCCCGTCCGTTACGGATATGTCGCTCAGACCGGGCTGGTTCTTCCACGAAACGGACAATTTTGACGTTAAGGTGCTTTCCAAGGCACTGGAGGTATACTTTAAATCGGTTGGCAACAACGGTACAATGATTTTGAATATCTCGCCCTCACACAGCGGTCGAATTGATAAAATTGATGTTGAGCATTTGATAACGCTCGGCGTTCAGCTTGACATTGAATTCAGAGATGACCTTTCCGAGGGCGGAAAGCTTGAGGACGAGGGTCATGATGACGACCTCCATTCGGCAAAGCTCATTAATTCGGGGAAGTCGTATTTCAAAAATACCGGCAAAAAGAGCGTTATAACCCTTGATATGGGTGAGGTAAAGAGCATAAACAAAATCGTGCTTGCAGAAAATATCGAAACAGGTCAGCAGGTTGAAAAATTCAAGCTCTATTATTATTTTGACAAGAAATGGCACAAAATCTACAGCGGAACAACCATCGGCAGAAAGAAAATCTGCCCCGTTCCACCTATGGATGCCAGAAGACTCAAGCTTGTTATCGAAAAAACAAGAGACTTCGCTACAATAACCACCTTTAAGGTATACTGATAAAGCTTACAGCAAAATAAAAAGGCGTTTCGGAAATCCCGAAACGCCTGAATTATTTTCAGATTAACTCTATTTCAAAAAATTTATTTAGCAACATCTATTACGCGATTTTCACGGATGACGTTGACCTTGATTTGTCCCGGATACTCAAGCTCATCCTCAATTTTTTGGACAATCTCTCTTGCTACGAGCACCATTTCATCATCGGAAACCGCCTCGGGCTTAACCATGATACGAACCTCACGACCTGCCTGAATTGCAAATGATTTCTCAACACACGGGAATGAACCGGTGATTTCTTCGAGTTTTTCAAGTCTTTTGATATAGCTCTGAAGATTTTCTCGTCTTGCACCCGGTCTTGCCGCCGAGATAGCGTCAGCCGCCTGAACAAGACAAGCAACAATTGTCCTTGCCTCAACATCGCCGTGATGTGCTTCAATGGCGTGGACAACATTTTCGTTTTCACGATATTTTTTGGCGTATTCAACGCCGAGCTCAATGTGTGAGCCCTCCATTTCGTGATCAAGTGCCTTACCGATATCGTGCAAAAGACCTGCACGCTTTGCAGTTTTGACGTCGGCACCGAGCTCCGCAGCCATAAGTCCTGCGATGTAGGAAACCTCAAGGGAATGGTTGAGAACATTTTGACCGTAGCTGGTGCGATATTTCAGCTTACCGAGCTGCTTGATAAGCTCGGGGTGAATTCCGTTTACGCCGGCATCAATAGCGGCTCTTTCACCTGTCTGCTTAATGGTATGTTCAACCTCACGCTTTGCTTTATCGTAAAGCTCCTCGATTCTTGTCGGGTGGATTCTGCCGTCGGCAATGAGCTTCTCAAGGGTGAGCCTTGCAATCTCACGGCGAACGGGGTCAAAGCACGAAACCGTAATGGCTTCGGGAGTGTCGTCAATGATAAGATCGACACCTGTGATTGTTTCGAGGGTTCTGATGTTTCGACCCTCACGACCGATGATACGGCCTTTCATTTCATCGTTCGGTAACGCAACAACGGAAACGGTTGCATCGGCACTGTGGTCAGCCGCACAACGCTGGATAGCCGTTGCGATAATTTCACGAGCTTTTTCGTCTGCTTCATCCTTTGTTTTCTGTTCATAGTCCATAATTCTGACTGCCTTTTCGTGGACAAGGTCAGATTCAAGAGCTTTGAGCAGGTAGTCCTTGGCCTGTTCCTTGCTGAAGCCGGAAACCTTTTCGAGCATTTCGATTTGACTGCGCTTGACAAGTTCAATCTCCTCGGCCTTCTTTTCGGCCTCTTTGAGCTTTGCGGAAAGCTGCTCATCCTTACGCTCCAAATTTTCCGTCTTGCGGTCAAGAGCTTCTTCCTTTTGAGAAATTCGGCGTTCCTGGCGCTGAACCTCACTTCTTCTGTCACGAAGCTCCTTTTCAAGGTCACTGCGCTGACGATGGATTTCGTCCTTTGCCTCAAGGATAGCCTCCTTCTTCTTGGATTCCGCCTTAGCAACGGCATCGTTGACGATTCTGGTGGCCTCCTGTTGAGCTGAGCCTATTGAAGCTTCTGCAACCCTCTTGCGGTAGATGATACCGATCACAACTCCGGCTGCCGCTCCGACAGCAATACAGGCAACTATGATCACTATAAAGAGTGATGTTTTGATTGATAACAAAGTATAAATGCACCTCCTGTTCTGAAAATTTAATTAAATGAATTAATCAAAAAATTTGTGTACGACCGTTTTGGTAAATGCCGAATGAATCAGTCGAATGAAGCGCCGACAAAATTCGGTTAATCAAGCGGAAAAGCGGGCAGAACGGCTGCATTGCCGCTGTCGCCTCCGATTAAAATAACGAAGCGTTTTGAAAGCAATTTACCGACGAGCCCTCCGGTGTGATTTGCTCGGTGTTTACCGTAGGCGTTCGTGCTCCCGAATCGGTCGTGATGATGCAGTACGGCAACTGCAATAACATCTGTAATATTTTAATACATTTTCTTGGCTGTGTCAAGGTGGTATTAGACTTTTTCGATAAATTACGGACATTTTTTTGCATGTAGCTTGTATTTTCCGAACACAAAAAGCGGCTTGTAGTTTTTAATTGGAGCCTAAGGGAGGGGAAGGTATGCCAATAAAGGCGCTTACCCGACCGCCGACTGCATATTGCAGGCGAACGATCGGGCAAGAGCCTTTGAATGAAGAAAAAAATGGAGGTATTAGCTTTATAAAATTCGGCTGAAGAAAAATTCCTTCTTCTGCTCCGTATCAATGACCCTGACCGGTTTAACCTGATTGAGATTTTTGCCGTTGTCACTGAGCATCTGACGGTATTCGTCATAGGCTCCGCTTTTGAGAATTTTAACCTCACTGCGTCCGAGAGAGCCGTTTGAAATGAAAATGCCGTAGAGCACATTGTTTTCGCACATAAGTCTTTCAAAAATTTCGGAAAAGCGTTTTTCATCGTCGTCGGTGACGGTGACGGAGGGCTCCAAAAGCAGCTTGTAATGTCCGGGTGAGGTTGAACGGTCTGCATAAAGGCTGTATCCGTTAAGAGCAACGCCGGTTTCTTTGCAGAATTTTTCCATTGTTTCGTCAAATGCGAGCTGATTGATTTTTTCACCGGTGATGTTTGAAATCTGATTAAGTCTGTAACAGAAGGTGATTTTGGGAGACTCGTAGTAGTAACCCGTAACCTTAACAACGTCCTCAATCCTGTAACGGTAAAAGCCGCTGAGATTGGTGAGAATAAGCTCGTATTCCTTGCCGACCTCAAGCTCCTTTATGGTAAGCGGTTTTGTACCGTCGGGAGCATCAACGGGTAAAAATTCATAAAAGCCGTTTTGAGGCAGGATAACATATTCAAAGGAATTCAGTTCAATCGGAACAGCTACCAATGCTTCGCTTGCAGCATAACCGAGATAGTGTATAGCGATATCTTTGCCGATGTATCTGCGAAGCTTTTCGGAATAAAGGGAAAGTGAGCCGGAGCCCATACCGTAAAGCCATTCGCATTTCGGCCAAATACGTGGCACGATCGGAGAAGCGTCAAAGCCCTTTTGAAATTCCTCACGAAGCTCTTGGGCACGCTTGGGGTTTGGCTTTAGCTTTTTGAGCAGCTTTGCACGGATTTCCTCGGGCATATTTATGCTTTCGTCAATCGTTCCCTTTTCAATATCGTCACAAAGGATTTGCCAATTGCTTTCAAGATAGAAAAGCATCGACTCAAGCGTGGTGATGAATATAGTGCCGAGGTAGCTGACATTTTTGTCGGGCAGGGCAAAACGCAGCTTTGCGTAATGCATATCCATATCAACAGGGTCGTTGTGATACATAACCTCTGCCGGTGTGGTATTAAACATAGGAATTATCGGCTTTAAATTGAGCAGAGGAATGGAGGAAAGACAGCTTACCGATTTTCCTCCGGGCAATTTGTGGGAACCGATTTCGGCAGTCAGCATACCTCTTTGCGGAGGAATGAGACGCCCCTGCTCTTTGAAATATTTTACGGCACAGCCGACCGGAGCACTGAAGCTGAAGCACTGACAAATCCATTCCGAACGTCCGGCAAGAGGAACAAGCTTAGGATTGCCGCTACTTCCGGAGGATTCGGTAAATCTGCGAATAAGACGGTTTGTTATGAGTCCTTTTTCGCCGTTTGCCATTCTTTGAACGTAGTTTTCATAGTCGGCATAAACGGAAAGCGGAACGGTGCTTTGATAATCCTCAATGCTTTTTACCTTGTCGAAGCCGTTAGCCTTACCGTAAACGGTGGATTTGTTGTCCTTAATCAGACCGAGAAGAATTTTTTCCTGAACCTTGTTGGCTCTTTTGCTGTAATATTTCAGCTTTTTATGCTCAATAACGCCGAGCATACCGCCGAAAAGTGCGGGGATCTGCTTTAATGTAATTTTTTTCATTTTTCGTTGCCCCTGTTTTCATATTCTGAAATTCTGCGAATATACTTCTTATGATATATTAACACAAAGATTAAAACTTTACAATATATATTTTTTGTAAAAAGGAGTTGTTTTTATGCGCTGTTCGATTACCGAGCTTAGGAACAAGGAGGTGATATGCAAGCTCAACGGAACAAGGATAGGCAATGTTGATGATGTTGAGCTTGACACCGACAGCGGCAGACTTGTTTCGATTATAATATACGGTCGCGGCAAGGTGATGGGCATCTTTGGTAAAAGCGAGGATTTTGTAATTCCGTGGGATAGCATTGACGTTATCGGGGAGGATACAATACTTGTGAATTGCGAGTGTCCACAGCCCCAAAAGGGTCATAGCTTACTGTGACATCGGCGGAGGAAATACTTTTTATAAATGCAACCTTTGCATGCGAAGGCTCCTTTATTCCAGCTCGTTTTTGCCCAGCGGACGAATGATTTTTTTGCGAACATAGATGAAGAAAACTATCGAAAAGACAAACGCAAAAACCTCGGCAACGGGATAAGAGAACCAAACGAGGTCACTGTTGCCGACGGAAAATCCGTAGCGAGCAAGGAAGAATGCTGCGGGGATAAGCACAAGAAGCTGACGGATAAATGAGACGAACATGGAAATTACACTTTTGCCGAATGCTTGGAACACCGCACCCAAAGCAATATTTGTTCCTGCGACAAGGAAGCTCAGACTGATTATTTTGAGCGCCGGAACACCGATTGCGAGCATTTCCGGCGTTGCCGAAAAGAAGCTCAACAAAAATTTCGGCAGCAGGAAGAATGCCGAAGCACCGATAACGCTGAAAACCTCCGCATAGGTTACGGAAAGCCTTATGGTCTTTTCAAGACGTTCCTTTTTCTTTGCACCGTAGTTGTATGCAATGATGGGAATAACGCCGTTGTTAAGTCCGAACATCGGCATACAAATGAAGCTGTTAAGCTTGAAAAATGCACCGTAAACATTGACGGCAAGCTCCTTACCGGCGGTGTAGGCGATGAGGATTTTGTTCATCAAATAGGTCGTCAAGGAGCCGATGGCAACCATAATTATCGAGGGAACACCGATTTTGTAAATTTCGGCAATATATCTTCCGTTCGGCTTGAATTTTTTGAAGCTGAGGTTAATCTCCGGATTCTTCCTTGAATTGAAATAAACGGCGAGGATGAATGCAATTATCTGACCGATAACGGTGGCAATTGCCGCACCGGTAACGCCCATTTTGAATACAAAAATGAAAATCGGGTCAAGGATGATGTTTGCAACCGCACCGATGCCCTGCGTAAACATTGTATAAATTGTTCGTCCCGTAGCCTGCAAAAGTCTTTCGTACATTACCTCAAGGAAAATGCCGAAGGAAGCACCGCAGCAAACGGTGAGGTATTTTGTGCCCTCGTCAACAATGTATTGAACGGAGGTTTGCGAACCGATGAAAAGGCGTGAGCCGAAAATTCCAAAAAGCAGAAATGCGATTGAGCTCAAAAGAGCAAGGAAAACACCGTTTTCGGCAATTGAATTGGCTTTGTCGTTTTTCTTCTCACCGAGGGCACGGGAAATCAAAGCGTTAACGCCGACCGCCGTACCTGTGGCAAAGCCTATCATAAGATTTTGCGCAGGGAAGGCGAGGGAAACCGCCGTCAGGGATTCCTGATTTACCATTGCAACAAAAACGGAATCGACGATGTTGTATAACGCTTGGACAAGCATTGAAATTATCATCGGCAGTGACATATTTATTATTAGCTTATTGACCGGCATAACGCCCATTTTGTTTTCTTCCAAAGCAATCTCTCCTTAATAAACGCCTATTGAATTTGCCGAGTTAGCGTAAGATGCTTTCGCTCGGCGGATTTTTGCTGTTTAGCTATTATAACATATTCCGACAAATTTTGCTATACAAAGTTCAAAATAAGAGTGGGCTGCATTTTGTGCAAAATGCGGAGCGAATATAAAAAATCAGTCCACCAAAATGGACTGATTGAAGCTGTTTAGTTTTCCTCCTCTGTGATTCTCCTTTTGTGCAGGAAAAGGGAGCCGACAATTACCGCCGCGGCAAAGGTTGTTACGGCAACAATTCTGCCGAAGCTGAATTTGAATTCAAGGGTTACGCTTTTTTTTGCACCGACCTCCAATGCACTGTAAGCCGTTACGAACGTGCTTTTTGCATTTTGGAGGCTTGAAAGGGAGCTCGGCTTTGTGAGAAGCACGGTAGCTTCTTCAAGAGCGGTGTTAAAGTCGCGCTCACTGTCGGTTGTGTAGGAGGCAAGGCTTGTTTTGCCGTAAAGGTCAATGCTGTTTTCAAGCTCCTTGGCAGCCGCCTCGGTTTCCTTTATATATTCACGCAGCTCTGTCGGAAAATTCGTTTCAATAACGCTGTAGCCCCGTGAAATCAGGTCATCCCAACCGCTTTCACTGTCGGGTCTGTTGCCGCAAAGACCGTCAACCATGGAAATCATTGCACGGTGATTTCCGTTAAAGCGCTCCATCATATAGGTTTTGAAAAGAACGCTGTAGCTGTTAATGCTGCCCAATTCTATGGTATTGATGTTATTTTTGAAGCTGACACGGGCAGCCTCGGTTGCAAGGAAGATGATGTTGCCCTGATATCTGCCGACAACATTTACATTTTCAAGTCCCTTTGTCAGCTTGACAATACGCTTTGCCTTGGCATTGATGCGGAAAACCGTTTCATTGAGCTTGCCGAGAGCTTTGACGTAATCGTAAACCGTTTTAAAATCATCCTCCGAAACGCTGAGGAAAAGAGCCGTTTTGCCCTTGGTTACCATATAAGCCTCTTTGAGCTCGGCAACGCGGCAATCGGTTTTGCTTTTGTCTGCTCCGCCGTTATTGTTGCGGAGATAAAATTCCTTCAGCTTTGCAAGCGTAAAGGAGGAAACCTCACCGAAGGCGGAGCGTCCGTCAGGGGAAATGCACATCCTGTTAACGGTGTCATCGGCCATTAGCACGGGCTTTTGATCCGAGGTGAGCTTGACGTCAACGGAAAGACCGTCGCAATCAAGAGCGGCGTTAATTGCTTCAACGGAATTTTCGGGGAAGCTGTGCCAATCGCCGCGGTGAGCAATGCAGAGAATTTTCGTGCCACCCTCCGAAAGACCGGTGATGATATTATCGGCATCGGCGGCGAACGCACTCGGAAGAAGCGTTACCGTTATGACTGTGAGCAGCAGCAAAATTAAAAGAATTTTTTCACTTAATTTTCTCATATTCAACCTCATTTTTAAGTTTTTGAAGATTATAACATAGTTTTTAAAAAAAATAAAGAGGAAATCATAAAAAATCGGCAAACAAATGTTTGCTTTTTGCGAAAATGTGTGATATAATAGGTTTAAATCAAACCAGAAAGAGGTTGAGCATATGTCTATAAACGAAACTCAGCGTAAAATATACGAATTTCTTGTTCAGCGAAGCGCGGATGGAATTCCTCCGTCGGTTCGTGAAATCGGTGCGGCGGTTGGTCTGCGTTCCACCTCATCGGTGCAGTCAAATCTTGACGCACTTGAGGATGCCGGCTATATTCAGCGTGACCCTATGCTCAAGCGCTCCATCAGGATTATGGGTCAGGCGGAAAATGTTACGCAGGTTCCGATTCTCGGCACCGTTACCGCAGGCGCTCCCATTCTTGCCGTTGAGGAGGTGGAGGGCTATTTCCCCTACACAGGTAATGTTTCGAGAGATAAGCCGCTTTTCGGCTTGCATATTCGCGGCGAAAGTATGATAAATGCCGGTATTCTTGACGGTGACCTTGTAATCGTCGAAAAAACACCGTTTGCAAGGAACGGCGAAATTGTCATTGCATTGATTGAGGATGAGGCGACCTGCAAAACCTTTTATAAGGAAAACGGTCATTATCGCCTCCAGCCCGAAAACGACACCTATGAGCCGATTATTGTTGAGGAATGTGAAATTCTCGGCAAGGTCGTTGCGGTTATGAGATATTATTGACAGACACAAAAAAGCGACTTTTAACAAGCCGCTTTTTATTTTTTACTTTTTACTGTATTGATTGATGAGGTCGTTTTTGACGTCCCAAAGCTTTTGCGAAAGGTCAACGTAGTAGTTGTGCGGATTTTCAAATCGTGTGACCTCATCCCAAAGAGTATCAACCTGCTGCAAGCAGTATTTTTTGATATCGTTGATGTCCTTGTATTCATAGACCCTCTTGCCATTTATGAAAAGCGGCTCAAGAAGCTGACGTGCGGTGAAATTATAGACGTTTTTACGCTTCCAGGTGTAGTCCGGGTCAAAAATTTCGTAGTCGTGGCTGTCGTCGATCGTTTCGTCCTCAAGCGTGATAACATCCGCAAGAGCCTTGCCCGATTCGTTATCGTAAAGACGCCAGAGCTTCTTTGCTCCCGGAGTGGTGACCTTTGCGGCGTTTTCGCTGAGCTTGATTTTCGGCTTCATTTCACCGTTTTCCTCAACCGCACAGAGCTTGTAAACTCCGCCGAAAACCGGAGCGGAGGAGGCTGTTATCAGTCTTTCACCAACGCCGAAGGAATCGACCTTTGCCCCTTGGAGCAGCATATCACGGATAATATACTCATCGAGCGAGTTGGAGGCGACAATCTTGACATCCTCAAAGCCTGCCTCGTCGAGCATTACCCTTGCTTTTTTGGAAAGGTAGGTGATATCGCCGCTGTCAATTCGTATTCCCTTGGGACGGAAGCCTCTGGGGAGAACCTCACGCTTAAATGCCTCAATAGCGTTCGGAATACCGGATTTGAGAACATTGTAGGTATCGACAAGCAGTGTGCAGTCATCGGGATAGCTTCTTGCATAGGCGCAGAAGGCATCCAGCTCTGAATCGAAAAGCTGAACCCAGCTATGAGCCATCGTGCCGAGTGCCGGAACACCGAATTCACGGTCAACAATTGTGCAGGCGGTGCCGACACAGCCTGCGATATAAGAGGCTCTTGCTCCGTAAACGGCACCGTCAAAGCCCTGGGCACGGCGTGAACCGAATTCCATTATCGGGCGACCCTGTGCCGCACGGACAACTCGGTTTGCCTTGGTTGCGATAAGACTTTGATGGTTGATTGCAAGCAAAACCATGGTTTCGATAAATTGTGCCTGCATTACGGGACCCTTTACCGTTACAATGGGCTCACGGGGGAAAATCGGAGTTCCCTCGGGAACGCTGTAAACATCACATTCAAATTTAAAATTCCTGAGATAATCGAGAAATTCCTCACAAAAGCCTCTGCTGCGGAGATATTCGATATCATCCTCGGAAAAGCTGAGGTTTTCGAGATATTCGACAAGCTGTTCAACACCTGCCATTATCGCAAATCCGCCTTTGTCGGGAATTGTTCTGAAAAACATATCAAATTGAGCGGTAGTGTTTCCTTTACCGTTAAGGAAATAGCCGTTCGCCATTGTGATTTCGTAAAAATCGGTGAGCATGGTAAGGTTTCGTTGTTTTAAATCGTTCATTTTGGCACCGCCTTTGAATTTTTAAATATTATAGCATTTAACCAAGGTATTTTCAATCAAAAGAGTAAATATTTATTATGAAAAAAGCTATATCTCAGAATAGAAATTATCAGAGGTAATCTTGCACAAAAAATGTAGACATATCAAGAAAAATAGTCGATTTTTGTCAAAAAAATTTTATTTGCATTTTTCATATTGTTTTTGTTTGGTCATTGTGATATCATATTAAAAGCATTTTGTTGCGTTTTCACGAACAGGGAGGTCTTTTTTATGAGAACAAGAAAACAACCGCTTGGCGATATGAATATCATCGGTGCCAAGGTTGAACAGCAGAGAAAAGCAATCGGTATGAAGCAGAAGGATTTGCTTGCACAGCTTCAAATCAGAGGTGTGGATCTTAATGCATCGGGTCTTTCAAAGCTTGAGGGTCAGCTCAGAGGAGTTGCCGATTATGAGCTCAAGGCTATTGCCGAGTCGCTTAATGTCAGCCTCGATTGGCTTCTTGACTATAACGATGAAGATTAATTTGCGCCGCTTCCAGTGTGAGGCGGCTTTCTTTTATTTTATTCACCGTTTGCTTGACATATTCAAGCTGAATATAGTAATATTGTAAGTGTAAATTTTTATTGTCCGTTAGGACAGGAGAGTGAATTTTATGGCAATTTTCAGACCGTTTAAGGCAATAAGACCCGTTCCCGAAAAGGCGGAAGCGGTGGCGGCTTTGCCCTATGATGTAATGAACAGTGATGAGGCAAGGGAGGCTGTTAAGGGCAACCCCTATTCATTTCTGCACGTTGATAAGGCGGAGGTGGATCTTGACCCCTCGATTGACCTTTATGACGAAAGAGTTTATCTCAAGGCGAGGGAAAACCTTGATGCGTTGGTGGCCCAAGGCGTTTGCAAGGAGGAATCCGTGCCCTGCGTATATATCTACCGTCAGATTATGAACGGCAGAAGTCAGACCGGCTTGGTCGGCTGCACCGCCATAGATGACTATATTAATAATGTAATAAAGAAGCATGAGCTGACAAGAGCCGATAAGGAGGCTGACAGAATTAACCACGTTAATTACTGCGATGCGAACACGGGACCGATTTTTTTGACCTATCAGCCCAATAAGTGCATTTCAGAAACGGTTGAGAGCTGGAAAAACAGCCATAATCCCGTCTATGATTTTGTCAGTGACGGCGTGCAAAATACCGTTTGGGTCATTGACTGCCCCGAAACAATAAAAATGATTTCGGAGAAATTCGGCAAGACGGAGTCGCTTTATATTGCGGACGGACATCACAGGGCGGCATCTGCCGTCAAGGTCGGAAAAATGCGTCGTGAACAAAATCCCGATTACACGGGAGAGGAAGAATTTAATTTTTTCCTTGCGGTGCTTTTCCCTACGGATGAGCTTGAAATAATGGACTATAACCGTGTCATAAGTGATTTGAACGGACTTTCTTCAAAGGAGCTTATGGCAAAGCTCGGTGAGAATTTTGAAATTGAAAAGCAGGGAGTTGAGGCTTATAAGCCGATCGAAAAGCACACATTCGGAATGCTGCTTGACGGAGCTTGGTACAAGCTTACCGCAAAGGACGGCACATTTGATGCCAATGACCCTGTTGAACAGCTTGATGTTTCCATACTTCAAAGCAATGTGATTTCACCGATTTTTGGTATTGACGACCCGAGAACCGACAAGAGAATTGATTTTATCGGCGGAATCCGAGGTCTCGGTGAGCTTGAACGCAGAGTGAAAAACGATATGCGTGTTGCATTTTCAATGTATCCGACAACGCTTGATGACCTTACCGATATTGCGGACGCAGGCAAGATAATGCCGCCGAAATCCACTTGGTTTGAGCCTAAGCTGATGAGCGGTCTTTTTATACACAAGCTGTCATAAATAATGCATAGGATGTGAGCGTATGGAGCTAAGGCTTATCGGAAAAACTCAAAAAATAATGAGCAATCCCGACGGTAAGGCGAAATATTTTGGCTGGCCGAGCATTGCCGGGCTGCAAAACGGCAAAATTGCCGTGGTTGCCTCGGGCTACAGGTATGCACATATTTGTCCCTTCGGCAAGGCGGTTATTTCCTACAGCGAGGATGACGGCAACACCTACACTTTGCCCGCACCCGTGATAGATACCCCTCTCGATGACCGTGATGCCGGGATTTTGCCCTTTGGCAAGAGCGGTGTCATTGTGACCTCCTTCAACAAATCGGTTCAGTTTCAAAGGGAATGGAACGCCGAAAAGGTTTTTGAGAAGGAAGTGAATTTCCGAGGCTGGGTAGATAAGTCCTTTGTCAAGGATTATCTTGATATGATAACCGATGAGGAGGAGCAGAGATATCTCGGCTCGGAGTTCAGAATAAGTCACGATTGCGGAGTTACGTTCGGTGAAATTTACAAATGCCCCGTGACCTCTCCGCACGGACCTCTTGTTACACGGGACGGAACGCTGATATGGGTGGGCAGAACATTTAACCCCACCGAATCGCTGATGGGCGAAAGCGATGAGGTTCAGGCACACAAAATAAATATTGACGGTACGACCGAATATCTCGGCTCTGTTCCGCCGATTTACCGCAACGGCGAAAGACTTTTGAGCTGTGAGCCTCACGCCGTTGAGCTTGCGGACGGCACTCTGCTTTGCCACATTCGTGTTCAGGAGGGCGGTTATTTTACTGTTTTTCAGTCGTGCTCGGCGGACGGCGGCAAAAGCTGGAGTGAGCCGAGACAGCTTTTGAGCGATAAAGGCGGCTCTCCGGCACATCTGCTGTGCCACTCATCGGGCTTGCTGATTTCGGTTTACGGTAGACGTGAAAGACCTTACGGAATAATGGCGATGTTCAGCTCCGACGGCGGTGAAACGTGGGACACGGATTATAGAATTTATGACGGAGTTAATTCCGATTTGGGATATCCGTGCTCAATCGAGCTTGATAACGGCGATATTCTCACGGTGTTTTATGACCACGAAGGCGACAGCGGAGAAACGGTGATTCTTCAACAAAGGTGGAGACTCGGTTGAACATCGCAAACACATAAAAAGCTTTACCGTTGACATTGTCCGACGGGGAAACAATAATAAAAGCGTAAAAAAGGTTCGCACATTTTGCTGTGCGAACCTTTTGACATATTTGATTATTTGAGCTTAATGCCCAATTCGTCAAGCTGGAGGTCGTCAACCTCTGCCGGGCAGCCTGTCATCGGCTCACTTGCATTTTGAACCTTCGGATATGCGACAACGTCTCTGAGACTGTCGCAGCCAAGCATCTGCATTACAAGTCGATCAAGACCGATGCCCATTCCGCCGTGCGGCGGTGCACCGTATTTGAATGCATCGAGCAGGTAGCCGAATTTTGCGTAAGCCTCCTCCTCGGTGAGGTTGAGCAGGGAGAAAATTCTGCTTTGGAGGTCGGGATTTGTGATTCTGATAGAGCCCGATGAAAGCTCAATTCCGTTGAGAACAAGGTCGTACGCCTTTGCCCTGACCTTTGCCTTGTCGGTTTCGAGGTATTCGAGACATTCATCCATCGGAGCGGTGAACGGGTGGTGCATTGCAACCCATGTCTTGCTGTCCTCGTCCCAATCAAAGAACGGGAATTCCGTAATCCAAAGGAGATTGAACTGACCCTCGGGAATTATACCGAGTTTTTTGGCAACCTCCTGACGCAGAGCACCCAAAGCGTTGAATACGATTGAATTTTTAACGTCGCCAATGATGAGAACAACGTCACCTGCTTCTGCATTTGCCTTTTCGAGAATGGATTTGAGCTCGTCCTCGGTGATGAACTTTGCAAAAGAGGAGGAAACAGAGCCGTCCTCTCCGAGCCTTGCCCATGCAAGTCCCTTTGCACCGTTGCCCTTGACGGATTCGGTGAGCTTGTCAATTTCTTTTCTGGAAAGCGATTTGAACGCACCCTTGGCGGTAATTCCTCTGACGGAGCCGCCCTCCTTAACGGTATTGCTGAAAACGCCGAAGCCGCAGTCCTTGACGATATCGCTCAAGTCGTAAAGCTCCATACCGTAGCGTGTGTCGGGCTTGTCCGAGCCGTAGCGCTCCATAGCCTCCTTATATGTAAGGCGAGGAAGCGGAAGCTGAATATCAACGCCGAGAGCCTCCTTGAAAACCCTCTGCATATAGCCCTCACCGATTGCAAGCACGTCCTCCATATCAACAAAGGACATTTCAAGGTCGATTTGGGTAAATTCCGGCTGACGGTCGGCACGCAAATCCTCGTCACGGAAGCAACGTGCAATCTGCATATAGCGGTCAAAGCCCGCTACCATTGAGAGCTGCTTGTAAAGCTGAGGTGACTGGGGGAGTGCATAGAACGTGCCGTTGTGGATTCGGCTGGGGACAAGGAAATCTCTTGCACCCTCCGGAGTGGAACGAATGAGGATGGGTGTTTCGATTTCGATAAAGCCGTTTTCGTCAAAATAGTCACGGGTGATTTTGCAAATCTTGTGACGCATAATTATATTACGCTGCAAATCGGGACGGCGAAGGTCAAGATAGCGGTATTTAAGTCTTGTAAGCTCCGAGGTCTGGCAATCCTCAACAATTTCAAACGGCGGAGTTTCACTCTTGCCGAGAACTCGCAGATCGGTCACGTCGATTTCGATTTCGCCCGTTGGGATTTCCATATTTTTGGAGGAACGCTCACGGACAGTTCCCTTTGCCATAAGCACAAATTCGCTTCTTGCGGAAAATGCCTTGTCAAAAATCTCTTTATCGGTGCTTTCACCGAATGCGAGCTGAACAATTCCTGTTCTGTCACGCAGGTCTATAAAAATGAGTGCTCCGAGGTCACGCTGACGCTGTACCCAGCCGGCAACAACAACCTCTTTACCGACGTCTGCGAGTCTAAGCTCACCGCAATAGTCGGTACGCTTTAAGCCTGTCATAAAGTCCATTATATTAAGCCTCCTAAAATTTTGTTCAAATCCACACTTTCCAAATCGTCTGCGGTGGCATTTTGGAGCTTTGTTGCAGCGGACTGAAGCGAATATTCCATAAAATCATCGGCAAAGCTTTCAAGAGATATTTCCTGAACCTCACCGTTTTCCATATTTTTGACCCTTGCAACGCCTGCGGCGATGTCGTCATCACCGAGGACTGTGGTAAATCTTGCGCCGATTTTGTCGGCATATTTCATCTGAGCCTTGACGGAGCGACCGACAACGTCAAATTGTGCCGAAATTCCGGACTGACGCAGCTCAAGCGCAAGGCTTGCTGCCCTTGTCAGTGCAGCTTCACCGATGCTGGCGATGTAAATTTCGGGCACATTTGCCGCCGGAAGCTCAATTCCTCTTGCTTCGAGCAAAAGAAGAATTCTTTCGATTCCGAGCGCAAAGCCGAGAGCCGGAACATGGGGACCGCCGATTTCCTCAACCAGTCCGTCATAACGACCGCCGGCACAAACGGCACTTTGAGCACCGAGAGCATCTGTAACAAATTCAAATACCGTGCGTGTGTAATAATCAAGACCGCGAACAATGTGCGGATTGACCGTGTAGGAAATTCCCATAGCATCAAGGTACATTTTAACCTTTTCAAAATGGTCGTGGCAATCCCCACAAAGATAGTCAAGGATTATCGGTGCCTCTTGAGCTATTTCGTGGCAAATCGGGCTTTTGCAGTCAAGAATTCGCATCGGATTTCTTTCAAGTCTTTCAAGGCAGGTCGGACAAAGCTCATCCTTGCGAGAGGCAAAGTATGCCTTGAGTGCCTCCTGATATTTTTTGCGACATTCGGGGCAGCCGATTGAATTGATTTCAAGACTTATCCTGTCAACACCGAGGAAGCCGAAAAGCTCGTTGCCGAGTGATATTACCTCTGCATCTGCGGCAGGGGAGTCGGTGCCGTAGCACTCAACGCCAAACTGGTGAAATTCACGCAGTCTGCCTGCCTGCGGCTTTTCGTAACGGTAGCAGGAGGTGAGATAGCTGACCTTTTGCGGCATGGGCTCGTTTTGCAGCCCATGCTCAAGAAAGGCTCTTGCTGCGCCTGCGGTACCCTCGGGGCGGAGGGTTATTGAGCGACCGCCCTTGTCGTCAAAGGTATACATTTCCTTTTGAACAACGTCGGTTGTGTCACCGACCGAGCGTGTGAAAAGCTCCGTGTGCTCAAAAACGGGAGTGCGGATTTCTTTGAAGCCGAAGCTTTCCGCAATGCTGAGCATGGTGCTTTCGACAAATTGATTTTTATGGCTGTCGTTGGGAAGTAAATCCTGCGTTCCCTTGATAGCCTTTGTAATAAGTGCCATAGAAAAACTCCTTAGAATTTGGGATTGACAATATCTCTCCAGTCAAGATCGCCTCTGTCGAGCGAATGGATGAGTGCTTCGGCAGTTGCAATATTGGTTGCGGCGGGAACATTGTGAACGTCGCAAAGTCTGAGCAGGCTCATAACATTGGGCTCATGCTCCTTGGCATCAAGCGGATCGTTAAAGATGAGCAGCATATCTATTTCGTTGCAGGCGATGAGAGCACCTATCTGCTGGTCGCCGCCCTGTGAACCGCGGAGAAAGGTGGTTATTTCCAAACCCGTAGCATCGGAAACGAGCTTGCCGGTTGTGCCTGTTGCAAAAAGCCTGTGTCGGCTGAAAATTCCGCAATAGGCGATACAGAACTGTGTCATAAGCTCTTTTTTGGTATCATGTGCGATAATAGCAATATTCATATAGTACCTCCGTTTCAGGTTTTGTACATTTTATTGTTCGTCGGATTGATTTTCCGGTGAGACGGCTTCTGTGCTTTCTGCTGAATCAGCCTCCTGCACATTTTCCGCCGAGGCTTCCTCCTCCTCTTTCTCAACGGGGGTGAGGGTGACAATTTTTTCACCCTCGGAAATTCTCATCACACGGACACCCTTGGACGGTCGTGCAAATTTGCTGATGCCGTCGGCAGGAATACGAATGATGATACCGTCGGATGAAATGAGGATGATATCGTTTTCGTCACTGACGGATGTAACTGCGGCAACGTCGCCGTTCTTTTCGGTATGATAATTGATAAGACCCTTACCGCCTCTGGACTGAACGCGGTAATTGTCAAAGTCACTGATTCGACCGTAACCGGTTTCGCTGACGGTGAGGATTGACTTGTCCTCCTCAACTGTTGCAACGCCGATAACCTCATCGCCCTCGGCAAGCTCAATTGCCTTAACGCCTCTTGCGGTTCTGCCGATGGGACGGGCATCATTTTCGTTGAAGCGAATTGACATACCTTTTTTGGTTGCGACAATAATATCATCGTTGCCTCTTGTCATCTTTACCCATGCAAGCTCATCGCCCTCATCAAGGGTGATGGCAATAACACCGGTGCGGCGGATATTAGCATATTCGGAAACAGCGGAGCGCTTGATTATACCGTTGCGTGTGAACATACAAAGATATTTGTAATCGTCATCTCTGCCGTAATTCATTGAGGAGATGGTTTCGTCCGATTCAAGCGGAAGCAGGTTGACAATGTTCATACCCTTGCTTGTTCTTGAGCCCTCGGGAATTTCATAGCCCTTGAGCCTAAAGGTTCTGCCCTTTGAGGTGAAGAAAGCGATATGGTCGTGTGTTGAGGCGGTGAACATCGTTTTAACGATATCGTCCTCACGCCTTGTCAGACCCTTGATACCCTTTCCGCCTCTGCGCTGGGTTTGATATTCCGACATCGGAATACGCTTGATATAGCCGAAATCGGTGAGTGTAAACACGCAGGTTTCCTCGGGGATAAGGTCCTCGATATCAACCTCGCCCGAAACATTCATAATCTCGGTGCGGCGGTCGTCGCCGTATTTGTCGGCAACCTCCATTGCCTCTGCCTTAACAAGGGCAAGGAGCTTATGCTCGTCGGCAAGCAATTCGAGGAATTCTGTGATTTTTGCCTTGAGCTCTGCAAGCTCATCCTCAATCTTGATTCTTTCAAGTCCGGTCAACTGTCCCAAACGCATTTGGACAATGGCCTGAGCCTGAACGTCGTCAAGACCGAAACGCTCCATAAGGGCTTCCTTACCTTCGTTTATGCTCTTTGATTTGCGGAGAATTTCAATAACCTCATCAATGAAATCGAGAGCGGTGAGAAGTCCCTCAAGAATATGAGCTCTGTCCTGAGCCTTTTTGAGGTCGTAACGTGTTCTTCTGGTAACAACCTCCTGCTGGAATTTGATATAATGCTGAAGAATTTCCTTGAGCGTAAGGATTTTCGGCTCACCGTTGACTATTGCAAGCAGGATAACGCCGAAGGTGGTTTGAAGCTGAGTAAAGGAATAAAGCTGATTGAGAACGACCTGCGGATTTGCGTCACGCTTGAGGTCGATGGAAATGTGCATACCTGCCTTTGAGGAATAGTCGTTGATATCGGAAATGCCCTCAATCTTTTTATCCTTAACAAGGTCTGCAATGCTTTCGATAAGACGTGCTTTGTTGACGTTGTACGGAATTTCCGTAACCTTAATTTCAAATCTGCCGTTTTTCTTTTCAACAATTTCCGCACGGGCACGGACAACGATTTTTCCGCGTCCGGTTGCGTAGGCGGCTCTCATTCCCGAATGTCCCATAATTATGCCGTAGGTCGGGAAATCGGGACCCTTGATATGCTCCATAAGCTCATCGAGCGAAGCATCGGGGTTGTCGATAAGGCAACACATACCGTCAATTACCTCACGCAGATTGTGCGGAGGAATGTTGGTTGCCATACCGACGGCAATACCCATTGAACCGTTTACGAGAATGTTTGGAAAACGGGAGGGGAGTACGGTAGGCTCTTTAAGTCTGTCATCGTAGTTGGTGGTGAAATCTATTGTGTCCTTGTCGATATCGGTCAGCATCTTGAGAGCCATTTTGCTCATTCTGGACTCGGTATATCGGTAGGCAGCGGCAGGGTCGCCGTCGATGGAACCGAAGTTACCGTGACCGTCAACGAGGATATATCTCATTGAAAAGGTTTGCGCCAGACGAACCATTGCATCGTAAACGGAGGTGTCACCGTGGGGGTGATATCTACCGAGCACGGAACCGACGGTGTCGGCACATTTACGGTACGCCTTGTCGGGCGTCAGGTTGTTTTCGTACATTGTGTAAAGGATACGGCGATGAACGGGCTTCAAGCCGTCACGCACGTCGGGCAATGCACGGGAAACAATAACTGACATTGAATAATCAAGGAAGGATTTCCTGACTTCCTTATTGATATCTACATTATATATAGTGGTGTTTTCCAGATTTTCTTTGAAATTTTCGTCCGGATGATAACCCTCTTGCTTAGCCATCTTGTTTCCCTCCTTTATACATCAAGATTTTCGACATATTTTGCGTTCTTCTCTATGAAGTCACGGCGTGGCTCAACCTTATCGCCCATAAGGATAGAGAAGGTTTCGTCTGCCTCCATCGCATCCTCAAGAGTAACACGCAGCATAATTCTGGTTTTTGGATCCATGGTGGTCTCCCAAAGCTGAATGGGATCCATCTCACCGAGACCCTTGTATCGCTGGATATCGCAGCTTCCGCCCATTTCTTCAATAAGGCGGTCACGCTCCTCGTCGGAGAAGGCGTAGGCGTGCTTTTTGCCCTTGCTAACCTTGAAAAGGGGAGGCTGCGCCAAATAGACGTGACCTGTATCAATCAGCGGTCGCATATATCTGAAGAAGAAGGTGAGAAGAAGTGTTCGGATATGAGCACCGTCAACATCGGCATCGGCCATAATAACAACCTTGTCGTAACGAAGCTTTTCCAAATCAAAATCCTCACCGATTCCCGTACCGAGAGCGGTAACGATGGGAACAAGCTTTTCGTTGGTTATAACCTTATCGAGACGTGATTTTTCGACGTTGAGCATTTTACCCCAAAGAGGAAGAATTGCCTGGAACTGCCTGTCGCGTCCCTCCTTTGCGGAGCCGCCCGCGGAATCTCCCTCGACGATGTAAAGCTCGGTGCTGTCGGCACTTTTTTCGGTGCAATCGGCGAGCTTGCCGGGGAGTGAGTTGCTTTCGAGTGCGCCCTTGCGGCGAGCGAGGTCACGAGCCTTTCTTGCGGCTTCCCTTGCTCTTGAAGCGTCAAGCGCCTTGGAGAAAATCGCCTTTGCAACCGAGGGGTTTTCCTCAAAATAGGTCATCAGCTTTTCGTAAACAAGGGAGGAAACCATACCGGTCATTTCGGTGTTTCCGAGCTTGCCCTTTGTCTGACCCTCAAATTGAGCCTCGGTCAGCTTTACGCTTATGACGGCGGAAAGTCCCTCACGGACATCTTCACCGGAGAGCTTTTTGTCGCTGTCCTTGAGTATGCCGTATTTCTTGCCGTAATCGTTGAAAACACGAGTTAAAGCGGTTTTGAAGCCGGTTTCATGCGTACCGCCGTCAACGGTGTGTACGTTGTTGGCAAAGGAGAGAATAATCTCGTTGTAGCTGTCGTTATATGCAAGTGCAATTTCAGCCGATTTATCGTCCACGGTTGTGGAAATGTGTATCGGCGGTGTGTGCAGGGGAGTCAGAGCTCGGCTTGTGTTGATGTATTCAACAAAGCTGGAAAGTCCGCCCTCATAGCAATAAACCTTTTCGACGACGTTTTCGGCATCTCTTAAATCGGTGAGCTTGATTGAAAGCCCCGCATTGAGGAATGCGGATTCACGCAATCTTCTTTCAAGCACGTCAAAGTCGTATTCGGTGGTTTCGGTGAATATTTCGGGGTCGGGCTTAAAGCGGATAAGAGTACCGGTTTGCTCGGTATCTCCGATTATTTTCATATCGCAGACCGCATTGCCGCGTGAGAATTTTTGATAATGAATATGACCGTCACGGGAAACCTCGGCTTCCATCCATTCGGAAAGTGCGTTAACAACGGAGGAGCCGACACCGTGCAGACCGCCCGAAACCTTGTAGCCGCTGCCGCCGAACTTACCGCCTGCGTGCAGAACGGTGAGAACAACGGTCAGGGTGGGAATACCCATTTTTTCGTGCATTGCAACGGGAATACCACGTCCGTTATCACGCACGGAAATGATGTTGTCGGGAAGTATTTCAACCTCAATGTGTGTACAGAAGCCGGCAAGAGCCTCGTCGATTGAGTTATCGACAATTTCGTACACAAGGTGGTGCAGTCCCCTCGGACCGGTTGAGCCTATATACATACCGGGTCTTTTGCGAACAGCTTCAAGACCCTCAAGAACCTGGATCTGGTCGGCGCCGTATTCCTCGGTTACAACCGTATCCATCGCCTTGTCGAGCAATTCCTCATTATCTGCCTCGGCCATGGCGATTATAGGTTCATTCTTTTCTTCGTTTGCCACGGTTAATTACCTCCGTTCAGTGTGTTCATAAAGGAAGACTTCTTTTGCTTCTTCGGCTTGTAGAGCGGCGGATGCTCCAGCTTTGCTCTGTTGGCTTTCTTCCTCAGGAGCTTGTTGGTTTCGATGACCGAAAGTGTCATATCGCCCATATAATCGGTGCAGTTGGCGAGCAGATTTTCGTCGTCATAAAGCGAACCGAGAATGGTTACGACTATAACGCTTTGGGTTTGGTTTGTTCCGTCGTTATAAACCTCGTTCAACACATTGAAAAGCCTTTTCATCCTCTGGGGGTCGTTTTGCTGAACCGTTTCACGGAATTTTGCGTTGCCGTAATTGATAAAGAAGTCGTCGGCAAGAAATTCGCCGTATTTTGCAATGTTTGCCTTATATATCTCTTTAAGCTCGGGGTAAACACCGACAAAGCGGCTGCCGAGCGTGTTGAGGTCGTAGTATACCGAGCCGTTTTTGGCGGCTGATTTTGAAATCGGCTGAGGCAGCTTTTGTTTGCCGCCGTTCTTTTTGCCGTAGGCTTCGATTATACCGTCACGGATATCGTTGACGAGGTATTGAATATCTCTGTTATCTGCCTTTTCAGGGTTGAAAAGTGTTGTCGAGACTGTTTTATAATCATCGTCAACGGCGTTATCCGCCTGCGATTTGGCACAGGCAAGGGAAATCTTGCCCTCAAAAAATTGAATTCTTACGGAGCCGTTTTTGCCCGAATATGCAAGAACGGTGCTGCCGTTTTTGGTTACAATGGGGGGCTCACCCTTTTGCAGTGACTCGGGTATAACCGCCGAAAAGCCGTGATCGCTCATCGTGCTTTCGATTCCCTTTATTATTAAGCTGAAGGCATCTTTAAGTTCCATACGCTTTCTCCTTAACTTGGGCGGCGGAGCTGCCGCCTGCCCGATAATCTTAATTTGAAGGTGACGGCAGCTTTGCGAATGAGTACACTGCCACACATAACAAGTAAGATTATAACATATAAATGTACTTTTGTCACTATTTTTTTGCAAATTTGTATGCCGATTGTTTGCATTTTTATTCCGCAATTGTGCAGTCTGTGGATACGCAGGAAAGTTAATTCTTTTTTCTTGACTTGATTTGACTAATATGCTAACATTATCTAATGTGAATAGCTATGAATTTTATTTAGGATGTGATTTGATGAAGAATGTGTTGTTCCTTTTCGGCGGAGCATCAAGCGAGCATGATGTTTCGGTTGTTTCCGCACGCTCGGTTATCGAAAACACGCCGAGCGACAAATATAATCTTATTCTTGTCGGTATAACCAAGGATGGTCGTTGGCTGAAATATGACGGTGACACCTCCAAGCTTCCCGAGGATAAGTGGCTTGAGGATGAGAGCTGCCTGACCAAGGCTGTTATTTCTCCCGACAGGGCTGACCACGGAATCCTTGTTTTCGGCAAGGACGGCGTTGAGAAAATACACATTGATGTTGTTTTTCCGGTGCTCCACGGCAAAAACGGTGAGGATGGCACAATACAGGGCTTTTTGCAGCTTGCCGGTATTCCGTTTGTTGGCTGTGATATGCTTTCCTCGGCGTGCTGTATGGATAAGATTATGACAAATACCCTTGCCGATGCAGCGGGTATTCCTCAGGCAAGGTGGCTCGGAGCTGTCAAATATGATTACGATAAAAACCGTGAGCAGTACATATCAAGGGCAGAGGAATATCTCGGCTTTCCGATTTTTGTCAAGCCGGCGAATGCAGGCTCCTCGGTCGGCGTAAGCAAGGCGACGGACAGGGAAACGCTCATTGCCGCCATTGATAAGGCGTTTAAGGAGGACAGCAAGCTTGTCCTTGAGGAGGGTGTAGTCGGTCAGGAGGTTGAGTGTGCCGTGCTCGGCAACGAGGAGCCCGTAGCCTCTGTATGCGGTGAAATTGTCGCTTGCAACGATTTTTACGACTATGAAGCAAAATATATCAACCCTGCGAGCGAATTGCATATTCCGGCAAGACTTTCCGAGGAAAAGATGAATGAGGTCAGAGAAGCCGCACGCAACGCATACAAGGCTCTCGGTTGCAGCGGACTTGCAAGAGTGGATTTCTTTGTCAGAAGCTCCGACGGCAAGGTTATGCTCAATGAGCCGAACACGATTCCGGGCTTTACCGCCATTTCGATGTATCCCAAGCTCTTTGATGCTTCGGGTGTGCCGTACAGCGAGCTTATCGACAGGCTTCTTACAATTGCGATGGAGAAATGGAAAAAATGAAGCGCTCGATAAATATTCACGATATGCACCTTACGGACGGCAGTGCGGAGCATTCCGATATGACTGCCGCGGCGGAGATTTATGCGGATGAAAAAACCGTTACGGTCGTTTACGATGAGCCCTCGGAGGAAATGAAGGGCTGCCGCACGGAAATTAAGGCTTTCGGCTCGGAAAGGGTCGAAATTACACGAAAAGGTGCATACAGCTCGGTTATGATAATCGAAAAGGGCAGGCGTAATGCTTGCGTTTATTCAACGCCGATAGGTGATATCCGTATGGGCTTTACCGGCACGGAAATCACGGTGAATTTTAACGGCGGCAGGCTGAATAAATTAAGCTTTTCTTACGAAATAGATGCCGACGGCGGCACGGTGAGCAAAAACAGAATACGTATTACCGAAATATAAAAAGGGGACGGTTAGATGTCATATATAGTTAACAAGGTTCAGGACGACCTGAGAAAAACAGTCAAAGCCGCAGCGGCGAAAGCTGCCGCAAACGGCGATTTTGGCACGGAGCCTACAGCGGAATTTAATGTGGAGGTTCCCGCAGACAGAGCCAACGGAGATTTTTCCACCAATGCGGCAATGGTTTGGGCAAGAGAGCTCAAAAATGCTCCGAGAAAAATTGCCGATTTAATTGTTCTGCAGATGGAGCTTGACGGAACATATTTTGAGCGTGTTGAGGTTGCCGGTCCGGGATTTATCAATTTCTACCTCGGTGACCGCTATTATGCGGATATTCTCAAGGATATCAGAGCCAAGGGCAAGGATTACGGACGTTCGGATTACGGCAAGGGTAAGAGGATTAACGTCGAATTTGTTTCCGCAAACCCGACGGGTCCTATGCATATGGGCAATGCCCGAGGCGGCGCCCTCGGTGACTGCCTTGCGGCGGTGCTTGACTGTGCAGGCTATGAGGTCAGCCGTGAGTTCTATATCAACGATGCCGGCAATCAGATTGATAAATTTGCCCTTTCCTTGGATATCAGATATCAGCAGCTTTATAAGGGCGAGGATGCCGTTGAGCTGCCTGAGGACAGCTATCACGGTGAGGATATCAAGGTCAGAGCGCAGGAATTTGCCGATGTGTACGGCGATAAATTCATCAATGCCGATGAGGCACAGCGCAGAAGGGCACTTGTTGACTTTGCCTTGCCCAAAAATATTCAGGCGATGAAGGATAACCTCACAAAATACAGGATTGAATATGATACCTGGTTCCACGAAAGCGTGCTTCACAATGACGGTGAGCTTGCGGAAACCATTGAGCTGATGAAGCAAAAGGGCTTGACCTACGAAAAGGACGGCGCTCTTTGGTACAAGAACATTGAGGTTCAGACCGAACGCCTCAAAAAGCAGGGACTTTCACAGGAAAGCATCGACAAGCTTGAGCTTAAAGATGATGTGCTTATCCGTGCCAACGGAAATCCGACCTATTTTGCGGCGGATATCGCATATCACCGCAACAAGCTTGCCGTAAGAAATTTTGACACCGCCATTGATGTTTGGGGAGCGGATCACCACGGTCATGTTGCAAGAATGCAGGGTGCCTTGGATGCCATAGGTGTCGGCGGAGATAAGCTTGACGTTATTCTTATGCAGCTTGTACGTCTTACCCGTGACGGTGAGGTTGTCAGAATGTCCAAGAGAACAGGCAAGGCGATAACGCTTGTTGACCTTTTGGAGGAAATCCCCATTGATGCGGTCAGATTTCTCTTTAATATGAGAGAGCCCGGCTCACAGATGGAGTTTGACCTTGACCTTGCGGTTGAGCAAAGCTCACAGAACCCTGTTTACTATTGCCAATACGCCCACGCAAGAATTTGTTCGATTATCAAAAAGCTCAAGTCGGAGGGCATTGAGGCGCGTGATTGCGGCGAGACAGAGCTTGAAATGCTCAAGGAGTCCGAGGAACGTGAGCTTATCAGACATCTTGCAGGTCTCACCAATGAAATCGTCAATTCCGCAAAGCTTTATGACCCGGCAAAGATTACACGCTATGCTGTTGACCTTGCCACTCTTTTCCATAAATTTTACAATGCCTGCCGTGTGCAGTGCGAGGATGAGGCACTTATGCAGGCTCGACTTTACCTTTGCATTTGTGTAAGGGATACGATAAAGAATATTCTCGAAATGCTTCGCATCACCGTTCCCGAAAGTATGTAATTCAAGCAGCCGTCGATTATTGTTAGTCGGCGGCTCTGATATAGGAGGCAGAAAAATGAATTTGAAAGAGAATAAAATCATCAATGCCGTCGGAAAAGAGCTGATTGCCAAGCTTTTTTCATCGTGGTTTTTTATGGGAGCGATTATGCTTTTTTTCAGTAAAACCTCCCAGGTCGGCGTTGATATGTTCCAAGGCATAAGCCTTGCGGCATTTGTCGGTGTTTTTGTGTTCTTTTTTGCGATTCAGACCGTAATACAGCACTTTTTTTCGGAGATAAAGGCAGTGCCTATTTGTGTTTTGGCGTCTGTGCTGCTGTTTACGCTTGAATCGGCAATGAGGGTTTCGGGCAGTATTGTGATACTCGGCTTTGTGCTGATAATTGCCCTTGCCGCAAGGTATGCGTATCTTGCCGGGCTCGAAATCAACCTCTCCTCGGAGATTTGCAGAACCGTTGCGGGTGCGTTGGCGTTGCTGCTGACCGCCTTCTTGACCGTAATAATGGTGCTGCGAGTGCTGATTTATAATATGCCGAATTTTGATTTTGGAATATTCTGCAACATTATGTACAATCTCAAGGAGCATTTTCAGCCGCTTTCCACTTGCGAAAGGGATAAGCTGCTTTCTCATTTTGCCGTACATTTTTCACCGGTTTTGTATCTGCTTTTGCCGATATATTATATTTTTCCGTCACCGATGACGGTGGAGCTTGCACAGGTTTTTATTCTCTTGAGCGGAGCTGCTCCGCTTGTGCTTTTGATGAGAAAATACAAGCTTGACGGCACAACAAAGATGTTTTTGACGATAGCTTTTTTTGCGTTCCCCGCAATAAACTACGGCAGCATTTATGATTTCCACGAAAATTGCTTTATTCTGCCGTTTCTGCTTTGGATGTTCTATTTTTACGAAAAAGGTAAAAGCCTGCCGTTTTTCCTCTTTGCGGTGCTCACGTTTACCGTTAAGGAGGAGGCGTTTGCCTACGTTTTCATCTTTGCGGTCTACATTCTGATTTCCAAAAAGGATTGGAAAAACAGCGTGCTTCTTATGGCTGCCGCCGCTGCGTATTTCGCCTTTGCCGTATACTATATTTCGCATTTCGGTGAGGGAATAATGTCGGGCAGATTTGCGAATTTGAAGCTTGCTGACGAGGGACTTTCAGCCGTTGTAAGGAATGTTTTTGAAAGTCCGATTTTGGCGGTAAACGAGCTTTTCAGAGGAATTTCGACCGATTCGAGCAAGCTGCTTTATGTCATTCAAATGCTTGCTCCGATAGCAATGCTTCCTTTTATGTCCAAGAAATTTTCACGGCTGATGCTTCTTTGCCCGATGCTTATAAATCTGCTTTCGGATTATTATTATCAGTGCGATTTGGGCAAGCAGTATTCGTTTGGAATAACGGCATTTTTATTCTATGCCGCCGTTATAAATCTTTCCGAAAAGGATAAAATGAAGCAAAATTATCTTTCGCTTACTTCCGCATTTATAAGCGTTGTTATGATGCTCTCGCTTATGTATCCGCGTTTTACAAGCTATGCGGTTACATACAGCACCAACAAAGAGAATTTTGAAAAAATCACGGAAATTCTTGATGAAATTCCCGAGGATGCAAGCGTTACGGCTTCAACTTTTTTTGTGCCGAGGCTTTCTGAGCGTGATGTGATTTATGAACAGCATTACCATTCAAAGGTTGATACGGATTATCTTGTGCTTGATTTGAGATACACAACCTCGGTCAAGGCGGCGGAAATCGAGAAGCCGTATATCGAAGCAGGCTACAAGGTTGTTGCCGAGGAAGTCGGATTGATAAGGGTTTATTGCAAATAAAATCGAAATCGTAAATATAAAAAATCGGTTGCTCGCTATTGCGTAACAACCGATTTTTATTATCCTATTATCAAATCGCTGTGCTTTTCGAGAAAGCGGACATCGACTATTGCCTTGATATAAATTCCGTCGGCACGGTAGTCCTCTTGAATTAGGACGCCCTCCTCACGGATATAATTTACCAATCCACCGTCGCTGTACGGAATCAAAAGCTCGGCTTTTTTTCTTGTCAGCGGAAGTGAAAGCTGAATTTTTGCAAGCAAATTTCCAAGCCCCTCACCGGTTTTTGCGGATATCATAATAAATTCGCCCTGAGCGGGGAGAAAAAAGGAGCCTCTGCAAAGGTCGCACTTGTTGAGCACGGAAATTATAGGCTTTTCGGCACAGCCGAGAGCCGCAAGCAGATTCATTGTCACGCTTAAATGCTCGGTACAGCACTCATCCGAGGCATCGCAAAGGTTAAGTATTACCGTTGCATTTGCCGCTTCTTCAAGCGTTGAGCGGAAGGCATCAACAAGCTGATGGGGAAGTCGGCGGACAAGACCTACCGTGTCAATGAGCATAACCGTTCTGCCATCGGGCAGAGTTAAGGCTCTTGATGTGGGGTCAAGCGTTGCAAAAAGCTTGTTTTCGGCAAGCACGCCGGCATCGGTCAGGGCGTTCATAAGCGTTGATTTGCCGGCATTGGTATAACCGACTATGGCAACTGTCTCAACGCCGTCCTTTTCACGTCTTGCACGGAGATTTTCACGTCGTTTGGCAATTTCGGCAAGCTCCTCCTGCAAGCTTTGAATTCTGCGGCGAATATGACGTCGATCGCTTTCGAGCTTGCTTTCGCCGGGTCCTCTTGTGCCGATACCGCCGCCCAAGCGTGACATTTCGGCACCCTTACCGCCGAGCCGAGGCAGAGCATATTTAAGCTGTGCCAGCTCAACCTGAATTTTACCCTCATTGCTTCTTGCTCTTGCGGCAAAAATATCAAGGATGAGCGTGGTTCTGTCAACAACCCTGATATCGGTTTCGTCTTCAATGTTTCTCTGCTGTGACGGCGTAAGCTCACCGTCAAAAATCAGCAGGTCAATATCGTTTGCCTGAGAAAATTCTTTTATTTCCTCAAGTCGTCCCGAGCCGACATACGTTGCTGTGTCGGGCTTATCCTTTTTTTGAATAACCTTGGCCGCTACCGTTGCTCCTGCTGTTCTTGCGAGCTCCTCAAGCTCATCCATTGAAACCTCGGCGTTGTAGGTTCCCATATCCACACCGACAAGCACAGCTACCTCCGGTTCGCGGCTGTTTTCGTAAAATTCCATTTATCAATAGCCTTTCGGATTGTTTTTTTGCCATCTCCAGGAGTCCTCGCACATTTTTTCAAGTCCTCTTTCGGCAACCCAACCGAGCTCCGACTTCGCCTTTGACGGGTCGGAATAGCAGGTTTCAAGGTCGCCCGGACGGCGGGGAACAATTTCATATTTTATCGGCATTCCGCTTGCTTTTTCAAAAGCCTTTACAACGTCAAGCACACTGTAGCCTATGCCTGTGCCGAGATTATAAATGTTTACACCGCTTTCGTCGGCAATTTTTTCAACTGCCTTGATATGACCGAGAGCAAGGTCAACGACGTGGATGTAATCACGCACACCGGTACCGTCGGGCGTGTTATAATCATTGCCGAAAACATTGAGATGGTCAAGCTTGCCTACGGCAACCTGAGTGATGTAAGGCATAAGGTTGTTGGGAATTCCGTTCGGATTTTCACCGATTCTTCCGCTTTCGTGCGCTCCTATCGGATTGAAATAGCGCAGCAGTGCAATGCTCCAAGCCTTGTCGGAGGTGTAAAGGTCCTGCAAAATCAGCTCAATCATATATTTCGTAGTGCCGTAAGGATTGGTTGTTCCGCCGATTTGCATTGATTCTTTAAGCGGTGAGGGGTTGTTCATTCCGTAAACCGTTGCAGATGAGCTGAAAACGATTTTTTTACAGCCTGCGTCACGCATAGCCTCACAAAGCGTAACCGTTCCGCCGACATTGTTTTCATAATATTCAAGCGGCTTGGCAACGCTTTCACCAACGGCTTTGAGCCCTGCAAAATGAATAACCGCATCAATTTTTTGCTCGGAAAACACCTTGTCAAGTCCGCTGCGGTCTCTTATATCGCACTCATAAAAATCAAATTTTTTACCCGTCAGCTCTCCTATTCTGTTGAGAACCTCGGGAGAGCTGTTGTAGAAATTGTCGAGGATGACAACCTCATAGCCTGCATTGAGCAGCTCCACGCAGGTGTGAGAGCTGATATATCCTGCTCCGCCTGTTACCAAAATCTTCATAATAATCCCCCTGATTGACAAATTGCCTTTTATAATGTAATATTATATATGCTTTCAGGAAAAATTGCAATATTTAAAGAGGTAATTATGAATAATTTATCGGATATAAATGTGATAAAAGCGGTTTTGACACGTCATGGCTTCACTTTTTCAAAGGCACTCGGTCAAAATTTTATCATCAACCCCGGAGTGTGCCCCAGAATTGCCGAGGAGGGCGGAGCCCGTGAGGGTGTCGGTGTGCTTGAGGTCGGAGCAGGTATAGGAGTTTTGACCGCCGAGCTTGCCAAGCGTGCGGATAGGGTTGTTTGTATAGAGCTTGATACAAGACTTCTGCCTGTCCTTGACGAAACTCTTGCCGAATTCGATAATGTAAAAATAATCAACGGCGATATCCTCAAGGTTGATTTGCAAAAAATTATTGAGGAAGAATTTGGCGATATGCCCGTTGTTGTATGCGCAAATCTGCCGTACTACATAACCTCACCTGTAATTATGCGTCTGCTGGAGAGCCGCTTGAGGCTTGAGGCTGTAACAGTTATGGTGCAGAAGGAGGCGGCGGCAAGGCTTTGTGCGGATGTAGGGTCAAGAGCATCGGGAGCGGTAACGGTTGCCGTTAATTATTATGCCAAAGCTCAAAAGCTGTTTGATGTTTCAAGAGGCTCCTTTATGCCATCGCCGAATGTTGACAGTGCCGTTATCAGAATGGATATTCTCAATGAACCGCCGATTGCCGTCAGCGACGAAAAGTTTTTCTTTTCAATGGTAAAAGCAGCGTTCAGCCAACGCAGAAAAACGGCATCAAACGGAATAAGTGCAGGCACGGGAATTCCCAAGGAAACGGTGATAAAGGCAATTGAAGCGGCGGGATTGCCGGCAACCGTGCGAGTCGAAGCTTTGAAAATGCCGCAGCTCGGTAAGCTCTGCGAGGAGCTTTACAAAGAAAAAATATGAAGCTCAATATATCAAAAAACAAGGGCTCCTTACAGATGCTTGTTCTGTGGGGAGCCCTTATTGCTGATATTTTCCTCATCCTGTTTGTGTCGTTTGGAGGGTTGCGGCATATTTTGTTAATAGGCAATGCCAAAAAATATTAAGGAGATAATCAGGTTGAATAATTTTCCGTATGATCGTTCCGCTAAGGCGACCATGGGATTCGGCGGAAAAGCTGTGCCGACGATACAATCGGGCTTCACAAAGACCTTGCCCGAAAATCCCGTTGTTGCAATGGCGTACGTTCCTTTTCAAACAGATATGACGACATATGACGAAATGAAAGCGCTCAAAACGGGCACACTTTTTCCTGTGCTCGACAAGCCCTTTGTCGGACGTGGTGCAAGATGACAAGAGCAATGCTTTTGCAGCAGATAGATGCCGTTCAGTTTGCAATGTGGGAGCTGCATCTTTATCTTGATACACATCCCGATGACCTCAGTGCGCTTGCACTTTACAAAAAATATGAGGAGAAAAACGAAAAGCTCGTTGCCGAATTTGAAGAACAGTTCGGCCCTCTTTATTCAAATTCAGACCCCGGTGTATCGTGGCTCAAAAATCCGTGGCCGTGGGACTTAGGGGGAAATAACTGATGTTTGTATACGAAAAAAAATTACAGTATCCCGTAAAAATCACCACACCCAACGCAAAATACGCAAGCATAATTATTTCACAATATGGCGGTCCGGACGGTGAGTTGGGAGCATCCTTGAGGTATCTCAGTCAGCGTTTTGCGATGCCGTACCCGGAGCTAAAAGGCTTGCTGACGGATATAGGTACGGAGGAGCTGGGTCATCTTGAGATGATTGGTGCGATAGTGCACCAGCTTACAAGGAACTTGTCGTATGAGGAAATCAAGCGCAGTGGTTTTGATGCGTATTTTGTTGATCATACAACGGGTGTTTATCCGACGGCGGCGAGCGGCTTCCCCTGGTCAGGTGCCGAGATGCAGTCAACCGGCGACACGATTGCCGACCTTATGGAAAATATGGCGGCGGAGCAGAAGGCTCGTGTGACCTACGACAATATTCTGCGTCTTGTTGATGACCCGGATGTTTGTGACGTCATCAAATTCCTGCGTGAACGTGAGATAGTTCACTTTCAACGCTTTGGAGAGGGACTTCGCATTGCGACGGATAAGCTCAATTCCAAAAATTTCTATGCATTCAATCCGTCGTTTGACAAATAAATCCGAAAAATTGCTCCGAGTTATGTTTTTGACATAATTCGGAGCGCTTTGCTTCATTTAATAACGCCCACCGTTTTAGTGAGCGTTATCGTTACCATATTGAGTTTAGATACAAAATGCCGCATAAAGAGGAACAATCTTTTTATTGTCCTCGTAACCAAAGTTT
>CAYYLP010000001.1:0-153958 GCA_964472865.1 uncultured Ruminococcus sp. | reverse complement strand
GCTGTTTTTTCTCCGTTTTTTCTCTTTTCCCATAGTTACTTCCACCCATTTCCCGCACTAACTTCCACCTCTTTCCTACTGTGGAACTTACTTTGGGAATTAACGATTATAATATTTGGCGGAATTTTTTGAAAATAACTATTGACAAACGGGCATGGTGGTGATAAAATACATTCACAACAAAGTGGAATGGTTCGTTCCCACCTTAACGGTTTTGTCCGTGCGGTCAATAAATTCAAGAGTATTTCTCTGTCGAATTATGCGCACGGATAGGTTCGTTCCCATCCGTGCTTTGATTTTATTATTGAGCATTTGGAGGTGCTTGAACATCGCTACGAAGGAAACTCAGATCAATGAAGAAATCCGTGACAAGGAGGTTAGAGTAATAGACTCTGACGGCACTCAGCTCGGCATTATGCCCATCGCACAGGCTATGAGCCTTGCGGAGGAGAAGAATACCGACCTTGTAAAAATCGCACCGCAGGCGAAGCCGCCCGTGTGCAAAATCATGGATTACGGCAAGTATCGCTTTGAACAGGCAAAGCGTGAAAAAGAAGCCAAAAAGAATCAGAGAGTTATCGAGGTCAAAGAAATTCGTTTGTCGCTCAATATCGACACACACGACTTTGAAACAAAGGTCAATCAAGCAATAAAATTCCTTAAAGGCGGAAACAGAGTAAAGGCATCAATCCGTTTCAGAGGTCGTGAAATGGCTCATCCCGAAAACGGACTTGTTATCATGAGCGATTTTTCCGATGCTGTTAAGGAATACGGCTCGGTCGAAAAGCCTGCCAAGCTTGAGGGACGTTCAATGCTGATGTTTATTGCAGCCAAATCATCCAAGTAATTCATAAGGAGGAAAAAACCATGCCTAAAATTAAAACTCACAGCGGTGCAAAGAAGCGCTTTAAGATGTCCAAAAACGGTAAGCCTATCCGCGGTCACGCTAACAAGTCTCACATCCTTAACAAGAAGACTACCAAGCGCAAGAGAGGTCTTCGTCAGACTGTTGTTGCCGACACAACAAACGTAAAGCAGATCAAGCGTTTGATCCCGTACAAATAATTCAAGAAGTAAATTTAAAAATTGGAGGTAACTTACCATGGCTCGTATTAAAGGTGCTACCATGTCTCGTAAGAGAAGAAATAAAGTAATGAAAATGGCTAAGGGCTATTACGGCTCAAAGTCAAGTCTTTTCAAAACAGCAAAGCAGGCGGTTATGAAGTCCGGTCAGTATGCTTATGTTGGACGTAAGCAGAAGAAAAGAGATTTCCGTCGTCTTTGGATTACAAGAATTTCCGCAGCCTGCAAGCTCAACGGAATGAACTATTCAACATTTATGAACGGTCTCAAAAAGGCCGGTATTGAGCTCAACAGAAAGATGCTCTCCGAGATTGCAATTGCCGATCCCGCAGCATTTACAGCTCTTACAGAGAAGGCAAAGGCTGCCCTTAAATAAATAATAATCACGCCCCTTTTTGTTAAGGGGGCGTGAATTTGTCTTTTTTAGAAACCGCATTTTTTTGTAAGGAGGGAGCGAAAACGGACAGGCTCACAGCGAAAAATAACGAAAAAATAAAGCAAGCCGTAGCTGTTCGGGACAGTGCAAAAGTAAGGCGAGAGAGCGGATTGTTTTTCCTTGAGGGTGCTCGTCTTTGCTCGGATGCAGTGCAAAGCAAAATCGGCATTTACCGTGCCTTTTTCACTCCCTCGGCTATCAAAAAATACCACGATGGCTATGCTGCCGTAAGTGTTGCGGCGGATGAGGTGTATGAAATATCCGATGAGCTTGCCTCAAAGCTTTCCGATACCAAAAATCCGCAGGGGATTTTTTGCCTGTGCAGAGTATCGGGCGGCATAAATGATGAGGAAATCAATTCGGACGGAAAATATCTGCTGCTCGAAAATGTTCAGGACCCCTCCAATCTCGGTGCAATTTCAAGAACAGCCGAGGCGTTGGGAATTAACGGACTTGTTGTCTGCGGCGGCTGCGATATCTATAATCCAAAGGCGTTAAGGGCTTCCATGGGCTCTGCTTTAAGGCTTTGTGTGATTAACCGTGAAAACGCCGCCGACGTTATAGGTGAAGCGAACTCCAAGGGTATGCTGACAATTGCCTCAACTCCGCAAAGCTCAGCAACTCCGATAACGCAGGTTGATATGTCGGGCGGAATGGTTTGCGTGGTCGGCAATGAGGGCAACGGTGTTTCCGATGAGCTGATGAATATTTGCCGAACACAGGTCACCATACCGATGGGAGGCAGGGCGGAATCGCTCAATGCGGCAACTGCCGCCGCAATACTGATTTGGGAAATGGTGAGAGGATGAGTAATAAGCTGTATTGGGTGTGGGCGCAGAACGCACTCGGAATATCACCGAGCATCAAAACCGACGAAATTGTTTCGTATTTCGGCAGTGCGGAGGCTCTTTACTTTGCAGGCGAATACGAATGGAGAGTTTCGGGAATTTTCACCGGCGGTCAGTTGGAAAAGCTCAAAACCACCGGTCTTGAAAGGGCACAAAATATTATTTCGGAGTGTGAACGGTATCATATTTCCGTTGTCACTCCCGATGACGGAGCTTATCCGTCTATGCTTTTCAAGCTGCCTAATCTGCCCCTTGTGCTTTATGTCAGGGGAAACTTAGACTGCTTGAAAAACAAAATTTCAATCGCCGTTGTCGGTGCAAGACACGCAAGCGAAAACGGCGTAAAAATCGCAAGGTCGCTTTCAGCTTCTCTCTGCCGTTCAGGTGCGGTAGTGGTCAGCGGAGCGGCAAAGGGTATTGATTATGCGGCACATTCGGGTGCTATGGATGCGGGCGGAAGCACGGTTGCGGTCTTGGGCTGCGGCTTCGGTGCGGATTATTTGCCCGAAAACGAATCGCTTCGGCGTGACGTCGCTTCCCACGGAGCTCTTGTTACGGAATATCCGCCGAGAACTCCGGCATATTCGTATAATTTCCCCTTTAGGAACAGAATAATATCGGGACTTTCCTACGGTACAATCGTAATTGAGGCGAATGACAAGAGCGGCTCATTGAGAACCGTTGGTCACGCAATCGACCAGGGACGTGATGTTTTCGCCGTGCCGGGCGATATAACCTCAAGTATGAATGTCGGTACAAACAGACTTTTGCGTGACGGTGCGAAGCCGGTGTTTAACGCAATGGATGTGCTTGAGGAATATGCGGCAAGGTATCCCGATTTGCTCGATATAAATCAAATCGAAACCGTGCTGAAGCTCGATTCGACGGAGCCGGAGCCGACAAAAGCCGTAAAAGCGGAGAAAAAGCCCGTGTTCCGAAAGCCCTCAGTGCCGCAGGTGGTCAGCGGAAATGCAAGGCTCATATTTGAAGCCTTTTCCTCGGAGACAATGCAGGCGGAGGAGCTGATACTTAAAACGGGACTTAACACCGTCGATTTTCTTTCAGCGATGACGGAGCTTGAAATTCTCGGATATATCGAGCCTCTTGCAGGCAAAAACTATAAAATAAATCAATAATATTAGGATGATGTATTAATGTCAAAGCTTGTCATAGTGGAGTCACCCACAAAGGTCAAGACAGTTAAAAAATACCTCGGCAACGGCTATAATGTAACCGCCTCAATGGGTCACGTCCGTGACCTGCCGGCGGCAAAGCTCAGTGTCGATATAAAGAATGATTTTGCACCGAAATATGCAGTTATCAAGGGTAAGGAAAAGCTCGTCAAGGAGCTCAAGGGAATGGTTGCCGAGTCAGACGGCGTATATCTCGCAACCGACCCCGACCGTGAGGGAGAGGCAATTTCGTGGCATCTTGCCACGCTTCTCGGCATTGACCCGAATGAAGCGAACAGAGTTACATTTAACGAAATTACAAAAACGGGAATCGAAAACGGTATGAAGAATCCTCGTTCGATTGATATGAACCTTGTCAACGCACAGCAGGCAAGAAGAATTCTCGACCGTCTGGTGGGCTACAAGCTCAGCCCGTTTATTTCGCAAAAAATACGTCGCGGACTTTCCGCAGGTCGTGTCCAGTCGGTTGCGGTTCGCCTTATTGTTGACCGTGAGAACGAAATCAGAGCCTTTGAGCCGGAGGAATATTGGTCACTTGATGCCAAGTTCACCGCACCGTGCAGAAAGAGCTTTGCCGCAAGCTTTTACGGCGACGAAACGGGTAAGGTTAAAATTACGAATAAGGAGCAGGCGGACTCATACCTTGCAAGATTGGAGAACGCAAAATATACTGTGACCTCGGTTAAAAAGGGAACAAGGAAGAAAAATCCCGCACCGCCGTTCATCACTTCAACTCTCCAGCAGGAGGCATCACGCCGTATGGGCTTCCAGGCTCAGCGTACAATGAGAGCCGCCCAGGAGCTTTACGAGGGCGTTGATATTCAGGGAATAGGCACAACGGGTCTTATAACCTATATGAGAACGGACTCTTTGAGAATTTCCGAGGAGGCAAGAGCCGCAACCAACGATTTTATTCGTGAAGTATACGGTGAGAAATATCTTCCCGAAAAGCCGAGATATTTCAAATCAAGGAGCAATGCTCAGGACGGTCACGAGGCGATACGTCCCACAAATCCGGCTCTCACGCCCGATAAGGTAAGGGCGAGCCTTTCCTCCGATCAGTATAAGCTTTACACCCTCATTTGGAAGCGATTTGTTGCAAGCCTTATGGCAACCTGTATTCAAAACACAGTCAAGGCAGAGATTGATGCGGTGACGGAGGGCAAGGACGGTTACTGCCGCTTTACCGCCGCAGGCTACAGCATAAAGTTTGACGGTTTCACCGTTCTCTATGAGGAAAGCACCGACGATGAGGCTCAGGCGGAGGGCAAGCTGCCCGAAATCAATGTAGGCGATAAGCTCAAGCTCAAGGAGCTCAAGGGCAATCAGCATTTTACTCAACCGCCGGCAAGATACACGGAGGCTTCCCTTATTAAGGCTCTTGAAGAAAACGGAATCGGTCGTCCGAGCACATATGCAACGATAATTACAACAATTGTTAAACGTGAATATGTTAAACGTCAGCAAAAGCAGCTTTATCCCACCGAGCTGGGCGAGGCAATTACAAAGCTGCTCAAAGAAAAGTTTTCAAAGATAGTCAATACAAAATTCACCGCAGGAATGGAAACAAAGCTCGATGAGGTGGGCGAGGGTAACGAGGATTACATCGCAATGCTTCACGAATTCTATGATGAGTTTGACAAAAATCTCCAAAAGGTCAAGACGGAGATGAAGGATGTCAAGATTCAGCTTGAGGAGGATCAGACCGATATTCCGTGTGAAAAATGCGGCAGAATGATGGTTGTAAAGGTTGGCAGATACGGAAAATTCCTTGCCTGCCCCGGCTATCCGGAATGTAAAAACGCAAAGCCGCTTGTCACAAAGACCAACGCAAAATGCCCCAGGTGCGGCGGCGAGGTTATCGAAAAAAAATCAAAGCGTGGTTTCACCTTCTTCGGCTGCGGAAATTGGCCGGAGTGCGATTTTATGACGTGGGATAAGCCGACGGATGAAAAATGCCCGAAATGCGGCAAATCCCTCTTTAAGCACAAGGGCGGAGTTATGCTCTGCCTTGACGAGAGCTGCGGCTATGAGGGCAAGGCGGAAAGAAAAAGCAAAAAGAAGGACGAAAGTGATGAATAGGGTTCTTGTTGTCGGCGGCGGTCTTGCGGGCGTTGAAGCGGCGTGGGCACTTGCAAACAGAGGAATCCCTGTCACGATTGTCGAAATGAAGCCGCAAAAGCATTCCCCTGCTCACAAATCCGATATGCTTGCCGAGCTTGTTTGCTCAAATTCGCTAAAGGCTCGGCGTGTCGGCTCGGCGGCAGGACTGCTGAAGGCGGAAATGAAGCTTCTTGGCTCACTTTGCGTTGAATGCGCCGAAAAATGCAGTGTGCCGGCAGGCGGAGCGCTTGCGGTTGACCGTGATAAATTTTCCGCGATGGTTACCGAAAGGATAAAGGCTCATCCGCTGATAACGGTTGAATGTCGTGAGGCTACGGATATTCCGGACGGCAATGTGATAATTGCCGCAGGACCGCTTGCCTCGGACGCCTTGGCGGAAAAAATCAAGGAGCTTTGCAAAGGCTCACTCAGCTTCTTTGATGCGGCGGCACCGATTGTTACCGATGAAAGCATAGACAAAAGCTGTGCTTTTACTCAGTCGAGATACGACAGGGGCGGTGAGGACGATTATCTGAACTGCCCGATGAACAAGGAAGAATACGAAAGCTTTTACACCGAGCTTGTCAATGCCGAAACGGCAGAGCTTCATTCCTTTGACAAGAAAAAGGGAGTGTACGAGGGCTGTATGCCGATTGAGGTTATGGCATCGAGAGGTGCGGACACAATGCGTTTCGGCCCGCTGAAGCCGGTCGGTCTGCGTGACCCACGAACAGGACACAGACCCTGGGCGGTGCTCCAACTCAGACGTGAGGATGAGAGCGGCACAATGTATAATTTGGTCGGATTTCAGACAAATCTCAAATTCGGTGAACAGAAACGTGTGTTTTCTATGATACCGGCTTTGAAAAACGCCGAGTTTGTTCGCTACGGTGTAATGCATCGCAACACGTTTATTGATTCGCCTCGCCACCTCAATGAAGATTTTTCGTTCAGAGGGCGTGAAAATCTGTTCTTTGCGGGGCAGATAACCGGTGTTGAGGGATATATGGAGTCGGCATCATCGGGAATACTTGCCGGAATAAATATGGCAAAAAGAATTTTGGGCGAAAAGCCGTTGGAGCTTCCGGATTACACGATGATGGGCGCTCTTTCAAAATATATCAGCAATGAGAGTGTAAGGGATTTTCAGCCGATGGGTGCGAATTTCGGAATTTTACCGCCTCTTGATGAGAAAATAAGAGATAAAAAATTGAGATATGATGCTCTTGCCAAGAGAAGTCTTGAGTTTTTTAAAGAAAGGTTCGGTGAAAATGAAACCTAACATCAAGGAGCTTCAAAAGAAGCTTGATTATACCTTCAAAAATGAGGAGCTTTTACTTCGAGCACTTTCCCATTCATCATATTTTAACGAAAATCACGGTAGCTGCGGCGGTTCAAACGAGCGTTTGGAATTTCTCGGAGATTCGGTTCTCGGCTTTATAACCGCTGAAAATTTCTTTATGAATTATACGGATTTCCCCGAGGGCGATTTGACGAAGCTTCGTGCGGCGATGGTGTGTGAAAAATCGCTTGCCTCCTTTGCAAGGGAAATTCAGCTCGGCAAATACCTTATGCTCGGCAAGGGTGAAACCGTGACGGGCGGCAGAGAAAGACCCTCAATTCAGGCAGATGCCTTTGAAGCGGTTATTGCCGCAATTTATCTTGACGGCGGTATGGATGCGGCAAGAAAATTTGTCCTCAAATATATCGATGAGGCAATCAGAAAGCACCGCTCCGTCAAGGATTACAAAACAATGCTTCAGGAGGTCGTTCAGCGAAATCCGGGCGAAATAATCGAATATGTCCTTGTCGGTGAAACGGGTCCCGACCACAACAAGCGCTTTGAGGTCGAGGTGCATTTGAATTCAAACGTCATCGGCAAGGGAATCGGCAGGAGTAAAAAGAGCGCCGAACAGGAGGCTGCAAGGGAAGCCTTGGAGCTTATGGGACTGTGAAGCACGTAAATGTCGGGCTTTTTGTTCCGCACAACGGCTGCCCTCATCAATGCAGCTTTTGCAATCAAAGGGCAATTTCGGGTCATAGCAGACAGGTAACGGCGTCGGAGGTTGATGCCGCTGTTGAAATCGCCATAAAAAAACCCGATTCCGTCGGCGGCGAGATAGCCTTTTTCGGAGGCAGCTTCACTGCGATTGACAGAAAAACCATGACCGAGCTTCTTGCCTGTGCATATAAATATGTCGAAAACGGCAGCTTCAAGGGCATCAGGTGTTCAACCCGTCCCGATGCGATTGATGATGAAATTTGTCGAATTTTGAAGTCCTACGGCGTTACGGCGGTTGAGTTGGGCGCTCAAAGTATGAACGATAAGGTTCTCGGGTTGAATCGCAGGGGACATACAGCGCAGGATGTTGTCAATGCATCCGAAATGCTCAAAAGCTACGGCTTTGAGCTCGGACTTCAAATGATGACCGGACTTTACGGCTCGGAAAATTCCGACAGCATCGACACTGCCGAAAAAATAATCGCATTGCGACCGTCAACCGTCCGCATCTATCCGACGGTTGTTATCAAGGGCACCGAGCTTGCCGAGCTTTACGAAAGCGGAAAATATTTTCCGCAGGGCGTTGACGAGGCGGCGAAGCTTTGTGCCGAGCTGCTTTTGATGTTTGAAAAGGCAAATATTACCGTTATACGGACAGGTCTGCATTCGGGCGGTAATACCGAGGATTACATTGCAGGTGCGTATCACCCTGCCTTTAAGGAGCTTTGCGAGGGCGAAATATACCTGAAAAAGGCTTTTGAATATATATCGAAAAACAATATCCCAAAAGGGAAAATCGCCATATCCGTTTCGCCCGATGCTGTTTCAAAAATGACGGGACAAAGGCGACGTAATATCGCCGCACTTGCCGAAAACGGATATACGGCGAGGGTAATACCCAATATGAAAATAAAACGCTACCAAGTTTATATACAAAGGAACGAAGAATTATGAGATTAAAAGCACTCGAGATGCAGGGCTTTAAGTCCTTCCCCGATAAGACTGTTTTCAATTTCAATCACGGAATGACCGCAGTTGTGGGACCTAACGGCTCGGGCAAGAGCAATATTGCCGATGCGGTTCGTTGGGTTCTCGGAGAGCAGTCAACCAAAAATTTGCGTGGCTCAAAGATGGAGGACGTTATTTTCGGCGGAACAAAGGTCAGAAAGCCTTTGGGCTTTGCCGAGGTAACTTTGCGCCTTGATAATAAGGACAGGGCTCTCAACAACGACAAGGACGAGGTTTCCGTTACACGCCGATATTATCGTTCGGGTGAGAGTGAATATATGCTCAACGGTCAGGTGGTAAGGCTGCGTGATGTGCATGAGCTTTTTATGGACACCGGTTTGGGACGTGACGGCTATTCGCTTGTCAGTCAGGGCAGAATTGCCGACCTCATTTCATCAAAATCGGGTCAAAGACGTGATATGCTTGAGGAGGCGGCGGGAATTTCGCATTACAGATACCGCCGTAACGATGCCAACAGAAAGCTTGACCAGGCGGAGGAAAATCTTGTCCGTCTGCGTGATATCCTTTTGGAGCTGGAGGGACGTGTCGGTCCGCTCAAAACGCAGAGCGAAAAGGCGCAGAAATTTCTTGTGCTTGCCAAGGAGAAAAAAGAGCTTGAAATCGGTCTTTGGCTTCATACGATTGAAACCTCCGGGGTAAAGCTGAGGGATCAGGAGGATAAGCTCTCCATTGCACAGGGTCAGTATGATACCGTGGAGGCGACTCTTGCCCAAATTGAAAGCGAAACCGAGGAGATTATTGCCAAGGGTCAGGAAATTACGGTAAAAATCGACAATATAAGAAATAATTCGACAAGCTATGAGGAAAAGGCAGTTCAGCTTGAGGGTCAGATTTCGGTTGAAAAAAATACAATTCTTCACAATGAGCAGACCATTGAACGTATCAAGCGTGATATGAACGATGCTTCGGACAGCGAGAACACCTTGAAGCGTGAGGTTGAGCAAGCGACAGCCGAAATCAATGAGCTTCTTGCCGAGATAGAAGCAAAGCGTAAAGAGCTTGACACTGCCGCAGTTCAGATTGCCGATGTAAGAAGCGAATCGGGCGAATTTTCCGACCGTATCGCAGAGCTTTCTCAAAAAATCACCGCCCTGACACAAAGAGTCGGTGAAAAAAGAATTGAAGAAACCACGGCAAATTCCTCGATTGAAGAAATCCGAGGCAGAGTCAGCAACATTGACGGTGTTCTTTCAACAAGGAACGGCTACATAACCGAGCTTGAGGAAAAGCACAATGCCTGCCAAGCCGAGCTAGACAAGCTTAACGATACCGCAACAGAGATTATGAATGCTGTTTCGGGCTACAGTCTGCGTGCACAGTCACGCCGTGAAAAGGCGGAAAAGCTTAAATTACAGATTGATGCGAGAAACCTTGATATTCTCCAGAAAAAGGACAAGATTAGAATTCTTGACGATATGGAAAAGAATATGGAGGGCTATTCGGGTGCGGTTAAGGCGGTTGTCCGTGAGGCGAAGGGCGGCACACTCAGAGGAATCCACGGACCGCTTTCACAGCTTATCAGCGTTGAGGAGCGTTATGCCGTAGCGGTGGAAACAGCTCTCGGAGCGGCTATACAGAATATAGTGACCGACAGCGAGAATGATGCAAAGCGTGCCATTAATTTTCTTAAAGAAAAGAAGGGCGGACGTGCAACCTTTTTGCCGTTGACTGCGGTAAAGTCAAAGCCCTTTACGGAAAAGGGACTTGAGGACTGCTACGGCTTTGTCGATATGGCGGACAGATTGCTTGATTTCGATGAAAAATACGGCGAAATAATCCGCTCACTTCTCGGTAGAACGGTTGTTGCCGAGGATCTTGACAGCGCAATAGTTATTGCCAAAAAATATTCATACAGGTTTAAGATAGTTACCCTTGACGGTCAGGTTGTCAATGCCGGCGGTTCGATGACCGGCGGCTCAAGGGGACACAATGCCGGTATTCTCAGCCGAGGCAACGAGATTGACAAGCTCTCCGAGCAAATTGCAAGGCTCACTGCCGAGCAGGAAAGCGATAATGAGGCGTATAAGGCTATCAGCGTTGAGCTTTCTGCGGTTATGGCAGATCTTGATGCTTCTCAGGCAGATCTTAAACGCACTCAGGAGGATGTTATCCGTAAGGAAAGCGAGCTTGCACTGATTGACGGTAAGCTGGATACGGCGAACGCTGCACTTGAGGAGCTCAGACGTGAGAAAAAATCGGCATCCCTGCGTATTTCCGATTTGGAGACAATGAAATCGGCGGCTCAAACCGAAATTGATACTCTTAATAAGGAAATGGGCACGGTTCAGGCTGATTTGGACGTTATCACCCACAGCCGTGAAAAATCCGAGGAAAAAAGAGAGGAATTGGCTCAAACCGAGGCAAAAATTAATTTGGAAATTCTTGCTCTCGAAAAGGATATTGAGGCAAAGCGTGAGGCGGTGGAGCTTCTCAATCGACGTATGGCGAGCCATGAGGGCAGACTTGATGACCTCAACGATGAAATCGCCGTGATTGAAAACGCAAACAAGGAGATTGAGGTCAAAATCGCAGAGCTGACCAAGCAGGCACAGGAGCTTCACGAAATGGGTGCGAGTGCCAAGAGTGATATTGAGGCTCTGGTTGCCGAGCGAACAAAATGTGAGGCGAGAAGCGCACAGCTTCGTTCAGAGGAACGTACAAAATCCGCAGAGCGTGAAAAGCTCAGCGGTGAGCTTGCCAGACTTGAGGAACGCAAGGCTCAAATGGAAAAGCAGCTTGAGGATGCGGTCAACAAGCTCTTTGACGAGTACCAGCTCACAAAATCCGATGCCGAGGCGTTGAATATAGTTATTGAGGATTATCAGCAGGCAAACAGAAGCTTGCAGGAGCTCAAGAGCAAAATCCGTGCTTTGGGCAATGTCAATGTCGGTGCGATTGAGGAATACAAAGAGGTATCCGAGCGCTATGAGTTTATGAAAACTCAGCTTGAAGATATTGAAAAATCCCGTGACGAGCTCAATAAGCTCATAACGGAGCTGACAGGCAAAATGGCGGAGCAGTTTAAGGCTCAATTTGTCAGCATTAACAATTATTTTGGTGAAACCTTTGTTGAGCTTTTCGGCGGAGGAAGGGCGGAGCTTTTGCTCGAAAATCCGCATGATGTGCTTGAATGCAATATAGAAATCAAGGTGCAGCCGCCGGGCAAAAATGTTCAGAATATTGACCTGCTTTCGGGCGGCGAAAAGGGACTTGCGGCAATCGCATTGCTTTTTGCGATTTTGAAGGTTGCACCGTCACCGTTCTGTATTTTTGATGAGGTTGAGGCAGCGTTGGATGATGTCAATGTTGCAAGGTACGCAAGCTATGTCCGCCGTATGACGGATAACACGCAGTTCATTCTCATCACTCACCGACGCGGAACAATGGAGGAGGCAGACGTGCTCTATGGCATAACGATGCAGGAGGAGGGCGTTTCAAAGCTCCTTGAGCTGCAAACGGCAGAGATGGCGAAAAAACTCGGCATAAGCTGAATATAGCACAAAACAAAGGGGATGTAAAACGTAAAATTTACATCCCTTTTTGTTCGATTGTCTCGTGTCTGCAACCGGTGGCAGGTGCTTGAAATTTTTTCGATACAGGTGTATACTGTTTACAGAAAACAACAGGAGGTTATCATATGCTTAAAAAAATTACTGCGGCACTTTTGTCAATGGTGATGCTTGCTTCCACAATGCTTTGTGCGGCGTCGGCGCAGGAGGAAAATTTTGATTTGGGCTTTGCCTTTGCAACCGATGTTCACTATGTTCATCCTCTTTCCGACGCAACCGACCGTTGGAGCAACTATGAATCTATGGTATTCGGTGCAAACGGAAATCTTCAGAACGAAAGCGGATTTATTCTTGATGAATTTTTGCGCCAATGTGCGGAGAATGATGACTGTGACTATGTCTTTATAACCGGTGATATTGTTACCTACGGAAGAAATCGTTCGACGGATCACAACGATGTTGCAGAAAAATTCAGAGCCTTTGAGCAGTCTACCGGCAAGCAGATTTACGTTATAAACGGAAATCATGATAACGGCAAGGGCACGGCAACGGATAGCACTCGTTTCAAAGAGGTTTATTATGAGTTTGGTTATGATACGGCCTTTGCTGTTGATGAAGCCTGCTGTTCCTATGCAACCGAGCTCAACGATAAGTATGTTTTGATAGCTCTCGACAGCCTTGATGAGCAGTATATGCTTGCAAGCGGTGTTGACAGTGCGAGAATGAAGTGGGTAAAAGAGCAAGCAATGCACGCAAGGGAGCTTGGTAAATATCCGATACTTCTTATGCATCACAATCTTCTTGAGCATCAACCGCTTGAGCTTATTACAAACGATAAATTTATTGTTTCCTTTCCGAGAACCTATGCTTCGCTCTTTGCGGAGTGGGGAATAAAGCTTGTTTTCTCGGGTCACACGCATATTAATGATGTTGAAAGCTTTACGTCTCCGACAGGCAAGGTTATTTATGATTTCTGCGGCAGCTCACTCAATGAATATCCGATGAATTATATGACATTTAAACTCAATGATGACAAAATTGTTTATGACACAAGGTCGGTAGACAGGATAGATTTTAATGCACTGACGGCTGCTGTAAAGACAGGCTACACGGAGCATCAGCTTGATTTGCTGGAAAATAATTTCAGGCAGTTTGCAAAGGAGCATTATGTTGACAGGGTAATACGAAGCGTTAAACGCAGTATAACTCCCGAAGGACTTGGAATTGAGGCGGACAGTGTTCTTTACGGCTCCGTCAAAAAGGTGACGGATGCACTCTCGGAGCTTTTTGCAAAGCCGATTTACGGTGAGAACAGCATTGAAGCTGCGGCAGCCGAATATGATATTGCAATTCCCGAAAGCGACTATGAAAGTGTTTGGGATATAGCCGAGGCGATGTATGAGGATATTGTGACGGGTGACCGCAAATATGAGCTTGACGGAGCGGAGATTCAAATTGTACTCGGTGCAATTGAGACGGCAATTCGCTGTTCCTGCTCAGATATTACCGATGGTAAGCTTTATGCCATGGCACAGGCGATAATCACGGCGGCGGGTGTTCAGCTACCAAAAAATCCCATCGGTGCGGTTGAATATCTTGCGCTTGCGATTGCTTCGCCGTATCTCTATGAATATCTTAATTCCGATGACGGAATCAATAATCTTTGCGGCGAGCTCGTCGGCTACGGTGCGGAGATATCAAGAGCGGAAAATCTTCAAGCCGCAATTGATTCGCTGTCGGAAAAAATAATGCTCTATGTGAATACGGTTATTCGTCTTCTTCAAAAGAGCCTTTCCCTGCTCAAGTAATAAAAAGGAGCTTCCGATTTTTCGGAGGCTCCGTTGGTTTTATTTATTTAAGCCGTTATTTTTTGAAATTTCCAAATGGGGCGAGAAAAATTTAGATCGGGAGGATTCGGAGGGACAACACAAAAAGATTTGACGGTAAGGGCAAAATATACGCTGAGGCACGACCGAGCTATTCTGAAAAATTGTTGAATTATATCAAAGACTGTTTGAACGTGCCGTCGGGTGGAGTGTTTGCAGATATCGGTTCGGGAACGGGAATTTTCAGTGAGCAGCTTTTGAAATGCGGATACCGTGTTTTCGCCGTTGAGCCAAACGACGATATGCGAAAAATAGCGGAGCGAAAATTAAATGAAAGTCCGCACTTTACTTCGATTAAAGGAACGGCTGACAATACGACACTTTTGAATGGCAGCATTGACTGTGTTACAGCGGCACAGGCGTTTCATTGGTTTGATGCGGAGAGCTTCAAAAAAGAGTGTCGGAGGATTTTGAAGCCCGAAGGAAGAATTATAATTGTGTACAATTCCCGTGATGACCAGGCGGAATGTAACCTTGCACTTGCGGAAATTTATAAAAAATACTGTTTGGATTTTCGCGGATTTTCCAATGGGATAAATGCTGAAAAATGCTGTGATTTTTTTGGCGGAAAATGCGAAATTTTTTGCGTTGAAAACGCCCAGCGTTACAGCAGACAGGGCTATATAAAACGTGTGCTTTCGTCATCATATTCATTGCAGGAGAGTGACATAAGATTTGCGGAATACATTGAAGATGTCGGCAGAGCATTTGATACTTTTGCCGAGGACGGGGTGCTCAAAGTGCCCCTGCACACAAAAGCGTATATTGGCTTTTGCAAGGATATATAATTCGGAGGTAGATTAAATGAATTTCAGATATGCAAAAAGAGAGGACACTGCCTTGATTTTGGATTTTATCAAGGGTCTTGCGGAATATGAAAAGATGACGAACGAGGTTGTTGCCGATGAAAAAACGCTTGCGGAATGGATTTTTGACAAGCAAAAGGCGGAGGTAATTTTCGCCTTGGAGAACGAAAAAGAGGTCGGCTTTGCACTGTTTTTTCACAATTTTTCGACCTTCCTCGGTCGTGCGGGGATATATCTTGAGGATTTGTTTGTTAAGCCCGAATACAGGGGAAAAGGCTACGGTAAGGGCTTGCTGAAAACGCTTGCGGCGATTGCCGTCGAACGTGGCTGCGGACGTCTTGAATGGTGCTGCCTTGATTGGAACAGACCGAGCATAGATTTTTATCTTTCACTCGGTGCGAAGCAGATGAATGAGTGGACAACCTACCGTGTAACCGGTGAAACCCTGAAAAATTTAGCGGAATAACAAAAAGCACGTTGCGGCAGTATACCGTAACGTGCTTGACTTTTTGCAAAATTATCGTCAGATTAAAGATTTTTTTCTTCAAACCATTTCTTTGCATATTCCGCAATGAACGGAGTGATATCCTTGATGTTGATGTTGGTGGTGTTAATGCAGAGGTCGTAGCCTTTTTTGTCGCCCCAAGAGGTGGAGGCAAGCATACCGTAGCTTGAAGCTCTGCCCTTGTCAATCTGCTTGATTTTCTTTTCGATTTCCTTATCGGTGAGGTCGGTGCCCTCGGCGGCTCTGGCTCGGCAGCGTGCAATCCTCGATTTCATATCGGCATAGACAAAAATTCGGAACGGCTCGTACATTTCGAGCAGAACATCTGCGGCTCTGCCGACGATTATACAATCGCCCTTTGAGGCAAGCTCGGTGATTATGTTGTGCTGAGCTGCCAACAGCTTAACCGTCGGGTCGGGTGCGGAAATATGCGAAAATGCATTTGCAAAATGGATTTGGAAATTCGGCTGAACTCCCTTTTCGAGCGAATGGGCAACATAGCCCTCGTCAAGCTCGGCACGTTTTGCAATTTCCGTAATTATTTCACGGTCGTAATAGGCTATTCCGAGGATATCGGAAAGCCTTTTTGCTATTTCACGTCCTCCGCTGCCAAACTCACGGCTTACGGTAATTATTTTCATACAACATATCTCCTTTCGGTTTATTTATTGTATTTTAACATTAATTAGACCGAAACGCAAGATATTTTAATCAAAATTCATAAAAAATTCCTAAAACGGGTATTGACCGTTACCTCGGCTTATGGTACAATTTTAGCAAATAATATGAAAGAGGCTTTGCTATGAAAAAAATTATTGCAATTATTCTCAGTGCTATAACGGTATTGTCAATATCTTTGCTCCCTGTATCTGCGGCAGAAGCGGTGGAAAGCTTTGACCTTGCTGCGGCAGGTGTTGATGTAACCCACGGAATTGACGTGAACGACCTTTGGATAAGAGATCCGTTTATCGTTTTTTACAAAAATGTTTATTTTATGTACGGCACGGGCGGAAATGTTGCCGGCTATAGCTGTTATGTCAGCTATGACCTCAAAACTTGGTTTGGTCCCAACTGTGTTTTTGATGCCGAAAAGGCTGTTGCAAATGACGGCTTTGAGGGCGTTGGTGACTATTGGGCGGCGGAATGTCACTATTATAACGGCAATTTCTATCTCTTTGCTTCGTATAAATCGGGAATAACCGGTTTTAGAGGTACTTCGATATTCAAGTCCGAAAGTCCGCTCGGTCCCTTTGTTGAAATAAGTGATGGTCACGTTACTCCGCACACAAGGGATTGCATTGACGGAACGCTCTATGTCGAGGATGGCGTACCCTATATGGTTTATGTTGAGGAACACACCAGCGAGCCCGACCACGTCGGCGGAATGGCGTATGCACAGCTCAGTGATGATCTCACTCATTTTGTTTCCGATTCGGTGACAATCTTCAAGGCAAACTCTCCACTCTGGACAGATGATGACAACAGTGTTACCGACGGTCCGTTTCTCTACAAGACCTCAGGCGGAAAGCTGTATATGCTTTGGTCAACCTTTGAGGAGGGCTATCGCACAACAACCGCCTTCACCCTGAACGGAAAAATCAGCGGTGCTTGGCACCAGAGCACAAGGTCAATTTACAAAAAGAATAATAAAAAAGAAAATGATGGCGGTCACGGTATGATTTTCACCGACAAGGATGGTCGCTTGATGATGGTTATTCATTCTCCCAATTCGGGTGACACCCGTATAAAGCTCATCGAAATCGAGGATAAGGGTAATTACATCGTTAAAAAGGACTGCTCCGTTTGGGATAAAATCGCCGCAAGGGTTGATATCGTTTTCTGGACGGTTTGGGATTTTGTGACAGGTATTTTCAAAAAATAAAAATCGGAGGCTGCCGCTTGCTCGGCGGCCTTTTTGCAAATGTATTGACTTTTGAAAACGGATTATATATAATAAACGTATTGTCTATCATTTTCGTAGGTATAATACAAATTTGAAAGGATTGACGTTCGATTGCAAAAAAAAGACATATCAAGTCTTTCCGATTTTGAGCTTGGCTCTTTACTGGAATGTGACAGCTATGATGCCGAGCTTGCCGAAGCTGCCGACAAAATTCGACGTGAAATTTACGGCGATGAGGTTTATATACGAGGTCTTATTGAATTTACAAATTATTGCAAAAGCAACTGCTATTATTGCGGAATCCGATGCGGAAACGGTAAGGCGAAGCGATACCGCCTGAGTGCGGAAGAAATTTCTTCCTGCTGTGAGGAGGGCTATAGGCTCGGCTTCCGCACCTTTGTGCTTCAAGGCGGAGAAGATCCTTTTTTCACCGATAAAATGCTTTGTGAAATTGTTTCCGAAATAAAAGAAAAATTCCCCGATTGTGCCGTTACGCTTTCAATCGGAGAAAAATCACGAGAGAGCTATCAAGCATATTTTGATGCCGGAGCGGACAGATTTCTGCTTCGTCACGAAACGGCAACGCCGCAGCACTATGCAAGGCTTCACCCATCTCAAATGAGCCTCGAAAACCGAAAACGCTGTCTTTTTGACCTCAAGGAAATAGGTTATCAGGTCGGCTCGGGCTTTATGGTCGGCTCGCCCTACCAAACAACGGAAAACTTGGTTGCCGATATCAGATTTTTGCAGCAGCTACAGCCGGATATGATTGGTATAGGTCCATATATAACACACAAAGAAACGCCGTTTTCCGAATTTAAAAACGGTGACGTTCGGCTGACGCTTCGATTGATTTCCATACTTAGGCTTTTGTTTCCCTATGCACTTATTCCGTCAACCACCGCCCTCGGCACACTTCACCCACAGGGTCGTGAGCTTGGCTTGAAGGCAGGTGCAAATGTGGTTATGCCGAATTTGTCACCGGTCGGTGTGCGTGAGCTTTACTCGATTTATGCAAACAAGCTTTCCACGGGCGAGGAGGCGGCGCAGAGCCTTGATGCATTAAAAGTAAAGGTCGCCTCGGCAGGATACAAGGTTGTGACCGATATAGGAAATGTAAAACAACCACGAAACGGAGAAAAATATGTCTGATCAATATTCAAGGGAACGGCTCATTTACGGCGAGGAAGCATTGCAAAGGCTGAAAAACAGCCGTGTTGCGATATTCGGAATCGGTGGTGTCGGAAGCTATACCGCGGAGGCTCTTGCAAGAGCCGGTGTAGGCACGCTCGATTTGATTGACAGCGACACCGTAAATCTTTCAAATATAAATCGGCAGCTTTATGCCCTGCACAGCACAATAGGACAGCGTAAGGTTGATGTGGCGGCGGAGCGTATTGCGGATATCGACCCGACGATAAAGGTCAATCGACACTGCATTTTTTATCTGCCCGAAACTGCGGATAAATTTGACCTTTCGCAGTATGATTATATTGTCGATGCTATTGACACCGTAACTGGCAAGCTGACGCTTGTTGAAAACGCAAAGGCGACAGGCACACCGATAATTTCCTCTATGGGTGCCGGCAACAAGGTTGACCCAACCGCCTTTGAGGTGACGGATATTTTCAAAACCTCGGTTTGTCCCTTGGCAAAGGTTATGCGGTCTCAACTTAAAAAAAGAGGGATAAAAAGGCTGAAGGTTGTGTATTCCAAAGAGCTGCCGATAACTCCGATTGGCTGTACGGATGAAAAATCCGAGAATCGCAAGCAGGCACCGGGCAGTACCTCGTTTGTTCCTCCTGTTGTGGGGCTGATAATCGCAGGTGAGGTAATCAAAAAGCTGACCGACTTTGACGGTAACGGTATAGGAGCATAAAAAATCAGCTTGTATGGGACTTTGAGCCTATGCAAGCTGATTTTAATTTGTTTATTTTGCTGCGGGGACGTTGATAACAAGGTCACTTAACGGGAAGGTGCAGCAAGGGTGAATACAACCGAACTTGTAGTCTGCAAGACGGCGGAATTCAAGCTGTTTAGGAACATAAACCTCACCGGAAAGAAGATGCGAATGGCAGAAGCCGCATTCTCCGCTTCGGCAACGCGTAGGGGCGGAAATTCCGTTCTTTTCGAGTATCTGCAAAATCGAATCGTTTGAAGAACCCTCAACAATTTTGGTTTCATCCTGGATTGTAACGGTAATTTTAACCTTTTCGGGAACGCCCTGCGGATAGTCCGCCTGAGTGCCGGGGTTATGGAACTCACCGAACATTTCGTGACGGATATATTTTCTCGGAAGTCCGAGCTTTTCGAGCTCTTTGTCAAGGAAAGCGTACATCTGCTGTGAACCGCAGATGAATACGGAATACGGCTTATCCGACGGAGCATATTTCTTGATAAGCTCTGCGGTGATGAAGCCCTTTTCGGTACCTTCAACAGCCTTGTCCTCATCACTGAGAACGTGAACAACCTTTATTTTGTCGCATTTCTTTTCAAGCTCGGCAAGCTCCTCACGGAAAAGAATGTTGTCGTAATTTCTGCTGCCGTAGAGAAGCGTAAGGTTAAAGTCCTCGTCACCGTCGGCAATTGCATTTGCCATTGAAAGGAACGGTGTGATACCGCTGCCGCCGGCTACGCAGATAACGTCCTCGGCATCTCTGATGGGCTGGTATTCAAAGTTGCCCGACGGAGCCGAAACCTCAACCTCTCTGCCAACCTCCCAGGTGTCAAAGATGTACTGCGACATAAGACCGCCATCAACAAGCTTGATTGTGAGCGTGTATTTGCCCTCAAGCGAAGCCTTGGGGGAGGATGAGATGGAGTATGCTCTGGTTATGGGCATACCGTTGATTTTTTCAAAAACGGTGAGATATTTACCTGCACCGAAATAGGCAAGCGATTTTGTTCCCTTTGCTTCGTTGGGAACAAGGGTAAAGGTCTTGCAATCCTCCGACATAACGCGTACATCGGCAATTTTGAGGTACTGACGTTTCGGGTGAAGTGCCTTTGCAAGTGCCATTGCTGTGTCGTTATCTTTAACAAGCGTTGTTGATGCTTGCTTGAATTTTGCTTGTCTTCCCGGAATGAGGGATATAAATTTTCTTGCTTTAAGCTTCTTGAGATATGCCATAATTATTTACCCTCCTTCTTCAAAGCCTTGATAGTGACATCGGCAGCCTTTTCACCTGAATAATAAGCGCAAGCGTAGCCGTCGCCACGCTCCTGGGAAGCACCGCAAAATACAAAATTGTCAAACGGCTGGTCTGCCATAAACTGGATTGTACGCGGAAGCATACTGTCCCATTTCTCAAGTCGGTAGCCGTAGGGCGTGCCGAGCGGAGTGTTCAAATATCTTGCAAATGTCGGCGGAAGACCGATTTCGATTTCTTCAATATACGGAGTGATGGAAAGATTGAGGGCTTTTTCGCAGGTCTCAATCATATCTTTTGCAACCGCCGTCTTGAATTTCTTATAATCCTTGGGCTCAATGCCTTTCATAACATCGCCCTTGGTCATACCGGTGAGGAAAAGCTGGCAGGTTCCCTCGGGAGTACAGTCGGGAATGATCGTGTTAAGGCAGTTGATGATGCAATAGCCGCTGAAATATTTGTTAACAAGTGCAAACTGCTCATCGGAGTCGGAGGTCGGTGCAATGAATACGGAATAATCCTTGATGCCGAGCTGCTCCTTTGTGACGTTCATACCGAGGTAAACCGTGGTGAGTGCTGTTGCAACCTTTCTGGAGTTTACCATCTGAATTTGCTTGTCGGGTATATCCTTTCTGTCGAAAAGCTCCTTCCAAACAGTTACGGGTGAGCAGTTGCAAATAAATCTCTTGCCGTAAACCTCTTTTTCGCCGTTGATAACAACGCCGACAGGCTTGCCGTTTTTAACAATAAATTTTGTAACATCGGAATTGTACCAAATTTCGCCGCCGTTATCACGGATAGCCTTATCCATTGCAAGGCTCATTTCGTGACTGCGGAGATGGGGAACGGTTGTTCCCTTTCGGATATAGCTGTGGAGCATAGCCATATAATAAAGGAAGTCCATCTGACCTGCGGGAACACCGAGATAGCACCAGTATGTATTGAAGATGTCCTGAGCCTTTTTGGGCATTTCAAGGGCATCGAGAACCTCTGTTATTGTGCTTGCACCCATACGGAGGATATCGGGGAAATCCTTGAGACAGCCGATAAGCTCGCCGGGCTTTTCAAGGCTGTCAAGTGCCTTGAACATACGGGTTGAGAGGTCAAAGGCTTTCATACTGCTTTCATATGAGCCGGGTACAACCTCATCAAGCTTTCTTGAAAATTCTTCAAAGCCAACAGGCATACGAACATCGACAGAAACCTCAACACCGTTTTCGTTTACGAAGGTGTTCTTGTCGCCCTCCTTGGCGGGAACAACAAGGCGGAAGGTTGAGTCGTGGTGATACCAATTAACGTCGGCATTATAACGCTGGAAAATTTTCTGTGCGGAGCCTCCGTCACCGTCGGAGCTGTCACCTGCAAGCTCGTGCAGTGAGGGCTCAAACTCAAATCTTCCTCTTACAAAGGATGTTGCGGAACCGCCGGGAATGTTGTGTCTTTCGAGCAGGAGGGTTGACAATCCCTCTTTGGCGCATCGAGCTGCCGCCGCAAGACCGCCGTTACCGGCACCTATTATGATTACGTCATAGGCTTTCATTGAATTACATCCGTCCTTTCATTTAATTCTAACGTATCAATTATACTCTCTAATGTGGATAAAATCAAGAAAAAAATCCGACATTTTTTATGTAATGTGCAAAAAACAACAAAAAGCAACAGCTTGCCTCACTTTTGACAGAAAGACAAGCTGTTGTAGGCTTTTATCAGTCGATTTCAACGGATATTTTTTGATCCTTTCGGTTTGCTGCCGAGCGCATAACAATTCGGATAGACTTGGCGATTCTGCCCTGCTTACCTATTACGCGACCCATATCATCCTCTGCAACGTGAAGATGATAAACAATAACGCCCTCGGCGTCGGCTTCGTCAACCGTTACATTGACCGCATCCGGGTTGTTAACAAGACCCTTGGCGATCTGTACCAATAATTCGTCCATTGTGTTTACCTCATTCAATTATTTAACGATACCGCTCTTCTTGAGAAGATCCTTAACAGTATCTGTCGGCTGAGCGCCGTCTGCAAGCCACTTTGCGGCTGCTTCCGCATCGATGTTGATTTCTGCGGGATTCTTCATCGGGTCGTAGGTGCCGATTTCCTCGATGAATCTGCCGTCACGGGGATACTTTGAATCCGCAACAACCACACGGTAGAAGGGAGCCTTCTTTGCGCCCATACGGCGAAGTCTGATTTTAACCATTGTAAATTCCTCCAAAAATAAAAATAAATAATATTATCAATCACGCAAGTGATGAGTGCGTGTTGAAAGCTGAAAGTTAAACATTGAAGCCCTTGAGCTGAGAAAGGTCGGGACGTCCTCGTCTGCGTTTTTTGCCCTTACCGTTCATCTGCTTAAACATTTTTTGCATTTGCTTGTGCTGGGTAAGGAGACGGTTGACCGCCTCAATATCCTGACCGCAGCCGGCGGCAATTCGCTTTTTGCGTGAGGGGTTGATGATTTCGGGCTTTTCGCGCTCCTGCGGCGTCATTGATTCGATTATCGCACGAACTCGGTCAAATTGACGTTCATCAATGTCGATATCCTTGATTTGCTTTTCAACGCCGGGGATAAGTGAAAGAGTGTCCTTAATTGAGCCCATACGGCGAATCTGTGCAAGCTGGTCAAGCAGATCATTCATATCGAATTTGTTCTGCTTGAGGCGTTTTTCAAGCTCCATTGCTTTCTTTTCGTCAAGCGCCATTTCCGCCTTTTCGATAAGGGAAAGCATATCGCCCATGCCGAGGATTCTGGAAGCCATTCGGTCGGGGTGGAAGGTATCGAGATCGGTGAGCTTTTCACCTACACCGACAAACTTAATCGGCTTGCCCGTAACCGCCCTGGTTGAAAGTGCGGCACCGCCTCGTGTGTCACCGTCGAGCTTTGTAAGCACGATACCATCAATTCCGAGCGCATCATTAAAGGAGGTGGCAACATTGACCGCATCCTGACCTGTCATCGCATCGACAACAAGGAGAATTTCGTGCGGCTTGACCTCTGCCTTAATGTTTTTAAGCTCGGTCATAAGCTCCTCGTCAATATGCAAACGTCCTGCCGTGTCGAGAAAAACGTAATCATAGCCGTGATCCTTGGCAAGCTTGATAGCTTCCTTGGCAATGGTAACGGGGTTTGTCTGCCCCATTTCAAAAACGGGAACGCCTATGCTTTCACCGACAACCTGTAGCTGCTTGATAGCTGCCGGACGGTAAATATCGCAGGCGGCGAGAAGCGGTCTGTGACCCTCGTTTTTGAGCATCAAGGCGATTTTTGCACTGTGGGTTGTTTTACCAGAGCCCTGAAGACCGCACATCATAACAACTGTCGGCGGATGGTTGGCAACGGCAAGGCGTGACTTGGTGCCGCCCATAAGCTCCGTTAATTCCTCGTTTACAATTTTGATGACCATCTGAGCAGGAGTAAGGCTTTCCATAACCTGCTCACCGACGGCTCTTTTAGTGACCTTTTCGGTGAAATCCTTAGCAACCTTATAGTTGACGTCGGCCTCAAGCAGGGCAAGGCGAACCTCACGCATTGCACTTTTAACATCGGCCTCGGTCAAAGAGCCCTTGCTTTTCAAACGCTGAAAAGCGGCTTCAAGTCTTTCGGAAAGACCGTCAAATGCCATTCGGCACACCACCTTTTAAGAATAATCCTCCGCCATAAGGGTTTGGGCAACCGCTTTGATTTTTGCCGTTGCATCGTTAATTTCCTTGGAGAGGGTGTTGCGGCGATTGTATGCGGCGATTTCCTCGCTGAGCTCGATAATTTCGCCCAAGCCGCTTTTGGTATTTTCAAATCGGGTAACAAGTCCCAGTCGCTCCTCCATATTGACAAGCTGCCCCTCGGCACGCTTTATGGCATCACGAACGCCCTGACGGGTGATACCCTCGTTGGCTGCAATTTCGGAAAGTGAGAGATCCTCGTTATAGTAATAGCTGATGAAGGTGCGTTGCTTTTCCGTAAGCATTTCGCCGTAAAAATCAAGCAGTAGTGCCATATTGAGATTTTTACTCATCTCACTCGTCCTTTCAAAAATGCCTGTAAAGCTTTTTTCTTTACAGGCAGATATTATACATTATGCAATTGCTGTTGTCAAGAGCTTTTTTAGCTTTTGCCTAACAAAAATTTTTTCGGTTTGCAAAAAATCCGGCAAAAATGTAACTTTCAACAAAATCGGTGGAAAATTCTGTGGAAAATGTTGAAAATTTTAAAATCAAAGTCTAAAATCCTCCTCGGTGAAGCTTCCGAGCCCCGCAATTTTTTTCGGAACTCTTTTCAACGGGTCATATTTGAAGCTTCGGCAGGAGGAGTCAAGCTCACGGATACCGGTTTTTACGCAGAGAACGCAGTCGCCGTCGGCGGAAATTATTCCGTGGGAGCATAGCTTGCAGGCACGGACGATATCATTGTCGTTTGTCAGCTTTTTTCTCATAACATTTACTTCCTTTGTTTTTTGCTGTAAATATAATATCATATTTTTCTTTCGGTTGCAAGACCGATATCGGCAACGGTGAACATTCCGAGCAGAAGCATTGCGACAGAGGCGGGGACGGACACGGAATAGGCCTTGACGGTAAATTCGGAAATGGTTGAAAAAACCTGAGCTTCACAGGGGAAAAGCTTGAAAAGAAGCCGGGAGACTATGGCGGATACGGTGCAGCAGGGGATTCTTGAAAGCCAGAGCTCCGGCAGTGTCATACCGATTGATTTCAGGTACGGCAACAGCTGCATATGAACGGCAAAGCCGCCCCAGCTCAAAATCGGAGCAAGCAGGAATACGGGCAGGCTCCTTGCCGCAAAGGAGCAGCCCTGTGTGACCTCTGACATAAGCAGCAGCGGTTCAAAAATTTTACCGAGCCCCGCAAGTCTCAAAAGAAAACCGCCGAGGGAGGAAAAAAGAAGTATCCAGGCACACATACCGAGCATTGCCTCGGTTGCGGCGGAAACGGATTCAACGATTACGTCGGTACGAAGCTTTTTCGGAGTTAAAAAAGCTCGATTTTGCTCGGACTTTGCAAAAAATCGGGAAATAACTCCAACCGACAGAGCGGAGATAAGCTGCGAGGCGTAAAGGATAAAACCGCATTTTCGGCAGGATAGCATGGTCAGCCCGACGGTGCCGATGGTAAATGCGGGTCCGGAGCCGAAGCAAAAAACAAGCAGCCTCCTTGCATGAGAGCGGCTTATTTCTCCGCCATTGTAAAGCTCTGCCGCCATTCTTGCACCGACGGGATAGCCGCCGATAAGGCTCATAAATATAACGCAGATACAGCAGCCCGGCAGCCGAAAAAGCCTTTGAGAAAATTTGTTGAGCCTGCCGCCGAGCTTCATTGCAATGCCCGAACGTGTCAGATAATCGGAAAGCACAAGAAACGGAAACAGCGACGGTATGACTGCTTCTCCGCATTGCGAAAGACCGCTGCGAACACCGCCGGTAACGGTTGAAGGGTCAAAGAAAAACAATATGATGAAGCCGCCCGTCAAAAGGAGCGGCAAAATTATTTTTTTGTAATTATTCAAGACTATCACCCGTAAATATATATGAGGGTAAAAATCATATTTATGATAGGGTGATGATTATGTCGCAAAGGGAATACAGACAGAATAAAATTCCTTTAAGTCACAGAATTTGCGAGGTGCTGGAGCTTCCCGAGGACGTTGTAAGAGGGTGCGGCTACATAGAGCTGGTGTCAAATTGCTCGGTGCTGGTTGACGGCTGCAAAAGCGTTATGGAATACGATGACAGCATCGTGAAGCTTGACCTCGGCAAAATGAGGGTCAAATTTACGGGAAGCGGTTTAACGATAAAATTCTTGAGTCTTTCACAGGCGATGATAGAGGGAACGGTTATTTCGCTTGAATTTTGCGAGTGAGGTTAGGGTATGGCTTTTGATTTTTTTCATATGCTTTTCGGCACTGTCCGCTTTAAAGCCTGCGACGGTTTTTCGGAAAGGTTTATAAATCTTTGCGCCGAAAAGGAAATTCCTCTTTGGGATATTTGTAAAATGCCGAACGGTCTGTATGCACAAACGACGGCGACCGGCTACAAAAAAATACATTCCGTCGCAAGAGCAAGCGGTATGAGGGTTAGGCTCGAAAAAAAGCGAGGCTTGCCATTTTTGCTTCGCAAATATGAAAGTCATACGGGAATTTTTGTCGGATTTTTTGCCGTTGTGCTGGCGCTGTCGATAATGTCGGGGAGCGTTTGGGTAATCAATGTTAAGGGGAACGAAACGGTCGAAACCGAGAAAATTGAGGAAATTTTCGCAGAGGCAGGGCTAAGACTCGGCACACGAAAAAGGAGACTGAAAAAGGAGGGGATAGACAGTCGGCTTGTGGGCGAAATCGGTGAAATTTCGTGGAGCTCAATAAGTCTTGACGGCTCGGTTGCGGAGATAAATGTAATCGAGGCTCAAAAAAAGCCGAAAATCGAAAAAAGCAGCGGCACATCGAATATCGTTGCGCGTAAGGACGGACAGGTGGAAATAATCGAGCCGTACCGAGGCTCGGCGGCGATAAAGGCAGGGCAAACGGTGATGAAGGGTCAACTGCTTGTCAGCGGAGTTACGCAGACAAAAAACGAAACCTCGGTTTTCAGTGATGCGGACGGTTATGTTGTTGCAAGAACGAGATTGAAGGTGGAAATAAAGAAAAATGAGGCTCCCATACGTTTTTACAGCAAGACCCAAAAGCTTTATTCGCTGTATATTTTCGGTCACGAAATATCTCTTTTCGGCAAGCGAGATGCAGATATCACCTATCATCATAAATCGTGGCTTTATATAGCCGGAGTGCGTATGCCGTTTGGCATATTTTACACGCAATATACCGATATCGGAGCTGCCGGAGAAACCGATGCAGAGACCGCCGAGCTTGCGACGATGAACGAATACGCCCTGAAAAGCTACAACGAAACCTTGCACGCACAAATAGCTTCACAGCAGGTTACGAGCGAAAAAAACAGTATTGTCGGTGAATATATTTGCTTTGAAAATATTTGCGAAAAGCGTGAGCTTGAGGTGGTGAACGAATAGAATTTTACTTATGTTCAAAATATTGACCTCGGCGTTGCGATATGATAAAATAGGATAAAAATTGTAAGCGAGGTTTTATTATGCCCATTACCTATGATGAACAAAAAAATATATTCAAGCTCGACACCTTGAATTCCACATATGTTATTGAAAATTGCGGCGGATTTCTTATCAATCTTTATTACGGTAAGAAAATTCCCGATACAAATCTTTTGAATATGACACGCAGGGGAGGCTTTGCTTCATTCTCTCCGCACAACGCCTCGGTGAACAAGCCCGGCTTCTCACTTGACGTTTTGCCGATGGAGTATTCCTGCAACGGCTCGGGTGATTTCCGCCTTGCCGCTCTTTCAATCAAGGATTCAAAGGGCAGAACAACAACGGATATCCGTTACGTCGGTCACAAAATATATAACGGCAAGCCGAAGCTGAAGGGCTTGCCGGCAACCTATTGCAATTCGGACGACGAGGCGCAGACCTTGGAGCTTATCACTCTGGATTCCTACACGGGTGCAAGGGTGACGCTTTGCTACACCGTTTTTGAAAAGCTGAGTGTTATTGCTCAAAGTGTCAGGGTGGAGAATATCGGCAGCGAGACGTTTGAAATTGAAAAAATCGCAAGCTGCTGCGTAAATTTGCCGTCAAAGGATTATAATATGGTACATCTTGCCGGCTCATGGGCAAGGGAAAGGCGTGTGATAACCAGACACCTTGTTCAGGGAATACAGTCCATTGCCTCCAAAAGAGGTGCATCGAGCCACAATCACAACCCGTTCGTTGCCCTTGTTGATGACAAAGGCGGCGAGGATTACGGTAACGCATACGGCTTTAACCTTGTTTACAGCGGCAATTTCTCCGCCGATGTTGAGGTTGATTATTACGATTGCACAAGGCTTGTGATGGGAATTAACCCGATAGATTTTTCGTGGGTGGTTGAGCCCGGCGAGGAGTTTCAGTCGCCTGAGGCTGTTTTGGTTTATTCCGATGAGGGTATGGGTCAGATGAGCCGCACCTTCCACAGCCTTTATAACAATAACCTCATAAGAGGAGAATGGAAAAACAAGAAAAGACCTCTCCTTATCAATAGCTGGGAGGGCTCGGGCTTTGATTTTGACCAAGAAACGCTTGTACGTTATGCAAAATCGGCAAAGGAGCTCGGCATTGAGCTTTTGGTTATGGATGACGGTTGGTTCGGCTGCCGAAATGCGGATAATTCCTCACTCGGAGATTGGTTCGTCAACGAGAATAAGCTCAAGGGCGGTCTCGGCAAGCTGATTGAAAGAGTAAATGCGGAGGGCGTGCAGTTCGGAATTTGGTATGAACCGGAAATGATTTCGGAAGATTCCGAGCTTTACAGAAAGCACCCCGATTGGTGCGTTCATGTCGGAATGCGTGACCGCTCACCGGCAAGAAATCAATTCGTTATTGATATGACAAGGCAGGACGTCAGAGATTGCATTTTTGAGCAGATGTATGACGTGCTTTCAAAAAATAATATTGCATATCTCAAATGGGATTATAACAGGGCTATTACCGAGGCAGGCTCGGCATTGCTTGAGGGCAGACACGCAAAGGAATTTTTCCACCGCTTCATTCTCGGCACATACGAGCTTATGGACAGGGTGACGAGTGCATTCCCTCATATTCTTTTTGAAAGCTGTTCGGGCGGCGGCGGACGCTTTGACCCCGGTATGCTTTACTATATGCCGCAGGCGTGGGCATCGGACAATACCGACCCGATTGACCGCCTGACGATTCAATTCGGCACATCAATGTGTTACCCGGCATCGAGTATGGGTGCTCACGTTTCCGCAAGCAAGCGTGCCGGAATTGAAACAAAGGCGGCGGTAGCTATGGCAGGTACCTTCGGCTATGAGCTTGACCCCAAGTATATGAGCGATGAGGACAAGGAAACGGTCAAAAAGCAGGTTGCGGATTACCATAAATACTACAATGTTGTTCATTTCGGTGAGCTTTACAGGATTATTGCACCTACCGATGATGAATTTAAGTGTGCATGGCAGTATACGTCAAAGGACAAGAGCGAGGCACTTTTGACGGTTGTTATAAAGAATAAGCCGCACCACAATGTTTTGCTTATTAAAATGAAGGGGCTTGACCCCGAAAAATATTACCGTGATGAATCCGATGGCGAGATTTATTCGGGCAGCTTGCTTATGAACGCAGGTATCAATCTTACGGACAGAGGACTTAACGGCGGTATGAGCTTTGTAAAATATTTCACAGAGGTAAAATGAGCTTATGATAAAGGATTTTTTAGCGGTAGGTCAAATTGTCGGAACTCACGGGGTACGAGGCGAAATGCGTGTTAATCCGTGGGCAGATTCCCCCGAATTTCTCAAGCAATTTAAAACACTTTACTATGATTCCGAGGGCAAGCAGGGTGTTAAGGTTATATCCGCACGTCCTCACGGAAACATCGTGCTGATGAAGCTGGAGGGCGTTGAAAGCGTTGAAGCTGCCTCCGCCTTGAGGAACAAAAGGCTCTATATGAAGCGTGCCGAAGCAAAATTGGACGACGGAGTTTATTTTATTGAGGAGCTCATCGGCTGTGAGGTTTTTGATGCCGACTGTGCCGAAAAATGCTACGGAAAAATTTCCGATGTCAGTGAAACGGGAGCAAATGATGTTTGGCATATTGAAAAGGACGGCAAAGAGTACCTTATTCCGGCAATTCCCGATGTTGTTATTGACACGGATGTTGAAAAAAACAGGGTGCTTATAAGACCGATGAAAGGTATTTTTGACGATGAGAATTGATATTATGACGCTTTTCCCCGAAATGTGCGAGCGTGTGCTGGATGAAAGCATAATCGGTCGCTCACGGGAGGGCGGCTTGGTGGAAATCAACTGCATTAATATCCGTGATTATTCCACGGACAAGCACCGCCGAGTGGATGATACAACCTATGGCGGCGGAACGGGAATGATAATGCAGTGTGACCCGATATTCGATTGCTTTTCCGAGCTTGAAAAAAGCATAGGCAAGCGACCGCATCTGATTTATATGTCACCGCAGGGCAAAACCCTCACCCAGCAAAGGGTAAAGGAGCTTGCAAAAGAGGATAATATCGCCATTCTTTGCGGTCATTATGAGGGCATTGATGAGCGTGTTATCGAGGAAATAGTCGATGAAGAAATTTCGATCGGTGATTACGTTTTGACCGGCGGTGAGCTTCCTGCACTTATTCTTGCCGACAGTATAACCCGTATGCTGCCGGGGGTGCTTGCGAGTGACGAGGCGTTTGAGGAGGAGAGCCATTACAACGGTCTGCTGGAATATCCGCAATACACACGCCCCTACGAATGGCACGGAAAAACTGTGCCGGACGTGCTTCTTTCCGGACACCATGCGAATATAATGAAATGGCGGCGTGAAAAATCCTTGGAGCGAACCTTTGAAAGACGTCCCGATATGCTGAAAACCGCCGAATTAGGCAAAAAAGATACGGAATTTATCCGATTGTTGGGAAATAATAGAAAAAAATAGTCAATGTGCATTAAAAATACATTCCGTAGATGGACAAATTGCACAAACAAGGTCTTTTTGAAATCCCCACATTTGGAATACAAGCCGAAATAATTTTAAAGATGATTTTATTTGTTGACGATGAAAACTTTTGTGATATAATAACTCTTGTAAAAAAGACTGAATTATTTTTGGTTTATTACTTTTGTTAGGAGATATCGTCTATGTGTGAGAAGGATGTTATGATTCAAAATCAGGTCGGTCTCAGTGCTCGTCCTGCTACATTTTTTATTCAAAAGGCCAATTGTTTCAAATCCTCTGTTTGGATTGAAAAGGATGAGAGACGTGTAAATGCCAAGAGCTTGCTCGGTGTTCTTTCACTCGGAATTGACGGCGGCACAACAATTAAGATTGTTGCGGCAGGCCCCGACGAGGAGCAGGCTGTTGAGGACCTTGTTAAGCTTGTCAATTCGGGCTTTGCAATGTAAGCAAGCAACAGTTAACTGAATCTGAAACTGCCGCATGGGAAGGTGCGGCAGTTTTTTTATAAGGACGGTGAACACGGTGAATATTACGGAATTGAGAAAAAAGGCAATGTCACTGCCTTTGACACCCGGCGTATATCTTATGAAAAATGCCAAGGGTGAAATTATCTATGTCGGCAAGGCGAAAAAGCTGAAAAACCGTGTCAGCCAATATTTCGGTTCGCAGAATAATCACTCCGTCAAGGTCAGGAAGATGGTCGAAAATGTTTGCGATTTCGATTATATTCTCTGCGACAGTGAGTTTGAGGCTTTGGTGCTGGAGTGCTCCCAGATTAAACAGCATTCACCGAAATATAATATCCTGCTCAAGGACGATAAGGGCTACAGCTATATTCGTATCAGTGAAGGACCGTGGCCGAAAATCAGTTCCGTTTTGCAAAAAGCGGAGGATGGCGCTACCTATATCGGTCCCTATACCAGCTCCTTCAGCGTTTCAAATTCCGTTGACGAGGCCTTGCGAATTTTTATGCTGCCACGCTGCTCCAAAAGCTTTCCGAGGGAAATAGGCAAGGGCAGACCGTGCCTTAATTATTTTATAAAGCAGTGCTCGGCTCCGTGCGCCGGCAAGATAAGCTGTGAGGACTATAACGAAGCGGTCAGCGCCGCAATTGATTTTTTGAAGGGCGACAGCTCCGAAATAATCCAAAGACTGACTCAAGAAATGGAGGCGGCATCGGAAAGGCTCGATTTTGAGCGTGCGGCAAAGCTGAGAGACAGGATAAATTCAATTAAAAAGGTCAACGAGAAGCAGAAGGTTGTGGGCTCCGATGTCAGGGAGCAGGATGTTTTTGCAATAGCTCAGTCGGATGAAAAATATTGCTTTTCGGTGCTTCGCTTTTTTGACGGTAGGCTCAGGGATAATGAATGGTTTATAGTCAATGAGATTGATACACTCCCCGAGGCAAGGCGTGAGCTCATAACACGTTTTTATTCAATGGGCAGACACATTCCTCCGTTTATTACCGTTGACGGCGAGGTTGCCGACCGTGAGCTGCTTATGCAGTGGCTCGGTGAAAATGCGGGTCACAAGGTTGAAATCAATATTCCGCAGCGTGGCAGACAGGTCGAAATTATGAAGATGTGTATGAACAACGCTGCCCAAAAGCTTGCATTGAATATGGGCAGAAACGCAAAGGCAACCGCCGCTCTGGACGAGCTTGCAAGGGCGTTGAATTTGTCAAAGCCGCCCGTGATTATCGAATCCTACGATATCTCTCACACGGCGGGCAGCGACAATGTTGCCGGTATGGTGGTTTTCAAAAACGGTCTGCCGTACAAAAAATCCTACCGTCGGTTTGCGATAAAGGGCTTTGACGGTCAGGACGATTACGGCTCTATGGCGGAGGTCATTTCACGCCGACTTAACCGATATGAGGAAGAAAAGGAAAGCGGTGAGGGCTTCGGCGTTTTGCCTGACCTTATACTTCTGGACGGCGGACAGGGACAGGTCAATGCGGTTTTGCCGATTGTAAGGGCGTTCGGCTATGATATTCCGGTTTTCGGTATGGTCAAGGATAACAAGCACCGTACAAGAGCAATTGCCTCCGACGGCGGAGAGATAGCGATAAATTCAAAGCGTAAGGCGTTTACACTTGTTTCGACCATTCAGGAGGAGGTTCACCGCTTTGCGATTACCTACCACCGCTCCAAGCATCAAAAGTCAACCCTCGGCGGTACACTCACCAGGATTGACGGTATAGGCGAGAAAAAGGCAAAGGCGATACTCAAGCACTTTAAGACGATGACTGCGGTAAAAAGTGCGGAAATTGACGAGCTTTGTCAGGTTGAGGGTATAAATAAGGCGACGGCGCAAAAAGTTTATGAATATTTCAGAAAAAATATTGACAACAAGCACTAAAAAATGTGATAATACAGTGTGAATATAATATTTTCAGGAAGGATGCTTGCGTTGTGCGTGTAATAACGGGAACTGCAAGAGGACGAGCTCTCATAACGCTTGACGGTGAGGATGTTCGTCCGACGACCGACAGGGTTAAGGAAGCGATTTTCAGCATAATACAATTTGAGATAGAGGGCAGACGGGTTCTTGATTTGTTTGCAGGCTCCGGTCAGCTCGGAATTGAGGCTCTCAGCAGGGGTGCGGCTTATGCAACCTTTACAGATATGAGTGTCGAGGCGGTTGAAACGGTCAAGAAAAATCTGATTTCCACCAAGCTGACCAAAAACACCGAGGTACTCAAAACCGAGGCGACTGCCTTTTTAAGAAATAACAAAAAGAAATACGATATCATTTTTATGGATCCGCCTTATTCAAAGGGGATTCTTCAAGGTACATTGCCGTATGCGGTCAAAAATATCAACGACGGCGGAGTTATTGTCTGCGAACACCCTTACGGTGAGGAAATGCCGCAGACCGTCGGAAGCTTCTCTGTTTACCGCAAGTATAAATACGGAAAAATCGGTATAACGGTTTATCGTATCGGTGAGGAGGCGAGCGAATGAGGACTGCAATTTGTCCCGGTAGCTTTGACCCGGTAACCAAGGGTCACCTCAGTGTTATACGCCGCAGTGCAAAGCTTTTCGATAAGGTGATTGTCGTTGTGATGGTCAATCTCAAAAAGCCTGTGGGCTGCTTCACTCCGTTGGAGAGAGTTGATTTGATTAAAAGGTGCGTTGCGGATTTGCCGAATGTCGAGGTCGATTATTACGACGGACTTCTTGCCGAATATGCAAGGCTGAAAAATGCCGATGCAATCGTCAAGGGCTTGCGTGCTGTCTCCGATTTTGAGGACGAGTTTCAGCAGGCGTTGACAAACAAGCAGCTCAATCCGGACGTTGAAACCGTTTTCGTAACGGCGGGTGCGGATTATATGTACCTTTCCTCAAGCATTGTTAAGCAGGTTTGTGAGCTGGGCGGAGATGTTTCACGCTTTGTGCCGGAGCCGGTGCTTGACGATATAGTAAAGGGCATCAGAAAAAAAGCGGATGAGGCATAAGCCTTATTTGTAATATAGAAAGGCAGGGTTCATTATGAACATACAGGGCTTACTTGATAAAATCGAGGATACTCTCGAAATGGGCAGTAAAATTCCTCTTTCGGGCAAAATTGCCGTTGATGCGGAGGCGATTAAGCAGTGTGTCGAGGATATAAGGTACGATTTGCCGATTGAGCTTGAAAAGGCGCAGGAAATTGTTTCGCATCACAACAACCTTATGACAAAGACAAAGAACGAGGCTGCTTCAATCGTTTCTGCGGCTCAAAGCAATGCCGACGATATTGTTGCCGCCGCCAAGGAAAAGGCTGCGGGTATTACGGCAACTGCGGAGGCGAATGCCCAGACCGCTCTTGCAACTGCCTCCGAGCAGGCAAAGCAGATGGTCGAAAGCTCGGAGATTACAAGAATGGCTCACGAGTTCTCCGACAGGGTTCGTGCTCAAGCTACTGCGGAAGCGGAAAATATCATTAAAAATGCAAAAAGTCAGGCGGAGGCAATCCTTCTTGATGCCAACAATCAGGCAGAGGATACAAAGCGGAAGGCTGACAAGTGGGCGACGGAAATCTGTAGTGCGGCATCGGATTTTGTGGATGGTATTATGAAGAACAGCGACGAGGTACTTTCCTCAAATATTGCGGAAATCAGAAAGGCACGCCAGAGCCTTCTCGGTGACCGCAGATAATGCCGCAGCATAAATTGCAATAAAGTAGGGCTGCCGTTTGTTTTGCTTCGGCAGCCCTTTTTAATAATTTGCCGATTTTGGGGCAAAAAGAGGTATGAGCGATGAAAAAACAGTGTGAATGTTGCTACAAGCGTTTTGAGGTTGTCAGGAATACGGAGGTACCCCTCAGCCCCGACCTGAAAGCACCGCAGGACCATATTTATTGTCCGTGGTGCGGTGCGGAAAACGGCACGGTCGAAAAGGGCTCGCTTGTCAGAACTCAAAAATGTAATGCCGAGTGTGAATTTTGATGAAGGAAAAGCTTATTGAATATTTTCAAACGCAAAGGGCTGAGCTGATAAAAAGCATATCCGAGCTTGTTGCGATAGAAAGCGTGCGCGGCGAACCGTCGGAGGGTATGCCTTTTGGCGAAATGCCGTACAGAGCTCTCGAACGGGCGCTTGAAATTGCCGAGGGCTTCGGCTTTAAAACCGAAAACCATGGCGGCTATGTCGGAACGGTTGATATGGGTGAGGGCGACGCCGAGCTCGGTGTGCTTGCACACCTTGATGTTGTGCCGGCAGGCGACGGTTGGAGCACAAAGCCGTTTGAGATTACCGAAAGAGACGGCATAATTTACGGCAGGGGAGTCAGCGACGATAAGGGTCCTGCGGTTGCGGCTCTTTATGCAATGAAAGCTGTCAGAGCGTTGAACATTCCGTTAAGGAAGAACTGCCGCCTCATTCTCGGAACGGATGAGGAATGCGGAAGCAGTGATATCAAGCATTATTTTGAAGCAAATCCGTATCCCAAATATACCTTTACTCCCGATGCGGAGTTTCCGGTTACAAACGGTGAAAAGGGCAGATTTTCAAAGCATTTTTACAAAAGCGTTGATTTTTCGAGCTGCGGGAAATTTATAAAGAATTTTTATGCGGGCGAGGCTGCCAATGCGGTGCCCGATATTGCAAGCGCGGAGCTTGTCGGCGTGAGCGAGGAGGAGCTCCTCCTTGCAGCCGAAAAGGTGAAGGACACCGGTGCGAAATTCAGCTTTGATAACGGCAGAGTGCTTTGCCGAGGCACCTCCGCCCACGCATCGCTGCCCGAAAACGGAAACAACCCCATAACCGCATTGCTTGAGCTTTTGAGCTGTATAGATTTTGACAAAGGCTGTGCGGATTTTGTGAGAGATCTGAGCTCAATGTTTCCTCACGGGAAACACAACGGCGAGGCGTTCGGAGTCGATATGAGAGATAAGCTCGGAAGACTTACGCTGACGCTTGACACCGTTCGGCTTGAAAACGGTAAATTTGTGGGCTGCTTTGATGCAAGAACACCGATGACGGCGAATGAAAAGAATTGCTCCGAAAAAATTGCCGAAAGGCTGAAAGCCTGCGGCTTTGAGATAGAAAATACGCAGATGACAAAGGCTCACTACGTTGACGAAAATTCCGATTTTGTAAAGACCTTGCTTGATGTTTATGAAAAATACACGGGCGATAAGGGTGAATGCATCTGTATGGGCGGCGGAACCTATGTTCACAATATCGAAAACGGAGTGGCATTCGGTGCGATAAGCCGAGGCACGGTAACAAATATGCACGGTGCAAATGAGTTTATGCCGATTGAGGATATTTTAACGGCGGCAGAGATTTTTGCCGAGGTTATTATCCGTATTTGCGGATAGAAAAACGTGGAATTTTAAAAAAACAGTAGACATTGTGTCGAATTGATGATAAAGTGAATTGGTAATGCCTTAAATGCAGTATTAATGATATGAGGTGATTTTGTTATGAAAAGCTGTCTTATTATGTTGACAAGCAGCTTTCCCTTCGGAACGGGCGAAACCTTTATCGAAAACGAAATTCCTTATTATAAGGACAGCTTCGATAAAATTATTATTCTGCCGATTGAGCTTGATCCCGATGCGAAGCTCACAAGAGAGCTGCCGAGCGGCGTTGCGGCGATTAATGCTTCCGCAAAAAAGCAAAGCATTGCAAGGCTCGGTGATATGATAAAGGGCATAAAGAATCTTATTTCTCCAAGTGAGCTGTATAAATTTGACCGTGAGCAAATCGGGTCGGATTTGAAAAGAAGAATGTTTTTTGAATATTTTTGCAACCGTTCCTTGAGGAGCGGTGCGGATTGCCTGAAGCTGTTGGAAAAATTTGATTTGCCGCAATACGACAGCATAACAATTTACAGCTATTGGTTCTTTGCAACCGCAATGGCCGGTGTTGTGCTAAAGGAGCATATCTCAGAATTTTGCGAAAATATCAAGCTGGTTTCGAGAGCACATCGCTACGATATATATGAGGATAAAAACGCCTTTAATTATCTGCCGTTGAGAGAATATTTGCTTGAACGGTATGATTGCGTTTTTCCGTGCTCCGAAAACGGCACACAGCATCTTGCCTCACGATATCCTCAATTTGCGGAGAAGATAAAAACAGCATACCTCGGTACGACCGACAAGGGAGAGGCTACCTCATCTCAAAGCGGTATGCACATTTTTTCCTGCGCTCAGATTATGGATATCAAACGTGTGGAAAAGACGATTGATATTCTCGAAAGGCTTGAGACTCTCGGCTGCACGGATATCAGCTGGACACATATCGGAGACGGAAACAGGAGAGAAATGACGGAGAGCGCAGCAAAAAAACGGCTCAAGAAAACAAAAGTTACATTTTTGGGCAAAATCTCAAACTCTGCGGTTTATGATTTTTACCGAAATAATCCGGTTGACCTTTTCCTGAGCACAAGCATCAGCGAGGGGCTGCCCGTTTCAATGATGGAGGCGTTGTCATTCGGCATACCGATTGTTTCAACCGACGTTGGCGGTGTGAGCGAAATTGTTCTGGACGGTCAGACCGGCAGACTCTTGGATGTTGATGCATCCGATGAGAAATTTGCGGAAATAATTAAAGAATTTTACGATATGGACAGCCTCAGGTACAATATGTACAGAGAAGCTTCAAGACATCATTGGGAAAAGAATTTTAATGCCAAAGATAATTATAACAAATTTTTCTCCCGAATGACTGCCTCACCGATATTCTAAAGAAAGGAACCGCCATGATATCTTTGAGCAACGGTATCTTGAAAATTAAATATACCGCTCTTGACAAAGCAAAGTTTTTTTATGAGATTGCCTTTGTTTTGAATATGGTTGTTATCTTTGCCGGATACGATACCTCCGGCGCCGCAACGGTAACGGCGGTAATTATGTTTGTTGCCTCGTGCTGGCTGCTGTTTGAAAAAAACAGGCAAAAGATTGTAATACCATATGTTACGATATGGTATTTGATACTGATAATTTACATCGGCTTTTCAAATCTATGGGTTGCGGATTTTGCCGGAGTGGAAGCACTGAAAAAGCTGCTGCGATATTTGATTATTTTGATTTCCACAACCTCGATTGCGATCTATGTTGACGATTTAAAGGATTTGAACAAAATCATTGACCTGTTTATATGCGGTGCGGTGATAATTACAGTCCTTGAATTTTCCGCAACTCCGTTCATAAAATTGAGTAACGGAAGCTTTGGCTCGAACTTCAGCCGTTGTAACCCGAACGATATAACGGTGTGGATTGATTTTGCCGCCATTGCCTCTTTTTACAGAGCATATAACGACGGCAAAAAGGGGATGTACCTAATCACGGCACTGATGGTGCTGTTCTGTGCTTTGTCAAGCTCACGAAAGGGCTTTGCCGCATCGCTGGCAGGTCCGTTGATGATAGTCTTTTTCTCATTCCGAAAGAGGGGCTACAGCTTCAAGCTGATTTTGACACTCGCACTTGTTATCGGCGCTGCTGTGCTCGTTATGGAAAATGATTTTTTGTATTCCGCAATCGGTGTTCGATATGACAAGCTGTTTACTTATTTGCAGGGCGGTAAGGTTGACACAAGTACGCAGCTCAGAACCTTTTTTATTGACTATGCCAAAGAAATGTTTAAGGAATCTCCGATTATCGGAAACGGAGTTGCAAGCTTTTCCGCTCAGGTTGAAAGAACGGAGCTTGGCAAAAATGCCTACGCCCACAACAACTATTGGCAGATACTCAGTGAGCTTGGTCTGGTAGGCTTTGTGCTTTATTATTCGATGTATGTCTATGTCATCTGCTCGCTTATAAAGAGCTATTTCATAAGGCACAGAGATGAAGCATCGCTGTTTATTTCAACGCTTGCAATGATGCTGATGCTTGAGATGGGTATAGTCAGCATCGGCTCAAAATTTGCACAGCTTATTATTGCAATAGTTTGCTGCTCGGCTTATACACTGTCGAATGAATCGCAGCACATAAAAAATATAAACAAACGTAAAACTGATATGGAGTGATATTAAATTGAAATCGTATTCCGAAAAAAGAAGTCAAAAGGGTATTGAAATAAACTTCACGGCATTTTTCAGAGAGCTTTCCAAAAAGCTTTGGATGATTGTTGCGGTTGCGGTGATTGGTGCAATTGCCGGTGCTGTAATCGCTAATGTGGCTTTTGAGGATACCTACACCTCGACCGTTTCTTTCGTTGTCAACACCTCGACCGAAACGGACAAGGCGGCAAGCACGGAAATTTCCGCACAGATTAATATGGCCGGAACCTTTAACCACATCCTTTCCAGTCGAAAGCTGAAAACTGCGGTTTATGAAAAGTGCGACAAGCAGATAGGCTACGGAATAATTTCCGGCAGCATAACAACAAGAATAATATCCTCCACCAACGTAATTACAATGTCGGTAAAAACCGAGGATGCAAAAACCTCTTATGAGATAGCCTCTGCGGTTGTTGATGTTTACGGTGATGTTGTTGAGGAGACCTACCCGAATGCGAAGCTGACACTTTGCGATGAACCGATTCTTGCCGAAAAGCCCGATAGCGGTATTTCCACCAGCTCCTTTGCGCTGATAATTGCCTTTGCCTCTGTTTTGCTTTATTGCTTGATTCGCTTTATAATGTTCATCGTTAAGGATACGGTTAAGACGGCGGAGGAAATCGACGACAGGCTGAATGCCCACCTTCTCGGTTCGGTTCAGCAGGTCACCAATACGGATAAAACCATCAAGGGTCTGCTTGTTACGGATAGAAAAACAGGCTTCTCTTTCATTGAAACCTATAAGGCAATAAGAACAAAGATTGAAAACAATTCTGCCAGAACGGGCAACAAGGTTTTCCTTGTCACAAGTGCGTGTGAGAATGAGGGTAAAACCACCTCCTGCGTAAACATCGCACTTTCCTTGGCACAGAACGGCAAAAATGTTCTCATTATTGATGCCGACCTCAGAAAGCCCTCGGTCAGCAAGCTTCTTTCCTTGCGTAATGTCGGCGGCGGCTTGGCAGATGTTTTGACGGGCAAATCCACCTGGGATCAGACCATTAAGTATATCACTATGCATAATCTTCATATTCTTGCAGGTGACACTGCGGTTGCCAATCCTTCGGAGCTGCTTTCAACGGATATGATGGAAACCGTAATCGAAAATGTTCGCAAGCAGTTTGATTATATTCTCATTGATACCGCTCCGGCGAGCGTTGTTACCGATGCGGCCATTATTGCAGGCTTCTCCGATGCGGCAATAATCGTTGTCCGTGAGGACTGCTCACCTTATTCTCTTGTCAGATCCGCAATTGAGGATATTGACTCAAACGGTGCCGAAATCGTCGGCTGTATCTTCAACGCCGACACAAGCGGAAGCAGAAACGGCTTTGGCTACGGCAAGTACGGCAGACATAAGTACGGTAAATACGGCAGCTACGGCAAGTACGGAAAATACGGCTACGGCAGCTACGGCTACGGCTACGGTCAGTCCGGCAGCAAGAAATAAATGACAACAAAAACCTCTTTCGCATATTATAAAGCGAAGGAGGTTTTTTAATGCATAATCTTGAAGATATGATAGAAAAATACCGCCGTGAGCTTGTTGAATTTTCAAGGCAAGCTCCCTTGTCGGAAATTCGAGAGACTTCCGTTGAGCAGGCGGAGGCTGTGGTGCCGACAATGGCGAGCTTATTACCGTTTAACGATGCCGTCGGCGGAAGCGAGGAAAAAGAAAGATACGAAAATTACGAGGACTTTGTAAGGAAAAATCCGTCAAGGGGAGCGATGAAGCTCCAGGTTACGGCAGGAGGTCAAAGCTTTCCGATAATCAATGCACAGGTCACTGTCAGAATTCCGCTGGAAACAGGCGACCGTGATATTTTTACGGGCTATACGGATATCAACGGAATAATTGACAACATCGAACTGCCTGCGCCCAACAGCGATATATCCTTTGATGAGGCAAATAAAACGGTGGTGCCTTATTCGGTATATGAGGTAACGGTGACACATCCGGATTTTGCAAATGCGGAGTTTTTCAACGTGCCTGTTTTTGCCGGAATAAAATCAATACAGCCGGTGCAGCTTGTGCCGCTGACGGAAACCGGAAGTGAGCCGGGAACGGTAAATGTGACGAACGGCTCAATGGGTCTTTACGGAGGTGATGTTTGATGCCGAACACACCAACTGTTCCCGAATTTATTACCGTACACCTCGGCAGACCGGATGAGGCGGCAAGAAATGTCAGAGTACCCTTTGCACAGTACATCAAGAATGTTGCCTCAAGCGAGATTTACCCAACCTGGCCCGAGAATGCAATCAGGGCAAATGTTTATGCCGAAATTTCGTATGCTCTCAACAGGGTTTATACGGAATATTACAGGTCAAGGGGCTATGATTTTGATATAACAAATTCAACGCAGTATGACCAATACTACGTTGAGGGCAGAGATATTTTTGAGAATATCAGCAGAATTGTTGATGATATTTTCAATGACTATGTTGTTAAGCAGGGTCAGATACAGCCGTATTTCACACAGTATTGTGCCGGAACGTGCGAAGGACTTTCTCAATGGGGAACGGTTGACCTTGCACGTCAGGGCTATACGCCCTACCGAATTTTACAATATTATTACGGTGATGATATCAACCTTGTCCGCAATGCACCGATTTCGGAAAATACTCCGAGCTACCCGGGCACACCGCTCCGTCTCGGAAGCGGCGGCGAGGATGTTGTCGAAATTCAACGTCAGCTCAACAGAATTGCCGCAAATTATCCGTCCATACCGAGAATTACCGGGGCTAACGGATATTTTGAGGCGACAACCCAAAGTGCCGTCAGACAGTTCCAAAGAATATTCAATCTTGAGCCGGATGGCATAGTGGGCAAAGAAACCTGGTATAAAATTAAGCAGATTTATAACGGCATTAAGGGCTTGTCGGAGCTCTATTCCGAGGGCATTACAATCAGTGAGGCGGAAAGAAGATATGAAAGCGTGCTCAGACGTGGTGATTCGGGCTCGTCGGTGAGAATAATACAGTATTATCTCAGCTTTTTGGGCTTTTTCAATCCCGAGCTCCCGTATATTTCGGTTGACGGTATATTCGGGCAGGAGACCTATGATGCGGTGCTGGCGTTCCAGTCGCTTTACGGGCTTGATGTGGATGGCGTTGTGGGCAGAGATACGTGGGATATGATACAGAATGCATATGCCGGTGTTTTGACTTCATTGCCGTCGGAATACAGAAGCTATTCCTCTCTGCTTTATCCGGGCTATATAATCACAACCGGAGCAAGCGGAAAGGTAGTTGAGCAGCTCCAAACATATTTGAAAACGATAGCGGAGAATAATTCGTCCGTGCCGGATGTGACGGTGGACGGCTATTACGGAGCGCAAACTCAAAATGCTGTTCTTGCCGTTCAAAGACTTTCGGGAATTGAGCAAAACGGTCAGGTTGGAGTTCTGACCTGGAACGCAATCGTCAATCTTTATAATCAATACCGTTGAGTATATATTAAACCGTTCCGAAAATAATATTATTATCAAATGCACGGAGAAGTGGCTATGGATAAGATATTGTTTTCGGATTCTTTTGCTTATAATGAAAAAATTTTCGATTCGTATTTCAGAACAGAGCAGAATTATGATGTTGTCGGTACAAAATTCAAGGCAGGCGGCAGGGCGGCAAAGCTGTATTTTATTGACGGCTTCATTGACGGAAACACCTCGGAGCGTGTAATGAATTTTATGATGCAGGCAAAGGAGCTTGAAACAGAGCAATGCTCCGCACATAGCTTTGCACAGTCGCTTATTGCGTATATGGAAACCGAGCTGTGCGACGATATTGAAAAAATTGCAAGGGTTGTCTATTCGGGGGCAATGCTTGTTATTGTGGATGGCTTTGCGACGGGCTTCCTTGTCAAAACGAGGAGCTACCCGAAAAGAAATGTCAGTGAGCCCGATAACGACAGAGTTTTGAGCGGTGCTCACGACGGCTTTGTGGAATCCTTGCTTATAAATACGGCACTGATAAGACGAAGAATCCGTGACCGTGAGCTGATTATGGAGGTTCATCAGGCGGGTAAACGCTCCAAAACCGATATTGCGATTTGCTACCTTGAGGGCAAGGCGGATGCGGCGACTGTCAGCGATTTGAGGAAAAGAATTGCCGAAATTGATGTAAACACCCTGAATATGAGTCAGGAAAGTCTTGTGGAGTGTCTTGTCAGGAGACAAAAATGGAATCCCTTTCCCAAGGTCAGATATACCGAACGCCCCGATGCCGCAGCCGCAAGCATTGCAGAGGGAAGCATTATAATTTTTGTTGATAATTCGCCCTCGGCAATGATAATTCCGACCGGTTTTTTTGATTTTTTACAGGATACAAACGATTATTATTTTCCTCCGTGCATCGGAACATATTTGCGTGTTGTCAGAGGAATGATTTTCGGCTTGGCACTGCTGCTTGCTCCGACGTGGTATTTGCTGATAAAAAATCCCGCAATAATTCCGCCGTGGCTGGACTTTATAAAAATCAAGGAATACTATTCGATGCCGATTTTGGCACAGCTTTTGATAATTGAGGTTGTGATAGATGCCTTAAAGCTTGCCTCGCTGAACACGCCGAGCTCCTTGAGCAATTCATTCAGTGTCATAGGTGCTCTCGTTCTCGGTGACCTTGCCGTAAATGCGGAGCTTTTTTCCTCCGAGGTTGTGCTGCTGATGGCGTTTGCGGCAATTGCAAATTTTGCACAGCCGAGCTTTGAGCTGGGCTACGCCTTTAAGCTTTCGAGAATTTTTATTGTTGTAATGACCGCCGCTTTCAATGTGTGGGGCTTTGCAATCGGACTGGTGACGGTTATGCTTGTTATAGCGCTGACCAAAACAGTTACGGGCAGGGGCTATCTTTATCCGCTGATACCCTTCAACGGCAAGGCAATCAGCCGACTTTTGCTTCGTCACTCCATAAGCAAGGATAACACATAATTTTTTATATGCTTTCCTTGACAAATTCGCTTCAATAAGTTAATCTTATTTATGGTGATGAAATGAAAAAGCGTTTTATAAAAGCAATATCGGTTTGCGTTGCACTGTGTACGGTGCTGCTTCTTGCCGCGTGCAAGGAAAATCAACCTGAGCAGGGGGATATTGTTCTCTCAAACGAGGCGGAAAAGGCAACCACCTCCGAAACGGTAGAAATTGCCGATATTCCGACCGACCCTGCCGAGCTGACTGATATGCTCAACAATGCAATCGGATATGTTGACCGCTATTGCTATAAATACAATAAGAATGTCAAGTGTGAGATAGGCTCTGTTAATCTCGGCTCGCTTTCCTCCGTTTCAAATGCCCGCAGTGCATTCGCTTCGATTTTCGGTCAAAAGGAAATTGCCTCCGAGTACGACTACAAGGCGGACAAAAAACTCTTTGCCGAGAATTTTATTAAGGGCTCCGTTTCTTCGGACGATATTGTGACGGTAAGTGCCTATGAGGATGATGGCACGGTGGTTGTGGTTGCCGAGCTTGCAAACGAGACGGTGACGGACGATGATGACGGACTGCTTTGCAGACTTGGCGGCGAACACGTTACGCCGGGCGATGTAAAAGCCTCGCTCACCGAATTTAAATCCTCGGCAAGCTCCGTCAGCGTTTCGGCGGATGGAATAAAGCTCACCGCAAGGATAAGCACGGCTGACAGCAGCTTGAAATCTATGACGGTAGAATATACGGAAAGATTTAACCTTTCGGGTGTTAAGCTTGTTAAAATCGAGGGCGGAACGGTCAGCGGAAACGCAAAAACAGAAATTTCATATACGAATTTGGGTTGATTTTTAAAAAAAGGTAGATTTTAATTTGAATATATGATAGAATAGAAGTATATTATTTGGGAGAGTGTAAACTATGAGCAGAAGTTGGAAAAAGGTTATCATCACAATTTCGGTTATGCTTTGTGTGGCAATCGGCTGTACCGCATGGAATGTTGCCCTTGATAAAATGACAGGCAGTATCGGTGATATCGGTGTGAACGGCTCAAATGACAATGCCATTGATAATTCGCAGAATCAGTATTATAACGACACCACAAATGCAGGCAACGTGCTTCAAGGGGATACAGGTGTGACCGGTGCTTCAGGTCAGCAGAACGCCACTCCGAGCGGCAGCACTTCAAATACTCAAGGCGGCTCGGTTTCAAACCAAGGCGGCTCCCAGGCAAGTCAGCAGGCGGACAGCGGTGTGCTTAAATTCAGCAAAAATCAGCTTATCGCTTACTATAACAATTGCCTCAAAAATTCGTATTCGCAGGCAAAAATGACGGACACAAAGGTTGAACACGTTGATGTTCAGGTTTCCGGAATAGACATCGGCAGCCTTAATATTGATGTTGATAAATTTGCCCAGTCGATTATTTCGAGCAACACCAAGAACAACGATAAGCCCAATACCAAGACCTTCTCCCGAGGTGTGGCTTCGGACGGTACCTCGGCAAATCAGTTCATTTTGCCGACCAACCTGTATTCGGGTGCGGTAAAATCCGCAAATGTCAGCCAAAGCGGCAGCGGATATGTGATAAGATTTACTCTCAATCAAGAATCCTGTCCGCATAACGGCAGTGCTCCGTATAACGCTTCCTGTGCGTGGCCGTTGGATATCAATTCGATTGATTTCGGCTCGGCGGTTACAATTCAAAGCTGTACCTTTAATTATCCCGGAACGGTTCTCACGGCGACAATCGACTCCCAGGGCAGAGTTGTCAATGTCAAGGTTGAAATGCCGCTGACCGTTGCGAATGCTCAGGGTAAGGCTCTCGGCGTTACAATCAAGGTCGCTGCGATAAGCGGTAAGTGGACCTGCACAAACTCAATGTCATTTTAATTGAAATTCAAACAGCCTCCGTTTGGTAATTTCCGACGGAGGCTGCTTTTGCTTAATTTTGTGGGTAACAAAACAGGGTGTGGTGAGCGGGGTCTAAATTGACTGCATCGGAATTTGCGTAAGCTCGGTAGCTTTTGCACTCGGCGTCCCTTTGATTTCTGCAACAAAAATACTACATATATGCAAATTTGTTAATAAAATGACAATTTTAACAATATTTTGAAGCTACAGGTATGGATTATTCATATATTTTTTTATTGACTTATTTGGAGAAATATTCTATAATTTTTAATAATTTTATAATGAGGGAGAAATCGGTTTATGTTATCTAACACAGAGAAGACGATGGACAAGATTGTTGCCCTTTGCAAGAACAGAGGCTTTATTTTTGCGGGCAGCGATATTTACGGCGGTCTTGCCAATACGTGGGATTACGGTCCGCTCGGCGCAAGACTTAAAAACAATGTTAAGGATACCTGGAGAAAGCGTTTTATTCAGGAAAGAAAGAACAGCTACGAGGTCGATGCCGATATTCTTATGCATCCGAGAGTTTGGGAGGCAAGCGGACACGTTGCCAGCTTTTCCGATCCGCTCCTTGATTGCAAGGAATGTAAAATGCGTCACAGAGCCGATAACCTCATAGATGATTTTGATCCCGAGGCACACGCAGACGGTATGACCAAGGAGGAAATGTTCGAGTATATCAAGGCTCATTCAATCCCCTGCCCGAACTGCGGCAAGCACAATTTTACCGATATCAGAGAATTTAATCTTATGTTCCAGACCTTCCGAGGCGTTACAAATGATGCAAAAAGCGTTATCTATCTTCGCCCCGAAAATGCACAGGGCGAGTATGTAAACTATCTCAACGTGCAGAGAAGTATGAGAGCAAAGCTTCCGTTCAGCATCGGTCAGATAGGTAAGGCGTTCAGAAACGAGATTACTCCGGGTAACTTCACCTTCAGAACGATTGAGTTTGAGCAGATGGAGTTCCAGACCTTCTGCAAGGAGGGTACGGACACCGACCTTTACGAATATTTCAAAAATTACGGTCATCAGTATTATATGGATCTCGGAATTGCCGAGGAGCACCTTCGCTTCCACGACCACGAAAAGCTTGCCCACTACGCAAAGGCGGCTTGCGATATCGAATTCCTTTTCCCGTTCGGCTGGGGCGAGGTCAACGGTACGCATAACCGTACAAACTTCGACCTCACAAGACATCAGGAATACAGCGGTCAGAAGCTGGATTATCTTGACCCGGAAACCAACGAAAGATATGTTCCGTTCATCATTGAATCAACCTACGGACTTGACAGAACCGTTCTTGCACTTCTTTGCGAGGCGTATGACGAGGAGGTTCTCGATGCGGAGAAGAACGATACAAGAGTTGTGCTTCATCTCAATCCCGCAATTGCTCCGTTCAAGGCGGCAGTGCTTCCGCTTTCCAAGAAGCTTTCCGCAGACGCCCTCAAGGTCTATGAAAGGCTCCAAAAGGATTTTATGGTTGATTTTGACGAGACGGGCTCAATCGGTAAGCGTTACCGTCGTGAGGACGAAATCGGTACTCCGTTCTGCATAACCTTTGATTTTGATTCGCTTAAAGATAATTGCGTAACGGTTCGCGAAAGAGATTCCATGGAGCAGGTTCGTATGCCGATTGATGAATTAAACGAGTATATTTCGTCAAAAATAAAATTCTAAACAACTTTTAAAACGAAGGGCAAATGCTATGAAAAAAATCAATTTTACCGAAACTGTTTTGCGAGATGCCCAGCAGTCGCTTATCGCAACAAGAATGCCTTTTGAAACCTTTGAACCAATTCTTTCAACGATGGACAGGGCAGGCTACTATTCGCTTGAATGCTGGGGCGGAGCAACCTTTGATTCCTGCCTGCGTTACCTTAATGAGGACCCGTGGGAAAGGCTCAGAAAAATTCGCAAGGCGTGTCCCAACACAAAGCTGCAAATGCTTTTGAGAGGTCAGAATCTTCTCGGCTACAAGCATTATCCGAATGACGTTGTAAGAAAATTCGTTCGCAAGAGCGTTGAAAACGGAATTGACATCATCAGAATTTTCGATGCTCTCAACGATGTCAGAAACCTTGAGGTTGCGGTTGATGAAACGCTCAAGGCAGGTGCTCACGCCTCGGGTACAATATGCTACACACTCAGTCCGGTTCACAACAAGAGAGCTTATATCAAGCTTGCGAAGGATTTGCAAAAAATGGGTGTGCAGTCCATCTGCATCAAGGATATGGCAGGTATTATCAGCCCGAAGGAGGCTTATGAGCTTGTTTCGGCACTCAAGGACAGTGTCGACTTGCCGGTAATTCTCCATACCCATTGCACAACGGGCTTGGGTCCGATGACCTTGCAAAAGGCGGCGGAGGCCGGCGTTGATGTTATCGACACGGCAATTTCCTGTTTCTCGGGCGGAACAAGTCAGCCGTCGACCGAAACCTTGAAATACGTCCTCGAACAGGAGGGCTTCAAGACGGGTCTTGACGGCGAGGTTCTCAAGCAGATTAACGATTTCTTTAAGCCGGTCAGAGCAGAGGCACTTAAAAGCGGCTTGCTCAACCCCGTTGTTTTGAGCACGGACACAGATGCCTTGACCTATCAGGTTCCCGGCGGTATGCTTTCAAACCTTGTTGCACAGCTCACGGCTCAGAACAGAATGGACAAATTTGAGGAGGTTCTTGCCGAAACTCCGAGAGTAAGAGAGGATCTCGGTTATCCTCCGCTTGTTACTCCGATGAGCCAGATGGTAGGCGTTCAGGCGACCTCAAACGTGCTTGCTGGCGAAAGATATAAGAATGTTTCCAAGGAAATCAGAGCTTATGTCAAGGGTGAATACGGCAAGGCTCCCGGCAAGCTCAATCAGGAGCTTGTTACAAAGGTTCTCGGTGACGAAAAGCCGATTAAGGGCAGATATGCCGATACTCTCGGTGACGGCTTTGAAGCTGCAAGGGCTGAAATCGGTGACAAGGCTCACAGCGAGGAGGACGTTCTTTCCTACATCGCATTCCCAACCCAGGCAGAGGCCTTCTTTGACAAACGTGACGAAAAAGAAAAATATACTTTTAAATATAAAATCGAGGAGGTAAAGTAAAATGGATATGAATATGACTTCACATCTTCTCGGCGTTTTCGCAAACATCTACGGTTCGGACGATGCTATGACATTTTCGAGGGCGGTGCTTGTTGCAATAGTAGGCTTTTGCACGGTTATGGTTGTGCTTGCGGTTATCGCTCTCTTTATCAAGGGAATTGCCGCAATCTTTGACAGTATGACAAAATCAAAAAAGCCGAAAGCCGATACTCCGATCGAGGCTGTTGCCTCTGCCGCACCGACCCCGTCTGCGAGCGGCGTAGAGCTTGTAAATGTTGATGAGCCGACGGCGGCAGTCATAATGGCAATCGTCAGCCGCCAAAGCGGCATAAGTCTTGACAGACTTGCATTTAAATCAATCAAATTAACGGAGGACAAATAAATGAAATACAATGTTACGTTAAACGGAAAAACATACGAGGTTGAGGTTGATGAATGCGAGGCTGTCATCAATTCCGTAAGCAATGCGGCTCCGGCTGCTCCCGTTGCTCCGGCTGCGGCAACCTCTGCTCCTGCGGCAACGGCAACCGTTCCGGGCGCTGCGGTCAGCGGTACGCAAATTCTTTCACCCATGCCGGGCACAATTCTCAAAACAAATGTTACCGAGGGTCAGTCGGTCAAGGCGGGCGACGTTGTGCTCATTCTTGAGGCCATGAAAATGGAGAATGAGATTGTTGCACCCTGCGACGGCACTGTTAAGCAGCTCCTTGTTTCCAAGGGCTCAACTGTTGATACTGACCAGATTCTCGCAGTTTTATAAAAAGGACGGTATTCAAAATGGATTTAATTGTAAATGTTTTGAAGGGCTTGTGGGAATCGTCCGGCTTTGTACTGCTCGAATGGCAAAACCTTGTAATGATAGTCGTTTCCTTCGTGTTTCTTTTCCTTGCCATTCATCCCAAATTCAGATTTGAACCGCTTCTGCTGGTTCCCATTGCCTTTGGTATTCTTCTTGCCAACCTCCCCGGTGCTGGAATGATGGATGACCTGACTCTCGGTCAGATATTCGGCGGTGACGGCTCTCTTGCCGGTCAGGGTGAGCATTGGTATGATTCCGGTGTTCTGCGTATTATTTACGCAGGTGTTAAATCAAACATATTCCCGTGTCTTATCTTTATGGGCGTCGGTGCAATGACCGATTTCGGTCCGCTCCTTTCAAACCCCGTCAGCCTGCTTTTGGGTGCGGCGGCACAGCTCGGTATTTATGTTGCGTTTCTTATTGCAATCGCTCTCGGCTTTACTCCGGCTGAGGCGGCTTCGATTTCAATTATCGGCGGTGCGGACGGTCCGACGGCTATTTTCCTGACCTCAAAGCTGGCTTCGCATCTTCTGGCTCCGATAGCTTTGGCGGCTTATTCCTATATGGCTCTTATTCCGCTTATTCAGCCCCCGATTATGAAGGCTCTCACAACCAAAAAAGAGCGTGAGGTTAAAATGACACAGCTCAGAAAGGTTACAAAGACAGAAAAGATAATTTTCCCGGTAATCGTTCTTGTGCTTGTTGCATTCATTCTTCCGTCGGTTGCTCCGCTTCTCGGTATGTTTATGCTCGGCAACCTTTTCCGTGAGTGCGGCGTTGTTGATAGACTTTCCGACGTTGCCCAGAATGCACTTAACAATATCATTGTTATTCTTCTCGGCATTACCGTCGGTGCAACGGCAAACGGTCAGACCTTCTTGCAGGTTAAAACCTTGCTCATTGTTGGTCTCGGACTTATCGCATTCTCGTTCTCGACTGTCGGCGGTGTTCTCCTCGGAAAGCTGCTTTATCTCATCACAGGCGGCAAGGTCAATCCGCTCATCGGTGCGGCAGGCGTTTCGGCAGTTCCCATGGCTGCCCGTGTTGCACAGAATGAGGGCAGAAAATACAATCCGACGAATTTCTTGCTTATGCACGCTATGGGACCGAATGTTGCAGGTGTTATCGGCTCTGCTGTTGCGGCAGGCTTCCTGCTGATTATGTTCCAGTAAAATTTCAACCGTACAGAGAATTTTCGGTCTTTGTACGGTTTTTTTTAATAAAGTTTGGCAAAATTCGTTTTTACTCTTGATTTATTTTTGTTTTTGCGATAAAATAAGACAATTTAATCTGCAAGTGGAGGTTTTTATATGACTTTTGATGAGAAATTCGGAAAAGAAGGCTTGACCTTTGATGATGTTTTGCTTATTCCTGCGGAATCCGATATTCTTCCCAAGGATATCGACATTTCGACAAAGCTTTCCGACAAAATCGTTCTGAATACGCCCATTTTAACTGCGGCTATGGATACCGTAACAGAGGCACCCATGGCAATTGCCATTGCTCGTGAGGGCGGTATCGGCGTTATCCATAAAAATATGCCGATGGAGCTTCAGGCTCAGGAGGTTGATAAGGTAAAGCGTTCCGAGAACGGTGTTATTGCTGCTCCGTTCAGCCTTACACCCGACCATTACGCATATGACGCTGAAAATCTTTGTAAAAAATATAAGATTTCGGGTGTTCCGATTTGTGATAACGACGGCAAGCTTGTCGGAATCCTTACAAACCGTGATATGCGCTTTATGACCGATTTCAATATCAAAATCAGCGAGGTTATGACCAAGGATCATCTTGTTACCGCTCCTGTGGGAACAACGCTTGAACAGGCAAAGCAGATACTTATGAAGCACCGTATCGAAAAGCTTCCGCTTGTTGATTCCGAGGGCTACCTCAAGGGACTTATCACAATCAAGGACATTGAAAAGAGTGTTCAGTACCCCAATTCAGCCCGTGACAGCGGCGGCAGACTTCTTTGTGCCGCGGCTATCGGTGCAACCGCCGATGTGCTTGACAGAGCTTCTTTGCTTGCAAAGTCCGGTGTTGATATGTTTGTTCTCGATTCCGCACACGGTCACAGTCAAAACATTTTGCGTGCGGTCGAAAAGGTTAAGACGGCATTCCCGAACATCACCCTTTGTGCCGGTAATGTAGCAACGGCAGAGGCTACCGAGGCTCTTATCGCAGCAGGTGCCGACGTTGTTAAGGTCGGTATCGGACCAGGCTCAATCTGTACAACTCGTGTTGTTGCCGGTATCGGTGTTCCGCAGATTACAGCAATCTTCGATTCCGCAAATGCGGCAGCAAAGCACGGTATTCCCGTTATTGCGGACGGTGGAATCAAGTATTCGGGCGAAATCGTTAAGGCAATCGCCGCAGGTGCAAGTGCAATTATGGTTGGTTCGCTTGTTGCGGGCTGTAAGGAAAGCCCGGGCGAAACCGAAATATTCCAGGGCAGAAGCTTCAAGGTTTACCGCGGAATGGGCAGTCTTGCGGCTATGGCAAACGGAAGTAAGGACAGATACTTCCAGGAGGATAACAAAAAGCTTGTTCCCGAGGGAGTTGAGGGTCGTGTACCTTATAAGGGAACTCTCGGTGACACAATCTTCCAGATGCTCGGCGGACTTCGCTCCGGTATGGGCTATTGCGGCTGTCACAACATTGAGGAGCTCAAGACAAAAACAAAATTCGTCAGAATTACCAACGCAGGTCTTATCGAAAGCCATCCTCACGATGTTTTCATCACAAAAGAGGCACCGAACTATTCGGGCACAAAATAAGAACTTTTCAGGGACGTTCGTTTTTCAAGCGGACGTCTTTTTTCGTTTAAGCGCAATGTGAAAAGCACCAAAAAAGTCCGTGGGTTATGTGTAAAATGCACAAAATCATTGCTAAGTCCAAAAAAATATTGACTTTTAACTTTTTATGAGTTATAGTTAAAATAACCATAAGAGTGGTGTCATTGGGTGAACTGTGTCCGTAGCGGGGATCCCCATTACGACCCTCATGGTTCGCAATGCGTCGTAATGACGATGAGTATGCGGTCAAAATTCCTTGCCGACCCGGGAAGTCGGTGTAGGACGGGCTTGGGCTGTATGCTCAAAGTAATGATGTCGCGGCAGCGGCACGGCTGGGTAAAAACGTGCGTTATGTATGCTCAGGCATATAAATTTTATGGAGGTGCAATCCAAAAATGAGTAATGCAAAAAGATTCATTAGTGTCATTGTTGCAATGATCATGATCCTTTCAACGCTCGTTGTCGGTGTCAATGCGTATGCCCCGTATAAGGATGAGGCTATCTTGGAATCGCAGTATGACAAGGTTAACAAGCCTATCCTGACTACTCAGCAGTATGCATCAGCGGCTGTTGACGAGCTTGACCGTATGCTCGCCAAGGAAAACCTTAAAATGTCTTCCGATGAGCTCTACGGAATCGGATCACTCGACGTTACTTCAGTTGACGCTACACTCAAGTCTGTTTACGATCTTGTAAACGGTCAGTCCTTCCAGTCACTCAAGTCTTTGCTCGGTGATTTGTCCAATCTTACTGCGAATTCCTTTAAGAATATCAGCAGAAACAGCAATACTGACCTGGAAATTCTCTATGCCGTTTTAGGCTTCCTTTATGAGAATAAGGACATTTTCGTTGATTTCATCAACGGCACAATCGACCTCGGTTCAATCCTTCCCGCTGCCTTGGGTGAGGACCTCGACGAGTATAAGGATGTCAGCAAGCTGCTCAAGTCCATGCTCTATGAAGAGGTTTATACCCAGAAGGTATATGAGGAGCAGCCCGACGGTACTCTTAAAAAGAAAAAGATTAAGCCCGATATGGATCTTTCCGAACATCAGGAAGCTCTTAAAAAGTCAACTTATGACGGACTTGTTCAGGAGCTTATCGACAAATCTGTGCTTGACAAGTATCCGGAGCTCACCGGCTACACCAACATTAGCACAGGTTCAATGTACAGCCTTATTGATAATGTTCTCAAGGCTCTCTTTAACGGCTACCTTCTTGAGGAGCTCAACGGAAGCATTAAGAACGAAATCAAGAAGCTCTGCGGCGTTGAGTTCAAGAAGAACGCCGAGGGCAGCTACATTAAGGATGAAGACGGTAATAAGATAGAGGATAACAGAGATAACCTCAACAGCTATGCCAACTATCTTAATATCGACTATGTATACGGCGGCTATGAGTTCTCCTCCGGTACATTTATGTCACAGCTCAACAACATCCTCGGCTCCTTCATCAAGGTATTGGTTAAGGATCCGAACCTCGTAACTTGGAAAGACGGTACAAACGCTGTCCTTATGGATAACCTTGTAGGTCTTGCTAAGACTGTTCTCCTTGATTTCGGTTCAGATTTCTTTGCTCCGTATATCAAGCTTGCAGATGAGGCTACCATCAGCAAGATGAACAATGAGCAGCTTATCGTTTATGCTCTCCGTGCTGTTATTAACAGCTTCACAACGGGTATGTATATCCCCGATGACGTTGTTACGGTTATCGATTTCGGTTACTACACCCTTGCACAGCTTCTTGCAACAACAGCTCCGGAGCTTGATTTCTCAAGCTATGCAAAGAATCTCGACACTCTTGTAATTATGGCTGTCGATTATGCTATCCATAACCTCAATGCAACAACGGATATGGGTATCTCCTTTGCATATTCAATGAGCGACGTTGATGCTCAAATCAAGAACCTTGCAACATATGCCATCGACAATTACGGCGGACTTCTCAACGGCGTTAAGCTCAGCAAGAATGACTCCGGTTGGACAACACTCAACAAGATTATCGACGGCGTTCTCGGTCTTGATTGGCTCCCCTCATCCGCAAACAAGGATATCAAGACTTTCCTCATTGATAATCTTCTTACGGATATTGCTAACCTTGACCTCGAAAAGATTTTGGGCGAGTTTGAGCTTTCCGCTTTCCCGGCATCCTCAAACCTCAACAAGTCTCCCAAGGTTGCGGTTATCAACATTGTAGTGAAGCTCTTTAACTCCATCTTCCCGGGTGCTTTCAGTACTTCAGCTACAACCTTTGATGCACTTTTCTCAAATGCATCTCTTGCAAATCTTATTGATGCTCTGTTCTCTGATCTTTACAATTACAGAGTAAACCTTATGCAGGCAGGTCTTCCCCTTGCTTGCTCAATGCTCGATTTGACCAATGAGCAGGAATTTGAGTTCCCGTTTGTTATCTGTGATACATTTATTTACGACAGCAGTAGTGCTCCGAACTTTAATATCACGTTCCGTAACAATTCTTCGGGTATCAACACCGCTTACCGTGATGCAGCGGGCAACTTCCATCAGGATAAGCTCTATACCTACAATATCAAGAGCATCACATCCAACATTTCAACCCTTACCCTTACTCCGAGCATCACTCAGGTTAAGGCCGGTGAGGAATGTAAGATTAAGGTTAACGGTACAATCGCCAGTGACTCTCCGTTCATCGTTGCTGTTACATATGACGTTGTTACCGAGGATGGTTCAACACTTACCGCAGAGCCGATGACAGAGTACATCTATTCGTACCTTGCAAACAGTGCCCAGGATGATAAGGTTGTTACCAAGGAAACCAAGAGCGGCACAAACTACAGAATCGTTACATCCAACAGTATCTATGCTACAAGCATTGGTGAGCTTACCGATGCCGAGGTTAAGATTTACAACAGCACCGAAACCAAGTATGAGGATGTTGTTGCTGTTGCTACAGCTTCCGGTGTGGCTATTGACGTAACCAATATTGCCGTAAATGACGAGAAGACAGTTCTTCTTGCAAAGACCGGCAATAACGATGGTGTTGCATCAACAAAGCTCTTCAAGACAACAGCCGCTTATAAGGCTCTTACGGCTGAAGAGAAGGATGCAGTTTGGAAGGCTATTTGTGCAAAAGGTACCTCTGCTCGTGTTCCCGGCAGATATTCTTACAAGCTGGGTGCAAAGGTTGGTACAACCACCATTTTACCGAGCAAGACGAGCTACATCTTCTGCTTCAACGATTACGATCTTGATTCTCTCATTGCTTCTGAGGTTAACAAGCACCGTCAGAAGGCAAACTACAGTGCAGGCTGGGCAGCGTGGGAGAAGGCAATGGAGGAAGCTGTTAAGGTTGCTTACGCTCCTCGCGTCGCAAACAATTTTGCTGCCAGAACAATGACTCAGTATGAGGACGCTGCGAAAAATCTCAACACAGCAATTGCAGCTCTCGACAAAAACGAAATTTCCGGCGGTGTTGACGGAACAAAGGCAATCCTTGCTTCTTACTCAACCTCTAACGAGGGCAAGAAGTACACCGATTCCGACTATTCGTTCTTCAGCGTTGATGATTTTGTACCGCACACCTATTATGCATACCGTGATGAGGCAAGAGCTGCTCAGTCAATGATTGACAAGGCAGAGGCTGTTGATGTTGACGGTAACTTCATCGGTGTTGCTCCCGACGCACTTACGGTTATTTACAGAAATCACCGTTTGAACCTCTACGGCGGACGTCTTATCAGAAAGACTGCTGTTAAGGCTCACCTTGCCAAGGAGCTTGCAAACGCAGCGGCTCAGAACTATTCCGCATCCGATTATACAGAGGCATCATGGGCTGATTATCAAGAGGCTCTCAACTTTGCAACAAGCGTAAACAACAACGCTTCAAGCACACTTGAGCAGTCCAGAGTTAACACAGCTTATGAGATGCTCCTTGAGTATCAGAAGAGACTTATGCCGGCAGGCGGCAGCTCAACGGAAACACCCGAATACGCTTTCATTTCAACCGTACAGGTTGTTGACACAACCGAAGGCAAGGTACTTGCAGGTGTTCTCGGTGGCGGCGAATTTGATACAAGCTATTACTTCTCAAGCCTTACAAATTGCACGGTTGAGCTCGTTGCGAACTCAGCAGGTACATATTCTACGGGTGCTCAGGTAATCGTTAAAGATTCAACGGGTGCAACGATTGAAACCTACACAATCGCTGTTACAGATGATTTAAATGGTGACGGTTTGTGTGATTTGAACGATACATATTTGCTTTCTTGTGTTGCATCAAATATTAGTTTGTTTGAAGAAAGTTGTTATTCCGAGGCTGCCGATATGAACGGTGATGGTTTGGCAGACATTAACGACCTTGCTTGTGCCCTGCAGGTAAGTAAAGGCGTTGCAGTTGTTGATTTCGTAAATCGTACTGTTAAATAAGTTTGTTTTAAAGTTTTTGGCGTGCAGTTTCTCTCATTTGAGAGGAACTGCCACGCAAGGGCAAAATGCTGATTACAGTCTCGGCTGTAGTTATAAATCAACCTTTTTCAAAAATTGGTTGAAATTTTGCGGGAGAGGTCAGCTCTTATCCCAAAACAAAAACAAAGGGGGAATATTTCCAAGTGAAAATTACAAAGAAAATTCTTTCCGTCATATTGTCAGTTCTCCTTGCAGTAGCCGTTTTTGGCATCTGTGCCTCTGCTGAAGGCACGGCGAGCGGCACTGAAGCGATGGAGGTAACCGTTTCGACCGATAAGGAAACTTACGAACCGGGCGACAATGTTACCGTCACCGTTTCACTCAAGACAAATTACAATATGACAGCTTTCCGTTTCCCGATAATGTTTGATAGCGAGGTTTTTGAGCTTCCCAACCTTATCGGTCTTACAGCGCTCAACACCTGCAGGACGAACGGAAACATTCAGGCAAACTCCCTTATTGAAGGTTCTTCGATTATGCCCGAGGAATACGACTCATCGCTTTTCGATTGCATCCTTGTCCAGTGGACTGCAACCGTTGCGAATTCGACCCTTGGCTGTCTGAATCTTCCGAACGGTGAAGCTTGCTTCTCATTCACCCTGAAAACCAAAACATCTGCTTCCGGCGAGAGTGGTACAATCTTTGTCCCGGCGGAGTACGAGGGCTTCTATACTCAGGCCATTCAAACTCCCACAGATGCAACCACAATCTACTACGTTGATCCCGCAACCTATTCAAAGAGCTTTGTTTCTGCGACGGTTGAGGTTGTCGGAACTGTAGCGGATATTGTACCGAACACAGCCTATAATTCAAAGGTAGTCATTGATAAGACGAATTCGATTGTTTACGGTCTTGAAACAGGTAAAACACTTCCCGCAGATTTTTCCCAGGAAGTTCTTGTAACGGGCTCCGGCTCTCTCAGCGTTGAGATGGCTGAGTACGGCTATGGCACCGGTACAAAGCTCAAGGTTGTTGTTGACGACGTTACCGTAAAAACCTATTCGGTTGTTATTTTTGGTGATGTCAATGGAGATTGTCTTATTGATAATAACGATGCCTATGTGATTTCTATGGTATGTGCTAACCTGAATATTTTGACAGACAGCCTCGTAATTAAGGCAGCGGATCTTAATAATGATAGTATTGTTGACGTTAATGACCTTGCTGTTTTCTTATCGGTAATAAAAGGCGTTGCTGTTATTGATCAGGCTAATCCGTACGTATAATCATAGCTACAATTTTTTATGGAGGATGAATTTATGAAAATTGCTAAAAAAGTCCTTAGCGTTCTGCTCGCAGTCGCTTTGGTACTCGGCACTTTCGCTGTAGCGGTTTCCGCTAACGGCAATAAGGATACGGCAAAGCATCAGGTTAAGGTTTGGCTTACTGCTTCTTCGTTCCTTGAGGAAACGGATGCCGATTCCGTTGTTTATTGGAGAAAAGTTTCAAGATACGAAAATGCTGTACTTGGTTCAGCAGCTGATGTTGCCGATCCGGATATGATAGCCGGTGAGGATTATCACTGGGTAGATTCTCAGACAGGCAACATGACAGTTAAAGCCGGTCAGAAGGTAATGATTGCATTTCACATGACTACCAATTATTATATTGGTAACTGCGTAGGTTATATTTATTTTGATTCACGCCTTCTTACCCCTCAGGAGATTTACAATAAGCAGCGTGATACAACGTACCCGAGAGGTGATTCGGCTAAAATAGACGAAATGATTTTGTTCAACGAGTATCATCCGTTTATTAGTCAGGAGTATGATGTTCCTTATTTCAAACGTTCTGATGCAACAAACTTCTTTAGTGAATCCGCATTTATGACTGATCCCGCAATCACGGAAGCTTACAATAAGGTTCGTTATGACAATGGAGACTATTATTTCGGTAAAAAGCTTGAGAATTTGAACGATGTTTTGGCTTGCGGCTATGATACAGTAAAATATGCTTTTGGTCCCAAAACAAATGGTGATACCGTGAAGCTTTTGGATGAAAGTAATTGCATATTCTATTTCCCTGTTCAGGTTCCCGATGATGCAAAAGCCGGCGATACTTTCAACTTCTTTATGCCTGAAGAGGGTATGAAGAGAAGTGCCTATTATGCGGGTGAGTTTCAGGTTGCAGAGTGCCCGAGCGGTAAAGCTACGCTCAACGAAATGAAGGAACCTGCTAATTTTTATTTCGACGATGATCAGTACGTTGACTTCGAGGGTACGAAGATCACCCTTACAGTTGCAGGTGCTACTTCAAGCGTTGACTATTCAGCACTTCAAACCTACTATGACTCTGTTAAGAACACAGTAGTTGCTAACTACAACAACACAACTGCTTTCACAACAGCTCTTGCAGCAGCTAAGACTATCCTTGATGATAAGACCGCTGATCAGACTGCTGTTGATGCAGCTCTTGCAAACCTCCAGGCAGGCTTTGGTGCTATGACAATTAAGCCGGCTGACTATACTGCTCTTAACGCAGCTAAGGACGCAGCCGCACTTATTTCTGCAAGCAATTATGAGCAGGATGCTAACTGGACAGCATTCCAGAACGCTTATACAGCAGCACAGGCTATTGCAAGCGGTCTTGATATCACTCATCAGACTGAAATCAACAATGCTGCAACAGCTCTTTCAACAGCTATTACCAATCTTACTCCTGCAGAGGCAGGTGCAAGCTACGGTCTCCTTGATGCAGAGATTGCACTTTCCAAGAATATCATTGACAATTCCCAGGCTTCCTGGTACACAGAGGCTACTTGGTCTGCATTCTCAACTGCTTATGCGGCTGCTGTTGCAGTTCCCAGAAACCTCAAGACTTCACAGCAGGGTCAGATCAATGATGCTGAGTCTGCTCTTGAGACTGCAAGACTTGCTCTTGTTGAGGCTCCCGCAAACTATAGCTTGCTTGACAGCTTGATTGAGACTGTTGATGGTCTTAATTCAGCAAATTATACAAGCACATCATGGGCTCTCCTTCAGGAAAGACTTGCTACAGCAAAGGCAGTAAACAGAAGCCTCAAGGCTAAGGACCAGGCAACTGTTGATGCTGCTTACAATGCACTCAAGCAGGCTTATGATGCTCTTACTCCCGTTGGTGCAGCAAACCTCGATGCACTTAATGCTGAAATCGCAGCAGGCACAGAGTATGATGAGGCTATTTATACTACCACTTCATGGGCAGCATATGAGACAGTTCTTGCAGCAGCTCAGGCTATGGCAGCAAGAACAGACCTTACAGCAAATGAGCAGGACATCGTCGATGATATGGTTCAGGATCTTAAGGACGCAAAGACAGCTCTTGTTCCCGATGATGCTGATTACACAGCAGTAAACAATGCACTTGCTCGTGTTCCCTCAGCTTCTGATCTTAGTGCTTACTACACACCGGCTTCTGTTGCAACTCTTAATGCAGCTATTGACGCTGTTCAGGAGGGCAAGAAGAAGTATGACCAGTCCACAGTTGATGCATGGGCAACCGCTATCAACAGTGCAGTTGACGGTCTTGAGCTTGTTCCGGCTGATATGACTGCTCTTCAGGCAGCTATTAATGCGTGCGCATCACTCAATTACAATCATTACACCGAAGCTTCATGGTCAGCATTTGAGGATGTATATTATACAGCTATGCGCGTATTGTCTAATCCCGGTTTGACAAAGAAGGATGATCAAACATACGTAGATCACACTACAGCAGCTCTCAATGAGGCTCGCGAAAACCTTGTTCCCGCAGGTGCAAGCTATGATAAGCTCAACGCAGCTATCGCAAGCTATGATGCTCTCACAGCTTCTCACTACACATCAGCTTCTTGGACTGCTGCTACTGCAAAGTACAACGATGCTAAGACAGCAGCAAGTACAACATATACCAAGGATCAGCAGGATGCACTTGACGCTATCGCAGATGCTCTTACAGCAGCTATCAACGCTCTTGTTGAGGCTTCCGCAAACTTCGCAGCAGTTGATGCAGCCGCAACAGCTCTTGGTAATAATCTCAGATCTTGGCCTCTGTTCCTTGATGCAGATTATGTAGCAGATGCAAACACTGCTATTGATTATGCTAAGAATGATGCTTCGTTCCGCGCTCTCAAGGCTAAGGATCAGGCAACAGTAGACGCAAAGGCAACCGAGCTTGAGGCTCTCGTTGATAACCCCGTATTCAAGGCATGGGATTACACCGCTGAGAATGCTGCTAAGGCAGAGTATGAAGCACTTGATCGCTCTCTCTACACATCAGAATCTCTTGCAGAAGTAGACGCACTCTTCGCAGGTATCGTTTGGACTTATGTTCAGGATCCGAGAGCAATTGGCGATTACACAGCTAAGAGCCAGTATCAGGTTGCACTCAAGCAGCAGAATGATGTTAAGGCATGGAAAACTCTCCTTGATGAAATTCCGGCTCCGGAGCTTGCCGATTACGATGCTCTTGATGGAGCTATCCGTGATGCAGAGGCTATCCTCAATGCAGGCACAGCAAACTACACCGATGCATCGGTTACAGCTCTCAGAGATGCACTTGCAGCAGGTAAGGCTCTTTCCAGAACACTCACAGTTGACCAGCAGGCTACTGTTAATGCAGCAGCAAAGGCTATCAATGACGCTATGCCTCTCGTAGAGAAGGATGCTAATTACGATGCTCTTAATGCAGCTATCGCTCTTGCTAAGACAAAAGTTCAGGATGCTTATACAGTAGCTTCTTGGGCAGCTATGGCTGAAAAGCTTGCAGCAGCAGAGGCAGTTGCAGAGGGTCTCAAGATCTCCGCACAGCCTCAGATTGATAAGGCTGCTAACGAGCTCAACGCAGCTATCGCAGCTCTTGCAGAGAAGCCGGCAGAGGTTAAGGGTGCAATCACAGCTGTTGATTGGACTCCGTCCGTAAATTCTCAGAATGTTTACAACGTAAAGGTTAACCACGTTGCAGGCAACTATGCTTCAAAGGTTCAGTTCATCAACCCGAACGGCACAACAAGAACATATGCAAGACGTGATGCAGCTGTTACAGTAACAACTTATACTGCCGACGGTACACCTTGCCATGAGTTCTCGGATGAGGCAGCATACGATATTTGGGCTATCAACACAAGAATGACAGCAGGCGTTGACGTTAAGGTTATCGCTAAGTTCGATTACAAGTGGGAGTCCAAGGATCTTGCTTACACATTCAAGGTATCTCTCCTTAACAAGGTTGAGGATAAGAAGGTTTACAGCATTACTCCGGCTGCTCTCGAAGGCGGCAAGGGTCGTGTAAATGTTACCGTTGTTACCGGTGCTGACGTACAGCGTGTACGTACAGTTATGCCGAACGGCGCTACTCTTACTTGCATGAAGTACACAGTTTCAGAGGATGGCTTGACCAGAACCTATAACTGCCAGGCAAGTATGAACCTCAAGGGCGAAAACAAGATCAAGGTTCAGATTAAGTATAACGATCAGTGGCATGACTACTCAGAGTTTGTTTACACTGTTAAATAATCAAATCTGAATATCGCTCGATAATTTCGAGGGTGCAGGGAAACCTGCACCCTCATTTTTAGCAAAAAATTTCTTGTAACCTTTTGTAACTTATTGACAACATTGAAATAATTGTTTATAATAGGGGAGATGTTAAAAGCTTTGGTATAAAGTAATATCCGCATCGCCTTAAAGCATTTTTCCGCATCGTTGAGCATTTTTCTCAAAATTGGACACACGAAAACTAAAGCTTTTTGTGCGGCAGTGGCGGAAATAAACCTTTTTAACAGATGGTTTTCGATTGCTTTATGCCAATGAATTTGAAATTCGGAGGAAATTTATGAAAAGATTTTTATCTGTTCTCACAGCGTTGGTAATTATTATTACCGCCATTCCTTTCGGCATCATTAATGCAAGTGCTGCCGCCTATAATGCAACTGCGGCACTTGATTTTGCCGAAAAGAACTGGGACAGCGGTGTTGAGCTTTGTGCGGGCTTTGTTTCCAATTGCTTGAGAGCGGGCGGAATTGATGTTATGGAGCGTTCCGTCAAGAACCTTTATGATGCGCTTAAAGATACCCATGGCAAGGCTTATGTTCTCAAGACCAATGGCCCCTACATATATATGAGCGAGAATGTCGGCAAGCTTTCTGCCGGTGACCCTGTTTTTTATTATTGCAACTCATGCAAAAGCTTTGACCATACCGTGCTTTGCGGTGGCTGCGATGAGGCCGGCAGAATGACGGACTATGCACATAACAATCCGCACCATAATGTTACAACCTATAATTATTGGGGCTGCAACAATTGGACGATATATTCCGTTCACGTTGCAAACGACAGTAATCCCGCTGCCAAAACTCTTAGTGTTCAGTATAATGTCAACGGCGGCTCAATCAAATCCGACAAGTACAAGTCGGTTTCGGGCAGGATTTATGAATCCGACAAGCTTACCTGCTTTAGCCAGGAAATGGAATACGACAAGTCGGTTTCGGGAGGACTTATTAATGCTTCCGAATTCGGAATTTACAAAACAGGCTATGAATTTGCCGGCTGGGGAACAGAGGCAGGAGGCGGCAAGGTTTTCAGTGACTCCGCTTCCGTTAAGCCGAGCGACCTCAGTACAAGAATTAAGAACGAAAGCTGCACTGTCGAGCTTTATGCACAGTGGAAGCCGTGTACCTATACGGTGACCTACAATGCCAACGGCGGCAACGGTGCTCCGTCGAGCCAGACGAAAACCTACGGACAGGCTTTGAAGCTTTCCGACAAGAAGCCCAACCGTTCGGGGCTTGAATTTGCCGGCTGGAACACACGCTCCGACGGCAAGGGAACGACGTATAAGGCAGGCGGCAGCTATACCGCAAACAGTGATGTCACGCTTTATGCGGTTTGGAGCAAGGACCACGTCCATTCATATGTAAAAGAATCAAGCACTCCGGCAACCTGTGTGGAGTTTGGCTATGCAAGCTACGCCTGCAAGTGCGGCTACGGCTATACCGAAACAATTCAACCTCTTGGTCATAGTGTGCATTGGGTTTATACACAGCGTCCCACGATATATAAAACAGGTGTAGGCTATGAGGAGTGTACAAGGTGCAAGACGAGAGACCCGGGAAACACAACAATAGCCAAGGCGACAGCGGATGTCAATTCGGACGGTAGGGTCAATTCGTCCGATGCGGTGTGTATCCTCCTTTATGCAACGGGCGACAGCGGTGCAATCGTCGGTGAGAGGGCTCTGCTCAATGCGGACACGAACGGTGACGGCTTAATAAATTCCTCCGATGCACTCACCGTGCTGCGAATTTCGGTCGGGGATATAAAGCTTTGATAAAATTTAAAAAAACGAATTGCAAAATGCAGACAGTATAAAGCACAAGGGCTCCTTACAGAAGAAATATCTGTAAGGAGCCCTTTTACCTTTTTATTTATTTTGCGTTTGTCAGCTTAATAAGCCTTGTTCTGAAATGTCTATGAAAGATTACGAAGCCAAGGTCAAAAGCGGCTGTGAACAGCCCTGTAAGCAAAAATAGCCATTCGTGACTGCCATAGGCAAGCGAAGCAAAGAACGGAACGAAGCTCAAAAGGATATCGAGCTCATGTACAAGCTCCGTTCGGCAGGTCTGACACAAAAGCTCATCACTTGAAAAGTCTGTATTATTCTTAACGCTCGGCAAAAGGTTGGGTAGCTTTTCTTTCCAACGCTTCACTCTAAGGAGCTTGAAAATCGAAGCTTCAAAGCCCCTTATGGTGAACCATTTGTTTTTGAAGCTCTTTTTCCCAAGCTGATGCGGCATAATCGCATCAATGAGCAGCCTGTAAGCGAAATGATAAAAGCAGGTCAAAAAGGTGATGAAGCAGGTGAACGAATATCGGTTGTCGTGATGAAGATGCGAAATGAGAAAAATCACGCCGAGAACAGCGAAAAGACCGGCTGCCGTCCACATAAATTTATTAATCTGTTTCATTTTGAATTTATCCCTCAAATCGAGCGTTGCCTTGCTCGAAGCTATGCGTAAATCAGCCTACAAATTTGATGGTGAGAATCTTCTTGCCGGTGATTTCAAATTCGGCAAAGCCGTTTTCGTCAACGCAGAGAGGTGCAACGTCCTTTTCTTCAAGGCTGACGAGCTTAATCTCGCTCCATTTTTTGCCCGAATACTGCGGAAGCTCAAATTCTGCCTGCTGTCTTTCAACGGGAGACTGTGCCTTTTCAATCGGTGCAATGCCGCCGTTGAGACGTATTGTTGTTTTAACGGCATTATCCGAGGGGTTAAACAGACGTACAACATAGCCTGTTCCGTCCTCGCTCTGCTTGATACCGCTGACATTGAGCTTTTCCGAGCCGAGCTCAAGGAACGAATGAACAAGACCGTTTTTGCCGTGCTCGGTGGGAGCAAGCTGAGCCACGCCGAACGAAAGGTTGAAGCGTTCGCTTTCGCCCCAAACATTGCCTTCCTCCCAGTCGCCCTTATGAGGCATAAAGGCATAGCGGTAGGTGTTCTTGCCTATGCACTGTGAGCCCTTATCGCAGGAGCTGTAGTCCTGCATATCGGTGGTAACGCAAATGCGAAGCGGGAACGAACGAAGAAGTGAAAGGTAAACGGTACCGCATTCATCGTCGGAGGCTTCATACGCCTTGAGACCGGTATTGAGAAGTGCCGCACCAACCTTGCCGTCTGTAACGTCAACAAAGGAGTTCATCGGCTGCTCCGTCATCGGGATTTCGTCATAAAGGGAATAGTCAAGCTTTGCAATCTGACGTTTAACCACGTCAAACTGACCCTGTGCATATGAAAATTCAGATTTAATATCGGTCGGGAAAGCAACCTGGAGGTAATGGTCCTCGGATTGGTTATCAACCGTGGTTTCGATTTCGAGATAGCGTGAGCCCTTTTTGAGAGTTACAACACTTTCAATCTTGCAAGGATTGAGGTGCTTTGAACGGGTCTTTTCGTCGGGATTTCTTCCCTCTGGCAGAGCCCAGTCGATTGCGATTTTGTATGACACCGCAAGCTCACCCTCATGAAGAAGGGTGATTTTTGCGTTTTCATTAAGAGTTGTAAAGGTTTCATCGTTTTCGGGCGTGAAATGCTCCCAGGGGTTGCCGATTTCGCCGGTATCCTTGAAGTAGCCGAGACCCTCATAGCTCTTGCCGTTTTCCTTATCAAGCACGTTGTAGGTACCGTTGGAGTTGAATGAAACGCGAAGATATTCGTTCTCCATAACCTGAGCACGCTTGAGCATGGTTTTCGGAGTGGTTGCGCGAACCTTATAAAGCGGTTGAAGCTTAAAGGTCTTGTAGCCCATTGCAGGAATATCCTCGACAAAAAGCTCGATTGTGCGCTGCTGTGTGTGAAGCACGTTTGCAACATCATTCGGGTTTTGAATTATCTGCGCCGAATGTGCGTTGGTGGAAACAACCTGATATGTAAGAGCATTGCCGTCGGGGTCTGTGATTTTAAAGCTATCCGCTTTCCACTCGGCAGGGAGTTCAACCGTAAGACGTACTGCCTCACTTCTCTTGAACGGTGCAGGGTTGAAAACAACAATTGCAGCATCGTCACGGCTGAAGCCGTCAAGCTTGATATCGCCGGCAACATCCATAAATGCACGCTCATAAACGCAGCTTGAAAGCTCTCTTGACTGTCTGTAACGTGAAATAACGTCCTCGTAAACAACATCACGTCCGCAAGCGCCGATACTGTCGTGACCGTGGTTTTGGAGAAGATAGTTATAGGAAAGGTCAATGAAATTTTTCTGATACGGCGCACCTGTCAGGGCGGCAAATACAGCCATCGGCTCGGCATAATTTTGGAGCTGAGTTTCGGTTTTGAAGTTTGCCTGCTTGATATATGTTCTTGCGGAAATAATCCAACCCATCATACCGCTGACGCTTCCCTTGGTGTAGGGGTCACGCATTTCGCCCTTGAGAACGGGTGAATTGGGGTCAAATTCGTCAATGATGCCCTGCTCCATTTCCTTGAGTGAGCTGTGATAAACAACCGCATTGGGCAAAGCCTCGTCAAGATCCTTTATCATCTCAACCTCACGAGCATCGGGGCAGGAGGAATCGTGACCGAGCGACCAAAAACGGTGTGAGGTGGTCCAGTCGTTATTCTGCTCCTCTATTGCCTGCTCCGCACGGGGCTTGATATTTTCCTTATGATACTCATAGAACGGGTGAGCATACTGGTAGTCCAAATGCTTGTTTTCCGAATCAATGAATTTGAAAATTCCGTTGTTATCGTTCCAAACCATATCACGGTTATTTTCATCCTGTTGATTATAATAAACAGGGCGTTGAACGATATACCAGATGTTGTAACGAGGGCGTTTGCCCAAACGTGAGGCATAGATGCGTGTTCCGTCGGGGCTCTCCCAGAAAAATTCGGATTTCGGCGCACAATATTCGTTTATGCCTCGGTAGAACGAAGCAAAGTGAATGTCAAAGCCGGCATAAATCTGCGGAAGCTGTGATATTTGACCCCAACCGAACGGAGAATAACCCGTCTTGCTGATGCCGCCCATTTCCTTACCGATTTTGTGACCGAGAAGAAGGTTACGGATGAGTGATTCGCCACCGACGGTAAATTCATCGGGCAAGCAGAACCAAGGACCGATGCCGATGCGTCCATCGGAAACATATTTTTTGAACATTTCCTTTTTTTCGGGATATGCCTCAAGGTAGTCCTGGACGGGCATAGTCTGGGAATCAAGGTGGAAATGCCTGTATTCGGGATATTTGTCAAGGATATCCGTCAGCATATCAAGCATATAGCCGAGCATATACTGCGTTCTCCTTGCCGAAAAACGCCACTCTCTGTCCCAATGGGTATTGGATATAAAGTGGCAGTTAATTTTCTGCGGTTTGTTGTCCATTTGACTGTTCTCCTTTTGTATTTTTTATAATTTCTTTGAGTCTGATTATGCTTTCTTTAATTTCGTCCTCATGGTTGAAATATGCCTCGACGAGCATCAGCGTAAAAATCGCAAAGCTCATGGAGCGGACAATTTTTTCGGAAGCGGATTTTTTCAATTTCATCAGCCCTTTATGATTTTAAGAATATCCGCAAAGCTGTTTTCGTAATAGCTGCAAACAGCCTTGGTGCCGCTGTCAACAATATTGCCGCCTGCAATACCGATTGTCGTGTAGCCGGCAAGACGAACGGAGCAAACGCCTGCACCGCTGTCCTCAATGCCGACAACGTGGTTACGGTCGGCAAAAGCCTCACCGAGACCTACAATGGAGGTTTCGGAATAGAGCCACGGGTGCGGCTTGGGTGAAAGCTCACCGAGAGTACCGACAGAGCCCTTTCTGAGCGGGAAGCCTGCGGAAATAATCGCATCATAGAAATCCTTGGGGTCACCCATACCGAGTGTCTTGAATGCCGAAAGAATTTCCGGCCATGCCTTTTCATAAAGTCCGGAGGTAACAAGACCGATTTTGACACCCATATCCTTGAGCTCATAAAGAAAATCCTTTACACCCTCTGTCGGTGTAAACGCACCATCCTTACCTCGACCTGCCATAATTTCCTCCATCTCTCGGTGTGTGTGCTCAAAGTAGAAATCACGAGCCTTGTCGAGAGAGGCGCCGGGGCAGTATTTGTCTATGCAATATTGTAAATGCTCGGAAACGGAATGACCCGAAACATACGGAAGGTCTGCCTCCTCCAGCTCAAACTTAGGATTGCCGAGCAGACTTGCGATACTCATTTGAATTATCCAAATCCAAAATTCCTCACTGCGAACCGTTGTACCGTCAAGGTCCATAAGAACGGCTTTTACGGGCTTTTCGAGGGTTACGGGTTCAAGCGGATAATAAACGGGGTAGGCGATAGCCGATTTAACACAGGCGAGGGTGTGAGAGCCGAAGGAAACAAACTCAACCTTTTCGTCACCTGTTGAAACGATATCGACAACACCGTTTTTGCCAACGGAAAATTTGCCGTCCTCGGTGGAGGTGAGAATATGGAACCCACTGTCCGCACCGATATCTCCGAGATCGGGAATATGTACTGTTTTGTCTAAAAGCATATAAAACTTCCTTTGCATATTAATGTCTTTATACTAACAAAATTGCCTGAAAAAGTCAATATATCAAAGCAGGAATATCACTATTTTGGGCATATATAAAATTATATGGCTTTGGACAATGTGTTTTTTGGTTGTTTTCTGTAGCGTAGCCACGCTTAACGGCAAGCTTCAATGAGAATGAGCGAGGCTCTGCCAAAGCGTTACAGTTAGCTTCAAAGCAGAGCCGGAAATCATAATATTAAGATTGCTTTTGGAGTGCAAATTGCGGTAGCAAGTTGTGAAATAAATTTTAATTTGATTTTTTGCCCTCACCATTTAACCAAAACGTAACCGTTTTCGACCTCTACGGTGGCGGTTTCGTCTTTGAATTTGTTGCTAACGCCGAGTGGAAAAAACGGTGACAGACTCAGGTTATCCGTTTCGTAAACCGTACCGCGAATTTTTATTCCGTCGGCGTTTCCGGCATATGCAAATACCGAAAGCGTACCGCCTTTTTTTGAATGAAGCTCGGCACGGGAATTGCGTATCATTGTAAATTTTTCATTCTCACCGACAAGCACGCCGTGTCCGCCGTGCGAAACGATATAGCCCAAGGCTTGAATATTTGCGATTGTGTGATCCGTCCTCTCACCGCCTACACCGCCGTATATAACAAAATCGGTATAGCCACATTCAAAGCCGTGCTTTATTGCAAGCATTGTATCGGTATCATCCTTCAAAACGGGATATTTTTTTACTGTGACATTCGCCTTTGGGTATGGCATCGAATCGAAATCCCCTATTATGATATTTGGCTCTATACACAGTTTTCGGAGATTCAGATATCCCGCATCGGCGGCAATTATCATATCCTCATCCCCGATTTTCGGCAGCTCACAGCTTGTTTCGAGCGCGGAAAAAATATAACAGGTTTTCATACGGCACCTCCCAATAAAGCTCATATCATCAATTGAAAGCTTTTCTTGAATTATACAATAACTTATATTTTTTTGCAACAAAAAATGCCGCCGTATCCGACAGCATTTTTATTTGTTATTCAGCTCGGCTTATGCCTTTTTCTTTGAGAGAATAAGGTTAACAACGATACCGAGGATAAGTGCGCAAGCAACCTCTGTGAGGATAACCGGACCGATTTTGAGCGCCATACCGCCGATACCTGTGATAAGGATAACCGAAACGACAAAGAGATTCTTATTATCGTCAAGGTCAACCTTCTGAATCATCTTGAGACCGCTGACAGCGATGAAGCCGTAAAGAGTGATGCAAACGCCGCCCATTACGCAGGAGGGAATTGTTGCAAGGAAGGTTACGAACGGTCCGAAGAATGAAATGACGATTGCCATAATTGCAGTTGCAAGAATTGTTACAACAGAAGCGTTACCGGTGATTGCAACGCAGCCAACGGATTCACCGTAGGTTGTGTTCGGGCAGCCGCCGAAGATAGCGCCTACCATTGAACCGACGCCGTCACCGAGGAGAGTTCTGTGAAGACCGGGTTCATCAAGGAGATCCTTGTTGATGATTGAGGAAAGGTTCTTGTGGTCGGCAATATGCTCTGCGAAAACAACGAACGCAACGGGAACATAAGCAACGGCAAGAGTTCCGAGATATGCGGGAGTAACATCCTTAAAGCCCTTTGCGGCATGGAGGAATGTGAAATCGGGAGTCCACTGCATATTTTTAAAGAGTGAGAAATCAATGATTTCAAGAGTTTCATTGCCTGTCTTCGTACCGATTGCGGTGAAGATTGCGGCAACAACATAGCCTGCAAGAATACCGATGATGAACGGAATGAGCTTTGCTGTTTTCTTGCCGAATACGGAGCAAGCCATAACTGTAATAAGAGTAACAAGAGCACAGACAAGACCGATCCAAGCCTTTTCGCCCATTACAAAGTTACCGCTGTCATTCTCGGCAAACTTGAGAGCATCGCTTACCGCATTGCCTGCAAGCGAAAGACCGATGATTGCAACAGTCGGTCCTATAACAACCGGAGGCATAAGCTTGTTAATCCAGTTGACACCGGCAAGCTTGACAACAAGTGCGATAACAACATAAACAAGACCTGCAAAGAAAGCACCGATAACAATTCCGGCGTGACCTGCTTCAGCCGATACGGCACCTGCAAAGGCCGCACCCATGGAGCCGAGGAAGGCGAATGATGAGCCGAGGAATACGGGGCTCTTGAACTTTGTGAAAAGAAGATAAACGATTGTGCCGACGCCTGCTCCGAAAAGAGCTGCCGACTGGGACATACCGTTTCCGATGATTGTCGGAACTGCGATTGTCGCCGCAAGAATTGCGAGGAGCTGTTGGAAAGCGAAAACGATCAGCTGACCGAATTTCGGCTTATCCTTGATGCCATAGGTGAGTTTCATTGTTGATATACCTCCGTTATTTTTTATTTCAAACACACGAATGTGTTCAAAGCCTTTTTAATCCGTTATAAGGTCCACGCAGGTTTCGCCGTCAAGACATTCGATTTTGACGGAAACCTTTTCATTGCGTGAGGTCGGTATGCTTTTGCCGATATAATCCGCCTTGAACGGTAGCTCACGATGTCCTCTGTCAATAAGAACCGCAAGCTGAATTTGCGAGGGTCTGCCCATTGTAAAAATCGCCTCTATTGCCGCACGAACCGTCCTGCCGGTATAAATCACATCGTCAACAAGGATGATTTTTTTGTTTGTGACCTCAAAGCCGAGCTTTTCACCGCTGAAAACGGGAGCTTCGACCTCCATTGTCAGATCATCACGGTAAAAATGGATATCCAGTGTTTCAAAGGGAATCTCTGTGCCCTCGATTTTGGCAATGTTTTCCCGAATCATCTGACCGAGCTGGACACCTCTGCGTCTTATTCCGACAAGGATGAGATTTTCCGTTCCCTTGTTTTTTTCGATTATTTCGTGCGAAATTCGCATAACGGCACGTCTGAGTGCGGCCTCGTCCATAATCTGCTTTTTCATAAATATCCTCCGAAAAAGAAAATGCCCCGTCGCTTGGCACGACAAGACACATATTACAGAAATATACACAGACCCTACTCTGCTTTATGAAAATCTTGTCGGCATCACTGTACCGTTTTTAAAGAGTTCGCTTTATTTTATACCCAATTTCGAGCAGTGTCAACAAAATTTTTACAATTTGTTTACATTTGTTTATTTTGCCAAAAAAGAAGCCTCGAATGAAATTATTCAAGGCTATTTTGTATAGGTGTTTTATTTTCTTCATCAACAATGGGTGTAACGGTTTTTCGCACGTCAAGCCTGTCGTAATATTTCTTAAAGCGAACAGCAATCCGAACCCTTTTTTCGCACTGCGGACAGATGTAGGTCGCACGAAAATATTGGTTTGAATATCGCCAGTTTTTTATTATTTTGCCCTGAGCTCCACATTCCTCACATTTATAATCAAGCAGGCTTTTGTCTACAAGCGGATGATTCGGATTGCCTATTGCGTAGGGCTTAAAGAAAAGCCTGTCGTAAAATTCTGTATTGCAGGGTCGGATATAGCTTGCAAAATCCTTGTCAAAAACATGGCGGAAGCACTCGGCGGTAATCAGGCTGTCGTCCAAGGCTCTGTGATGGGAAAAGTCGGTAGAATCAAGACCGATTTCCTCTGCGGCAGCAGAAAGTCCGAGCTGCTTTTCAACGGGAATTCCACGCCTGATTTGAAAATATCGCTGAACATCGGTATAATTTTTCAAAAAAGGAACGGTATTTTTTTTGGCAAGAACACGGTAGTTTTCGATTATGACACGAATATCACTGTTGCCCCAGGTCAGAATGACATTCTCCCTGCCGCCAATCCAGAATTCAAAATTTTGCATAACCGTCTCAAACGGTTCACTGTTACGCATATCGCTGTTGCTGATATGAGTCAGCTTTTTTATGTTGCTGCGGAGCTTTTTGTTTATCCTTGACCTGATAAGGCTTGAAAACTCATCCACCTTTTCAAGCCTGTCGTTGAGCATAACTGCACCAATCTCTATGATTTCATTTATATAGCTCTGCGTTCTTTGAACGAAGGCATTGTTCCATTCAAGGTCCATTATTATGTAATACATCGGTTCCTCCTAAGCTACCCCGTTTGACATTGTTTTCAAAATAAAAGTATAAACTATATTGTAAAAGATTTCAAGAAAAAACGTAAATCTTTGACAAAACTCTTTACAAAAAGAAAAATGTATGATAAAATATCAGTGTTTTGAGGGTGTAGCTCAGTTGGTTAGAGTACTTGCTTGACATGCAAGGGGTCGATGGTTCAAATCCATTCATCCTCACCAGGAAAAGGCATCGACGAGGTCGGTGCCTTTTTCAATGAAATAAATCCCTGTGGGATTTATGAATTATGCTGTCGCATATGAAATAGCTTACGCTATGAAATACGCTGCGGCGTATTGGGATTTATTTTATTTCATTTTCTGCGTTAGCTGAAATTTTATAATCCGGAAGGACTATTTCATTAATTATGTTATTGATTTTGCAGAGGTGATTTTTTGAAAGAAAACAAGCTTGTTGATTTGCCAATGGATTTTTCTGTCAAAATAATAAAGCTTTGCGAAAAGATTAAAGGGCATTATTCCCTTGTAAATCAATTATAACGCTCTGCGACTTCTATCGGTGTCAATATTCACGAAGCAAACTACGCTCAATGGCAAGGCTGATTTTATCTGATGCTCCCTATGGGGCACTTTTTTATTTTATTCAAAAATATCTTTTGTTGCACTGCGGCTTGGATTATGGTACAATACTTTTCGGAGGTGCTTTGATGATACCCAAGGTTATACATTACTGCTGGTTCGGTGGAAATGATAAGCCGAAATCTGTCAAAAAATGCATTGCAAGCTGGCAACAATTTTGCCCCGATTACAAAATTGTTGAGTGGAACGAAAATAATTTTGATATAAACAAAAACGGCTACACCAAAATGTGTGCCGAACAAAAAAAATATGCTTTTTTAAGTGATTACGCACGTTTGGTAATCATCGAACAGAATGGCGGCATTTATTTTGATACCGATGTTGAGCTTGTTAAGCCGATTGATTTTCTGCTCGAAAATGAAGCCTTTTTCAGCTTTGAAAACCCCGAATATGTCAACACGGGTCAGGGCTTCGGCTCGGTAGCCCACGGTGAGGCGGTTGCGGCGATGGTGCGTGAATACGACCCCTACCTCGACGGCGAGCACGGAACAATGACCTGCCCTCGGCTCAATACCGATACTCTCCTGCGTTACGGCTTGGTGCTTGACGGCAAAATGCAGACCGTTGCAAACGCATTGATTTTGCCGAGCGACTATATGAATCCCTACGGCAGCAACACCGGTATACTCAACAAAACCGAAAACACAATTTCCATTCACTGGTATTCGGGCAGCTGGATGACAAAAAAGCAACGCCTTCGCTCATCAATCACAAAACCCATTCACCGAATTTTCGGAATAAGCTTTTTAAAGAAAAAATAGGCAATCTGCCGGGAGCGTAAAAGCTTTCGGCAGATATTGCTTATTAAAATCAATAGTCCCATTGAAATGTTCGTACATTTTTCAACGGGACATAATTTTTAACGGATATTTGTGAGGCTCTATTCGTTTGTCTGTGTTGTATCATTCATCAGGTTAAGGGCCTGTATCGGGTCAACAACCTCGCTGTCAACCGAAATTTCAAGGTGAATGTGTACTCCGTCCTCTTTTTCGCAGGGGATTTGAGTTACCGTGCCTATAAGCTGACCCTGCTTTACCTCCTTGCCCTTAACGAGCTCGGATTTAACTCCGCAATATTTTGCATCAAGTCCGTTGCCGTGCCGGATGACAATGACATCGCCCCAAAGTGTATCGCTGTAAACCTGCTCAACCTCGCCGTCTTGAATTGCAACGGCATTATCACCGATATTGCCCGTGATATCAACACCGTTGTGAACTCGCCAATCGCCCATTGTCTTTGAATAAACCATTTCACCGCCGCTGAAGCTTTTGCTTACATTGGAATCCAACGGAAGCATATATTTCCCCGTATAGGGGCGGTTAAGGTCATCGACAAGGCTTTTTCTTTGCGTTGCAGAGGTCAAATCTCTGCTATCGGGTACACCTGTGGCCGGTACATTCGCCTGAAATTCCGAGGTGCGTTCCTTTGTGGTGGGAACGGTGTAAATTCCCGTAGCCTCATTCGTATCGGGCAAAATATTTTTTATCCTCGACATATTATATATCACGGATGTAACACCGATTATTGCCACAACAAGAGCCGTTACAACAGCGTAAAACGTCCTTGTTTTAATCCAATCCTGCTTTCCTTTTTCCGATTTTTTGCTCATTTTCTCGCCTCCAAATTATTTTCAACAATAGTTTTAACGTAATTTTTAATTTTTATGCGAATGATATGCGTTATTTTTGGTTCGCTTTTCAAAAAGGCATACAAGGCAGGCACATCGTTTCTCATTGCCTCAATTGCGGTTACATTTTACATTGTTGTTGCGGAAATTCTTGACCATATGCCGGTTATCGGTGCATACCTTGAGGGCGAACAGCTCCGACAGCTTACGCTCCTTTTCGTCGGATTAATCATTTTTATCGTGTCATTTTTCGTCATTAACAGGCAATGTGCAAAAAATTACGAAAAAGTTGATTTATAACGAAAAAAACTCTTGATTTTTATATCGTAGTGTGTTATTATGTGAAAAATTAAACAGGGCAACAAGCCCAAATGGTAGAGGTGCATCGAGCTAAGAGTATCGGATATTTTTCAAGGTCTTGGCAAGACTTATGATATCCGCGAAAGGAGCCGTTGCCGAAGGCAGCCGAGGCCTAAGGCTGTGCTGGTATTCCGGAATAACATCCGTCGTACTGTCGCTATTCTTGCGGAGAGCTATCTGATTTAACTTTGACATAACCAAAATGTCGAAGGCTTTTTGGAGATAACGGTAGCCGATGCAAAGTCGGCTGCTTTTTTGTTTATCCGAGAATTATCTGCCATTCATTAAGGATAAGGAGTTGCAAAACAATGACTAACAACAGTATCTTTAAGGGTGCGGCTACCGCACTCATCACACCGCTCAACGAAAGCGGAATCGACTACGAAAATTTCGGCAGGCTCATTGATTGGCAGATTGAGGAGGGCATTGATGCTCTTGTTATCTGCGGTACATCGGGCGAGGGCTCAACCCTCAGCGATAAGGAACACAGAGATGCGCTTGAATTCGCCGTTAAGCGTGCCGGCGGCAGAGTTCCGATGATTGCCGGAACAGGCTCAAACGATATCGCCTACGGAATCGACCTTACAAAATGTGCCTGCGAAATGGGCTATGACGGTATGCTTCTCGTTTCTCCGTACTATAACAAGGCAACACAGAACGGACTTATCAAATCCTATGTTGCAATTGCGGATGCCAGCACAAAGCCGTGCATACTTTATAATGTTCCCTCCAGAACCGGAGTTAATATTGAGCCTGCAACCTACGGTGTTCTTGCAGACCATCCGATGATTCAGGGCATCAAGGAGGCAAACGGCAATATAGGCAAGATTGTTGAAACAATGTCCATCGTCGGCGACAGACTCGACCTCTATTCGGGCAATGATGACCAAATCGTTCCTCTGCTTTCCGTTGGCGGCTCGGGCGTTATCTCCGTGCTTTCCAATGTTTTTCCGAAGGAAACCTCACTTATGTGTCACAAGTATTTTGAGGGCGACACGCAGGGCTCTTTGCAGATGCAGTTCAAGTATTTGAAGCTCATCAATGCCCTTTTCAGCGAGGTTAACCCCATCCCCGTTAAGGCTGCTATGGCGGCTATGGGCTTCTGCGAGGATTACCTCCGACTTCCCCTCACCCCTATGGAGGATGCTCACAAGGCAGTGCTCCTTCAATGTATGAGAGAGCAGGGACTTGACGTATGATTAAGGTTATAATCAACGGTGCCTGCGGCAGAATGGGCTGTGAGGTTCAAAAAATGGTTGAAGCCTCCGAGGATTTGAAGCTTGCCGCAAGGGTTGATAAAATGGCGGAGCAGAGTGGCTGCTACACCGATATAAACGATTTTGACGGCGAGACCGATGTGATTATTGATTTTTCAAACCATCTCGGTACAAGGGAGCTCCTTGATTACGCAGTAAAAAGAGGGATACCGACGGTTATTGCCACAACGGGTCACACCGAGGAGGAGCTTGACCTAATCTCAAAAGCCTCCGAAAAGGTTGCAATTTTCCATTCGGCAAATATGTCGCTCGGCGTTGCACTGCTTGTTGAGCTTGCGAAAAGAACGGCGGAGGTTATGCCCGATGCGGATATTGAAATTGTCGAAACACACCATAACCGCAAGCTTGATGCTCCGAGCGGAACGGCACTTATGATAGCCAACGAGCTGAAAAAGGTGCGTCAAAACGCCCGCTTTATACTCGGAAGAAGCGGAAATGCAAAAAGAGAAAGTGACGAAATAGGTATCAGTGCCGTTCGCCGCGGCAATATTGTCGGAATCCACGAGGTTTTGGTTTCGACAGACAGTCAAACAATTACCCTCAAGCATGAGGCTCATTCAAGGGCACTCTTTGCCGAGGGTGGAATTTCGGCGGCAAGATTTATTATCGGTAAGCCTGCCGGATTATATGATATGCACAGTATAGTAACAGATTGAAAGGGTGATTTTCTATGATCAGAATCGGTATTGCCGGCTACGGTAATCTCGGAAAGGGAGTTGAGGCGGCAGTTAAGAATGCGCCGGATATGGAGCTTGTTGCGGTTTTTACACGCAGAGCACCCGACTCGGTAAAGGTACGAACCGCAGGTGTCGGAGTTTACAGCTTTGACAAAATTGAGGATTTTAAGGATAAAATTGATGTTATCGTCAATTGTGGCGGCAGTGCGACCGATCTTCCGAAAACCACTCCGATGATTGCCGAAAGCTTTAATGTCATCGACAGCTTTGACACTCACGCAAAAATTCCCGAGCATTTTGCCGCTGTAAACAGTTGTGCAAGGGCAGGAAACAATGTTGCGATTATCTCCGTCGGCTGGGATCCGGGTCTTTTCTCGCTCAACCGTCTTTATATGAACGCCGTGCTCCCCAACGGTAAGGATTATACCTTCTGGGGCAGAGGTGTCAGCCAGGGTCATTCCGATGCTATCCGCCGAATTGAGGGTGTTATAGATGCAAGGCAGTATACCGTTCCCGTTCCCGAGGCGGTCGAAAGTGTTCGCAACGGCGAAAATCCGGAGCTTACAACAAGGCAGAAGCACACCAGAGAGTGCTATGTTGTTGCCGAGGAGGGTGCCGATAAGGCAAGAATCGAAAACGAAATCAAGACCATGCCGAACTATTTTTCGGATTATGACACAACGGTAAATTTCATTACTCTTGATGAGCTCAAGCGTGACCACAGCGGAATTCCGCACGGTGGCTCGGTTATCAGAAGCGGCTGCACCGGTATGGAGCTTTCCACAAAGCACACGATTGAGTACAGCTTAAAGCTTGAATCCAACCCCGAATTTACGGGCAGTGTTCTCACCGCATATGCAAGAGCTGCCTACAAGCTCAGCCGAAACGGCGAAGCAGGCTGCCGCACCGTGTTCGATATTGCTCCGGCAATGCTTGTTGATATGGACGGCGACGAAATCCGAGCACATATGCTCTAATTTGCACGAAAGGACAATCAAAATGATTTGCGACAATCTCAGCATTAACGAAAAAGGACATCTCGCCTTTGCGGGACGTGACACGGTGGAGCTTGCCGAAAAATACGGTACACCTGCCTACATTATGGATGAAAGCAAAATCAGAGAAAAATGCCGAATCTATAAAAATGCCTTAACCGAAAGCTTTGGCAGTGACGCTCTCCCGCTCTTTGCCGGCAAATCATTGTGCTTTAAGCAGATTTACAGGATAATGCGTGAGGAAGGAATGGGAATTGATGTTGTTTCCTCGGGTGAGCTTTATACTGCCGTAAGTGTCGGCTTCCCACTCGAAAACGCATTTTTCCACGGCAATAACAAAACCGAAAGTGATATTTCTTATGCAATGGATAATGCAATCGGCTATTTCATTTGCGATAACGGTGATGAGCTTCGTGCAATCAATCGTCAGGCAAAGAGCAGAAATATCCGCCAAAAAATCCTGCTTCGTATCACTCCGGGCATTGACCCACACACTCACGCAAAAATTTCGACAGGCAGTGTCGATTCCAAGTTCGGCACCGCCATCGAAACAGGTCAGGCGGACAAGCTGGTTGAGCTTGCGCTCTCTCTTGAAAGCATTGAGCTTTGCGGCTTCCATTGCCATATTGGTTCTCAAATTTTTGATTATGAGCCGTTCAGCGATGCCGCAAAAATTATGATTGATTTTATCGCCAGGGTCAAGGCTGAACAGGGCTATACCGCTCAAATCCTCAACCTCGGCGGCGGAATGGGTGTACGCTATGTTGAGAGTGACCCGGAAATTGATTATGCGGCAAACATCAAAAGTCTTTCTGAAATTATCAAGGCAGAGTGTGCAGAAAAGAATATTTCCCTCCCTCGAATCCTTATGGAGCCGGGCAGAAGTATTGTTGCCGATGCAGGTCTTACTCTCTACACCGTCGGAGCAAAGAAGGAAATTCCGGGATTCAAAAATTATATTTCGGTTGACGGAGGTATGCCGGATAATCCGAGATATGCACTGTATCAATCAAGCTACACGGTCTGCGTGGCAAACCGTATGAATGAGCCTGCCGACTATGAGTGTACGATTGCCGGTCGATGCTGCGAAAGCGGCGACCTCATTCAGGAAAATGTCAAAATTCCCGCAGCTCAACCGGGTGATATACTTGCCGTGCTGACAACAGGCGCATATAACTACGCAATGTCCTCCAATTACAACGCTATTCCCAAGCCTCCCGTAATAATGCTATCGGAAAGCGATGAATACGTTGCGGTGCGACGTGAGAGCTTTGAGGATATGACCGCCTGCCAAATCTGACAGTAAAATAATACAACCGCAGATTCGTCTAAAACGAATTTGCGGTTTTTTGCAATGTGTGGAATGAGTAAAAGGAAAGCACTCCCTTGCCCGAAAAGGCAAAAGAGTGCTTTGGCGGAGAAGGGGAGACTCGAACTCCCGCGCCGGTTACCCGACCTACGCCCTTAGCAGGGGCGCCTCGTCACCAACTTGAGTACTTCTCCATTGGTAACAAAATTCAAAATATTTTGTTGTCACAAGACTTCCGTTCGGAAGTCTTGCAAAGTGGCGGAGAGAGTGGGATTCGAACCCACGGTACGTTGCCGTACGACGGTTTTCAAGACCGTTCCGTTATAACCACTTCGGTATCTCTCCTAATGCTCGGATATTTTATCATAAAAATGCGTCAATGTCAATATAAAAATAAAATTATTCTCAAATTTCCGCAAAATTTTATTGGTTGAGGTTATTTAACCCTATTAATCTAAAGGCATAATTTAGGCAGATATTTGGCAATAGATTGACAAAACAGCCGCAGTGTATTAAAATATTTGAAAAGTTTAATGGAGGAGAATATGAAAAACACGGCTAAAAAAGAAAAATTGAAGCTGATGGGCACTTTTTTGGCAGGCTCAAAAAGATATTTCCTTTTGACAATTCTTTTCGCCGGTCTGACTGCGCTTGCCGATATGCTTCAGCCTCAGATAATTCGTGCCACAGTGGATAATATTATCGGCGGTGAGCCCTCGGAATTTCCCGATTGGGTCAATAATCTGATAGAAAAAATCGGAGGCTTTGAATATCTTCATCAAAACATCTGGATTCCGGCCTTGGCGGTTGTGCTGGTTGCCGCAGTGCAGATTTTTTCACAGTATTCAAATCAGGTCAGCAACACAAAGGCATCGGAAACGCTTGTCAAAAATATGCGTGACAAAATTTTTACCCACATAGAACGTCTGCCGTTTTCGTGGTTTATGAAAAATAAGACGGGCGATATTATTCAACGCTGCACCTCGGATATTGAAACGACAAAAAATTTTCTTTCCGAACAGCTTACGTCCATTTTCAGAATTGTTTTGATGCTGGTGCTTTCAATCAGCTTTATGGTTTCCATGGATCCGCTTTTGACGGTTATTGCCTTGATTCCCATGCCGTTCATTGTCGGTTTTTCTTGCTTCTTTCACAAAAGAATTCATGAGGGCTTTACAAATTGCGATGAGAACGAGGGCAAGCTTTCCGCATTGGCGCAGGAAAATCTTACCGGTGTTCGTGTTGTCCGAGCCTTCGGACAGGAGAAAAACGAAATAAAGAAATTCAAAAATCAAAACGAGTATTATACCGGTCTTTGGGTCAAGATGGCAAAGATTATGGGTCGCTTTTGGACGGCTTCGGATATCATTTCGGGTATTCAGGTTATGATAGTTGTTGTTGCCGGTGCAATCTTTTGCGTTAAAAGAGGAATGTCGAACGGTGAGTATATTGCTTTTATTTCGTACAATGCAATTTTGGCAGGTCCGTTCAGACAGCTTGGCAGAATGATTTCGGATTTCAGCAAGGCAACGGTTTCAATCGACAGAGTTTTTTATATTATGAGCTCCCCGATTGAAAAGGATTTGCCCGATGCGGTTGATGCCGAAATGGATAAGGACATTAAATTTGAAAATGTTTCCTTTGCTTATGATAATTCGCCGGAGCTTTTACATAATATTTCGTTTGAGATTAAAGCCGGTACCACGCTCGGCATACTCGGCGGAACGGGCAGCGGAAAATCAACTCTGATGCTCCTGCTTGACAAGCTCTATGAAATTCCCGACGGAAACGGAAAAATCACAATCGGCGGTGTTGATGTTAAAAATATCAGAACCGAGCATTTGAGAAAAAATATCGGTATGGTGCTTCAAGAGCCGTTTCTTTTTTCAAGAACTGTTTTTGAAAATATCGGAATTGCCGATGACGGTCTTACACTTGAGGATATCCGTGCGGCAGCAAGGGCGGCGGCGCTTGATAAAAACATTATGTCATTTCCCAAGGCGTATGATACGCTTGTGGGTGAGCGTGGAGTGACTCTTTCCGGCGGACAAAAGCAGAGGACGGCGATTGCAAGAACGCTTACGGGAAATTATCCGATAATGATTTTTGACGATTCACTTTCTGCTGTCGATACGCAAACCGATGCCGAGGTCAGAAAAGCAATAGGCAAACGCTTTGGTAAGGCGACGGTTATTCTCATTTCTCACCGAATCACAACCCTTTCCTCGGCGGACAAAATCATTGTGCTTGACCACGGAAAAATTGCGGAGGAGGGCACTCATAACGAGCTGAAATCCGCAGGCGGAATTTATCAAAAAATTTACGAAACACAGACCGATGTTCAAGGAGCGATATGATATGAAAAATAAAAACGATGAAAAGCTCCGCTTCTTTGGAATCGGTAAAATAATCCCGTTTGTTAAGGGGTATAAGCGTGAATTTGCGGCGATGTTTATTTTCAGCATCATTGCCAGCGGAATAGAAATTCTTTTTCCTCAATTTCAGCGTTACGCCTTGGACGGTTACGTTGGCAAGGGCAGGCTCGATAATCTCGGATTTTTTATAGCCGCCTATGCAGCCGCAATAATTCTTGCGGGAATATTTAATTATTTTGCAAACACAACCGCCTCCATAACCGAGGTTAAGGTTGACCAAACCTTGCGTAATGCCGCCTTTGAGCATCTGCAAACGCTTTCCTTTTCTTACTTTAACAGAAACAGCGTAGGCTACATTCACGCAAGATTGATGAGCGATACCGAACGAATAGGTGTGCTTGTTTCGTGGACCTTGATAAACGGAATTTGGTACACGGCGTACCTTATAGGCTCCGTTGTAATGATGGTTATGATGAACGCAAGGCTTGCGCTGCTTGTTTTGGCAGTTCTGCCTATGCTGATGCTGCTTATCGCTTTTTTTCAAAAGAAGCTTGTTGTTGCTCACCGTGAGATGAGAGAGATAAACTCAAAAATCACGGGCAATTTCAATGAGGGCATTGTCGGAGCTAAAACAATAAAATCGCTTGCCGTTGAAGAAAAAATCTCTGCGGATTTTGTTAAGGAAACGGCAAATATGAGGTCAAAATCAATCTATACCTCAAGACTGCACGGTGCATTTTCGGTAACAATGAATTTTGCCTCATCAATCGCCTTGGCGGTCGTGCTTTACAAGGGCGGCTATCTTGCCGCAGACGAGGTAGGTACCTTTGCGGCGTTTATGTCCTATGCACAGGGAATGATGGAACCGGTGCGTTGGATTGTCCGAGTTGTAACGCAGTTGATTTCCGTTAAGGTCAACATTGAAAGATTTACAAATTTGCTCAACGAAAAGTCCGATGTTATTGACACACCGGAGGTTGTTGAAAAATACGGTGACACTCTCAACCCCAAAAAGGAAAATTGGGAGCCGATTAAGGGCGATATCGAATTCCGTGATATCACGTTCAGATATCCCGATGGCGATATGAATGTTTTGGAGCATTTTTCGCTCGACGTTCCCTTTGGCACTCACATAGCGGTTGTCGGTGAAACGGGAGCAGGCAAATCCACCCTTGTAAACCTTGCTTGCCGATTTTATGAGCCGACCGAGGGTCAGGTTATGATAGACGGCAGAGATGCAAGGGAACGCTCTCAGCTTTGGCTTCATTCGGCAATCGGCTATGTTTTGCAAACTCCGCATCTTTTTTCGGGCACGGTCAGAGAAAACTTGATGATGGGCAATCCGAATGCAACCGAGGAACAGCTCAATGAGGCACTCAAGCTTGTTTCGGCGGATGAAATTGTTGCCCGTCTTGAAAACGGACTTGATACCGATGTCGGTGAGGGCGGCGACCTGCTTTCTACGGGTGAAAAGCAGCTTATTTCATTTGCCCGTGCGATTCTTTGCGACCCGAAAATTCTAATCCTTGACGAAGCGACAGCCTCCGTCGATACAATGACGGAAGCCAAGATACAGGCGGCAATGGATACTGTGACCGAGGGAAGAACCTCAATTGTTATTGCCCACCGACTTTCAACGGTACGCAATGCCGATATTATTCTTGTTGTCAAGGACGGCGTGATAATAGAAAAAGGAACTCACGGCGAATTGCTCAAAAACAAGGGCTGTTATTTTGACCTTTACACAAGGCAGTATGAGGACGAAACAGCCGCAGAAATTTTGGCGTAAATATTTGCAAAGAAGCCTTGCTTTGCCTTGACATCATTTTTTTGATATGTTATTCTTAAACTATACACTTTGGCTGTAGGTTCTGCTTGCGAAAGGAGCGATTATATGCTGAAAATAGAGCATCTGACAAAAAAATACGGAGAAAAGCTTGCGGTGGATAATCTTTCGTTGGAGATTTTCGCAGGAGAAATTTACGGTTTTATCGGTCACAATGGTGCAGGCAAATCTACCACTCTGAAATCCGTTGCGGGTATACTTAATTTTGATGAGGGCGAAATTTTCATTGACGGAGCATCAATTAAAACGGATCCGCTCAAATGCAAAAAAGAGCTTGCATACATCCCCGACAATCCCGACCTTTACGAATTTATGACGGGAATAAAATATCTCAATTTTGTTGCCGATATTTTCGGCGTTCCGTCGGATATCAGGATGGAGCGTATCGGAAAATATGCCGAGCTTTTTGAAATAAAGCAGGATCTTGCTCAACCGATTTCGTCCTATTCCCACGGAATGAAGCAGAAGCTTGCGATAATTTCGGCATGGCTTCATGCGCCGAGGCTTATCATTATGGATGAGCCCTTTGTCGGACTTGACCCGAAGGCCGCCCACATCCTCAAGGGTATGATGCGTGAGGTCTGCGACAACGGCGGTGCAATATTTTTCTCAACTCACGTTTTGGAGGTTGCCGAAAGACTATGCGATAAAATTGCGATAATCAAGGGTGGCAGGCTCATTCGCTCAGGCACGATTGAGGATGTTAAGGGCGATGACAGCCTTGAAGAAGTATTCCTTGAGCTGGAGGAAGACTGATGGTTAAACAGCTACTGAAAAAACAAATGCTCGAAATGTTTCGCAGCTTTTTTATTGATAATAAGAATAACAAAAAACGCTCCAAGGGCTCGACCGTTGCATTCATATTGTCCTATGCACTGCTTATTTGCGGCTTTCTCGGGGGTATGTTTACCTATCTTGCGGTTACCCTTTGTGAGCCGTTTGCGGCACAGGGCGTTGAATGGCTTTACTTTGTTTTTATGAGTATGATAGCCCTTGCTCTGGGCGTTTTCGGCAGCGTTTTCAACACCTATTCGGGACTTTACCTTGCAAAGGATAATGACCTTTTGCTTTCCATGCCGATACCCGTAAGGTATATTATGCTTTCAAGGCTGTTGAGTGTTTTTCTTATGGGTTTGCTTTATTCGTCAATCGTTATGGTGCCGACGGTGGCGGTTTATCTTGTAAGGGCTTCATTTTCCTTGCAGTCGCTTATCGGCGGAATTTTGATTCTGTTTTGCGTAACGATGCTTGTCACGGTGCTCTCCTGCTTACTCGGCTGGGTGGTTGCAAAAATCAGCACCAAGCTAAAAAATAAAACATTTATCACCGTTATAGTTTCGCTTGCATTTTTCGGCGTGTATTATTTTGTTTGTTTCAAGGCAAACGAAATTATCAGCAGTGTTGTAGCAAATGCAAATGTCTATGCCGAGCAAATCAAGGGCTCGGTTTATCTGCTCTATTTTTTCGGCAGGGTCGGTATCGGTGATGTTCTGCCGTGCGTGACGGTGCTTGCTGTTGTTGTTTTGCTTACTTTTTTGACGTATATTCTGCTTGACCGCAGCTTTCTCAAAATCGCAACGACCTCTCAAAAAATTGCAAGGGTAAAATATACCGAAAAAAGAACACGTGCAAAAACTGCGGATGAAGCACTTCTCTGCAAGGAAATGCGTCGCTTTTTCACAAATCCGAATTACATTCTAAACTGCGGCTTAGGCATAATTATTCTTGCTTTGGTGGGAGTGCTGCTCCTCATCAAGGGCGAAGCTGTTATGAGTGTGCTTTACGGAATGTTTGGCGACACCTCGGTAGGCTGTGCGGTGGTTATTGCCGCTATGATTTGTCTGCTCTGCTCAATGAACAATATGTCTGCACCCTCGGTTTCACTTGAGGGCAAAATGCTTTGGATATCGCAGTCGCTTCCGGTGAGTGCATGGCAGGTGCTTCGGGCAAAGTTTAATTTTCATTTTATTCTGACGGCACTTCCGTGTGCCTTTTGCAGTGCGTGCGCCGTAACGATACTCGGTGCGAACGCCGTTACTTCGGTTTTCGTTTTTCTTCTGCCTTTTTCGTTCATTGCATTCCTCGGACTTTTCGGACTGTTTCTTAATTTAAAAAGCCCGAATCTGACGTGGACAAATGAGGCGATTCCGATGAAGCAGGGGTTAAGCTCATTCGGCACGCTTTTCGGCGGATGGATTCTTGCCGTTATAATCATAATCGTATATTTGCCTTTTTCGGATTTGATGTCCGAGACGGTGTATCTTGCTGTGGCAACGGTAGTGATAGCGGTTCTGGATTTTGCACTTTTGGCGTGGATGAAAAGAAAGGGTGCAAAAATTTATTCGGAGCTTTAATTTGCTTTTGACCGCCGACGGCGGTTGAGGATATACAAATATTCCTTTGAAAGGGGTTATTAAATGGAACAAAAATATTATTTGGTAGGAAGTGCTCATCTTGACCCGGTATGGCAGTGGCGTGTGCCGGAGGGTCTTGCACTTGTGAAATCAACATTTAAGTCGGCGCTTGACAGAATGGTGGAATTTCCGAATTATGTTTTCACCTCGGCCTGTGCCGCTTATTATAAGTACGTTAAACTCAGCGAGCCGGAGATGTTTGAGCAGATTAAGCAAAGGGTCAAGGAGGGTCGTTGGCAGTTTACCGGCGGAATGTGGGTTCAGCCAGATTGCAACATTCCCTGCGGTGAAAGCTTTGCAAGACATTTCCTCTATTCGCAGAGATTTTTCAAGGAGAGCTTCGGCGAAACAACCGATACCGGCTACAACGTCGATTCCTTCGGTCATAACGGTATGCTTCCGCAGCTTTTTAACAAGGCCGGTATAAAAAATTACGTTTATCAACGTCCTTCGCGAGAAAATGAGAACAAAAATCTTCCTCAGAGCAATCTCTATTGGTGGGAAAGCCCCGAGGGAAGCAAGGTTCTTTCTTTCCATATTCCCGATGGCTATTGCGGCGATATTCCGGTTGAACGCCTCAAGGTTTATGAGGCACAGAAGTATCCGCAGATGATATTCTACGGCGTTGGCAACCACGGCGGCGGTCCTGCAATCGAGCATCTTAATCAGGCGGGTGTTCTTATTGCAAGAGGAGACTCGAATTTCTCGGGTGTCAGCAATTATTTTGATGTTGTCCGCAAGACCGAGGAGGGCGATTTGCCGACGGTCAGCACCGATCTTCAGCACCATGCAAGTGGCTGCTACAGTGCAAATTCAAAGATTAAAAAGCTTAACCGCGAGGCGGAGAACGAGCTGATTTATGCCGAAAAAATTGACGTGCTTTCCTCTGTTTTGACAGGTGGAGAAACCAACAGCAAGGCTATTGAAAAGGCGTGGGAGCGTGTTATGTTTAACCAGTTCCACGATATTCTTGCAGGCTGCTCTATTAAGCCTGCCTATGACGATGCATACGGTGCGTTCGGTTATGCAAAGGAAACGGCTTTGGGTGTCGGAACCTTTGCCGCCCAGAGAATTTCGTGGCGTGTGAACACAACAAAATTCTTTGATAATGAGCTTTCGGCAATGCGCGGTCGCTTTTGGATAAGAAAGGGCGAGGGTGCTCCGATGGTTATCTTCAACCCCCATTCTTTCCCGGTTAAGGGTACGATCAGCTTCGGCGAGCAGTGGGTTTCGGGCGTTGTTGACAGCGAGGATAATGACGTTGAATTCCAGCTTGTAAGAGCTCCGTACACCGATGGCCCCACCTTTATGAAATGTATGTTTGAGGTTGAGGTTCCGGCATATGGCTATGCTACATATTTTATCTTCAAGGATGAGCAGAACTATCAGCCCAAGGAGAGAGAAAATCAATTCGTAACGGGCGACAGATTTATCGAAAACAGCGTTGTACGTCTTGAATTTGACGAGGACGGAAGAATTATTTCTTACTTCAACAAGAAGAAAAACAAGGAATATTGCTCAAAGCCTATGGGTGCGGTTGTTTGCGAGGATACAGAAAGTGATACATGGGCACACTTTGTTTTTGATTTCAATAAGGATATCGGCAGCTTCGGCAAGGCAGAGATAGATGTTGTTGACAAGGGTACTCTGCGTGCAACAATCAGAGTAAAGACCTATTATAACGATTCCGAGCTTACGCAGTTCTACACTCTTTACAAGGACAGCGATAAGGTTGAGGTTAAGTGCAAGACAAGCTTTAAGGAGGATTACAAAATTCTCAAGCTTGCTTTCCCGATTGCGATAGACAATCCGACTGCGGTTTATTCAATGCCGTTCGGCTTCATAAAGAAGGAGACTAACGGTGAGGAGGAGCCGTCACACGGCTGGTTCTCAATCGAAAACGGCAAGGATGGCTTTGCTCTCATCAATAACGGACGCTACAGCGCTTGCGCTATCGGCAATGAGATGAGAATTATTGCCGCCCGTTCGTGTGCATATCTTGACCATTATGCCCAGAAAAGCCGTGATTCTCAAATGGAAATGCTGGATCAGGACGAGCTTGAATTTACCTATGCATTTATGAGCTATGACAGCGGAGATTACACTCAGCTTGTGCGTGAGTCCGAGCTTCTCAATATGCCTCTCAAGCTCTACCAGGAAACCCACCATGAGGGAACGCTTCCGTCGGTTTACAGCGGTTTGAGTGTTGATTGCGACAATGTTATCGTTCAGGCAATCAAGCGTGCCGAGGACGGAAACGGATATGTTCTGCGTGTGATTGAGACTGCGGGCAAGGGCGGCGAGGCAAATCTCGATTTGACCTTCCTCAAGAGAAAGGTTACTCTTTGCTTCAAGCCGCAGGAGTTTAAGACGATTTTTGTGCCCGATGACGGTGGCGAAATCAAAGAAATCCTCTTGACCGAGCTTGACTGAAAATTGAATCGTCCAAGCTTCTTTAAAATGTAAAAAGCAAAAGTTTTTGAACAAAGCAAGGGTTTACTACGAAAAAATGTAGGAAACCCTTGCTTTTGACTGCAAATTATAAAAAATCCAAAATAAAGGCTATAGTAATCAGCGTTTACAATAGGGGTTAATCTATGCCATGGGATTTTCAAGCAAATCCTCGATATCGCAGTCGGAAATGTCGCTGGAATAGTGCTTGATAATGTAGTCACTTGCATTAATTGCAATTTCGGAATTTAGATTAAAGGTTCTATATTGAAGCAAAAGTGCAATCCGATTTAAAACAGAGTGCTTACCGTCCAATAAATTAAGCACATTTAAACCGTCTATATCATCACAATGATATATCGTCAAGCTGTTTATTTTCATTGTTGTTTACAGCTTTCTTCAGTCTTGATTTTTTAGGGCGGTATGGTATAATAACCTCACGAAACACAAGCCAAATCAGAGATTTGGTGTGTTTCGGAGAACATTGTATCATAAATTGCAAAGGTGGGGCGGCTAATGCCGCCATTATACGGCTTCGCCGAAATTTATGGTATAATAAAACAAAAAATAAATCGGTCGGGTGATGCTATGATAACGGTTGCAAAAATATATACGGATTTTCCGTCAAAATTCGGGATACCACGCCAGAGCGGACTTGTTGAGGAGCTACGCGGCAGAATTGTTTTTGAGCCTGAATTTCGTAATCCCGACGCAATAAGGGGACTTGACGGCTTTTCGCATCTTTGGCTTTTGTGGAAATTCAATACGCCCGACGGCAGACATTCGCTGACGGTTCGTCCTCCCAAGCTCGGCGGAAATACGAGAATGGGCGTTTTTGCTACTCGCTCACCGTTCCGACCCAATAATATCGGACTTTCCTGTGTTCGTCTTGAAAAAATCGACGGCACAGAGCTTATTGTGGCAGGAGCAGACCTTATGAGTGGCACGGAAATTGTCGATATCAAGCCGTATGTGCCGTATGCCGATTGCCACCCCGAGGCTGTCGGCGGATTTTCAAAGGATGGGAGCGAACGGCTGACTGTTATCTGCGACGAAAAATTGCTTGCCGAAATTCCGGAAGAAAAGCGTGCCGCATTGCTCAAGGTTTTGGAGCTTGACCCCAGACCTCAGTATCAAAATGACCCGAACCGCATATATGGCTTTCCTTTCGCGGATCTTGAAATTCGCTTTACGGTGGAGAAAAGCACCTTGACGGTGAAAGAAATCGAAAAATTTACAGCTTGTTAAAAAATTGACATAAAATAATCAAGATTTACCGTTATAATGATTATTAAAGGCGGTTGCCGAAAAAAGATATATAACAGGAGAGTGCTTTTATGAACAGATTTGTACTTAATGAAACATCTTATCACGGTGCGGGAGCTATCAATGCAATTCCCGACGAAATCAAAGGCAGAGGCTTCAAAAAGGCTATGGTTGCTTCCGACCCCGATCTTGTAAAGTTCGGCGTATCCAAAAAGGTTACGGATATTCTTGAAAATGCCGGTATAGAATATGAGCTTTTCACGGATATCAAGCCGAACCCGACCATTGAAAATGTTCAGGCAGGTGTTGAAAAATTCAAGGCTTGCGGTGCGGACTGCATTGTTGCAATCGGTGGCGGTTCTTCAATGGATACGGCAAAGGCTGTCGGAATTATTGTTGCCAATCCCGAATTTGCCGATGTTCGCTCGCTTGAGGGTGTCGCACCCACGAAGAATAAGTGCGTGCCGATTATCGCAGTTCCCACAACCGCAGGTACAGCCGCAGAGGTTACGATAAACTATGTTATCACCGATGCCGAAAAGAACCGCAAGATGGTTTGCGTTGATGTTCACGATATCCCCGTTGTTGCGGTTGTTGACCCCGATATGATGTCATCAATGCCGAAGGGTCTTACCGCCGCAACAGGTATGGATGCTCTCACACACGCAATTGAGGGCTATATCACAAAGGGTGCATGGGAGCTTTCGGATATGTTCCATATCAAGGCGATTGAAATAATTGCAAAGAACCTCAGAGGTGCCGTTGAAAACACTGCCGAGGGCAGAGAGGGTATGGCTCTGGGTCAGTATGTTGCCGGTATGGGCTTCTCGAATGTCGGCTTGGGTATCGTTCACTCAATGGCTCATCCGCTCGGTGCTCTTTATGACACACCTCACGGAGTTGCAAATGCAATTCTTCTGCCGACAGTTATGGAATACAACGCCTCCGCAACGGGTGAAAAATACCGTGACATTGCCAAGGCAATGGGTGTTGAGGGCACAGAGGCTATGAGCCTTGAGGATGCACGCAAGGCAGCAATTGACGCCGTTAAGCAGCTTTCAAAGGATGTCGGAATTCCCGCGGATCTCAAGGAAATTGTTAAGGAGGAGGATATTCCTTTCCTTGCACAATCGGCGTTTGACGATGCTTGCCGTCCGGGCAATCCGAGAGATACCGGCGTTGAAGAAATTACGGCTCTTTACAAAAAGCTCATTTAAAGGTATAATTGAATAAAGGTAATCCGTCGGGAAATTACCCGGCGGATTTTTTCGGAGGTATCATTATGAAAAAGACGCTTACCGTGTTCACTCCGGCATATAACCGTGCCTACACAATTCACAAATGCTATGAAAGTCTGCGTCGCCAAACCCTAAAGGATTTTGTTTGGCTTGTGGTTGACGACGGCTCAACGGATAACACTGCCGAGCTGATTAAAAAGTGGCAGTCTGTTCCCGATAACGGCTTTGAAATCAAATATGTTTATAAGGAAAACGGCGGTATGCACACCGCCCATAACACAGCCTACGAAAATATTGATACCGAGCTTAATACCTGCATAGATTCCGATGATTATATGACGGATGATGCGGTTGAAAAAATTGTCAATTGCTGGCGGAAATACGGCAGTGAAAAATATGCCGGTATTCTTGCATTGGATATTTTTGATAACGGCAAGGTGATTGGCAAGGAGCTTGAAACCGATCGCTTTGATACAACCTTTTATTCTTACTATCAGCGCGGCGGCAGAGGCGATAAAAAAATAATTTATCGCACGGATATTATGAAAGCGTTTCCGCCTTATCCGACCTTTCCGGGCGAAAAATATGTTCCGCTTTCTTACAAGTACACGCTGGCGGATTTGGAATACACCTTGATAATTATGAATGAGCCCGTGTGTGTTGTGGAATATATGGCGGACGGCTCAAGCACAAATATGTACCGTCAGTACCTTAAAAATCCGCAGGGCTTTGCTTTTTTGCGTAAATTTGATATGACGGCATTCCCTCAGCCGAAGGATGTTGTGCGAAATTGTATTCACTACGTTTCAAGTTCAATTTTGATGAAAAATAAGCATTTTGTTTCGGAGTCTCCGAGAAAGCTTTTAACCGTGCTTGCAATTCCGTTCGGTGCGGCGTTGACGGTTTTCATTAAATATAAATCAAAGGATTATATGAAGGTTGAGGGCTTTAACAAATAACTCTTGACATTTTGAAATCAAGGTATATAATAGCATTGTTCAGAGTAGACAGATGAGCGTTAAGTGTCGGCGGAACGGGGAGTTGTCCGCTGAACGAAAAGATTTCTTGCGGTTCTTCTGTCGCATCCCGCTGGGTAATATGCGACTCGCCTCCTTATTATTCAAAACGGGTAATAGGGAGGGCTTTTATTATGAGTAACAAGAAAAATTTTACAAGGAAGTTGTGCATAGCCGCATTGCTGACCGCGGCGGCGATTGTTCTCAGCCGACTTGTGCCGGTCATCAATCTTTGGAACACGAAGATTGATTTTTCATTTGCGGCAGTTATGCTTGCCGCCTGTATTCTCGGTCCCGTCGGTGGTCTTGCGGTTGGCGGTCTTGCCGATTTCATCGGGGCAATACTTTTCCCGATAGGTGCGTATTTCCCCGGTTTCACGGTAACGGCGGCATTAACGGGGTTTGTTTTCGGGCTGTTGCTCTATAAAAAATGCAATATTTGGAGAATTTTGGTTGCTGTGCTTTCAACCCAGCTTGTGTGCGGACTTCTGCTCAACACCCTGTTTATTTCAGTTTTGTATACCAAGGCGTTTATGGCGTTGCTTGTGACAAGAATTGTGCAATTTGCCGTTATGTCGGCTGTGGAAATTCTTTTTGCGGAGCTTGCTATTGACAGAACAAAGCTGCCAAATAAGCTTAAAGCACTCTAAAACAAAATATTTAAAAAATCAAAACCGCAGACTTGCTTTTGACAGGTCTGCGGTTCATCTTATTTTTTCAGCTTAACAAGGTCACGGTAGCTGATGAGCTTTATTCCGTGCTCGTCGAAGGCTTTGTAGATATCGGGGTCCTTCATAATAAGGTATTCCCAGTAACGTCTTTCCCACCTTGCGGTTATCGCTTTCATTTCATCGGTTGCAAGTGCGGGGTGTATGTAGGTTTCGCAAATTCCGTCCGGAATATCGGTGAGGTAATTGATGAAGTTTTGCTTAAATTCCTCAAATGAATTTCCGCTCTCGATGCTTTCGGGGAAAATCAGATAATCCGGCATAGGAACGTGGGTTATCTTGCCGAAAAATCCGGCAAAGCGGCAAGCAAAGTTAAATATCCACATCGGTGTACCCTTGGGACACTGTGAGGCAAGGGGCTTTGAGAACATACGGAAGGGATAGCCCTTTTTGCCGCAGATGGAAAGTGTTTTGGGCAGCATCATAATTTTGCCGTTAAGCCCGTAAAGAGCGCCCATATGAGAATCAACGTGCGAGGGCTTCATACCCTTTTTTTCGCAATACTCAATTTGAGCAAGGGTTTCGGCACAGGCATCGTCATAATTGCAGTGAGCCTCGAAATCCTCACTTTCTGGCCACATTCTGCCCTCTGGTGTACGAATTGATTTTCCGTCGGTCAGCGGTGACCACGGAAATTTTTCCTTCCATTCGTTGGTGTGCGTCAGGTGAACACCGATACCGTAATTTGGGTGAGCCTTGGCAAATTCGATGGCTTTGTCCGCACCGGGGCAGGGTGTCATTATTGTTGAAGAAAGGAGATGACCCTCCTCGAAAAGCTCCATACAGGCAAGGTTTGCCGAATGGCAAAGACCGAAATCGTCTGCGTTTATAATAAGATACTTGCTGATAATTATCACTCCAGTGTTTTTCAATTAACACTTATATGATACTGCATTGTGAGGAAAAAAGCAAGTTTTTTAATTATACATAATGGATTGTTTGATTGAAAAGATAATACTGCGAAGCGATTTATGCCCTGTTGCCTTGAAAACGTGAGGTATATATAATATAATTATATGTATAAATTCAGAAACGGAGGAGCAAAATGAAGCATTTTGATATCACTGCAATGGGTGAGCTTTTGATTGATTTTGTGCCCGACGGCTTTGACGGTGACGGCGATATGTGTTTTGTACGCAAGGCAGGCGGAGCGCCGCTGAATTATCTTGCCACTGCTTCAAAATTCGGGTTAAAAACCGCATTTATCGGCAAGGTCGGAGCTGACCTTTTGGGCGAATTTCTTATTAAAACGGTGAAAAATGCGGGATTGATTGTCGAGGATTGAAAACGGATTTTGAACACAATACCACGCTTGCGTTTGTTGAGCTTGATAAAAACGGAGACAGAAGCTTCAGCTTTTACAGAAGTCACGGAGCGGATAGGTTTATCGACAAAGGTGAAGTTGACGTTGAGCTTATTGCAAATTCAAAGGTTTTTCATTTCGGCTCACTTTCCCTGACCGATGAGCCCTCTGCCTCCGCAACCGAGCTTGCCGTTAAAACGGCAAAGGAAAACGGCTGTGTGGTAACATATGACCCCAATTACCGTGCTCCGCTTTGGCAGAGTGAGGAAAAGGCGGTTAGGCAGATGTCACTTTTGCTTGATTATGTTGATATTATCAAGCTTTCCCGTGAGGAGCTTGAAATGCTCGGCGGCATATCGGCTATCAAGTCGAGGGGCGTTCGGCTTCTGCTTATTACGGATGGCGAAAACGGAGCGGTGACGGATTTTGACGGAAAAAGCCTGCACATTCCTGCCGCAAATGCCAAAACGGTTGATACGACCGGCGCAGGTGATATTTTCTTCGGTTCGTTTGTCAGCGAGCTTGTAAAAAGCGGAAAAGCCTTGAACGAGCTTGATTTTGAAGATGCGGTAAAATTTGCCAAAAAAGCAACCTTGATAGCCGGAAAAAGCACCGAAAAACACGGCGCAATAGCCTCAATACCCGAAATTTTGTAGAATTTTTCGACAATAGCATTTTATTCCGTAAAGGGTATATAGATAAAAGCAATACCGATATGAGAAAGTGGCAATTCCCAAAACCCGAAATGTTTGATAAAATATTGTCAAACGAGGACAGAAGGCTGTCAAGCTACAGGAGGTGTCACTTTGAAAGGAACTGAAATATCAAGACCGACATTTGGCAGAGTACCCACATATTTGAGGTATTTAAAAGCCTTGCCGCCCGAGATGACGACAATATCCGCTACGGTAATTGCAAAGGATTTGGGCTTGGGTGAGGTTCAGGTTCGTAAGGATCTCGGAAGCCTATGCAGCTTGGGTAAGCCGAAAATCGGATATCCCTGCAAGGAGCTTATAAAAAGCCTTGAGGGTCTTTTTACCGCAGATAACGGTGAAACGGTTGTCATCGGTGCAGGACGCTTGGGTAAGGCCTTGCTTGATTACGACGGATTCAACGAATTCGGAATTTCGGCGCTTGCCGCCTTTGATATAAAGGTAACGGAGCCCGAAAAGTCCGAGGGAGGCAAACCGATACTGCCGATGGAAATGCTCGGTGATTTTTGCAGAGAGCACGGTGTCAAGATTGGCATAATCGCCGTTCCGACACAGTCCGCTCAATCGGTGTGTAACCTACTTTACGAAAACGGCATAAAATCAATGTGGTGCTTCGCATCATGTCAGCTTTATAAGCCTGCCGACGCAGTCATACGGTATGAAAATATGGCAATGTCGCTCGCTTATCTCAAAATGCAAATCAAATAAACATTAATCAGCTAACAGAATTCGGGAGGTTAAGATATGAAAACAGAAGAAAGAAAGATTGTAGACAACGTAGAGGCTCTTGAGGCAGCACTCGCAAAAACAAGAGCCGCACAAAAAACATTCGCAACATTTACCCAGGAGCAGGTAGACAAAATTTTCTTTGCCGCCGCTTCCGCAGCAAACAAGGCAAGAATTCCCCTCGCAAAGGCAGCGGTTGAGGAAACAGGTATGGGCGTTGTTGAGGACAAGGTAATCAAGAACAACTATGCTTCGGAGTACATCTACAACGCTTATAAGGATACAAAGACCTGCGGCGTTATCGAGGAGGGCAAGGCTTTCGGTATAAAGAAGATTGCAGAGCCTATCGGTGTTATTGCGGCGGTTATTCCGACAACAAACCCGACCTCAACGGCAATTTTTAAGTGTCTTATTGCACTCAAGACCCGTAACGCCATCATCATCAGCCCTCACCCCAGAGCAAAGCTTTCCACAATTGCAGCCGCAAAGCTTGTGCTTGATGCCGCAGTTGCCGCAGGTGCTCCGGAGGGAATTATCGACTGGATAGATGTTCCGAGCCTTGAAATGACAAACCTTGTTATGAAGGAGGCCGATATCATTCTTGCAACGGGTGGTCCCGGAATGGTTAAGGCTGCTTATTCCTCGGGCAAGCCGGCTCTCGGCGTTGGTGCAGGTAACACTCCGGCAATTATTGACGAAACTGCCGATATTATTCTTGCAGTCAGCTCCATCATCCATTCAAAGACCTTTGATAACGGTATGATTTGTGCTTCCGAGCAGTCCGTTATCGTTCATAAAAATATTTACGATGCGGTTAAGGCTGAATTTGCGGATAGAGGCTGCTATTTCCTTAATCCCGAGGAGACCGAAAAGGTCAGAAAGACAATCCTCATCAACGGTGCCCTCAATGCAAAAATTGTTGGTCAGCCTGCCGCTAAAATTGCCGCTCTTGCCGGCGTAACCGTTCCCTCCGGAACAAAAATAATCATCGGTGAGGTTGAGAGCGTTGATATCAGTGAAGAATTTGCTCACGAAAAGCTTTCTCCCGTGCTTGCAATGTACAAGGCAGAGGATATTCAGGATGCATTCGATAAGGCTGAGCAGCTTATTGCAGACGGCGGCTACGGTCATACCTCATCAATCTATATCAATGAAATTACAGAAACCGAAAAGCTCAATGAGTTTGCGGCAAGAATGAAGACCTGCCGTATTCTTGTAAATACTCCGTCCTCACACGGCGGTATCGGTGACCTTTACAACTTCAAGCTTGCTCCCTCGCTCACCCTCGGCTGCGGCTCATGGGGCGGTAACAGCGTCAGCGAAAACGTAGGTGTAAAGCACCTTATCAATATTAAAACCGTAGCGGAGAGGAGAGAAAATATGCTGTGGTTCAGAGCCCCCGAAAAGGTTTATATCAAAAAAGGCTGTCTGCCCGTTGCCCTTGATGAGCTTAAAAATGTTATGGGCAAAAAGAGAGCGTTCATCGTAACTGACAGCTTCCTTTACAGCAACGGCTACACAAAGCCGATTACCGACAAGCTCGACGAAATGGGAATCGTTCATACCAGCTTCTTTAACGTCGCTCCCGACCCGACACTTGCAAGTGCCAAGGAGGGTGCAGAGCAGATGAAGGCATTCCGACCCGATTGCATTATCGCACTCGGCGGCGGCTCTGCAATGGATGCGGCAAAGATTATGTGGGTTCTTTATGAGCACCCCGAAGCAGACTTTATGGATATGGCAATGCGCTTCATTGATATCCGTAAGCGTGTTTACACCTTCCCGAAGATGGGAGAGAAGGCTTATTTCATCGCAATTCCGACCTCTGCCGGCACAGGCTCCGAGGTTACTCCGTTTGCGGTTATCACAGATGAAAAGACAGGCGTTAAGTATCCGCTTGCAGATTATCAGCTTCTTCCGAATATGGCTATTATCGACGCAGACTTCCATATGAGCGCTCCCAAGGGACTTACGGCGGCTTCCGGTATTGATGCTGTTACTCATGCACTTGAGGCTTATGCTTCTGTTATGGCAACGGACTACACCGACGGTCTTGCACTTCAGGCACTCAAGGTTATTTTTGAATATCTCCCCCGTGCATACGATAACGGTCAGGTAGATGTTGAGGCTCGTGAAAAGATGGCAAATGCCGCAACAATGGCAGGTATGGCGTTTGCAAACGCATTCCTCGGCGTATGCCACTCAATGGCTCATAAGCTCGGTGCATTCCACCACCTTCCGCACGGCGTTGCAAACGCACTTATGATTGAGGAGGTTCTCCGCTTCAATGCAAATGAGGCTCCGGCAAAGATGGGCACCTTCTCACAGTATGACCACCCACACACCCTTGCACGCTATGCAGAGGTTTCAAGATATCTCGGCTTTGGCGGCAAGAATGACACCGAAAGCCTTGAAAATCTCATCAATGCAATCAATGAGCTCAAGACAAAGGTTGGTATTAAGGCATCCATCAGCGAATACGGCATTGACGAAAAGAATTTCCTTGACCGTCTTGATGATATGGTTGAGCAGGCATTTGACGACCAGTGCACAGGTGCTAACCCCCGTTATCCGCTTATGAGCGAGATTAAGCAGATGTATCTCAATGCGTATTACGGAAACAAGCATTTTGAGGAAGAAGAAAAGCCGACAGCTTCCGATTTTGAGGTGATTGACGATAAGCACGATTTCAAAAAGGCTTATCGCAGAGCCGAGAACGGTAAGAGCAAGGCATAAGGAGGATTATATATGAATTTGGACAGAATTATTGCAGTCAGAACAAACAAGACCGTTTACCGTGACGGTGACCGCTGCCTCAAGGTTTTCAACGAGGATTACTCAAAGGCGGATGTTTTGAACGAGGCACTCAACCAGGCAAGAATCGAGGAAACCGGTCTTAACATCCCCAAGGTTCTTGAGGTTACGGTTATTGACGGAAAATGGACTATCGTTTCCGAGTTTATCAAGGGCAAAACTCTTGCCCGTCTGATGGAGGAGGAGCCCGAAAAGAAGGATGAATATCTTGAGCTTTTCGTTGACCTCCAGCTTCAGATGCACTCAAAGACCTGCGGCGGTCTTACAAAGCTCAAGGATAAGATGAACAGAAAGATTTGCCAGACAGACCTTTCCGCAACCATACGCTATGACCTTCACACACGTCTTGAGGCTATGCCGAAGCACAACAAGGTTTGTCACGGTGACTTTAACCCGACAAATGTTATCATCACAGAGGACGGTACACCGTATATCCTCGACTGGTCACACGCAACTCAAGGCAATGCCTCGGCAGATGCCGCAAGAACCTATCTTCTTTTCTGGCTCAACGGCGATATAGATGGTGCGAAGAAGTATCTCAACCTTTTCTGTGATAAGAGCAATACCGCAAGGCAGTATGTTCAGAAATGGATGCCGATTGTTGCGGCTTCCCAGACGGTTAAGGGCAACGAAGCGGAAAGAGAATTTCTTCATTCCTGGATTGATGTTGTTGATTACGAATAATTAAAGATTTATAAATTAGGAGGATATCTCAATGAAAATTACTGTTTGTATCGGCTCATCCTGTCATATTAAGGGCTCACGTCAGGTTGTTGAGCAGCTCCAGTATCTTATACACGAAAACGATCTCGGTGACAAGGTAGAGCTCGGTGGCACATTTTGTATGGGTAAGTGTCAGCAGGGTGTTTGCGTTACGGTAGATGATAAGTTCTTCTCCGTTTCACCGGAAACAGTAAAGGATTTCTTTAACGAAAACGTGCTTGCGAAGGTGTGAAAAGATGATCGTTCAAATTTGTGTGGGTTCTTCCTGCCATTTGAAGGGGTCTGAAAAATTGGTGGAGCTTTTTCAAAATGCAATTGCCGAAAAAAAGCTCAATGACGATATAACACTTGCCGGCAGCTTTTGCACCGGCAAGTGCAACCGTGTCGGCGTGACCGTTACGGTTGACGATGATGTTTTTACGGGAGTTACGCCCGAAAATTTCAGCTTCTTTTTTGATGACAAGGTACTTAAAAAATTAAACGAAGAAAGGAATTAACGGTATGGAGTGTCTGACGCTGAAAAAATCCAACTGTAAAAATTGCTATAAATGTATCCGTCACTGCCCGGTAAAATCAATACGCTTTTCCGGCAATCAGGCGTATATAATCGGTAACGAATGCATTATGTGCGGTCAGTGCTTCGTTGTTTGTCCGCAGGATGCAAAGCAAATTGTTGACGAAACCGAAAAGGTCAAGGTACTTTTGCAAAGCGGAGACCCTGTTGTGGTCAGTCTTGCACCGTCCTTTGTTGCAAATTATGAGGGCGTTGGCATAGGCTCAATGAAGGAGGCACTCAAAAAGCTCGGATTTTACGACGTTGAGGAAACGGCAGTCGGTGCGACCATCGTTAAGAACGAATATGAGAGAATGATAGAGGAGGATACTCATGATATTATCATTTCCTCTTGTTGCCATTCCGTTAATTTGCTTATTCAAAAATATTTCCCGTCGGAGCTCAGATATCTTGCCGATGTTCTTTCGCCTATGCAGGCACATTGTAACGATATCAAAAAGAGAATTCCGAAAGCCAAAACGGTTTTTATAGGCCCGTGCGTTGCCAAAAAGGACGAGGCACAGCATTATGAGGGCTCGGTTGATGCAGTTCTCACCTTTGACGAGCTGACAAATTGGCTCAAGGCAGAGAATATTGAGCTCAGGACCGAAACAGATACGGAGGAAAACAGCCGTGCTCGATTTTTCCCGACAACGGGCGGTATTCTCAAAACGATGAAAACCGATCACCCCGGCTACACCTATATGGCGATTGACGGAACCGAAAATTGCATTGCCGCACTCAAGGATATTGAGAGGGGTGACCTTCACCGTTGCTTTATCGAAATGTCGGCTTGCGTGGGAAGCTGCGTAGGCGGTCCGGTTATGGAAAAATTCCACCGTTCACCCGTCAAGGACTATATGGCGGTTTCAAAATTTGCCGGCGAGAAGGATTTCGTAGTTGATATGGTAGAGCCGGAGAAGCTTCGCAAGGATTTTACATCTATCGAAAGAAGACTTCAGCAGCCCTCCGAAACGGAAATTCGAGATACTCTGCGACAGATGGGTAAGATGAAGCCTGCCGATGAGCTCAACTGCGGCTCCTGCGGCTACAACACCTGCCGCGAAAAGGCGGTTGCAATTCTTCAGGGCAAGGCGGAGATTTCGATGTGTCTGCCGTATTTGAAGGATAAGGCGGAAAATTTCTCGGATACAATAGTGCGTAACACGCCGAACGGCTTGATTGTGCTCAATGAAAAGCTTGAGGTTCAGCAGATAAATCAGGCGGCACTTAAAATTATCAATGTCCGCAAGGCCTCACTTATACTCGGTGACCAGGTTGTGAGAATTCTTGACCCGACGGATTTTCTCACGGTTCTCAGCAGCGGCAAGAGTATTCACGACAAGAGAACCTACCTTGCGGAATATGAAAAGTACGTTGAGGAGTCGATTATTTACGACAAGGAGTATCATCTGTTGGTTTGCATTTTGCGTGATGTTACCGAGGAAGAAAATCAGCGAGAGAAAAAGGAAAAAATCAGTCACCGCACCGTCGAAATTGCCGACCGTGTTGTTGATAACCAGATGAGGATTGTCCAGGAGATCGCATCCCTGCTCGGTGAAACTGCGGCTGAAACCAAAATTGCTCTCACTAAATTAAAGGAGTCGATCAGCGATGAATAATTTGTGTGCTGATATCGGCTGGCGAAGCATAAACCATGAGGGTGAGCAGCTTTGCGGCGACCACGTTGATATTGTTGAGCAGAACGAAAATTCAACTGTCATTGTCCTTGCCGACGGTCTCGGAAGCGGAGTAAAGGCGAGCATACTTTCAACCCTTACCTCAAAAATCATTTCGACGATGATGGCAGAGGGGCTTCCCCTTGAAGATTGTGTTTCAACAATTGCCGCCACATTGCCGATTTGCTCGGTGAGGGGAGTTGCTTATTCGACCTTTACGATTATCCACCTCATCAACAATGAAACGGCGGAGCTTATTCAATACGATAATCCGCACGTCATAGTACTTCGCAACGGCAAAAATTACGATTATATAAAAAATGAAATAAATATAAACGGTAAGCAGATATACAAATCCGTTATCAGCTTGCAGGAGGACGATGTTTTTATCGCAATGAGTGATGGCTGTCCCCACGCCGGAATAGGTCTTGCCTTCAATTTCGGTTGGAAGCGTGAGGATATCATTGATTTTATGGAAACTATATCGGGTGTGGGCTACACCGCCAAAACGCTTTCCACAATGCTCATTGATGAATGCGATAAGCAGTACGGCTTTCATCCCGGTGATGATGCGACCGCCTGTGTTGTCCGCATAAGAAAAAGAGAGCCGATGAATTTACTTTTCGGACCGCCGAGGAACAGGGACGATTGTGACCGTATGATGTCGCTTTTCTTTTCCAAAGAGGGTAAGCATATCGTTTGCGGAGGTACAACCTCATCAATCGCCGCAAAATATCTCGGCAAGCCCATCAAGGCCTCGCTCAATTTTGAGCAGAGCGATGTTCCGCCGATTGCCGAAATTGAAGGCGTTGACCTTGTTACCGAGGGCGTTATTACCATCAACAAGGTTATCGAATACGCAAGGGACGTGCTCGATAAAAACGAGCTTTACGGACAGTGGAGCATAAAGCAGGACGGTGCTTCAAGGATATGCCGTCTGCTGTTTGAAGAAGCGACCGATATCAATTTCTATGTCGGCAGAGCTGTCAATCCGGCTCACCAAAATCCCGATCTGCCCATCAATTTCAACATCAAGATGAATTTGGTTGAGGAGCTCAGCGAATGTCTGAAGCAAATGGGCAAGAGGATAAAGGTCAGCTATTTCTGATTCGGCAAGTGCAAAGGAGAAAAGCAATGATGTATAAATTTGATACCAAGGTTCAGTATTTGAAATATAAGGTTCTCCGTGAGGTGGCGCGTCTTGCCTGGGATAACTGTCTTTTGGATAATTTGATGGATATTCCGAAAATGATAGTGCCGGGCAATACGCCGACAATGCGCTGCTGTGTTTATAAGGAGCGTGCAATTCTCGGTGAACGTGTCAAGCTTGCAATGGGTGGTGACAAGGCAAACCCGAATGTTATCGAGGTTATCGAGACCGCCTGTGATGAATGTCCGATGGGCGGCTACGAGGTAACAAATGCCTGCCGCGGCTGTTTGGCTCACCGCTGTACGGATGCTTGCCGCTTCGGTGCGATTTCGTTTGACGAAAATCACGTTGCCCATATCGACAAAGCAAAGTGCAAGGAGTGCGGTGCCTGTGCCAAGGTTTGCCCCTACACGGCGATTATCAGCCGTAAGCGTCCCTGCGAAAATGCCTGTAAAATCAAAGCGATTACAATGAACGAAAACAAGGCGGCGGCTATTGATAACGATAAATGCATAGCCTGCGGTGCGTGTGTTTATCAATGTCCGTTCGGTGCGATCAGCGACAAATCCTACATTCTTGACGTTATTGACATAATCAAGAAAAGCGAGGAGAATAAGAAATACAAGGTGTATGCTGTTGTTGCCCCCTCAATTTCAAGTCAGTTCCAATATGCAAAGCTCGGTCAGGTTATAACGGGACTTAAAAGGCTCGGCTTCCACACCGTTATCGAGGCGGCTCTCGGTGCAGATATGGTTGCATATTCCGAATCCCGTGAGCTTGCGGAAAAGGGCTTTTTGACAAGCTCCTGTTGCCCCGCATTTGTCAGCTATATCGAAAAATCGTTCCCACAGCTTTTGCCTCTTGTTTCGCACAACCTTTCACCGATGGCCGCCGTTTCAAAGTATATTAAGGAAAAGGAGCCAAACAGCAAAGTGATTTTCATCGGACCGTGTACAGCGAAAAAGGCAGAGGTGAAAAGAGAAACGGTTTCTCCATATGTTGATGCCGCATTGACCTTTGAGGAGCTTCAGGCGCTTTTCGACAGCAAGGATGTTGATATTGTAGAGCTGGAGGAGGGCGTGCTTGATAATGCCTCATATTTCGGACGTATTTTTGCACGAAGCGGAGGACTTTCCGATGCGGTTGCACAGGCTCTCAGGGAGCAAAAAATTGATTTTGACCTTAAACCGGTTGCCTGCGACGGAATCGAGGCTTGCCGTGTGGCGTTGCTCAAAAAGAGCAAGGAAAAGCTTGACGGCAATTTCATTGAGGGTATGGCGTGTATCGGTGGCTGTATCGGCGGCGCCGGCTGTCTGACCCACGGCGAAAAGAATAAGGCTGAGGTTGATAAGTACGGCAGAGAGGCTTATGAAAAAACGATAAGCGATGCAATTTCCGTGCTTAAATAAAACTTAAAAAATAATCACCCGAAAGGAACGGCTGGTTCTTTTCGGGTGATTTGCTTTATTCGATTTCTTTGAGTGTTTCCGCCATATTGATTTTGTTTATTTTCAGCTTGATAGGCAGGGCGGATATCAGTGCAATCAGTGCGATTATCAGCACCGTTGCAAGAAATCCCCACCAGGCAATGCGGTTGCCGTAAACAATATTGTCAACGGAGATAAAGCCGATAAGCGCCTTATGAAGGAAAACTCCGCCGATAAGACCGAATACCGTTCCGTAAACGGTTGAAATAATGTTTTCTCGTATAACGTAAATCAAAACCTCATGGTCGCTCAAGCCGATAACCTTGATGTTTGCGATTTCCCTTGTCCTTTCGCTGAGGTTGATGTTTGAATTGGTATACATTACAATCAACGCCAAAAGGCAGGCTGAAAGAACGAAAACAAGAACAACAAAGCCGATTCTCTTAATCGAGATGTTTATCGAATCCGCCATATCCTCAGCTGTCGAGGCTCCCGTTACAATATCCTCCTTGAGGAAGGTTGAGGCAAGACTGCGAATCTCGGCTCGGTCAACATAGGATTTTGCGGTTGTGAGAATGTATTTGCTTTGCGGCTCTGCCTCAAAAACAGAGCGGTACGCTTCTGACGACATATAAACATAGTGATCGGTGTAATTCTTAATTATTCCCGATACCCTTGCCGTATGTGCCGTTCCGTCGGCAAGTGTGAGACAAATTTCTTCTCCGACGGAGATACCGATATCGGTTGCCATCTTGTCGGTTATAACGGCGCTGTCCTTGCCGAAATCAAGCTGACCTTGAACAGCCTCAAAATTGATGACCTTTGAAAAATCCTCCGTGCTTTGCGTTGAAATGATATTGACCGTTCTCTTGACCTGCGAATTGGCAGAGGAGGCAATTGCACTCTTGTTGCAAATCAGCAGAGCGTCCTCGGTTCGCTGGTCATTGCGTATGCTTTGCAGAATTTCGGCATTTTGTGCTTGAGGCGTTTTCAAAACAAACATAACGTCATATTTAAAAATGCCCTTGTCGCCGTATTGTGTACCGGCTACATCGGTTACGGAGCTGATAAGACCGACAGAGGAAAGAATCAGTGCGGTACAGCAGGCAACGCCGAGCGCACCGGCTGCCACTCGTCCTCTGGAACGCGAAACGGTTCTGATAACGGTGATTGTACCGTAGCTTAATCGTTTCCAAAGTGAGGGCATTTTTTCAAGAATATTTCGTCGGTTGTAGGCTATATCCTTCGGGCGGAGAAGTGTCGCCGGATTGTGACCTAATTCACGACGCACTGCAATGAGAGTGGTGAAAATCGTCAAAACAAACGAAAGCCCGAGACCTGTAAGGACATATTGTGCAAGGAAAACCGTTCCTGCATTAGGTATGCTGTAGGACATATTGTATATGGAGCATATCGCAAACGGAAAAATGCAGGTTCCGAACACCGTGCCCAGGGCGGCACCTGCTGCCCAGGCAATGAGGGAGTAAAAAGAGAACTTTTGGATAACAGAGCCGTTTGAATACCCAAGTGCCTTAAACACGCCGATATTCTTTCTTTCCTCCTCAACATTTTTTACCATAATTACAAAGTAAGCAATCATGGCGGTGAGGAAGAATACCACGGGAAATACCGTTGACATTGATTTCATATTTTCAAGGCTGACGGTCAAGCTGTCCATACCGGCAAATTCATCCTGCCTGATGGTAGTCCAACGCAAATTTGAAAGATTGGCGAGCGTTGTTTTAAAGGAATCAAGCTCGGAGCTGAGCGAAAGCTTCTTTGCCTGTATATCATTCTTCAGCTCGGTGTATTCGCTGTCCACCACGCCGTAGCGGCTTTTGGCAACCTTGAGGTCGTATTCGGCTTTTTTTGTTTCGAGCGAGCCGTTGCGAACCGCAAGGGTATAGTTGATTTGAGCCTGTGTAACACTGATTTTTAATGTGTCGAGCTCCTGCTTTTCCTTTTCTACTTGCGAGATGAGCGAGGTTAGACCCGACTGATTTTTTGTAAGCTCCTTCATCGAGCTTTCGTATTTTAAAAGGGTTTGCTCGTCGGCATCGTAGGAGCTTTTGGCAGAGCTGTAGCTGCTTTGTGCGCTTGTGTATTCTGCATCAAGAACAGCCTTTTCCGATTTGCAGGCATCAAGCGTTGCTCTTTCCTGAGTGAGGGAGGATGAGGTCTTGCTCTTGTCCGCTTCCTTGCTCTTTTTTGAAGCGGTGCCGGAGCTGACAACGGATTCATAACGGCTGAGTTCGGAGCTGACGGAATTCAGCTCGTTTTCCGCAGTTACAAGCTCACGTCTCAGGGAGTTTCTTTTTTCCAAAGCAATTGCCTTGTCCATGCTGTCGGCATTGCTGTCGTTGATGATGGCGTTGAGACTGCTTATCTCGGCGTTGAGACTGCTGACGGTAGCCTTGCATTTGTCTCTTTTTTCGGTCAATGTGCTCACGTTGGAGCTTGCGGCTGAAATTTCGGCTTCAAGCTCGGATATTTCGGATGTAAGAGATTGAATTTTTAACTCATAAATTTTTATGCGCGCTTCAATGCTTTTGACCTCATCCGATTTGGAATCGAGCCTCGTTTTTTTGTCCTGATAATCGGCTTCAAGATTGTCAAGCTCAATTTTCTTTGAGCTGTGCTTTTTTTCAAGGTCATCATAGAGCTTTTTCAGCTCACTGTAGCCCTTGATTTCCGAGCTTTGACTGTCTCGGCTTTTAACGTGTTGCTCGTAGGCGGTGTTGAGGGCGGAAAGACGATTTTCAAGCGTGCTAAGGGTCGATGCGGCGGACTTGGTTTTACTCTCATTTTTTTGCTTGAGCTCGGTGAGAACAGTGTCCTCGTTTTCGACGTATTTCTTAAATTCCTTGATGGATTTTTCCTTGTCCGTCAGAGCTTTTGAACTCGACTTGTTATACGCCTCGATCTCGGCGGTCTTGTCGTCTGCCTTTTTTGTATATTCGGTTTTTAAATCCGCAAGTCGAGCATCAATAACGCTTGCCGAAATTTGCTTAATTTCATCGGCAAGAGAATGCATATATGTGCTGTATTCGTCTGAAAAACAGTCCCAATAATCGGAGTGGCTTGATTTGACAAAAAGCACATTCGGATTATCATCGGAAAACGCCTCCGAGGTAGCGTATATAACCGCGTTGAGAGCTCCCGAGCCGAGCTTGGTTTGCCCCTTATCGGAGGAAATGTATCTCGGTGAATCGACTATACCGACGATGGTGAAGCTATTGGCGGTCAAGGTGAGCTCAGAGCCGTCGTTGCCGTTGACAACGGTGAGAATTTTTCCGATTTCAATTTCGGGGTAGAGCTTGGCGGAGGTGCTGTCAACAAGACATTCTCCGACCTTTTCGGGCAAACGTCCATCACGCAGAGCCACTCGGTTGATATATGATGGGTCATTCTCTCCGTTCAAAAAAGCCCTTGCCTTTTCAATATTCAAAAGATTAACACGGCAGGTAAGCTCGGTTCCGTTTTCGTTTACGATGGAATCCTTGCCGATTGTTGCGTAGCCGTCAACGTATTGCGAGCCGATGACCTGCGTGACATTATCCAAATTTTTGACTTGCTCAATATCCTTATCGGTAAAGCCGATCGGTGAGGTGACCTCCATATCGGCAAGATTGTTTTCGGAGAAATATTCCACCGCCTCGTATCTCATTGCGGGTGAGGCGGAGTTGATACCGACATAGAAGCTCAAACCCAATGCGACGATGAGGGCAATTGAAAGAAACCTCAGCTTGTTGGAGGCTATTGAGCGAAGTGTATCCTTGAGGAGGGTTTTTGTCATTACCACTCTATCCTTTCAACGGGTATCGGTGTGTCGTTAATTTCGATTTTCGCAATCTTGCCGCTTTTCATTGTGATAACTCGGTCGGCAATCGGTGCGATGGCGTGGTTGTGCGTGATTATCAAAACGGTCATATTCATAATCTCGGAAACCTTTTTGATGAGCTTGAGAACCTGTATTCCCGTTTCGTAATCGAGAGCACCGGTCGGCTCATCGCAAAGCAGCAGCTTTGGCTTTTTGACAAGTGCCCTTGCAATTGCAACTCTTTGTTGCTCACCGCCGGAAAGCTGGGAGGGGAAAAGACCGGCTCTTTTTTCAAGACCGACCAAACGCAAAAGTGCCATACAATCCACCGCCTTATCGCTCAAATTGGCAACAAGCTCCAAATTTTCCACTGCGGTCAGGTTGGGAACAAGATTATAGGATTGGAATATAAAGCCGATTTCTCTGCGGCGGTAAAGCATAAGCATACGCTTGTTGAAATCCGTAATAATTTTATCATCAACGGCAATTTGACCGCGAGAGCATCTGTCCATACCGCCCAAAACATTCAGAAGCGTTGTTTTTCCTGCTCCGCTGGGTCCCACAACAACGCAAAGCTCACCCTGCTCGACGGAAAAATTAACTCCGTCAAGGGCATTGACCTTGGTGGAACCGGATTTATAGGTTTTGTATACATCAGCAAATTCTATATAGCTCATATTGCACCGCCTTTGGAATTTTACTCAGTATGATAATTACTCATATTAATTATACAACAGCCGAGGTCAATTTGCAAGAAATATAACGTCTGCAAATCCGAATATTTTACTCATTTTGCGGTTTATGTACAGAATAAATAAAAAATAAGCAAGAACTTGTAAACAGAATTAAAAATTTTCCTTGATTTTCCTCGTGGAATACACTATAATATATTTGGCATTTATTAAAACGTACAATTCTCTCAAGGAGGAAATCCCATGAAAACATTTAAAAAGGTACTGTCAATCTTGCTTGTTGCCGCAATGTGCTTTGCATTGGCTTCTTGTTCAATGGTTGACGACACAGACATCACAAAGGATAATATCAAGATTGGTGTTGTTCTTCCCGGACAGGTTGACGGCGACGACGATTATGTTCCCGACCTTGCAACCCTGCAAACCTTGACGGCAGTTAACGGTGCAGCGTCAATCGGTGCAGGTCTCAGCTCCGATCGCTTCCAGTATCAGGAAAATATTGACCCCTCTAATGAGGAGGCTGTCCGCTCTGCTGTTCATACGCTCATCAACCGTGAGTGTACAATGATCTTCCTTGCGGATTCCGGTTATATGGATGCTGTTGAAAAGTATCTTTCCGGCGATGCAGCCGACGGTGATGTTTCTGCAACGGATACCAAGGTTCAGTTTATCATCTATAACGGCAGAGACAACGGTAAGAATATCCACTCCTATTCAGCCGATATCAGCGGTGCCGTTTATCTTTCCGGTGTTGTTGCCGGTCTCAAGGCCAAGGAGCTCAAAATGCCCAAGATTGGCTATCTTCTCAAGGATGGCAAGGATTTCACTTTGCTCAATGCTTTTGCACTCGGCGCACAGTCTGTATATTCCGAGGTTAAGCTTGATGCAAGGGTTTGCACCGATATCAAGGCAGACTGCCAGGCTCTTATCGCAGCGGGCAATGCTGTAATCGCTTCCGATTTCTATGCCGATTCCCTTGCGGAAAGCTGTGAGGACGTATTCTTCTGCGGCTTCGGCTCGGACAGACATTCCGACAGCGAGAAGTTCCTTTGTGCTCCGATCTACGATTATTCTCAGTATTACCTCAACACTGTTTTTGAGGTTATCGATTATGATGACGTTGAGTATGACGAGAACGGTGATGAGATTGATAAGTCCGGTGCTCTCCCGAATATCCCTGTATACGAGGGCAGTTATGCAAACGGTGCTGTCTATATTTCACAGCTCGGTGATGCTTGTGCAGAGGGCACAAAGACTGCAATGGATGCTGCCGAGGCTGCTGTTCTCAGTGGTACGGTTGCCTTGGATAACCTTTCCGCTGCTCCCATTGCGGGCGTTACCCTTGCAAAATAAAATCAAATAAAGCAAAAGTCAAGAGGCTGCCGTTAATTCGACAGCCTCTTTTGAGCTTTATAATGTGAGGTTATTTAATAAATTTCCTTTTCAAGCTTTATCTTTCCGTCGAGGTCTTTCCAGTTGAATTTACCTTTTTCGAGGGTCATATAGCCGTGATGACTGTTTTCCTTGGGAATCGAAACGGAGCCGGGGTTCATATAAATATATTTTTCGTGTTCAACACATTTCGGAATGTGAGTGTGACCGTGAATGAGAATATCACCGTCACAAATCGGCGGCAAATTGCTTTCGTTGTATATATGACCGTGGGTAAGGTAGACAAGCCTTTTGCCGAGGTTGAGAATTGCATAATCGGCAAGTACGGGAAAATCAAGCACCATCTGGTCAACCTCTGTGTCGCAGTTTCCGCGAACACAAAGAAGCTCATCCTTGATTTCATTGAGCATTGCTATCACCTGCTTAGGAGCATAGTCCTTTGGCAGGTCGTTTCTCGGTCCGTGATAAAGTATATCACCCAGAAGAATAAGACGGTCGGCATTTTCCTTTTTGTAAGCCTCAAGCAGTCGGCGGCAATAGTAAGCACTGCCGTGAATATCGGATGCGATAAGCCATTTCATAATCACATTTCTCCTATTATTTCTCTTTTTGCTCCGATGAGCTCGCTGACAAACATATTGTCAAGCTCCGAAAGCGAATATTCCTTGCGGTGGATGAGCACATCCTTGTAAATTCGCTGATTTTCCTCACAATACCTCTGCACAAGACCGTAACGGTCAAGGAGCGGCTGCGGAATTGGCGAAACCCACATAAAGGTTTCGTGATTTTCGGAAAGCAGCTCGAACTGACTTGCTCGTTCAAAAACAAAAATGCGTCGGTCGGAATTGTCGGGCAGCTCCTCCTTTTTTACCTTGGCAAAGGGGAGCGACGGCACATACGGGTCGGCGTGAGCAATCATAATCAAATCACGCAGGTCGTCATAGGTGACATTTTCCTTTTGTGCGAGCGGACTTTCACGGTTCATCAGCAGCATATAACGGAATTTTGTTATCAGCTCATAATTGAGACCCTTTTCGTCAAGCGTGTCCTTGTAATATTTATCAAAGCTTTCGGCGTAACGAATTATACCGAGCTTGAATTCATCGTTTAAAATGTTTTTAATTGCACGCATCGCATTTGTTTCCTTATAAAAAAGCTCAACCTCATTGCCCGGAGGTATCAGCTTTGAAAAGCGTGCAAAGGCTTCGGAAATATAGCTTGCTCTCGGTACGGAAACGGAAAATTGCTTTTTGGAGTTTTCTCCGCCGTCAAACATATTTTCGACCGCTTCAACCTGCTTGAGAATTGACTTTGCGTACCGCACAAAAAGCTCTCCGTCGGGTGTGGGAAACATACCCTTTGCACTGCGTTCAAACAGCGTAACGCCAAGGCTTGCTTCAAGCTCCTTTACGGCACGGCTGAGTGCGGATTGACCGACATATAGAGTCTCGGCGGCCTTGTTGATGGATTTTGTTTCCGCAATTTCCACTGCGTATTTCATATGAGTTAAGTTCATTTTAAGACCTCCGTTAGCGGTGATTGTATCGTCTATTAGTATACCATAAAAAATTCATTTTTCAATAGTCGTTGAGCCAACAATGACCAAATCGGGAGTTGCTGCTTCTTTAAGTCGGGCTTGTTCAAACAACAGCAAAGCTCAACAACGAAATTTTTTTGAATTTTGTCTGAAATATATTGCTTTTTTTACTGATTTATAGTATAATATTAAGCAACGAACATTTGTACGGATACGGAGAGTGATTATATGGCTGATAAGCAGAAAGCACTGGAAACGGCTATTGCTCAGCTTGAAAAACAATACGGTAAAGGAACGGTTATGCGTTTGGGTCAAAATGTTGCAATGAACGTCGAGGCTATTTCGACGGGCTCGGTTGCACTGGATGCCGCAACAGGTATCGGCGGACTTCCCAAGGGCAGAATTGTTGAAATATACGGTCCCGAATCCTCGGGTAAAACAACACTTGCCCTGCACGCTGTTGCGGAGGCACAGAAGGCGGGCGGCGAGGCTGCGTTCATTGATGCGGAGCACGCTCTTGACCCGATTTATGCGGCAAATCTCGGCGTTGATGTTGATTCGTTGCTTGTTTCCCAGCCGGATAACGGTGAGCAGGCTCTTGAAATCGCAGAGGCGTTGGTACGTTCGGGTGCAATCGACATTGTTGTTGTTGACTCTGTTGCCGCTCTTGTTCCCCGTTCGGAAATTGAGGGCGAAATGGGTGAGTCGCACGTCGGTCAGCACGCACGTCTCATGTCGCAGGCTTTGAGAAAGCTTGCGGGCGCTATCAATAAATCCAATACAATTATTATATTTATAAATCAGCTTCGTGAAAAAATCGGAGTTATGTACGGCAATCCCGAAACCACAACGGGCGGACGTGCGCTCAAATTTTATGCTTCGATGCGTCTTGATGTCAGAAAGGCGGAAACCATCAAGGGTGCAAACGGTGAGTTTGTCGGCTCACGCACAAGGGTTAAAATTGTTAAAAATAAGGTTGCTCCTCCGTTTAAGGAGGCGGAGTTTGATATTATCTACGGCGAGGGTATTTCTAAGGTCGGTGAAGTGCTCGATATTGCCGTGGCAATGGATGTTATCCACAAAAGCGGTGCATGGTTCTCTTACAATGACAATCGTTTGGGTCAGGGCAGGGAGAATGTTAAGGAGCTTTTGAAAAATGACCCCGAGCTCTTTGAGGAGGTCAAGGCCAAAATTTACGCCGACAAGGAAAAGATGCTTGCGGCTTGCAGGTCAAGCTCAGGCAAAAAGGGCAAGGCGGCAAAGGGATCTTCAAAGTCCTCGGCAAGTGCTGAAGCGGCGGCGGAGGAAGACGCCTTCGGAGAAAGTGTTTCGGCAAAGGCAAAGCTTGATATTGCCGTTGATGACGACTGATGAAAATTACGGCAAAAAGCGGACGGCAGGATAAAATCCACATCTATATTGACGGCGAATACCGTATGACGGTTGATGATAATTTTTGGTTTTCGTGCGGATATATTTCGGGTGACGAAATTGACGAGGAGAAGCTTGCCGCACTTGAGGAGGCGGTGGGCTCACGCCGTGCTTTTAACAGTGCTCTCAACAGTCTGGATTACCGCGACCACTCCACTCGGGAAATAAGGCAGAAGCTTCTCCGAAAATTTGATGTCGAATATGTTGATGATGCAGTGGAAAAGCTTACCGAGCTCGATCTTATCAATGATGAACGCTACGCACGTTTTTATGCAAATGAGCTTTTTACGCACAAAAAATTCGGCAGAGCTCGCATAATTTCCGAGCTGCGTGCAAAGGGTATTCCCTCGGATATCGCCAATGAAGCGGTCGAGGAGCTTTTTGAGGAAGAAGAACCCGATAATGTTGAAAGAATAGTTGATATTATCCGAAAAAAATACTATAATAAAATGAATGACGAGGTCGGGCGGAAAAGGGTCTTTGCCGCAATGACACGGATGGGATATTCCTTTTCCGATATCCGTGAAGCAATGGCGGAGTTTTCCGATGACGAATTTTACGAAGAAAATTAGGGATGATTTTATGAATTACAAGGTTGGTATGATATCTCTCGGTTGCCCGAAAAATCAGGTTGATGCCGAGCATATGTTGGCTTTGCTTGATGCCGAGGGTATGGAGATAGTCGATTACGTTGACGGCTGTGATGTTGTTATTGTCAACACCTGCGGATTTATTGATGATGCGAAAAAGGAAGCCATTGAAAATATTCTCGATATGGCGGAGCTCAAAAAAGAGGGAGTTATCGGCAGAATTATTGTTACGGGCTGTCTGGCGCAAAGATACCAAAGTGAAATTCTCACCGAAATTCCGGAGGTCGATGCGGTTCTCGGTATCGGTGCAAACGGCGATATAATCAAAATTATTGAAGATGTTATGACCGGTGTTGATACAATCGAAAAGTATCCGCCGCAGCAGGAGCTTCCGCTTGAGGGTCAGCGTATTCTCACAACACCCGAGCATTGGGCATATCTCAAAATTGGAGAGGGCTGCTCCAACAGATGCACCTATTGCACAATTCCGTCAATTCGCGGCGATATGAGAAGCCGTCCGATGGAAAACATTTTGGAAGAAGCAAAGCAGCTTGCCGAAGCAGGCGTTAAGGAGCTTATCCTTGTTGCACAGGACACAACAAGCTACGGACTTGACATTTACGGCGAACTCAGACTTCCGCAATTGCTTGATGAGCTTTGCAAAATTGATTCGATAGAATGGATTAGGATGCTTTATTGCTACCCGGACAGAATTACCGACGAGCTCATTGCAACGATGAAAAATCAGGAAAAGGTTGTCAATTATATAGATTTGCCGCTCCAGCACGCCGACGATAAAATTCTCAAGGCGATGAACCGCAGGGGCGATCAGGCAATGATTCGTGAGGTTATCGGCAAGCTTCGTGCAGCAATGCCGGATGTGGTTATCAGAACAACCTTTATTGTCGGCTTCCCCGGTGAGGGCGAGGATGAGTTTGAAACACTTGCCGAGTTTGTAAATGAGATGGAATTTGACCGCCTCGGCGTTTTCACCTTCTCTCCGCAGGAGGGTACCGTTGCCTATGATATGGAGAATCAGGTTGATGATGATGTCAAGACGAGACGCGGCGAGATCATAATGCAGGATCAGTATAGCATTATGGAGGAAAAGAACAACGCAAAAATCGACAATGAATACAAGGTTATTGTTGAGGAATACGACAGCTATACCGACAGCTACATAGGCAGAACCTATATGGATGCTCCCGAAATTGACGGACTTGTAAAGTTTACTTCACCCAAGGAGCTTGAAATAGGTGATTTTGTTTACGTTGATATTTTTGATGTTGACGGCTATGATCTCATCGGAGAGGTATTTGAATAATGAATTTGCCCAACAAAATAACGCTCGGCAGAATGTTTATCGCTCCGATTTTTTTGGCGCTCTACCTTGCCGATATTCAGCATAAATTTTTGGTATCCGCAATTATTTTCGGAATCGGAGCTATTACCGATGCGCTTGACGGCAGCATTGCCAGAAAAAATAATTTAATAACAAATTTCGGCAAGCTGCTTGACCCGATTGCCGACAAAATGCTTGTCACGGCGGCACTTTTGGCGTTTATGCGTGATGGTCTGTGCAATATTTGGATTGTTATGGTGATTTTGAGCCGTGATTTTGCAGTTAATTCCCTGCGAATGATTGCCGCATCAAGCAAGGTTGTAATTCCCGCAAATATAGGCGGCAAGATAAAAACCGTTTTTCAAATGGTTGCCTTTGTTGTGGTGATGCTGCTTTGCGAGGCTTGCCAATATTGGCAGCTTGACTGGAATATGAGCCTTGTTTCAAATATTCTGATGGGTATTTCCGCTGTAATTTCCGTCGTTTCGGGAATTATATACATAGTTGACGGCGTAAGGCTGATTGACTTTAAAAAATAAGTTTTTGTTAATAAACTTCCGAATGAAGGTGTTTTTATATGGTAGTTTCTTCTGTGAGGCTGATGGAAAAAGCATCAAGGGAAAAATATGCAGTGCCGGCTTTTAATATTGATAATCTCGAATCGGCAATGGCGGTTTCCGAAATAATGCACGAAATGAGAACTCCCGTTATCGTTCAGATGATACCGAGGACACTCAAATACGGTGGTGTCGGCGTTTATCCGGCGATGATGCGTGAGCTTATGGCAGATTGTCAGGTGGACTATGCCCTGCATCTTGACCATGGAAGCGACCTTGTCCTTGCAAAAAAATGTATTGCAAGCGGCTTTTCCTCCGTAATGTATGACGGAAGTATGCTCCCGTTTGAGGAAAATATAAAATGCACCAAAGAGGTGACGGATTTTGCTCTGCCGATGGATGTTTCGGTTGAGGGAGAGCTCGGCACAATCGGCGGCAAGGAGGAAGGCGACACCGACCTTGAATCGAGCTATACCAAGGTCAGCGAAGCGGAGGAGTTTGTCAGAAGAACAAATGTCAGCACGCTTGCCATCGGTGTCGGCACGGCACACGGCGTTTACAAGGGTACGCCGCACATAAATGTTGAAAGAATAAAAGAAATTCATTCCGCTATCGAAACTCCGTTGGTGCTTCACGGAGCTTCCGGACTTTCGGATGAGGTTTTGAGAGCCTGCATTAAGGCGGGAATTACCAAAATTAACTTTGCAACCGAGCTTCGCCAAGCATATACGGAGGGCATAAAGGCGGAATTTGCCAAAGACCCCGAGGCTTTTGACCCGAAAATTTATATGCGTGGTGCAATTGACAATATAAAAGAGGTTATCAGACACAAAATCGGCATTTGTTATAATATCTGAGGGATGTGAATTTTATGATTTATTCCGAGTGGATGTCCTATATTAAGGATGATGTCAAGCTTCGTGATGTTGTTATGCCGAGCGCCCATAATGCCGGCAGCTTCAAGATGAAGCCGATTGCCTGTTGCCAAGACGGCGATCTCAGCCAGCAGTTTGAATATGGCGTTCGTCATTTCTGCGTCAGAATTGATACCGACAAAAACGGTCAAATCGTCTTTTGTCACGGTATGCTCAAGGGTCAGCCCTTTGAGCCGGAGATGATGAAGCTGCGAAAGGTGATGGATGAAAATCCGTCGGAATTTATTATTCTTGATATCCGAGAGTATCAACCGCAAAAATTCGGTCCGTTGGAGCTTAAATTCCATGCCGACCCCAAAAAAGTTGATGAAATTCTCGAAAGAAGCATCGAACCCTCAAAATATGCCTTTACGGATTTTGAAAATGTCAGCGATGTTACAATGGGCGATATGAGAAAATCCGGCAAGCGATTTATAATGATAAACTACTGTGAGGAATACAAATACAGTGTAAACTGTCCGCACATTCTCCCGTGGGAGAAGAAACGCCACGGTAAGCACGCTTATGAATTTGTGACCGAGGCGACGGATTTCTTTGACACCTGTGATACAAGCGGTTTTTATTGGTTTCAGACCCAGCAAACACCGAATTTCGGTACTGATATCGGAATTGTTTTCCCCCGTAAGCTGGATAAGGCGTTGCGTTGGCATTTCAAGGCATTGATAAACAATATCGCAAGCAATCCGAAATATCTTGCAAAGGCGAATATTATTTCGGGCGATTTTATGACCGAGGATCACTTTAAGGTCAGAGAAATACTTAACCTTAATTTGAAAAAAAATAATATAATCGAATATCTGCGTGATGAATACAGGAGCAGATTGAAGGCGTGTACCTGATAAAGCAATGCACCTCCGAGGCTTTAAAGCTTCAGAGGTGCTCTTTTATTTTATTTGACCTTTTAAAAATTCCAGGGAGCGCTTTATTTCGTCAAGCGTGCCGAAATTATCGCGGTAAAGCTCAATGACGGCGGTTTGGTCGTAGCTGTGTTTTTTCAACTCGTCAAAAAGCTTGGCAAAATCATAATCACCGCAGCCCGGTGCAAGGCAATCTCGGTCGGCGGTTGCATCGCTCAAATGAAGCTGTGCTATTTTATCGCCAAAAAGCTCGATAAATTCAAATTCGCTGTGACCTGTGCGGCGACATTGCTTGATATCGAGAACAATACGGAAATCGTCACCCACAAGCTCCGCAAGCCGCTTCATATACCGAGGGTCGGAGCAGGGAGAGGTCAACGCATTTTCGTGAGCTATAAACAAGCCCTCTTTTCTTGCGGCATCGTGCAATTTCAGGTAGCTTTCGGCATATAATTCAGGTGTATAGCCCTCAATCTTCTTGCCGCCGTGCAAAACAATAAATTTTGCACCGAGCTCGTTGGCGGTATAAAAATATTTTTTATAAAACTCAATGCTGTCGTTTATACGGCGTTCATAACCGCAGAAAAACATAAACGGCTCAAATGCCGAGGTAAAGGGGTGAACGGAACGAATTTCAAGACCGTAATAATCACGGATTTTGCAAAGCTCGGAAAGAATACTTCCACTTAATTCACAAACGGAGTTCATAAAAATTTCCGCCGTTTTCGCTCCCGAAAGACCGACAGCCTGTAGAGAACCTTCGATTGAGTCGGGATAGAAGCATGAGGATGAAACGCCGATTTCCATATAAACACCTACCTTACAGCTCTATTTTAACATCATATTTGCGTTTGGTAAAGGCTTTTTGAGGTAAATTATTATCAATTTGTGAATTTTTTCAAAAAGACTTGATTTTTAAAATAAAGGGTCTATAATATATTTAGCACTCAAGAGTTGAGAGTGCCAAAAACAATAATTTTTATTTTTTATAGGAGGCATTCGTATGAATATTAAACCGCTTGCAGACCGTGTTGTCGTTAAGATGACCGAGGCTGAGGAAAAAACTCAAAGTGGAATCATACTGGCTTCTTCCGCAAAGGAAAAGCCGCAGATCGCAGAGGTTCTTGCTGTCGGTCCCGGAGGACTTGTTGACGGCAAAGAGGTTGAAATGTATGTCAAGGTCGGTGACAAGGTAATCACCGGTAAGTACGCCGGCACCGAGGTTAAGCTTGACAAAGAGGAATACATCATCGTTCGTCAGAGCGATATTCTTGCAATTGTAGAATAACGGGAGGTATACATTATGGCTAAACAAATTATTTACGGTGAGGAAGCTCGCAAGGCTCTCCAGGCAGGTATTGATAAGCTTGCAGATACGGTTAAAATCACACTCGGACCCAAGGGCAGAAATGTTGTTCTTGACAAGAAATACGGCTCTCCGTTAATTACAAACGACGGTGTAACAATCGCCAAGGATGTTGAGCTTGAGGACCCGTTTGAGAATATGGGCGCTCAGCTTGTTAAAGAGGTTGCAACCAAGACAAATGATGTTGCCGGTGACGGTACAACAACCGCAACGCTCCTTGCACAGGCGTTTGTTCGTGAGGGTATGAAGAATGTTGCTGCAGGTGCAAACCCGATGGTTGTTAAAAAGGGCATAAAGCTCGGCGTTGATGCCGCTGTTGAGGCTGTCAAGGCCAATTCAAAGCCCGTCACATCTTCAAATGACATTGCTCGTGTTGCAACGGTTTCCGCCGCAGATGAGGAAATCGGAAGCATCATTGCAGAGGCAATGGAAAAGGTTACGGCAGACGGCGTTATCACCGTTGAGGAGAGCAAGACCGCAGTTACGGATTCCGATATTGTTGAGGGTATGCAGTTTGACCGCGGCTACATCTCACCCTATATGGTAACCGATACCGATAAGATGGAGGCTGTCATCGACGATGCGGTTATCCTCATCACAGATAAGAAAATTTCAAATATTCAGGAAATTCTTCCGCTTCTTGAGCAGGTTCTCAAGGGAGGCAAGAAGCTTGTTATCATCGCAGAGGATGTTGAGGGCGAGGCTCTTTCAACAATTCTTGTAAATAAGCTCAGAGGCACATTTACCTGCGTTGCGGTTAAGGCTCCCGGCTTTGGCGACAGACGTAAGGAAATGCTCCGTGATATCGCTATCCTCACCGGTGGCGAGGTAATCACCTCCGACCTCGGACTTGAGCTTGCAGACGCAACCGTTGACCAGCTCGGTCAGGCTCGTCAGGTTAAGATTTCCAAGGAGAACACCATCATTGTTGACGGTGCCGGCGATAAAGAGGAAATCAAGGGCAGAGTTGCACAGATTAAGTCACAGCTTGAAAACACAACCTCCGATTTCGACCGTGAGAAGCTCCAGGAAAGACTTGCAAAGCTTTCAGGCGGTGTTGCCGTTATCCGTGTTGGTGCGGCAACGGAAACCGAAATGAAAGAAAAGAAGCTCCGCATTGAGGATGCTCTTTCTGCAACAAAGGCGGCTGTCGAGGAAGGTACTGTCGCAGGCGGCGGCGTTGCACTTCTCAACGCTATTCCGGCTGTTAAGGCTCTGCTTGAATCAACCGATGATGCCGACGAAAAGACAGGTATTCAGATTGTGCTCAAGGCTCTTGAAGCTCCTGCACGTCAGATTGCCGCAAATGCAGGTCTTGAGGGCTCTGTAATTGTAAACGATATCGTATCGAGCGGTAAGGTTGGCTATGGCTACAACTTTGCAACAGGGGAATTTGTTGATATGTTCGAGGCAGGTATCCTTGACCCGACAAAGGTAACTCGTTCGGCAATTCAGAACGCTTCAAGTGTTGCCGCAATGGTGCTCACAACGGAGTCACTCGTTGCCGATAAGCCCGACCCGGCAGCAGATGCGGCCGCAGCAGCCGCAATGGCAGGTCAGGGCGGCGGAATGTATTAATCCGCAAAAAGTATAAATAAAACTAAAAGCTGTCACCTAACCGTGGCGGCTTTTTTGCGTAAAAAGCATAAGCATATAAAACGCCCGCTGTGTGATATCACATAGCGGGCATATATTATATTATTCCTTTTTCAAGTGCCGATTCTATGAATTCGGCAAAGATTGAATTAGACCAGGCGAACCACGGGCGTGTGAAATCGGTTGGGTCATCGGCATTGAAGCCCTCGTGCATAAAGCCTGTGTCGGCATCGGTTGCAACCAGGGTGTCGATAAGACCTTTGATTTCATCCTCATCAACCGAGGTGAGTCCCTGCATAGAGAGCGCAATATGCCAAATGTAGCCGTCGGGCGTGTGCGGACTGCCGACACCGGATGCTGCCTTTCCGCTGAAATAAAACGGATTGTCGTGGCTGAGAATGAAATTCCTGGTGTTGACGTAAATCGGGTCATTGACATCGCAGTAGCCGAGGTAGGGGGCGCTCAAAAGGCTCGGCACATTCGCATCATCGGCAAGAATATGATTGCCGAAGCCGTCTGTTTCACAGGCAAAAATTCTGCCGTATTTCGGGTGGAGTACCGTTCCGTAGGTGTTGATTCCGTAAACGATTTCTTTCCTGAGCTTTTTAATTTTTTCGATAAGCTCGGGTTCATTTATTTTTTCAACGTCGAAAATTTCTTCAAGATAATTGAGAATGACGGCGGCAAACATATTTGAGGCGATAAGGTAGCCGAAGGTACAGCTATCATCGCTCGGACGGAATCCGCTCCAGGTCATTCCGGTAAAATTGACGGGGTAGCCCATACCGTCGTTATGGAGCGTGTCTATCCAGCGTGTATTGTCACGGCGGAAACGGTAGGGCGATTTTTCAAAATGGTGCTGCTCGGTTATCCAAAGGTCAACAACCGTTTTGACCGTTGCAATAAAATCCTCGTCGATTATTGAATTGTCACCCGACGTTTTATAATAAAGATAGGCAAGACGGAAAGGATAGCAAAGCGAGTCGATTTCATACTTGCGTTCCCAAACCCACGGGTCGTTTTTCGGAATATCCTCGGTGTGACCGTGACCGTTTTTTTCAATGTTAAAAGCGTTCGCATAAGGGTCTATTCTGATATAGGCGAGCTGACGGACGATAAGTCCTCGGATTATCGAACGAATTTCGGGGTCATCCTTTGTCAGCGGAAGGTAATGTGTGACCTGTGCGGTGGAATCTCTCAACCACATTGCCGGAATATCACCCGTGTAAAGAAAGGTTGAGCCGTCCGCCAAAATTTCGGCGGTTGTTTCAAGAGTATTCGGGTAGCAGTTTTTGTAAAGCTCTGCAAGCTTCGGATATTTTTTCAGTCTTTCGGAAATTTCAGCTATGTGAGCTGTTACCGATTTCGGAATGTTTTTCATTGAGTATTCTCCTTAAAATTGAGTGTAAACCTCGGAATATTTTTCAAGCAATTCCCTTGCAACCTCTATGGTGTCTTCCTCCTCAATTCCGTTTTTGCGGGGGATGTAATTTTCGAGAAAATCGTTTTCAAAAAGTGCAAGCCTTTTTGCCTGATATGAACCGTTGTATTCGTTGCGGTCAAGCGGCTGCTTCTTGGAATTGTCCTTGAGTTTTTTCGGGTGGTCGAAGTATGCGGCGAGTGAGCGGTAATACATATGCCAGCGACCTGCGTAATAATCCTTTACAAGACCGCCCCACTCGTTCCAAACCGTATCGTACAGAATGGAATGATTGAAGGGTCCCCAAATTGTGTGGAGCAAAAGGAAATTGATTTGCAGAGCCTCTTTTTCATCCTTATTGTTGCCGAGCTCCTGTGCCTCAACATATTTTGTGCAAAAATTTGTTTCCTCCCTTGTGCGGAGAAGTCTGTCGATGTCCTCACAAATTTCGAGGAAAAGGTTGCTTGCCTGCTCAAAATTTCTGACATTTTTTTCTTTGAAAAATTGTGTCGCCTTGAGGTAAACCGGGTAGGCGAGGTCGGAAAGAAATTGACGTACAATCGACTGTAAATCGGCACGCATTGTATCAATTTTTCGACCGTCGGAATCAAGAATGCTTTTGGCGATTTCATAAAGCTCGTGGAAATCATATTTCCTTTTCATTGTGTCGAAGGGTGCGGTGTGCTTGACATCGGTACACGGACGAGCGCAAATTATCGAGCCGGTGCATTCGTCATCGGAGCAAAGCTCGGTGAGCCTGATAATATCCTCGTCGAAAGCATCCGTCTTGTATCTCTTTTGGCAAAAATCACGGATAAAATCATCGCGGTCAAATTTGCCGTCGGCTGTTGCGGCTTCAAGCGCAGCGGCACAGTAGACGGGGTTTATTTCAAAGGTGTCAAAGGCGAGTGCCGAGCCGAGGGGAGAATTTTCAAACGGATTATCGCATACCTTTTGAACATTTCCGTAAATTCCGGTTCTTCCGTAGCGATTGCCTCCGAGCTCGGTGATGAAATTCCTTCCGTTGAGCAAATCTGTTTCCTTTGCCATATTGCAGTCGTCGAGGAAGATATATTTTTCTGCCGAGGTTTCCTTAAAAAATTCGGAATTTATCGAGCTTGTGTGGATGTAGCAAACGGCATCTGGGTCAAATTCTTCAAGCATTTCGGCAAGACATTTGCCGGTATCGGAAAGGTGAACATTGTAGCCTTTTTTCTCGGCTTCATATATCGGCTCAAAGATATAGCTGTGAGTTTCACCGAAGGCTTCCTTTTGAAATTCAAGGAATTTTTTATTAAAAATCGAGAAGAAAACATTTTTGGGTCTGATGAAAAAAATCGGCGGAAAATTGTACCACATCGGAGCCTTAAAAATATCCATTTTAATATATTTTTTTCTCAGGCTGAACGGTACGCTCGGAATAGCCGCGGGGAGAATCGGTTCAATACCCAGCTCACGCTCACGCTCGCTGATAAGCTTGCCGATTGCAATTTTTCTTTCAAGATATTCCTTGCTGTTGACCGAATTCGTTCCGGCAATATTACCCGTAAGCTGATTTATCAAAAATGCGGGACCCGATGAAAATTCAAGGCAAAATTCCTCGGGCATACCGAGGTCGGTGAGAGTTCTGAAAAGAATTCCGTCAAAGCCAATCGGCTGTAAGGCACGGTTGAAGCCGCGCATCGCCATAAAGTCAATTTCTTTTTCCCAACGGTCAAAGCCTCGGAAATTTCCGGAAAGCGAAAACATTTCGTAGCTTGTCATTGCACGGATTTTTTTCTTGATTGTCCTGCCGAATTTTTCATCCGGCAGGGGAGCGGAGGAGATTTTTGAAATATCAAAATCTCCGCTCGTTATAACAATGCCGTGAAATCGGTTGAGATAGTCGTAATACGCCATCGCTTGGCTCAGAGGACTGTTGCCGGCAAGAACGATGTGCTTGTCCTCTGCATATACCTCATAGCGGTCATACCCGTTATCGGCTTCAATATTTTTTAATGTAAACAATTCCGCAATTCTCGGAGTGTTGCGTTTTATAAGCTCAAGCATTATATCTTCTCCCTGAATGAATATGAATATAAACTATTATACAATATATACTCGACAAAATAAAGCAAATTTTTTGTAAATATTGAATTTCAAAACGATTGACGGTAAAAAGACAAAAATATTTTTGAATTTTTCATTAAAAAACGAAAAATCCACTTTACAGAACAGCGGTTTTAAAGTAAAATATATATAAAATCAAGCAGAGGGGTGCTTAGATATGTATAAAAGAATTCTGCTCAAGCTCAGCGGCGAGGTTCTTGCCGGCGAGCAAGGGCACGGAATTGACTTTGATATGGTGACAAATGTTTGCTCCTACGTCAAAAAGGTTGCCGATATGGGCGTTCAGGTCGGTCTTGTTGTCGGCGGCGGCAACTTTTGGAGGGGCAGAAGCTCCGGCACGATGAACCGCACAAGGGCAGACAATATGGGTATGCTTGCAACGGTTATGAATTCACTTGCACTTTGCGAGGCTCTCGAACAGCTCGGAGTTAAGGCGAGGGTTATGTCCTCGGTCGGTATGCAGCCGATTGCCGAGCAGTATGTGGCTCGTGATGCGGTTGCACATCTCAATGATGGAGAGGTTGTTATATTTGGTTGCGGTACGGGCTGCCCGTTCTTCTCAACCGACACAACCGCTGCTCTCAGAGCGGCAGAAATTGAGGCGGACGTTATCTTTAAGGCGACAAATGTTGACGGCGTTTTTGACAAAGACCCGAACAAGTTCAGCGATGCCGTCAAATACGATACGCTCACTCATTCCGAGGTTCTTGCAAAGGGACTCAAGGTTATGGACAGCACGGCGGCTTCGCTTTGCAGGGATAATTCAATAGCAATTCTTGTTTTCAATCTTGAAGACCCCGAAAACATCATCAGGGCGGTCAAGGGCGAAAGCATTGGCACACTTGTAAAAGAATAAATAAATGTTAGGAGATTTTTTATGAAAGAGGTTTACAGCTATACCAAGGAAAAAATGACAAAGACGGTTTCCGTTCTCAACAAGGACTATGCCGCAATCAGAGCAGGTCGTGCAAATCCCGGCGTGCTTGACAAAATTGTTGTTGATTATTACGGAGTTCCGACACCCATCAATCAGATGGCGGCAATTTCCGTTGCCGAGGCTCGTATTCTTGTTATTCAGCCGTGGGATAAATCAACTCTCAACCCCATCTACAAGGCAATTCAGGCTTCTGATATCGGCATCAATCCGCAGAATGACGGCTCTGTAATTCGTCTTACCTTCCCTCAGCTTACCGAGGACAGACGTAAGGAAATCGTTAAGGATATCAAGAAAATGGCAGAGGATTCCAAGGTTGCAATCCGTTCCATTCGTCGTGATTCCATTGATAAGATTAAGAAGATGCAAAAGGCCTCCGAAATCACCGAGGACGACCTCAAAAACGGTGAGGATGAGCTTCAGAAGATTACCGATGAATTTATCAAGGAAATCGACAGCACCGCTTCGACAAAGGAAAAGGAAGTTATGTCAATATAACATCACGCAGGCAGGCTTTCCGGTCTGCCTGCTGTTTTAAAGTGAGGAAGGATGTATGACTGATAGAAAAATTCCCGAGCATATCGGAATAATTATGGATGGCAACGGTCGTTGGGCAAAGCAGCGTGGGCTTGCACGCTCCGAGGGTCACAAGGCAGGCGCAAAGGTTTTTAAGCAGATTTGCGATTATGCCGGAGAAATCGGTGTTAAGCATATCACGTTCTATGCTTTTTCAACCGAAAACTGGAAGCGTCCGCCCGAGGAGGTTTCTTCTCTGATGGAGCTTTTTCGTGAATATATGCACGAGGCGGAGGATCGCAAGCAGGAAAATCTCGAAAAGGGTATGCGTATGCACTTTATCGGTCACCGCGACGAAATTCCCGACGATTTGTTAAATCTTTTTGATACCGCCGAGGAGGACTCCAAGGGTGCTGACCATTACGATGTGAACATTGCGATAAATTACGGCGGCAGACTTGAAATTGTCGATGCCGTCAAAGCTCTTGCCCAAAAGGTAAAGGACGGCACGCTCGACCCGAACGATATAACCGAAAAGGATATTTCCGATAATCTCTACACGGCGGGTCAATCCGACCCCGACCTCATCATCCGTCCGAGCGGTGAATACAGGCTCTCGAATTTCCTTATCTGGCAATCGGCATATTCGGAATTTTGGTTTTCCGATATTCTTTGGCCGGATTTCACACCTGCCGACCTTGACAGGGCGATAGAGGACTACAACAACCGCAGCCGTCGCTTCGGCGGAGTGTAAAACTAAAGAGAAAAGGATTGTGAAGTTATGAAAACAAGAATCATATCCGGTGCTGTTTTTGTTGCCGTGATTGTTGCCGTGATGTGCTTTATGAACACTGTGGCACTGCCGATTTTTCTTGCATTTATTTGCGGACTTGCGGTGTTTGAGCTCAACCGTGCCGCAGGAACAAAAAAAGAAATTGCCGCTGTTTCCGTTTTGGTTGCGGCGTACATTCCGTTTGAAATAAAATATAATCTTCTTCATTCTTCGCTTGTTTTTGCGGTGCTGGCGGTTTATGTAATTGCAATGCTGATTATGATGGTCAAGTGGCACGGCAAGGTCAAATTTGAACAGGTTGCCATTGCGATTTTTTGCTCACTTGCCGTTCCCGAATCACTCGGCTGCTGGATAAGGCTCGGCAGGTGGCAGGATTTGTTTTCGAGCTCTCCCACAAGTGCCTACGGCTATTATCTTGTAATTTTCGCAATGTGCTGTGCTTGGTTGAGTGACACTTTCGCCTATTTCACGGGCGTATTCTTTGGCAAGCATAAGATGACACCCGTTGTCAGCCCCAAAAAGACCTGGGAGGGTGCAATCGGCGGTGTGCTTTTGACTGCGGCACTCAATGTCGGAGTTTACTTTCTCTTTGATGCAAAATTTTTCCCACAGGATTTTCTTTTGTGGGATTGGTGGATGGTCATCCCCATCTCAATCGTGCTTTCGATTGTCAGCATCCTCGGTGACCTTTCCGCCTCGGTTATCAAGCGAGGCTACGGTATCAAGGATTACGGCAAGATTATGCCGGGTCACGGTGGAATAATGGATAGATTTGACAGCGCACTGTTCGTTTTTCCGACCCTGTACGCAATTGTCAGTGTAATAAACTAATTTGCATAAATAATATAAATTTAGGGTGATACTATGAGTAAAACCGTTACGGTACTCGGTTCAACGGGTTCAATCGGAACTCAGGCGCTTGAGGTTATTGAAATGCAAGGCTATGAGGTCACGGCATTGACCGCAGGAGTTAATACGGATATTATTGAGGCTCAAATCAGAAAATTCAAGCCGAAATTTGCGGCTATGGCGAATGAAAGGGCTGCCGAGGAGCTTAAAATAAGAGTAGCGGATACCGAAACCAAGGTGCTTTCCGGTATGCAGGGCGTTTGCGAATGTGCTGCCCTCGGCTCGGATTATGTACTCAACAGTATTGTCGGTATGGCAGGACTTGAGCCGACCGTTGCGGCGATTAACGCCGGCAGTGAAATTGCACTTGCCAACAAGGAAACGCTTGTTGCCGGCGGTCAGCTTGTTATGGGTCTTGCAAAGGAAAAAGACGTCAGTATTTTGCCTGTTGACAGCGAACATTCGGCTATTTTTCAGTCTATGCAGGGTTGTGCGGATAAAAAGGAGATAAAAAAGCTCATTCTTACCGCATCGGGAGGTCCTTTCTTTGGCAAAAAGCGTGATGAGCTTCAAAATGTGACGGTCAAGGAGGCACTCAACCATCCGAATTGGAGTATGGGCGCAAAGATTACCATAGATTCCGCTTCAATGATGAACAAAGGACTTGAACTGATTGAGGCTGTTTGGCTTTTTGATATGAAGCCTCGGGATATTGACATTGTCGTGCATCGCCAGAGCGTTATTCATTCGCTTGTCGAATTTTGCGATAATTCGGTCATCGCCCAGCTCGGTGTGCCCGATATGAGAATACCGATACAGTATGCTTTGACTTATCCAAACAGAATTCCGTCACCCGTCAAGGAGCTTTCGCTGACGGATTACGGTACACTCACCTTTGACAAACCCGATTACGAAACCTTTGGTCTTATTGATGTTTGCCGAAATGCGATAAATGACGGCGGACTTTTCCCTGCCTGTGCAAATGCCGCAAACGAGGAGGCTAACATTGCTTTCCGTGAGGGAAAAATCAAGTTTTTGCAGATTGAGGAGCTGGTAAAGGAAACTGTTGCCGCATCGCAAAAATTTGACACCTACACCCTTGACGATGTTATCGAAATGTACCGTTGGGCAAGGGAGTATGTCAGGGGCAGAATTTATTGATATATTAAATAACAAACGCAAGGGAGCGATTATCATAGAAATTTTATCTGCTGTTGCAAGCAAATGGACAATACTGGTTGCCATTATTTTCTTTGGCATTATTATTATGGTTCACGAAGCCGGACACTTTACCTTTGCAAAAATTTTCGGCGTAAAGGTAAATGAATTTTCCCTCGGAATGGGACCGACACTGCTCAAAAAGAAAAAGGGAGAAACTCAATATTCATGGCGATTACTGCCGATAGGCGGCTTTGTCAGTATGGAGGGCGAGGACGAGGACAGTGATGATGAACGTGCCTTTAACAACAAGCCGTGCTGGCAGAGAATTATAATTGTTGTTGCCGGTGCGTTGGTAAACATTATTCTCGGACTAATCATTGTTGCTATTATGCTCGGCGTGACAGATAATCTTTCGGGCACAAGCTATGTCAATTTCTTCAATGTTGACGGTCAGCAGGTGGGTGAATACAATGGCTTGCAGTCCAAGGATAAAATAATCAAAATCGACGGTAAGAGAGTTTATTATTACACCGATGTTCCTTATTTGCTTTCCCGAGATGAGGGCAAGACGGCTGACCTGCTTGTTGAGCGTGACGGTAAAAAAATCGAGCTGAAGGATATTGAAATGCCGTACCAAAATATTGTTATGGTTGGCGTTGAAAAAACCGCAGGCACGGTGTTTAAGGATACATTTAAGGAATCGGCAAGTATTTTCAGAATGGTTTGGCTCAGCTTGTTTGATATGGTGACGGGTAAATATTCCATTCAGGACGTTTCAGGTCCCGTCGGCGTGGTTGATTATGTTTCCGATGCGGCACAGCAATCGGCGCAGACAAAGGATTACACCGGCTTGCTCAGTATTATGGCTCTCATTACAATAAATATCGGTGTGTTCAATCTTTTGCCGATACCGGCCTTGGACGGCGGACGTCTTTTGTTCCTTGTTATTGAGCTCATCAGAAGAAAGCCCGTTAAGCAGAAATATGAGGCACTTGTTCACGGCATAGGTATGGCGATTTTGCTGCTGTTTATGGTGGCGATTACCTTTAAGGATATTTATTCGCTGATAGTAAATTGATTTGCGAGGGATATTATGGAACGCAGAAAAACGAAAAAAATCAAGCTCGGCAACACCTTTATCGGCGGAGATGCACCGATTACGGTTCAGTCTATGCTCAACAAGCCGGCTCACGATATTGCTGCAAGTGTGAAGCAGGCGGCGGAGCTTGAAAAGGCAGGCTGTCAGATAATAAGGGGTGCAATCCCCGATATGGAGGCAGTAAAGCTGATTCCTGCGCTTAAAGAGGCGGTCAGCGTGCCTATTGTTGCGGATATTCATTTTGATTATCGTCTTGCGATTGAGGCGGTTGCGGCAGGTGTTGACAAGGTTCGTATAAATCCGGGCAATATCGGCTCGGACGATAGAGTGAAGGCGGTTGTCGATGCTTGCAAGCAAAGGAATATTCCTATCAGAATTGGTGTTAATTCAGGCTCGGTGGAAAAGGAAATTCTTGCAAGGTACGGCTCACCGACTCCCGAAGCAATGGTGGAAAGTGCGATGTATCACGCATCACTGCTTGAAAAATTTGATTTTGATGATATTGTGATTTCGATAAAGTCATCGAATGTTGAGAATATGATAAGTTGCTACGAGCTTGCCGCCGAAAAATGCGACTATCCCTTGCATCTCGGCGTTACCGAGGCAGGCACGGAGCGGATGGGTCTTATTAAATCGGGTGCCGGAATAGGCAGCTTGCTTATGCACGGCATAGGTGACACTATTCGAGTTTCTTTGACTGCCGACCCTGTCAGAGAGGTGTATGCGGGAATTGATATTCTCAAGGCTCTCGGAATTCGCGAGGATGGTGTGCAGATTGTTTCCTGCCCGACCTGCGGAAGAACAAAAATTGACCTTATCCGTGTTGCAAACGAAGTTGAGGAGGGTCTGAAAAATTGTCGCAAGCCTTTAAAGGTTGCGGTTATGGGCTGCGTTGTCAACGGCCCCGGCGAAGCCAAGGAGGCAGATATCGGAATAGCCGGCGGTGACGGCTGTGCCGTTTTGATAAAGAAAGGCGAAATTATTCGTAAGATAAATGAAAATGATATAGTTTCCGAGCTTCTTTCGGAAATTGAGAAGATGTAAAAGGAGCATAATTTTGAAAGATTTGAGCTTTCTCAGCCTTTTCGGTGAGTACATAGATCAGAGTGTTGCGGCGTATTTTGATTCTGCAACGGTTGAAAGTATAGAGGCGAGCCTTGCCGACCGCAGTGTCGGTATGCTTGTCAGCTTTCCTGCACCTATTGACTTTGCCGTTATCAAAAAGGCACGGGCGGAGCTTATCAGAGTTATGAGCCTTAACAAGCTGGAGCTGGGTGTTCATTTCCCTCCCGAAAGCTTTGATATAGATTATTTGTCGAGCTTTGTTAAGGAGCTTTATGAGCAATTTCCGGCGGCGAGGACGATTTTGGAGGGCGCTAAGTATCGACTGAACGGCGACAAGCTGACGGTTGAGCTTGCGGCAAACGGCAAGGATGTGCTTATCAACCTCGGCTGTGATAAATTTATCCGAAGTACGGTTGACCGCCGCTTTGAAAGGCTGATTACCGTTGAATTTGTCAGCAACACAAACGCTCAGGACGATATCAAGGCTCTTGAGGAGCTTCAGAAAAAAGAAAATGATAAAATCAAGGTTGCTGCACCTATGGCAGACCCGGTTGCGGTATCCAAGGCTCCGGTGCAGAAAAAGCCCAAAGAAAAAACCTATGACGATTTGCCGATATCAATAACCAATGCCAAGCCGATTTTCGGTTCTCTTGTCAAGGGTAAGCCAAAGCCGATTAACGAGTGCTTGCCCGAGGACGGTGAGGTTGTTGTTTGGGGCGATGTTTTCTCTCTTGAAACAAGGGAGTCCAAGGACGGAAGATACAGCATAATCAATTTTAATATCACGGACTACACCTCATCCTATCCGGTTAAGGTTTTCGGTGAAAAGAAAAAGTGTGAGGATTTGGTTACAAACCTCAAGGACGGCAAAACCGTGCTTGTCCGTGGTGCGATAAATATGGATACATATATGCATACCTACCTCATTAATGCACGCGCCGTAACCGAAATTGAAAAAATTGAAAAGCAGGATAATGCACCCGAAAAACGTGTTGAGCTGCATTTGCATACCAATATGTCGGCAATGGACGGTATGACGAGTGCCAAGGAGCTTGTCAGCCGTGCGATTGCGTGGGGACACAAGGCCATTGCCATAACCGACCACGGCGTTGTACAAGCTTTTCCCGAGGCGTGTAACACCGCCGCCAAGGCAGGCATAAAAATAATTTACGGTATGGAGGGCTATCTTGTTGATGACGATGCCTTCTATGACGAATACAATTTCGGCGTTGATGATGAAATTCCCGATGGATATATAGAAAAGGTCAGAGCCGAGAAAACATATCATATAATTATCCTTGCAAAAAATACGCAGGGCTTGAAAAATCTTTATAAGCTGATTACCGATTCCAATCTCAAATTTTACAAGCGCAGACCGAGAATTCCACGCCACAGGCTTATGCAACTGCGTGAGGGTCTTATAATCGGCAGTGCGTGTGAAGCCGGCGAGCTTTACCGTGCCGTAATTAGCGGAAAAAGCAATGAGGATATCCTCAGAATTGCTTCATTTTACGATTATCTTGAAATTCAGCCGAACGGAAACAATGCGTTTATGCTCCGCAGTAACGATGAGCTTTATGAACGCTTCAAGACGGTTGAGGATTTGGAGAATATTGACAGAAGAATAATTCACATTGCCGACGAGCTGAAAAAGCCTGTTGTTGCAACCTGCGACGTCCACTTTATTGACCCGGGCAATGCGATTTTCCGTGAGATACTTATGACCTCGATGGGCTTTTCCGATGCATCACAGCAAGCTCCGCTTTATTTCAGAACAACGGACGAAATGCTTGCCGAGTTTGCGTATTTGGGCGAGGAAACGGCCAAGGAGGTTGTTATCACAAACCCGAACAAAATTGCCGATATGTGTGAGGCAGGTATGACCCCGTTCCCACGCGGTACTTTCCCGCCGAGCCTTGAGGGTGCGGATGAGGATTTGACAAGAATTTGTTGGGAACGTACAAAGCGTGATTACGGTGACCCTGTGCCCGAAAATGTTGCAAAACGACTTGAAAAAGAGCTTAAATCAATCATTTCAAACGGCTTCGGTGTTCTTTATATGATTGCACAAAAGCTGGTTCAAAATTCGGAGGAGCACGGCTACTATGTCGGCTCCAGAGGTTCGGTAGGTTCGTCGTTTGTTGCACACGCGGCAGGTATTTCCGAGGTTAACCCTTTGCCGCCGCACTACGTTTGTAAAAAGTGCAAGCACAGCGAATTCTTTATGAACGGCGAGGTTGGCTCGGGCTATGATTTGCCGCCAAAGGATTGCCCTAATTGCGGAATACCGATGCACCGTGACGGTCACGATATACCGTTTGAAACCTTCCTCGGCTTCAAGGGCGACAAGCAGCCTGATATTGACCTTAACTTCAGCGGTGAATATCAGTTTTACGCTCACCGATATACCGAGGAGCTTTTCGGAATTGACCACACCTTTAAGGCAGGCACAATAGGCACTATTGCCGATAAGACCGCCTACGGCTTTGTTAAAAAATGGCTGGAGGTCAAGGGAATAACCGTCAACCGTGCCGAGGAGGACAGGCTCACCAAGGGCTGTACCGGCGTTAAGAGAACAACGGGTCAGCACCCCGGCGGAATGGTTGTTGTGCCGGCGAGCAATGATGCGGAGGATTTCACACCGATTCAGCACCCGGCGGACGATGTTTCCGGCGGATTGAGAACGACACACTTTGATTTTCATTCCTTGCACGATACAATTTTGAAGCTTGATAACCTCGGTCATGATGTGCCGACGCTTTACAAGCATCTTGAGGATTCAACGGGAATAAATGTTTTTGACGTTGACATCTGTGACCCGAAGCTGTATGAGCTTTTGACATCTCCCGAACCGCTCGGAGTTACCGCCGAGGATATCGGCTGCGAAACGGGAACGCTTTCGTTGCCTGAGCTCGGAACACCGTTTGTTCGAGGAATGTTGATGGAAGCAAAGCCGAAAAATTTCTCCGATATGCTTCAGATTTCGGGACTTTCACACGGTACGGATGTTTGGCTCGGCAATGCTCAGGAGCTTATCAAAAATAAAACCTGTACGATTTCCGAGGTTATCGGAACCCGTGATAACATAATGGTTTACCTTATGCACAAGGGACTTGAGCCCGATATGGCGTTTAAAATTATGGAAATTGTCCGTAAGGGTAATGCGACCAAGCTGTTGACGGAAGCTCATATCAAGGCGATGAAGGAGCACAATGTGCCCGATTGGTACATTGAATCCTGTATGAAAATCAAGTATATGTTCCCGAAGGCTCACGCTGCGGCGTATGTCAGTGCGGCAATGCGACTTGCGTGGTACAAAATTTACAAACCCACCGAGTATTATGCAACATATATGACGGTGCGAGGTGAGGACCTTGATACGGTTGCCATTATGGAGGGCAGAAATGCGGTTAAGCAGCTTATGAGCTCAATTGTAAACAAGGGTCACGATGCCACTGCCAAGGAAGAAAATATGTATGTTGCGATGCAGGTTGTCAACGAAATGATGGCAAGAGGTGTGGAATTTTTGCCGATAGACCTTTACAAATCGCACGCAACGGTGTATAAAATAGAGGACGGAAAAATTCGTCTGCCGTTTATGTCAATGTCGGGCACGGGCGAATCGGCAGCGGTTGCACTGATGAATGCGAGAGATGACGGCGAGGGCGAGTATATGTCCCGTGACGATCTACAGCAGAGAGCCGGAGTCAGTAAATCGGTTATGGAAACGCTGGATGCCTGCGGAGCGTTGGAGGGCTTGCCGCAGAGCACACAAATGAGCTTTTTTGGATTTTAGTTAGGAAAAAGAGAGGATAATAAAAGTGGCAGATCTATACAAATTTTGGGAAGATAAAAATGTTTTACCTGTTGTAACGGTTGAAAATTCAACCGGCAAGGTGCTTATGCTCGGCTATATGAACAAGGAGGCCTTTGCCTATACGCTCAAAACGCACAGAGCACATTACTGCTCGGAGCAGGGCGACGGTGTCTGCAAATTCGGTGAGGAGCTCGGCAATGTTCAGCGAGTTATCTCCATAGAAACAAGCTGCGAGCATAACGCATTGATTATGTATGTTTCTCAAAGAGGTCACGCTTGCCATCACAACGGCAAGCATAGCACCTGCTTTAACGAAACGCTTTACAGAAGAAGCGGCGCGGAATTTTCAAAGCGCAGAAAATTCGGCAGAGTAGAGGTTTCGGCGGATTTTGATTATTCAAAAGAGGATTATGAGGACGAGCTTGAATAGGGGTATGCTTATGAAAGAAAAGATTGAGGTTATAAAAAATTCCTGCAAAAAGTGGGAAGTTGTTTATTGGTGGATTTTCAGGGCACTGATGATTTATGCTTTTATTGTCGGCTGTGTGAAACGCCCGTTCGACATTTCGGACCCATTGCAGGTCGGAGCGAATTTTATTTGTATGTTTGCCTGGGAAATTTTTATGCTCTTTCCGGAAAAATGCTTTGTCAGACACATTCCGTCAATGGTGCAGGACGTTTCGATTGTTATGATTTTTGCGGCATCGTTTTTCGGCAAATTTTTGAATTTTTATTACGATGCAAGATTTTGGGATTCGGGTATGCACCTTATCAGCGGTATGCTCTGCGTATTGCTCGGCTATGAGGTTGTTGTTGCAATGCAACGCCGTGACAAAAAATTGATATCCGTTCCGCTTGCCGTGCTTTGTGCGTTTTGCTTTTCGTTCTTTGTTTCAACCTGTTGGGAGCTGATTGAATTTGTGATGGATCAGGTTATGACCAATCCTGAAACGGGTGCAATCGGTGATGCACAGCACTGGTGCTACGAGCTTGCAAAGGGTACGCCAAAGGAGGCAACGCTCTTTGACCCCAAGATGGAGGCTCGCTGGCCGCTTATGGATACCATGGGAGATATTATTCTCAATTCAATCGGTGCATTTGTCGGCTGGGTTGCACTCAAAATTTTTCCGTATCACCACGGAAAACGTGATGACGTAAACAAGGAAATCGAAAGCCTGCTCTCCGAGGAACGTGAGCTTATCGCAAGCGTCAAATAAAATAAAAAAGCAAAGAGCCTCCGTCTGCTGTAAGCAAGCGGAGGCTTGATTTTTGACATAATTAACGCCCCGAAGGGATGATGAAATCCGTTCGAGGCGTTTTTGGTGAGCAAATTATTTTTTCTTATTTTGTTTGTTTTGTTCGCTGTATTTGAAAATTTTCAGCTCTCGGTTTTTTCTGCGGCGGCGATTTGCTCGGATGAAAAGGAAAACATAAATCACAATGATAATCGCAATCAGAGCAATGAAAATTTTAAAGACGGTGCTTGTGGTCATCTGCTTAAAGGAATCCTTGAGCTGGAGCAGCATACTGCGGCTTACATTTTCCGCAACAACAAGCTCAACGGTGCCTATCTGTTGCTTTGCAAACATTACCTTTGCGTTGCAAATGACATCACCCTTTTTGAGCGGAGCATCAAGCTGTTCGGGCGGATCTTCGAGCACAAAGCTAACGCTCTGCGAATCGTTGCCCTGCGGAACGAGGGCGATAAGCTCACTTTTTGCAACCAGTCTTACACAGTCGGAATCCCAACAGTAGCGAACGGGTAGGGTGGTGACGTATTGCCCTTCCTTTGTGACGGTTTCGTAGCCGAGATTATCAAAAGCCCATTTAAACATTCTTGCGGAATCAATGAGTGCCTGGTTTTCATTGTCTCCGTCATTGTCGGTGTCCTTATAGGGTGCGGCGAGGGTGACGGTGAGGTAATTGTAGCCGTCCTGGGATGCCACGGAAATAGCGCTTTCTCCCTCCGTGTCGGAGGAGCCGGTTTTTATACCGCGGCAATGGCTGTAGTAGTAATCTGGGTAGCCGTTGTTGAGCATATAGTTTGTGTTGACAACTGTGCGAGCAGCGTTTTTGTTGGTTTGCGGTATATCGTAGGTCAAGCTGCCGACTATTGTTGAAAAAGCGGAATATTTCATTGCAGCAATTGCGATTTTTGCCAAATCCTTGGCAGTGGATTTTTGATTGGGATCGGTAAGACCATGCGGATTGGTGAAAACAGTTTTGGTGCAGCCGAGAGCCTTGGCGGCATCGTTCATCATTGTGACAAAGCCGGCGGAGCTTTTTCCGTATTCGTTGGCAAGCACAAGTGCCGCATCGTTTCCGCTCGGAATGAGCAGACAGCAAAGCAGGTCGTGAACGCTGATTTGTTCACCGTTCACCAAGCCTGACATCAGGCAGCCTGTACCGTAAAGCTCGGCAAGGCAGTCGCCGGAAACGGTTATCTTGCGAGTGAGATCCTTTTCGTTTTGCAATACAACAAGTGCCGTCATCACCTTTACAAGTGAGGAAGGGTCAGCCTGCTTATCGCCGTTTTTATCAACGAGATATGAGTTGTCATCAAGGCTGACGAGCAAATCTATTTCCGAATTAAGCTCAATTTCCGAAGAATAATCCGCAGCTATGGAGGGAGTTGTAAACGCAGTTGCCAAAAAAGCAAGACAGCAAACAAAAATAATAAATTTTTTCATAGACAAGAGCCCCTTGTTTGTAGTATGATATATATAATAGATTTTTTAATATTATATCAGATTGAAATGAAAAAATAAATATAAAAAGTAAAAAAATATCAGATTTTGAGGAGTGATACCGCAATGATTTTTGCAACGGGAGATATGCACGGAGATTATGCCCTGTTCGCTCAGAAAAAATTCAAAAGCATCAAGGAGGGCGATACTCTTTTGGTGTGCGGAGATTTCGGCTTTATTTGGAACGGAGATGCAAAGGAGAAGAAAATTCTCGATAAGCTCGGCAAGAAAAAATATAAAATCCTTTTTGTTGACGGAACTCACGAAAATTTTGAGCTTCTCAGTCGTTACCCCGTTGTTAGCTTTGCGGGCGGTAAGGCTCACAAAATCCGAGATAACATTTATCACCTGATGAGAGGTCAAATATTTGAAATCGAGGGTGAAAAAATCTTTGCCATGGGTGGCGGAGAAAGTCCCGATATAGATATGCGTATGGATCACGACACCTGGTCGAGGGCGGAAATTCCGACCCGTGAGGAAATGAGCGAGGGTGCAATAAACCTTGAACGCTGTAAGTACAGGGTGGATTATATTGTTACTCACGAGCCGGCGCAGAAAATCAAGAATTTTCTCAAGCTCAAGGATAACGAGCCGCTGACGGTTTCGGGCTTGAACGCTTATCTTCAAGAGCTCAGCTCAAACTGCGATTATACACGCTGGTTTTTCGGCAGTCTGCATGAGGATAAATTTGTTTCCGCCTCGCAGATTGCGTTGTTTCAAAATCTTGTAAATGTTCAAACCGGAGAGGTGATAGAATGACGGATATAAAGGAAATTCTTTCAAGGGTAGACCACACGCTTCTTTCGCAAGCGGCAACGTGGGAGGAGATAAAGCAAATTTGTGATGACGGTGTGAAATACGGTTGTGCTTCGGTCTGCATACCTGCAAGCTATGTTGCCCGTGCTGCCGAATATGTAGAGGGCAAGCTGCCGATTTGTACGGTTATCGGCTTCCCGAACGGCTATTCCACAACGACCGCAAAGTGCTTTGAGGCTGAGGATGCCGTAAAAAACGGTGCGGACGAAATTGATATGGTTATTAATATCGGAGCACTGCGTGATGGAAATTATTCTTTTGTTCTTGATGAAATCAATGCGGTGAAAGCGGCGTGCCAAGGTAAATTATTGAAGGTTATCATCGAAACCTGTCTGCTTACCGATGAGGAAAAAATTAAGATGTGTGAAATTGTTTCCGAATCAAATGCGGATTTTATCAAAACCTCAACAGGCTTTTCGACCGCCGGTGCAACAAAAGAGGATATCGAGCTTTTCTCAAAGCACGTTTTCGGAGGCACCAAAATCAAAGCGGCGGGCGGAATCACTTCTGTTGAGGATGCCGAGACTTTTATAAAGCTCGGTGCGGACAGATTGGGCACAAGCAGAATAGTCAAGCTTGTTAAAAATGTGAAATAAAAGGAGAAAAAAGCTATGGCAGAGGAATTATATTACGGCAGAGGCAAGGATGAGGATAATAAAAAGCTTATTGCTTTTCTTGATGAGGTTTTCTTTTGTGAGGAGGATGACGACAGGGATTTCCTGCACCTTCTCCCGAAATGCTACAAGGATCAATACAGACCGGCATACAATAACTTCGTCGTTCAGGACGAAAACGGCGAGTTCCGTTCGGCAATCGGCAGCTTCTATAACGATATGACCGTTGCGGACGAGCATTTCAAAACCTGCTGCATCGGCAATGTTGCCGTCGGCAAGGAATACCGCGGCAAGGGCTATATGAAGGAGCTCTTGAAAATGTCGATTGATGCCATGATTGAAAACGACACGGATATCGCATACCTCGGTGGTCAGCGCCAGCGCTACGGCTTCTTTGGCTTTGAAACGGCGGGCACCAGCTACGGCTTCGGCTTTAGCGTTAAAGCACTCAAGCACTCCTTTGGCAATATGCCGAGCGGACTTGTTGCCACACGCCTTGAGGAAGGCGACCTTGAAAGTATAAAAAATATCGAAAAGCTTTATTCGAAAATCCCCGTAAGGTCAAACCGTCCGCTTGAAAGCTATTATGACATTCTCGGCTCCTGGCGTGACGAAACATACATTCTCACCAAGGATGGCGAATTTATCGGCTACTACATCTTCAATCATTCCAAGGATACGCTCTATGAGTGGGATGCCATTGATACAAAATATTTCCCGAATCTTGTTATGTCCGCAGTGGAAAATACCGATCACAAGGGTGTTACTTTGGCTGTTGCTCCCTTTGAACCCGAAAAAATGGATTTTTGTACCAAGAACGCCGACGGACACCGAATCAATAACTGTGAAATGATTCTTGTTTATCATTTCAAAAAGTCGATCAGAGCATATCTCAAGGCGAAATCAAGCTACGCCAAGCTTTGCGACGGTGAAATGACCGTGCTTATTCACGGTATCAACGGCGATGAAAAAATGCGTATCACCGTCAAGGATAATGTGACAAGCGTTGAGGATTTTGACGGTACTCCCGAATTTGAGCTTGACCATCATACCGCCACAAGAATTTTCTTCTCCAACTTCGTTTCGGACAGAGCGGTGCTTCCGGCAAATCTTCAGCAGTGGTTCCCGTTGGGATTATATCTTTCTTCCTCCGACACAATGTAATCATTTTGGTTAAAATTGCCCATATCACTTTTTTCGTTCGGGGCCGTATCACATACGGCTCCCTCACTGCAAAAAGCACTATGAACAATTTTTCCTCAAAATGACATTTTGGTTAAACGCTCACAGCATTTTTCGTTCGGGGCCGTATCACATACGGCTCCCTCACTGCAAAAAGCACTATGAACAATTTTCCCTCAAAATGACATTTTGGTTAAACGCTCACAGCATTTTTCGTAAAAATAAATTCGATTAAATCAAACTACAAAACAGGAGGCAAATATGTCGATTACAAACACTTTCTTCGGAAATATGCCTGACGGTAAGGAGGTCAGGCTCTTTACGATTCGCAACTCAAACGGTGTTATTCTTCAGGTTATAACGCTCGGTGCCACGCTTCAAGCGCTTTACACCCCGGACAAATACGGTAGGGTTAATGATATAATTGTCGGCTTTGACAGTCTTTACGGTCATCTTAATTTTACCGATTATCAGGGCAAGGTGGTCGGCAGATATGCCAACAGAATTGCCGGAGGCTCTTTTGAGCTTAACGGGAAAAAGGTTCAGCTCACTCTCAATGAAAAGGAGAAAACCTGCCTGCACAGTGCGGGTGAATTTTCGGACGCTGTGTGGGACGTTGCCGAAACGGGCGACAATTTTGTTGAGCTTACCCACACAAGTCCCGACGGCTCTTGCGGCTATGACGGAAAAATGGAGGCGAGTGTTCGCTATACACTTACCGAGGGCAACAGGGTTGAGCTTGAATACCGTGCGGTGAGTGACAAGGACACGGTTATCAATTTCACCAATCACGCCTATTTCAACCTCAGCGGCTCGGCAATGAGCGACGTTCTCGGTCATATTCTCAAGCTCAATGCAAGAAAATATACGCCGACCGATGCTGACAGCATACCGACGGGACAGCTCCGTTCGGTTGTCAACACTCCCTTTGATTTCACAAATCCGACCGCAATCGGCAAGAGAATTCACGACAGGGACGAGCAGCTTGTTATGTGCAAGGGCTATGACCATAATTTCTGCCTTGAGCACATTGAGGGCGAGGCGGATGCGGTTGTTTATGAGCCGGTCAGCGGCAGACAGCTCAAGGTTTACACCGATTTGCCGGGAGTGCAGCTTTATACGGGCAATTTCCTTGACGGCACGGTTATCGGTAAGGGCGGCTTGCCGATTATAAAGCACGCCGGACTTTGCCTTGAAACACAGTATTATCCCGATACCCCGAATCATCCGAATTTCCCTCAGTGCAGCTTCAAGGCAGGCGAGGAATTTAAATCGAAAACAGTGTTTGAGATAAATGTGTTTTAAAGGAATATTTTTGTTTAGTTCATAAAATGGACAAAATAAAAGCTATAATTTAAAGTATAGAGTATTATTAAGATATCATTGAAATGGGAGGGATCTCTATGGCAACCGAAAAAATTCTTGTGGTTGACGATGATACCAACATATGTGAGCTTCTCAGGCTCTATTTGGAAAAGGAGGGCTACTCGGTGGCAATAGCCAACACGGGTATGCAGGCGGTCAAGCTTTTTGCCGAAAATCAGCCCGACCTTATGCTCCTTGATATAATGCTGCCTGAGCTTGACGGCTGGCAGGTTTGCAGAGAAATCAGAAAGTATTCCAATAAGCCAATTATTATGCTCACCGCAAAGGGCGAAACCTTTGACAAGGTGCTCGGACTTGAGCTCGGTGCGGATGACTATATCACCAAGCCCTTTGATGCAAAGGAAGTGCTTGCGAGAATCAAGGCTGTTTTACGCAGAACCTCAAACGCCTCCGCAGCCAATTCCGATAGTCGGATTAAGCAGGTTTCGTACGACAACCTTTCCATAAATCTGACAAATTACGAGCTGCGAGTTAAGGGCGAAAAGGTTGATGCACCGCCGAAGGAGCTTGAGCTTCTTTACCACCTTGCAAGCAATCCGAACAGAGTTTTCACAAGGGATCAGCTTCTTGACGAGGTTTGGGGCTTTGATTACTACGGCGACAGCAGAACCGTTGATGTCCACGTTAAGCGAATCCGTGAAAAGTTAAAGGATGTTTCGGATAAATGGGAAATCAAAACGGTCTGGAGCGTCGGCTACAAATTTGAAACCAAGGACTGATGATAAATGTCCGAAAAAAAATCAGCTAAAAGCAAGAATAAAAGGCTGTTTTATAAGTACCTGACGATAATAACCTCGGTCAGCTTGCTAAGTGTGCTGATGGTTTGCTCAACCTATTTGCTTATAGCAACGCGATATTGGAACGAGGAGCAGCTTTCTACTCTTGTGAGAAATACCACGATAATTTCGGAAAACTCGGAAAGTATTCTCAGTCAATTTTCAGGTGAATATGACGGCGGAGAGGAGGTTGATATCTCTCCGCTTTCTATGATATGCAATACTATCAACAATATGTCGTCTGCGATTGATGCGGATATTTTCATAATCAATATGAAGGGCGAGGTCGTTGTTTGCAAGGAAATGATGGGCGACCGTTTTCGCTTTGACTCCAAGGCGAAATGTGTTGTTCACGGTGGCTACAGAATTGACCAATCCGTGATAGAGGCTGCAAAGGACGACAATTACACCGAAATCGGCAGGCTGGGCGATACCTTTGTACGCTCTCAATTAAGCTCGGCATCGCCTATAAAGCTCAACGGTGATACGGTTGCAATCGTTATCGCAACACAGAGAATGGCTTCAAGCTGGTACAGCTATGCACAACGAATTTTGCAAATATTCCTTGTTGCGGCATTGCTTTCGCTTGTTGTTTCGTTCTTGACCGCCTCATACCTCAGCTACCGTCTGGCACGTCCCCTGCGTGAGATGTCCGTTGCAACACAGCACTATGCACAGGGCGATTTCAGCTACAAGGTCAAGGTGACGGGTCACGATGAAATGGCTCGGCTTTCCGAGGCGTTTAACTCAATGGCAATGTCACTTTCCACGCTTGAAAGCTCACGTCGCAGCTTTGTTGCCAATGTTTCGCATGAGCTGAAAACTCCTATGACCTCAATCGGCGGCTTTATCGACGGTATGCTTGACGGAACAATAAGTGCGGACAAATATGATTATTATTTGAAGCTTGTTTCCGAGGAGGTCAAGCGATTATCGAGGCTTGTTACGGGTATGCTAAATATGTCCAAGCTTGAAGCCGGTGAGATGAATATGAATCTCAAGCAGTTTGATATCGGTGCGGATATCTTCAAAACCCTACTCTCCTTTGAGAAAAAAATCGGTGAAAAAAATATTGAAATTTTGGGTCTTGATACGATGGAAAGCACCATCGTCTCTGCCGACGAGGACTTGATGTTCCAGGTTATCTACAACCTCATTGACAATGCCGTTAAGTTTACTCCGCAGGGTGGATATATTGAATTTAAAACCTACAACGATAAGGAAAAGACGTTTGTAAGCATACGTAACAGCGGTGCGGGCATTGAGCGTGAGGAGGTTGAAAAGATATTTGAGAGATTTTACAAGATTGATAGATCGAGAAGCTATGATGTCAAGGGTGCAGGTCTCGGATTGTATCTTGTAAAGAGTATCGTTGAGCTTCACGGCGGACAAATTGTTGCCGACAGCAAGGTTGGAGAATACACGGAATTTGTATTTTGGCTGCCCAACGTTTAATTTTTGTTTACAATTTATAAAAACAGTCTTAAAAACACACGTTTAAAATATAGGCATATCATAATTAAAGAGCAGGAGGAACGATTATGAGTGACGAAAACAAATATTACAGTGACAATTACGGGGAGAAGGCTGATTCCGAACAGGCGGAGCCCGAAAAGATTTATGCCGAGCCGGTAACAGACGATACGGTAGACTCCGATCAAGGTTACGAAAAATATAATGATTTCAGCCGCTATAACGACAGCGCACAAAAAACGGAGCAGGAGTCGCCGTACAGCCCGTACAACGCTCAACAGTATCAGAGCAATACGCCGTATGCGGATGCACAGGCTAAAACAGAAAGCGAAAAAAAGAAGAAAAAAAGCAAGGGTCTCAAGGGCTTTTTGATAGCTCTTGTTGCCGTGGTGGTTTGCGTTTCGGTTGCGTTGGTAGGCACATATTTTCTTATGAACAAGGACAATGTCGAGGAAGCTGAACCGGGCGATTCCACGCAGCTTTCAATCAGCGACACTCCGACGGTTAAGAACACCTCAAACGTGCCCACCAGTGAGGAGATTGCCGCCAAAGCGGAAAAATTCAATGTCGGTATAAAGCTCTACGGTCAGGCACAGTCGATATTTTCATCCTCCTCGTCAAATTCACTTGTCGGTGAGGGCTCGGGAATTATTATGAGTGAGGACAGCTCAAAGCAGTATACCTATATTGTAACCTGCGCTCACGTCATCAGTGACGTCAAAACCTCGGGCTACACTATGACGGTTACGGACTATGAGGGCAACACCTACGACGGAGTTATGGTCGGCTACGACGAAAAAACGGATGTCGGCGTTATCAAAATCAAAACAACAGGACTTACCGCAGCGGAATTCGGTGATTCCTCCGCATTGAAAAAGGGTCAGACGGTTTACGCAATCGGCAACCCCGGCGGCTCGGAGTTCTTCGGCTCCTTCACAAAGGGTATGATTTCCGCAATTGACAGACCCATCAGCAGCGAAAGCGGCTACGAAATGAAGTGTATTCAGCACACAACGCCCATTAACTCGGGCAACTCCGGCGGCGCACTGATGAATGAATTCGGTCAGGTTGTTGGCATCAATTCTTCAAAGATTGTCAGCACCGGCTATGAAGGAATGGCATTTGCGGTTCCTATCTCGGATGCAAAGGAAATTATCGACGATATCATCGCAAACGGCTACGTTACCGACAGACCCAAGCTCGGTATCTCCTATGCCGCTGCCGAAAAATATCAGCAATACGCTATGGTTGTCAAGCTCAAGGGTCTTCCGAGCGGCTCGCTTGTTATTGCATCAATCAGTGATGACAGCTCGCTTGCAAATACGAATGTTAAGGTTGGCGATATGATAACCGCAGTTAACGGTCAAAAGCTCGACAGTGCCGATATTTTGCTCGATAAAATCGAAAACGGCAAGGTTGGCGACAAGCTGAAGCTCGAAATTTGCAGAATAAATTCCGATTATTCCATCGACACCTTCACCGTTGATGCGGAGCTTGTTGAGGATAAGGGCGGCACAAGCACAGAGCAGACCACTCAGCAGAGTCCGAATCCCTATGATTGGAGCCAGTTCTTCGGTGGATATTGATAAAAAATAAAAATTTTTTCAAAACGGCTCAGTCACTTGATTGAGTCGTTTTTTATTGTGAAATTTGACAACAACAGGTCAAAATATTGTGTCGGAAGCCTATTTTAAGGGCTTTTCGGTCAACATTTGGTGATTTTTCACAATGGCAAATGAATGCTGTTTTTGAGCGCTGTTTGGTTATTTTTTATAAAATAAAAGCCTATTTTTTACCATTTTCAAAAGATAAAGCAAAAAATATCCTCAAAAGACTTGAAAAATGATTTCAAATTGTGTAAAATGTAGATGTTTAGGTTGGCATTTTGTATAAACCTGCCCAAAAGCATTGAATTTTTTAAATATCGGGCAGCAATGAAGTGAAAAATAACACGAGGAGAGATAATATGTCAAACAGACTTTTTCAGGGCGTTATCCATCAAATGAGGAGTGCAATCGACAGGACGGTCGGAATTATTGACGAAACAGGTACGGTTATTTCCTGCAGTGAGCTTGGAAGAATCGGAGAAATTGCCTCTACCGCCGCAGCAAGCGCCTTTATGGACAGCGAGAGTTGCGTGGTTGACGGCTGCACCTATAAGACCTTTGGCAATCAGATTCATCCGGAGTATGCTGTCTTTGTTGACGGCGACGATGACCTTGCCGAAAAGTATACAAATATCAGTGCGGTTGCCTTGAGCAACCTCAAGCAGTATTTTGACGAAAAATACGACAGAAACAATTTTATCAAGAATGTTATTCTCGACAACATTCTTCCCGGAGATATTTATCTCAAGGCTCGTGAGCTTCGCTTTAACAACGATGCCACCCGAGCTGTACTTCTTATCAGAATTCCCAACCAGACCGATGTATCGGCGTATGATATCATTCAAAATCTTTTTCCGGATAAGTCAAAGGATTTTGTTGTAAGCATCAACGAAAACGATATTGCCCTTGTTAAAGAGGTTAAGAGCAACATAGAGTCCAAGGACCTTGAAAAGCTTGCTCGCTCAATTGCGGATTCGCTTTCAACCGAGCTTTATGCCCATTCCGTTATCGGTATCGGAACCACAGTTGCCGGTATCAAGGAGCTTGCCCGTTCCTTTAAGGAGGCTCAGATTTCTCTTGAGGTCGGCAAGGTGTTTGACAATGAGAAAACCATCGTCAGCTACGACAGCCTCGGTATTGCAAGACTTATCTATCAGCTCCCGACAACTCTTTGCGAGCTTTTCCTGCGTGAGGTATTCAAGCGCGGTTCAATCGAGAGTCTTGACCAGGAAACACTTTTCACAATTCAGAAGTTTTTTGAGAATAACCTCAATGTCAGTGAGACCTCAAGAAAGCTCTTTGTCCACAGAAACACTCTTGTTTATCGTCTTGAAAAAATCAAGAAGATTACGGGTCTTGACCTGAGAGAGTTCGACGATGCGATTGTATTCAAGGTCGCATTGATGGTAAAGAGATATCTTGATGCAAATCCGATCAAGTATTAATTTTAATCAGAAGGACGTTTTCGGCGGATTTTTTCGCCGAAAATGTGTTTTAACAGTTTATTGTTGTAAATAAGGAAGATAATATGATTGATTTCAAAAACGTTTCCAAAATTTATGACAACGGAACAAGAGCCCTGCACAATGTCAACATCCATATTGACAAGGGAGAATTTGTTTTTGTTGTCGGAGCTTCGGGAGCGGGAAAGAGTACATTTCTTAAGTTGATGATGAGGGAGGAAATTCCCTCGGCCGGTGCAATTACGATAAAGGGCTACAATCTTAACGAAATGAAGAAAAAAAACATTCCCTATTTCCGCAGAAATATGGGCATTGTTTTCCAGGATTTCAGACTTATCCCCACAATGACGGTTTACGACAATGTAGCTTTTGCAATGCGCGTTGTCGGTGCAAGAGAGAAAGAGATCAGAAAAAGAGTTCCTTACGTTATCAAAATCGTAGGTCTTTCCGCAAAGGCGAGGAATTACCCGAATGAGCTTTCGGGCGGTGAGCAGCAGAGAGTTGCGCTTGCCCGTGCCATGGCGAACAATGCGGATATCATAATTGCCGACGAGCCGACGGGAAATGTTGACCCACAGATGTCGCTCGAAATTGTTGAGCTGCTCACAAGGCTTAATGAGGCGGGTACAACGGTGATTATGGTAACCCACGCCCACGATTTGGTAAAACGCTTTGACAAAAGAGTTATCACGCTTCAGGGTGGTGAGGTCGTTTCGGACGGTGCTATCGAAAACGGCGAGCTTCCGGCTCACGCCTCAACTCATCTAAATTCCGAAAAGGAATCACTTGAGGAAAAATTCACACACAAGCCGGAGGAGCCGGTTCAGTCGCAGAAGGAAGATGACGTAGATGAGGCATTCCTCAATGCGATAATCAGCGACACGGATTCTTACCGTATCTACATTGAACAGGATGCTGCAAAAAAGGACGGTGAGAAGCAATGAAAAAAAGAAGAGGACGTCTCGGCTACCTTACCAAGGAGGGTTTCAGAAACGTCAGAGTAAACCATCTTATGTCCATCGCTTCAATCGCCGTGCTTATGTCCTGCCTTATTATGATGGGTATGGCTTTTATGCTGATTGTCAATGTCAGCGGCGTTATGGATAATGTCGAAAGCCAAAATGTTGTTATGGTCTATGTGGAGGACGGCGTTGAGGGTGAAGCACTTACCACGCTCAAAGAAAAAATTACCCTGATGGCAAATGTTAAAAATTGCGAATTTGTCGATAAGGAGACTGCATTCGAGCAGCAGCTTGATGAGCTCGGTACGGATGCAACCTATTTTGACGGAGTTGAAAATCCCTTGCCCGACCTTTTTAAGGTTTCGGTCAGCGATATGACACAGTTTGACGAAACTGTTGCTGAGCTTAAACAGCTTGACGGCGTTGATACGGTTCGCGACAACAGCAATATTGCCAACACACTTGTTAAAATCAGACAGACGATTTTTTACATCAGCATCGGTGTAATAGCAATTCTTCTGTTTATTTCACTTTTCATTATCGCAAACACTGTTCGCATTACGATGTACAACAGGCGACTTGAAATCAACATTATGAAATCGGTGGGTGCAACGAATTGGTTCATACGTTGGCCGTTTATGGTTGAGGGTATGGCTCTCGGTTCGATTTCGGGTATACTTTCCCTTGCAATCGTTTGGGGTGTATATTATCTGATTTCGCCCTCCGTTTCATCTATGCTTTCGATGGTGAGTAAGGAATTTGAAATTGTGGCATTTACGGATTATGCCGTTTATATGCTCGTTGCCTTCCTGATTATCGGAATTGTTTCCGGCGGAATCGGCAGTCTTATTTCAATTCAAAAATATCTCAGAGAGCGAGGAGGCGTTGTCTATGAGGAGGATGAATAAGCTTCTTTCACTTCTTTTGAGCACTGCACTTGTTTTCGGTTCATTTGCGTTATATACGCCGCCCGTCAAGGCGAAAACACTTGCCGACCTCCGCGGAGAATACTCCGATATACAGGACAAGGTTTCCGAAAGTGAGGAAAAGGTTAAGGAGTTGGAAAGTCAAAAGGCGGATCAGACCAAGATTGTTTCAGCTCTCAATATTCAGCTTCAAAAGCTCAACGAGCAGCGTGAAAATATAACCGCCCAAAAGAATGTTATTATTGATGATATTGCCGAAACGGAGAAAAAAATAACCGCTCTCAATGAGGAAATTGCACGTCTTGACAAAGAAATTGCTCAAAAGGATAAAGAAATTGATGATACGATTGAGCTTTTCTGCGACAGAATGAGGGCAAATTATATGGCAGGTGAAACCTCTGTTCTGGAGATTTTCACCGCATCCTCGGATATGTCGAGCTTCCTCAACAGGCTTGAAATGTTCAAGCGTGTTACGGAAAACGACCAAAATCTTGTCGATAAGCTCCACGAAGAAATCGAAGCGATTGAAAAAATGCAAAAGGAGCTTGAGGAAAAGAAGGCTACTCTGCAAAAGGAAAAGACCGAGCTTGAGGCAAAGCGTACCGATCTCCAATCAACCGAGGATGAGCTGACTGTGAATCAGGCTGTAATCAAGACAAAGACCGAGGAGGTTGAAGCCAAGCTTGCGGCACTGAACGCACAGACAAAGCAGCTTGAAATTTCACTTGATGAATACAATGCCGAGATGTCACGTTTGGATAAGGAGATTAAGGCGGCAATCAACAAGGCCAACCAATCCTCATCGGGCAGTGTTTCCGGCGGCAATGCCGGCAGTATGAATTCAAATGTCAGCGCCAGCGGCTTTGCTTGGCCCTTGCCCTACAGCGGTGTTTATCTCAGCTCCTATTACGGCTACCGTTATCATCCGCTGACGGGTCAATACAAATATCACAGTGGAATTGACGTCTCCATGAGCGGAGCTATGGGTAAAAATATCGTTGCCACAAGAGCAGGCACGGTTATCATTTCCTCGCCTGAGGGACAGAACGGCACGGGCTACGGTAGCTATATTGTCATTGACCACGGCGACGGATATTCCTCGCTTTACGGCCATTGCAGCGCACTTTTGGTTTCGCAGGGTCAAAAGGTTTCACGGGGACAGATAATTGCAAGAGTTGGCAGTACCGGATGGTCATCGGGTCCGCATTTGCACTTTGAAATCAGATACAACGGCGAAACGGTTGATCCGCTTGATTATGTAACGATGCCGTAATAAAAAAGGATGATTTTATGATACACGTTAGTGAGCCTACGTCAGAGCTTCCGAGCGAATATAAAACGCCGTTGCAGGAAATGACGTATAAATTTCTTGATGAAAATAAAATCAAATTCAGCCGTGTTGATAATGATGAGGCGGTCACGATGGAGGACTGCATCGAAATCGACAAGGCACTGGATATGAAAACCGTAAAAACACTTTTTCTGTGCAACCGTCAAAAAACAAGCTTCTATCTTTTTGTGACGGAGGGTGACAAGCCGTTTGTTACAAAGGATTTCAGCTCCGCACTCGGAATTTCCCGTGTGTCCTTTGCTTCTGCGGAGTTGCTTGATGAAATTATCGGTACCAAGGTCGGTGCAACGACAATTTTCGGCGTGCTTCGCAAGGAGGCGGAGGATGTTCAGGTGGTTTTTGACAAGGCGGTTTGCGAAAGCGAATGGTTCGGTTGCAGTGACGGCACAACAACCTGTTATATGAAGCTGAAAACGGAGGACATTTTAAAAAAGCTGCTTCCGTATTCCAAGCATTCATACACGGTAATCGAGGTTTGATTTTAAAATTGTTCAGAAAGCATTATTTTTGTTGACTATCATATGGTAGTATGATATAATAATCAAAATTTTACACGATGAAAGGAGTTAGTCCACAATGGATGACCCGGGTGGGATTATACTTAAGCTGATTTTACTTTTTGTACTTGTTTTAGTAAACGCATTTTTCGCAATGAGTGAGATAGCGGTAATAACCCTGAATGACAACAAGATAGAGAAAATGGCAGAGGACGGACACAAAAAGGCCAAGCAGGTTATGAAGCTGACCGAAAATTCCGGAAAATTTCTGTCAACGATTCAAATCGGCGTTACGCTTGCCGGATTTCTTACCTCCGCAAGTGCATCGCAAACCTTTGCCGATATGCTTTCAAACGCTTTAAAAAATACGGCGGTTTACCGAACTCTCGGTGCCGGTGTAATCAACGGCTTTTCAATCGTGGTCATTACGATTATTATGTCGTATTTCTCTCTTGTTTTGGGTGAGCTTGCCCCGAAGAAAATTGCAATGCAGGCACCTGAAAAGATTTCCTTTAAGGTAGTCGGAATTTTGCTTTTCTTCTCCAAAATTTTTGCACCGCTTGTAAAGGTGCTTTCCGTTTCGACCAATGCCGTGGTAAAGCTTTTGGGCTTTAACCCCCATGCGGATGAGGAAACTCTTACCGAGGAAGAAATTCGTATGATGGTCGATGTCGGCGGCGAAAAAGGCGTCATCGAGGACGTTCAAAAGGAAATGATTAACAACATTTTCGAGTTTGACGATCTTGATGCAGGCGATCTTATGACCCACAGAACGGATATGACAGCCGTTGATGTCAACGATTCGATAATGGATGTTGTTAAAACGGCCATCGAAACGGGATATTCCAGAATTCCGGTTTACGATGATGATCCGGACGATATTATCGGAATTATCTATGTTAAGGACTTGCTCAAATATATTGGAACAGATCTTCCTAAGCACGCAATGAAAAAGATTATGCGTCCGCCGATGTTTGTTCCCGAATCCAAAAGCTGCGGTGATCTTTTCAAGGCAATGACAAGCGAGCATAAGCAGATGGCGATTGTTGTTGATGAATACGGCGGAACCGCAGGTATAGTTACACTTGAAGATATCGTTGAGGAAATCGTCGGCAATATTCAGGATGAGTATGATGACGAGGAGGAGGAAATCTCCAAGATTAACGAAACGACCTTCACGATAGACGGTATGACCGATATCGACGAGCTTGATGAAATAATAAAGAAAGAGCTTCCCGAGGGTGATTATGACACCGTTGCCGGCTATATTATAAGTCAGCTCGGCTACCTCCCGAAGGAGGGCGAGCAGAACGAGGTTGTTTTTGAAAACATCAAGTTTACGGTTCTTGAAGTTGAAAACAGACGTATAGAAAAAATCAGAGTCGAAATCCTTCCTGTTTCCGAGACTGAAGATGAGGAGCAGGACGAGGAAAAGGAAAAGAAATTTCTCAAGGGCAAGGATAAGGACAAGGTCTGATTTGCCCGTTAAAGCACATTTTATGCCGCACTCCACGGAGTGCGGTGTTTTTTTGAAAAATTCTTTGTAAATTATTAATGAGGAAATCATATGAAAAACGGAGAAAAAACGAGAAAACAAGAGTTCGCAAAGGATAAATTAAAAAATCGGAAAAAAGGGCTTGACTTAATTGAGACCTTGTGTTAATATATTCGAGCAGAAAAAATATTTGGAGGTAAGTTCTATGTCAACTTATATGCCTAAGTCGGGCGATATCGTCCGCAAGTGGTATGTGCTTGACGCTGCGGGTAAGCCGCTCGGTCGTGTAGCAACCGAGGCTGCTGTTCTTCTTCGCGGCAAGCATAAGCCCCAGTTCGCTCCTCATGCAGACTGTGGTGATCACGTTATCATAATCAACGCTGATAAGATTGTCCTCACAGGCAACAAGCTCGATCAGAAAATGTACTATCATCACACCGGTTTTATCGGCAATATGAAGAAGGTTAAGTACAGCACTCTTATGCGTACAAAGCCGACTTTTGTTGTTGAGAAGGCTGTTAAGGGTATGATTCCCGACACAACAATCGGTCGTGAGGCACTCACAAGACTTCGCGTATATGCAGGTGCCGAGCATAAGCACGCTGCACAGAAGCCCGAAGAGTGGGCATTTTAATGAAGGGAGGCAACAATAATGTACGATTCTAATCCTTATTTCTACGGTACAGGCCGCAGAAAGAAATCAGTAGCTCGTGTTCGTGTATATGCAGGTACGGGCAAGGTAACCATCAATGACAGAGATATTGATGATTATTTTGGACTTGAAACACTCAAGCTCATCGTTCGTCAGCCTCTCGAGCTCACCGGCACAACCGAGAAGTTCGATATCGTTTGCCGTGTAAACGGCGGCGGTGTAACAGGTCAGGCAGGTGCTATCCGTCACGGTCTTTCAAGAGCCCTTCTTCAGTATGATGAGTCCCTCCGCGGTGCCCTCAAGAAGGCAGGCTTCCTCACTCGTGACCCGAAAATGAAGGAAAGAAAGAAATACGGTCTCAAGGGCGCTCGTCGTGCTCCGCAGTTCTCAAAGAGATAATTCAAAGGCTGTTGGAAACAAATTCAGAAATCCTTGGAAACCTTGTGTTTTCAAGGATTTTTTCTGTTTTCAGGGTATGATCAAAGGTCTGTCCAAACACCTGAAAATTTGTCCATTAGTAACACGATAGAAACAAGATAGTAACAGGAAATCAAGGGTCTTGCACAAGACTTTTGAAATCTTGTGCAAGATATGAAATCACTGCTTTCCTGACTTCCAATTTGGTTCTGCAATGGATCATGTGACCATCTTTGAACGTGATGTCATATCCATCATGGGTGTTCCCCTGCAATGACCTGATCTGTTCCCTGTTCTTTTCAGCAATCTGCAATTTGTCAAACAATCCTTCCTGATCCTGATGAACCAAGTCAAGGAAATAGGCATTCAGGGACATTCCCTTTTCAGAAGCAAGATTCCTGATGACTTCCTTCATTCCTTTTGGAACTGCAAGATATATTCTGTCATAATGTTCTTCATTGAATTTATTCTTGTATTCTGTTTTCTTCATGTGGATCACCTATATTTTATTGATTGCTTCAAGTTTGATTGGAAGTTCCAAGTGTGTGTAAACAGTTTCAGTCACACCTTGACCTTTGTGACCAACAATCTTCTTGATGATCCTGTCATCAACACCTGCTTCTGTCAACATGCTGATGCAGGTGTGTCTTGTGTCATGCGGTCTGTGTTTCAGATTCAGTTCTTCCATCAGCGGTGTCCAATATGAATCATAATAGTTGCGATACACAAAAGGCTTGTCATCAGGTGTGCAAATCAGGTGATCACATTTCCTTGACATCCAATATTCAAAGAATGGAACAATCTTTTCAGCAATAGGGACTTCTCTGATTCCTGATTCTGTTTTGGATTCCTTCACAAAGAACCATCTTTCAT